>JBBIHC010000001.1:0-46346 GCA_037447235.1 Microcaldota archaeon
CTTCGTTCGCACAATTCCCTCTAATGTATTCTAACATAACTGGACGCTCGTTCCGCTTCGCTGCACTCGCTTCACCTTCTTCTGTTTTTTAAGCGGATGTATTTCTACTGTAAGCAGTAGCGGTCGCTTCGCTCGCACAGTTCACTTTAATGTATTCTGGCAACACTGGCTTTTTGTTATATGTTTGTTTTTCTTCCGGATGCGCTTCGCCTGCTTTTTCCAAATTCAGGCTCCTCCAGTAGCAAAGCTCCGTCAAAAACAGGGCCGTCAGCGCATACGCGATATTTTCCTATCATGCAGGAGCCGCATATCCCAAACCCACATTTCATATGCCTCTCCAGGCTTGCTTCGCATCTTACGCCGCTCTCCGCTGATTTTTTTACGACAGCAGCCATCATCCTTTCAGGGCCGCACGTATATGCCATGTCAAAATTTTTCAGGTCTATCATTCCTGCCAGCACGTTTCCCTTGATTCCTTTGCTGCCATCATCAGTGGTTATTGCAAGCTCATCCGCCACTTTTTTCAGTCTTGTTTCGTAAAACAAAGCGCTTTTTGTCCTGGTGCCGAAAACTATCTTTATTTTTGCTCCGCATTGTTTTGCGGCTTTTGCCAGAAAATAAAGTGGAACAATTCCTGTTCCTCCTCCCGCCAGCAATATCCTGTCGTTCTTTTTTGGCAATGTAAATCCTTTTCCGTAAGGTCCGCGAAATGAAAGCAAATCACCTTCTTTCAGTTTCCTCATCGCATTCGTGAATTCGCCAATATGCGCAACCGTAATCATAAGCGGCTCATTGTCAGCTATCCCCATCGGCCTCTCTCCGACACCGGGCAGCCACACCATAATGAACTGCCCTGGCTGGGCCGGAAGCCTGGCGTTGGTTATGTAGGTGGTGACTTGTTCATTTTCCTTCTCTATCTTGGTTATCTTTGCAGTAATTATCCCCTTTTCATCCATGGGCGACCCCCCTGATTTCTTTGATGCTTTTGTATCCGTGTGCGGCGAGCCATCTTTCAGCTTCCATCGCTACTTTTTTGAAAACTCTCGGCGTCCTGTAAAAAATCCCTGTCCCTATTCCGATGGCGGTGGCGCCAGCCATAATGTATTCTATGGCATCCTCTCCGCTTACCACGCCGCCGGTGGCGATAATCGGTATTTCAACAGCATCGTATATGTCATAAACGCATCTCAGCATTATTGGTTTTATCGCCGGTCCGCTCAATCCGCCGCGCCCGAATCCAAGGATGGGCTTTTGCCTTTCAATGTCTATCTTCATTCCGGGCCCGATCGTGTTCCCCATATTTATTGCGTCCGCGCCTGCCTCCTCGGCTGCCTTTGCAGCAGCGACTTCGCCCGGAGCCGATGCTGAGAGTTTTATTATAAGCGGCAGGTTTGTTTTTTCCTTTATTGCACCGACAACCTTCGAAACGAACTCCGGCCCGGCCTGCTCAGCCATCAATCCATACCCAGGGGTGTGCGGGCATGATATTGCTGCCTCTATGGCCGCGGGCCTGAAGCCGCTCGCAGAGATTTTTTCCGCCAGCGCTGCAAATTCGTCAGCGTTTTTGCCAGCGATGCTCAATATAAGCGGTTCATCCATTTTCCAGCCGCTAAACTCCCTTATCCCCTCCTCTATTCCGGGATTTGGGTAGCCCATCGCATTAAGCAGGCCGCAGCTTACTTCTACTATGTTCGGCCCGGCATGCCCCCCTCTCTCTTCAAGCGTCAAGGATTTTGTCGTTACCGCGCCCGCCCCTTCTTCCGCCATTCTTTCAAGGCTGCCGAGCGTGGTGCTGAGAACGCCAGAGGCCAAAACAGTTGGGTTCTTCCACCTTTTTCCAAACAAGTCTATCCCAAGCATCGTAAACCTTAGATGTATATATATTAATTAATTTTGCTGTTAATTTTTATTATGGTTGAGCTTATAGCGGCCATTCTTTCCAAGACAGCGGACGATATGCTTGCAAAACTTGCCCGCGTGAAGCCGTATCTAAAAACTGTTCAGCTTGACATGATGGACGGCAGGTTTGTCCCGAACACCACGCTTTTGCCGGCAGAGCTCCCAAAACTTGACCCGCATTTCAATTACGAGTTTCACTGGATGTATGCAGAGCCGGAAAAGTGGATGAAATTGTTTCCCTCGGCCCTGCATCTCGTTAATGTTGAAATACTGGGCGCTGCCCGCTGGAACAAAATAAAAAAAACCGCCCCCAGGGTGGGGATAACTATAAACCCCCCTACGCCGATAGAGCGTCTTTTGCCGTATATCAACGAAACAGACGAATTTTTGGTCATGACGGTCAACCCGGGCTTTTCGGGTCAGAAATACATAAAAGAATGCGAGCAAAAGATAAGAAAGATAAGAGAGCTAAGGCCGGATGCCAACATCGAGGTGGACGGCGGGATAGACCAGACGACCGCCGCCGGCGCGGTGGCTGCCGGCGCGAACAAGCTCGTTGCCGCATCGGCATTGTTTAATAGCGCTAACATTAAAGAAGCTATAGATGCTATAATATCATCAATAGGGGAATGAATACATCGCGGATAGGGGGGAAGGTGTGATATGGCTTTATTCAGAAAGATAACCAGCATAAAAAAACTGAAGCTTATCGCTAATACCATAAGGCAGGCTGTTGTCAGGATGCTGCTCGAGGCCGGCTCTGGCCACACCGCGGGCTCGTTGAGCCTGGCGGACATATTCACGGCACTTTACTTTAACATACTTTATCACGACCCGGAGAAACCGGACTGGGAAGGGCGGGACCGCTTCCTGGTGTCGAATGGCCACGTTGCGCCTGTTTTGTATGCTGCCCTGGCGAATGCAGGCTATTTCCCGAAAGAGGAACTTCTGACATTGAGAAAGCTGGGCAGCAGGTTGCAGGGGCATCCGCACCGCGGCTCGCTTCCGGGCATAGAAAATTCGTCAGGGCCGCTTGGGCAGGGCCTTTCGCAGGCCGTGGGCATGGCAATAGTGGCAAAAACAGAAAAGAAAAAATGGCGCGTTTATTGCCTTGTTTCTGACGGCGAACTGCAGGAAGGGCAGACCTGGGAGGCAGTGATGCTTGCCAACAAATACAGGCTGGGCAATCTTACCGTCATAGTGGACAGGAACAACATCCAGATTGACGGGTATACAGAGGAAGTCATGCCGCTGGAGCCGCTCGCCGAGAAGTTCAGGGCATACGGCTGGAATGTCATTGACATCGATGGCCATAATATAAAGAAGATAATAGACGCGTGTGAAGAAAGCAAGGCGGTATTCGAGAGGCCGACTGCAATAATCGCCCACACGGTGCCAGGAAAGCCAATATCATTTATGGAGTTCCTGAGCGAGTGGCACGGAAAACCGCCGACAAAAGAACAGGCTGAAAGCGCCCTTGCAGAGCTTGAAAGGGAGAAAAATCTCATATCAGAGGAGGATTAAATGATAATCGAAGACATAACTAAACCAAAGGAATTCAAGCCTTCAAGGGAAGGCGTTGGAATCGCGCTTGCGGAACTCGGGGCGAAGAACAACGACCTGTGGGTTCTTTGCGCCGATGTCACCGAGTCAACGAGGATGCATCATTTTGCAGAAAAATTCCCAAAGCGCTTTGTGCAGGTCGGCGTTGCCGAGCAGAACCTCGCCGGAGTGGCTGCAGGAATTGCCGCAACCGGCAAAACAGCCGTTATCTCGGCATACGCTGTCTTTTCGCCCGGGAGAAACTGGGACCAAATTAGGGTTTCAATATGCTATAACGACGCGAATGTCAAGATACATGCCTCACACAGCGGCATAAATGTCGGGCCGGACGGCGCCTCCCATCAGGCGCTTGAGGACATAGCGATGGCCAGGGTTCTTCCAAATATGGTTGTTCTTTCTCCTGCTGATTACTTGCAAGCGAAAAAAGCGACTTACGCCGCCATTAGCCATAAAGGGCCGGTTTATATAAGGACTGCGAGAGAGAAATCAGCAACGTTTACCACAGAGGAAACGCCTTTTGAGATAGGAAAGGCGAATGTTTACAGGGAAGGCGACGATGTTGCGATAATGGCGCACGGCATGATGGTTTACCAGTCTCTTTTGGCTGCCGAACAGCTGAAATCTGAAGGAATCTCCGCCGCAGTGCTGGACATCTCTTCAATAAAGCCGCTTGACAAGGACACGATAACAAAATACGCCAAAAAAACAGGATTTGTTTTTACCGTAGAGGAGCATCAGGTCAGCGGCGGCATGGGTTCTGCGGTGGCAGAAGTTCTTTCGCAGCATTACCCGACAAGAATGCACATCCACGGGATTTACGACAGGTTTTGCGAGTCCGGCAGCATGGAAGAGCTTTTCAGGAAATACGGGCTTGACAGCAAGGGCATAGCCGACAGGATAAAAGAAGCGGTCAAAAAACGATAATACTAAAAACATATAAACAGATAAATACGCATGACTGAGGAGATCGAAGTCGTTGAGGAACTTCCGGTTTTGAGGAAAAACCGGCTTTCGACCGGCATAAAGGAACTTGATGTGATGCTTGAGGGGGGTTATAAGCACCCAGCTAACATCCTTTTGAGCGGGCCGAGCGGAATTGAAAAAACAACATTTTCCTATCACTTTGCCGATGCGGCCCCTGCAGAAGAACACGTCTATTTTATCTGCAGCAGCTCCACTCCGGAAGAGATAATAAAAAAAGCGGCAACGGTTGGCATCAACCTGAAAAAGCCCAACATAAAATTCATAGATTGTTACAGTTCCACGACTGGCACTCAAAAAAGCGACACCGAGCAGATAAAAATCGTCTCGGGTCCGCGTGCATTGAATGACCTTTCGCTTGCTCTCAACGAAGCAATGAATGAGAGCAAAGGCAAAAGGATGAGGGTAATCTTCCACACCCTCTCCGTTTTCGTGCTTTATAATCCGAGGGAATCCATACAAAAGTTTGTTGACGTGATCGGCGGTAGGTTGAAAGCCACAGGGGCAACGACGATATATCTGGTGGAAGAAGGAGTGCACGACAAGCAGCTGATGGGCATACTAGAAAGAGTTATGGATGAAAAATATTCGATAACTGAAAAGGACGGCGCGCTTTTCCTGGAGTTGCCGATAATAAACTTCAGCGTGCCGTTTAAGCAGGGGCCTGCAGGGATAGTGATAATTTAGGTGGTTTGATGCCGTCAGAATCAAGACTTGCTCAAGTCGAGGAGCTGTTGAACAGGATGAAGGAAGAGAGTGGCATAGGCGGGGGCCTGGTGAGGCTGGACGGCGTTATCGTGAAAAGCACGATGGCGCTTCCGGAGGCAGTGCCTATGCTGATAAGCAGGACGGCAAACGTTTCTGATGCGATTATGAGAGAGGCCAAGGATGCGCAAAAGGAGGCGGAAATAACGATAGGCACGGACACCCTTGTCATAGTCCGGGCCGGCAGGCACTTTTTTTTCGGACTGGCGAAGAGCAAAGATGAAAAAAAGGTCATCATAGAATATGCAAAAAAGATAGAAAGTGCATTGGAATGATTGATTTTTCCGGTTTTGGGTATGCTGAAATAAGGATTGAAGAGACCGAAATGCTTTCTGTTCAGCTAAAAGATGAGATGGCTGTTGTTGCCGGCAGGGCAGGCGGGGCGTCTGCGCGCGTTTTGAAAGACGGGGCATGGGGCTTTGCGGCAATTGATGATCCAGGTGCAAACATAAGCGGGCTGTTAAAAAAAGCCGAAAGGCTTGCCATTCTTGGCGGCGGCGCGGTTAATATAACCAAGCAACCCGGTGTGAAAACAAAGAAAATAGAGCAGATCGAATGGGTGGACAGCGACGAGATATCCGCCAGAATAAAAGATGCGAAGGAAAAAACCAAACTTGGCGGGATAGCAACCGCAAATCTCTCTTTTTCAGCGAGAAAAGCGAGGAAGTTTTTTCTGAATTCTGCCGGTACCGAGATTGAGCAGGAATGCGCCCATTTCTATTTTTCGTGCACTGCCATCGCAAAAGGCAACGGCAGGACCGTCCAGGGAAGCGAGACCGCGGCAAAAAGGTCAAGCTGCAGGAAAATGAATCTTGAAAAAGCGGCAGAAACCGCTGCCAGAAGCGCCATCGCGCAGCTGTCTTCACAGCCATCGCCAAAAGGCAAATTTGCCGCCGTGCTTGACCCCGAGATGACAGGCACCTTTATCCACGAAGTGGTTGGGCATGCGGCTGAGGCCGATGCCATAACAAGCAGGGAATCGGTGTTCGCCGGGAAGCTTTGGCAACGGGTGGGCAACGAGTTGGTAAACATCTATGATGACCCCACGCTGCCTTACTTCGGGGGATACGATTATGATGACGAGGGCATAAAGGGAAAAAAAGCGGCGCTTGTGGAAAAGGGAATTCTTCGCGGCTTTATGAATTCAAATGAAACCGCCACCGAGCTTGGCCACGCGCTGAATGGCCATGCCAGGGCGGAGGGTTATGGGGAGAGGCCCATTGTGAGGATGAGCAATACGATTTTTTCCCGAGGGAAGAGCGCGCTCGAAGAAGTGTTCGATGTACGGGAAGGCGTTTATGTCAAAGGAAGCGCAGGCGGAAGCGTTGATATATTCTCCGGCGGTTTTATGTTCAAGGCCAAGGAGGGGTACCTGATAAAAAACGGGGAGTTGGGCGAACAGTTGCGGGGCATCGCAATCATAGGAAACATATTTGAAGTCCTTAACAGCATAGAGGCGGTCGGCAACGATTTTGAGACCCATCCGGGAATATGCGGAAAACACGGGCAGCTGGCCTTTGTTGAGGATGGCGGGCCCCACATACGGATAGGGAAAATCACGCTGGGGTAGCGTGGATGGAAGCGCTTGAATACCTTTTCGGTTTGGCCGCGGGCCTGTTTACCGGCTTGCTGCCAGGGCTCCATCCAAACACATTATCCTCCATTATAGCGCAAATGCCTGTGAGCAATGAGGCCAAGGCATTCCTGATTGTCGGAATGGCAGCGGCGAATCTTGTCACCGCATTCATCGCAGCCATATTTTTCGGCATACCTGACGAAAGTGCGGTGGTGGCGGTGCTGCCAGCGCATCGGATGACGCTTGCCGGAAGGGGCCTGACCGCCTTGCGCATAGTGCTGTTTTCCGCAGTTTCTTCTGCGTTATTGTCTTTCCTGCTTTTCATGCCCTCCCTTGAAGCATTCGCAATCATCTATCCGGCGTTGAAAGACCTTCTGAAATACATCGTTCTTTTTCTCTCAGCGCTTATGATAGCGAGAAGCAGGAATCCGCCCGCCGCTTTTGCAATCTTCATTGCTGCCGGCCTGCTGGGCTGCTGTTCCCTGAACTTCGGGCTGGCGGATCCGTTTATGCCTCTGTTCTCCGGAATGTTTGCAGTCGCTTCGCTGCTGTCCATATCAAGGGCAGAGCTTCCGGTACAAAAAAAGGAGGAGCGTATGGAAGGCAAAACCATGCATTATGTTGTGCTCGGTGTTTTTCTTGGCTTTTTTGCCGACCTCCTGCCAGCCATAAGTTCGCCGGCGCAGGTTGCGTCTTTTGCATCCGCTTTCATTCCGCTTGAAACGATAGGTTATCTTGCCATGATAACCGCAATCGGCGTTTCCCAGTCGTTTTTTTCATTCTCGACCCTTGTTTCCATAGACAAGTCCCGCGTGGGCACCACTGCGTGGCTCTCAAAATTCGCAGACATACCATCCCAACCGCTGTTTTTCGCAGCGCTGTTTCTTTTTGGCGTCCTTCTGATCTCGCTTCTTCTTTATGTCCTAAGGTCCAGGATAACCTCTCTCGTTGTCCTGAATTCCCGCGCGCTTGGCATAATCCTGGTAATCTATCTTGTTGCCGTCTGTTTCATCATAAACGGTTTTTTCGGCCTGCTGGTAATGCTGCTCTCAAGCATTCTTGGATACCTTGCTTTGCGGAGTAATGTTGAGCGTACCCACCTTATGGGTGCGGTGATAGTGCCCACCCTGCTGCTTCTTTTCAGCATATTCCTATTTTAGCCTGAATCTTGAGGCCATCAGGACCATCAGCACCCCGATGGCGCCAAAAAACAGCCATGCCTCACGTTTTTCCGGCTGCTCCGCAACAGCGCTTTTTCTTGTCGTCTCCCATACTGCCGGTTCCCCTGTTTCCGTCCTTTCGCCAAGCGAAAGCTGCCTGCTGTAAATGGCATACTCTTCTCTTTCCTCTCTTGAAAAAACATCCCTTGCCGTTAAGGTGAATTTTTTCCCGCCAAGTTCAAGATTGTCTGCATATCCCGCAGTATACAGGTAGGAAAAAGATGCGTTTTTTTCGCTTAAGGCGCTCGGCGCTACAAGCGCCCTTCCCACAAACGCGGTTGCGTCTTTTTCCATTGAGATGATTTCCGCAATGCCCCATTCATTGTGCACTACCCCAAAATCATAAAGGCGGATTTTTTTATGTCCGGTTTCGCCAGTCTTGTTTTCGGCTTTGATTTCAATCTCATAAATCTTGCTTTGTGACAAAATGAGCCAGGCTATATCTTTGTCCCGGTACCAGTGCTCGTTCAAGACCGGTTTCGTAAGGAAAAAAATCTTGTTCTCGCCAGCCACAAAAACATCCCTGCGGTCATTGAGCCAGATCGTTTCCTCGTATATTTTTTCATTGCTGATGCACTCGCCGCTGAAAACCCTCTCTTTGTCATCTATCGTATAAACAAAAGAGACGCTTCCGTTCAGCGCCACCTCCAAGGTTTCGTTTCCGGAAGCATTCCGCGCCCTCTCCATTATTGCTGGCGTGGCATTTATGGCATTGCTGGCGCCATCCGCCGTTTCCACAATTTCGGCGAGCCTGAATTCCACCGTTATGTTATAATGCGCATCTTTTTGTTTTTGGCTTTCAATGCAGCCGTCGCCGTCAATATCGCCGCCCACAAAGTCATCCATGTCGCTTCCCCTCTGGATTATCACCATGAGCGTGCCGTTTGTCGTGTTGTCAATGATGGGGCTAAGGCCAGCGATTGCCATGCTTCCCTTTGCCTGCAATGTCTGCCCCAGGATTGTGATTTGGGCCGTTTTTGCGCTGCTTTCGTTAAAAGAGCCGTCCAGAATTTCTGCGGCTGCGGTATTTTCCGCGGTGATGTTTGAAATTGGCGGCTCAGGTTCATGGGCAAAAAGGCACGCGGCAAACAGGATAAGTAAAACCCAGCCTTTCATCGCATCACAGATGGTGCGAAAGCTCCCTTATCGTGGTAAAAATCAGAACGCCGTTCGCCCGTTTTATTCTGGTTAGCGCTCTTTCGCGCTCATCCATTCCGTCTTCGTACCTGTCAAGCGCTTGCGCGTCTTCAAATACAACGATGGTTTTTCTGTTTTTGCGGGCGTAGCCCGGTATCACTATGTCATAATTCTTGGTGGAGAAGCCGTTTTTAATTTCCTTGAATGCTATCCCGTTTTCTATTATCGTTTCCCTGATTTGCCTTAGAAGCGTTTTTTCCCTTATCTTACCCTCCTTTGCAAAGGTGTAATAGTCGCCATAGCATTCGAGTTTGCCCTTTTTTATCATCTTCCGCAGGATTTCCTCGCTGTTGCCTTCGGTTATCTCGGCTCCGTGGGTGACATATCTTTTTATTGCCATGTCAAACTCGGCGCTGGTTATCGGATATTGCCCAAGCTTTGCGTCCTTCTTTATCTTTTTAACCGCTTCAATTATATCATCTTCTTTAACCCTTATCTCGTTTCTTATGTCGCTCCATCCCTCGCTTATCCTCAACACATATACCCGTCTTTTGCTCAACCGTGCGATCACATAGACAACAAGCACTACGAGAAAGCCTGGCAGCCCGTAGTTTATGTAAACATCCCAAACGGTGTCCTGCTTCCTGATGACAGGAATTCTGAATGTTTTGCCCTCTATCTCAATGTTAAATACATTTTCGCCTTTTTTCAACAGCGCGCTTATTGCAAGGCGGCCGTTGCTGGCATAGTATGTCCTTTTCGTTCCGTTGCCAAGGCTCGCCGTTGCTGCCACGTTCTTCGAAAGAGGCTCGCCGTCTTCAGTTATGTTAAAATAATACATGTTGTACGCCCTGCCGTCATATGCCACATCAAGGTTCTTGACGTGCAGGATGCCGCTTCCAATGGTGCCGCTGTTATCGCTCAACACCAGTATGTAATATGCGCCCTCTTTCTGTGCCAGGGTTTCAGAGAAATAGCTCCCTTCCACGACCCTCCTCAGCCTTTCCGCGCTTTCCTCAAGCCCGTTCTTGTATACGGAAAAATAAACCGTGCCGTTTGATTTTTCGATTCTGTACACAAGCGTTGAGCTTTGCCAGGGGTATATGTCTTCCGGTTGCGGTCTAAGAATTATCCCCGGTGCAGGCGGAAGGGCCTTCGAGTCAACGATGCCCCGCGCAGCAGCGCTTTCGTATATTATTCTCAGGTATCCGGATTTGTTTATCTTCAATATCCTGGTCGTAGTTTCGTTTGCGGTTATGTTGTAGCTGGCCGCCGCTTCAAAAGACCAGCCGTTTTTCAATATGTCTTCAATCATCCTGCTCTCCATCTTACTGTCCAAAAAACTAGCCACCGTCCCGTTGTAGACCAAAATCCTGTTTTTCTGTTCTTCGGTGAGGTTCTCATACCAATTCTCGTTCAATATGCTGCCGGAGCGCAGCACCCAGTCCTTTCTTCCAATATAAACGACCACGCCGTTCGTCACGTTTGCCTTTATGGCGTCAAGCACGTAGTTCGGCATCGCGCCGGTCGCCACTATGTTTATGTCGTCGGTCATCATCCTGCGGTCAGATAGGTTTATTTTATAACCATAATCTTCCAGCGCCTTTATTTTCTCAACCAATTCAGGTATCCTTTCCGTGTCCACCCCCTCGGCATCGTTTATTACGTTTATCCTGAGCGGTGCGTAAACACCGTATCCGACAAGCGTTATGTTTGCCGTGCCATTCAACAGAAAAACCGCATATCCGTATTCGCCTGCCCTGCCAAACTCCTTCACGCTGAAAGAGAATTTTTCCGGAGGTTTGCTTTCCCCGCCAATCCTGCCGACATAATCTATTGCAACATAAGCGACAAGGAGAAGAATTACCGCCGCCCCTGCAATAATGATATCCCTTATTTTCATAATTTCAACCTTGCATTTTTCAGGAATGCCAGGTCGTTCTTGTAGAACTCCCTGATGTCGGCAATGTCCAGTGAAAGCATGAGCGGTCTCTCAAGCGAAAGACCCCAGGCAAGCACAGGATAGACGCCGCACAAAGGTATGCTTACCTCCGGCCTGAATATGCCTGCGCCGCCAAGTTCCATCCACTGTTTTCTGTCATCATAATAAACCTCTATTTCCAAGCTCGGTTCGGTGTATGGGAAATAGCTCGGCCTGAATCTTATTTTTTCAAAGCCGAGCTTGCTGTAAATCTCCCTTAATGTCCCGAGCAAATCCCTGAAAGTCGCTTTTTCCCACACGATTATTCCTTCAATCTGATGGAATTCTGCAAGATGCTTATAGTCGGTTGCCTCGTTTCTGAAGACCCTCCCTATCGCAAAATATTTTCTGGGTTTTCTGTCCTTTATGCCTGCCAGGTATTTCGCGCTAAGCGCGGTGGTATGCGTGCGCAAAACGGTTTTCTGCGCGATTTCTTCATCCCACTTCATCTTCCAGCCTTTTTCGTGGGCTTTCTTTACCCTTGTGACCAGCGTTTTGTCGCGAGGCAAAGCGGATTTGCTGCCTATGTAAAAAGTGTCAGCAAGCTCCCGCGCAGGGTGGTCCTGCGGCTGGAAGAGAGCGTCAAAATTCCAAAAAGCCGACTGCAGGATTTCGCCTTCCATCTCTTCAAAACCGAGCTCAGCCATAATTTCAGATATCTTTCTTGAAAAAGTTGAAATCGGATGGGGTTTTCCGATTTCCGCATCAGGCCCCTCAACATTTATGTCTATCCCTGTTTTTTCTACTGCCTCGATTTTCTTGCCCTCTCCAGTATAAACCACTTTTTCTTCCCTAAACACCTTTTTCTCAACAAGCTTCCTTCTAAAAAGCTCTTCTTCAGCCAGTTTGTCGCATTTTCCGGTTTTGCTTATGTCAAAGAAAGCCTGCTCCAGCTTCCTCAGCTCGTTTTTGACCTCTTCGTGGCTTTTCAGGGCTCTTAATTTTCCGTTCTCTATCCCGACAAAACCTTTCAATTTGGCCCATCTCAAGCCTATGCTTTTCTCGTGCTCCGTGAGTTCCCCTATCCCGGTGCCCCTGGCCGCCTTTATGAATACCGAATGCTCTGGAAAGTCCACGGAAACATAGCTTCTGTACTCTTCGGTTGGCACAAGGACGGCCTTATCTTCTTCTGTTGTTTTTACAAATCCCTTTGAGCGGAGCGATTCAACCGCCTTCCTTACCATGTCCGCATTGAACGAGAGATCCGCCGCGATTTCGTTTATGGTTGCAGTTTTTTTCTTTTGCAGGTATTCGGCGATTTCCTTTTCTCCCTTGTATATCATCTTCTCCCCCGTTCCTTCTGCTCAAGCGTTATATAAACATAGGAGCTTACCACTATTGCTATTATCGCTATGAGCGCCCAGCCATACTCCCCGGTAATCATGGAATTAAACATGGCGTATGTATCATAAAAAAAGCCGGATACCTCTTTTTCCAGCGTTTCTTCCACCTCAAAAACCACCGCGAGCTTCACAAGTATCATATCTCTCCATTTTATTTCTGTTACGCTTTTTTGGCCTGCCGGAATGCCTTCTGGCCTAGGATTAAGTTCCTTAAGCACCGCATCTTCAGGCAGCCGGAGGACCAGATTCACGTTTTCAGCAAGGAGGATGTTGCCCTGCGGCGTTGTCAAAAAAGAAAGCGCATCAGGATTCAGCGTGTACCTCGTGGTTCTTGGCTTACTTTGTTCAACATTGAACAAGCCGGTTCCAGGCGTTGCCGAACCGTTGCTCTTTATCGGGCCGGTCTCATACTCTATCAGCAATTCCCCGTGGCATATCTCCTGTATCGGGTTGCATTTCTTTCTTGGCTGGGGCAGTACCCTCAGGTCATTTATCGCCACTTTCGCCGGGTTCACGTGGTATTTTACATCAGGCACCTTCGTCACGCTGCTCCAAAACGAGATGTCGTTGCTTGAGAATCCATTGTCATAGTCGCTTTGCGATTCCGCCCCTTTTATTATCAGCTTGACGCTTTCCGAAACCTTGGCGGTGCCGTCAGGCTTTATGTCGTATATCGTCACTATCACTTCGTTGAGCAGGAATTCTGCGCTTACGGCGCCCATCGCAACCAGAATGATTAAGAGCATCACCGCAGGCTTTGATTTCATGGTTTGTTATCTGGATAATTGTTTTTAAAAGTGCTGGGGCCGGCTAAAGGGTAATTTTAAATACCTTACGCCACATTTTCCAAGAATACAACTAAATTTTGTGAGAATATGGAAGAGCAAAACGCTGAGGAATTGAAGTCAAAGATTACGGAGCTCGAAAAAAGAAAGGAAGAGCTCATAGAGAAGATCACCAAGATAAACCGCAGAATAAGGTACAAGGAGTACGAGAGAAAGGCGCTTGAGCCTTTTTTGGAAAAGACCAAGGATGTGCAGATAGACCCTATAAAGAGAAAAAAGAGAATGATCGAATTCAAGATAGCGACACAGGCGTATACCCCGAAAATAGAGCGCGAGCTTGTGAAAGAAGTAAAAAAGATTGACAAGGAGCTTGAAAACATAAGGGAAATAGACCGTGCCAGGAGAAAAATAAAATACGTGGCAAAAGACATTGAGGATATGCAAAAGGATGCTGCCTCAATAGAGGAAGAGCTGAAAAAGATAAGGGAAGAGCTGAAGGTTCTTTATAAGGATATGAAGGTCATAAAGCAAAAAGAAAGAAAAACCGCTGCGATTGCGGCGGCAAAAAAAGAGGAGCTTGTCAGCCTTGGCGATATGATCAGCTTCGGGCAAGAAGAGTCCTGAAGTCAGCAAGTATCTCCTCATGGTCAAAGGCGAGCTCAGGGAGGTCATTAAGATCAAACCAGCCGCAGGATCCGGCATCGCTTCCGGCCTTTGGTTCGCCGCCGCTCCTTTTTACAACATAAACCAGACTTATTATCTTTCGCGGATCTCTTTCCGGTTTTGAATAAACCCCGAAAAGCCTTATCGGCTCTATGCTTAGCCCGGTTTCCTCGCGCATTTCCCTCACCAGGCATTCCTCTGCAGTTTCGTTTTCCTCTATCCTGCCCCCCGGCAGGGCCCACTTGCCTTTTTCCGGCATCAGCGCCCTTTTTATCAGCAATATCTTGCCGTTTTCAACCAGTATTGCGTCGCAGGCAATTGTTCGCATGCGATTGATTTTGAAAAGAAATTTAAAATATCTATGCATAACCAGCTTTATGAAAGTCAGGATAATAGCAAACCCCCTGAAGCCTTGGGCAACGAAAACGGCCCTGGAGGTAAAAAAAGCCCTGCGCACGGCAGGCCACGATATCGCCGGCAGCAATCCGGACGCGACCATCTGCATAGGCGGCGACGGCACCATCCTTTTTGCCGGCTACAAGGGCAATCTTGAGGGAAAGATTCTGGGCATAGGGAGCAGAAGAAGCTACATATGCCAGTTGCACAGAAGCAACTGGAGGAGGAAACTGCCGCGCATCCTGAAAGAAAACACAGAGAAGGTTTACATGCTCCGGTACGCTGCAGGCAGGATGAAACACAAAGCCATAAACGATGTTGTCATCCACACGAATGACTACCGGGTTCTGGACCTTGGTATTTCAATAGGAGGAAAAAGGCGCGAGTTTTCAGCCGACGGCATAATCGTTTCATCAGCAATCGGTTCGAGCGCCTATGCGTATTCGGCAGGCGGCAAAAAGCTTTGCCACCGCTCAAAACTTATGCAGATCGTCCCGATAGCGCCCTACAGGAGGGCTTTTTCGCCGCGGCTTGTTTCCGGCAGGAAGACGATACGCGTAACGCCGCGCAGGGCGTGCGCTCTTATAGTTGACGGCATATACATAAAGGAATTAAAACCCAACGAAACCATTATCATAAGACAGGACGGGGCATTGAGATTCTTTAAAGGAGTTGGCTGGCATGAACAAGGATGAAATACTGAGGCAGGGATTCGCCATAGTAAAAGTCACTGTGGCGGGCATGAGGCAGACGCACAGGCTCGATGTCGTAAAAGAAAAAAACGGAAGCAGCTTTTTTCATTATCTGAGAGGCAGGTTCGCGATACCGGAAGCCGAAATGATAAGGCTTGCGAATGAGCTGCAGCTGCCGATACGCTCAAAAGACACGCTGGTATTCCCGAAAGGAAAAAGCCGGCAGGATTTCACCGAGATAAGCCTTGTGCCGGATACTGTAGAGGCTGAGATAGAATAAGCCTGAAGATTTTTGTTATCCCTGCGCGGACTTTAATTCCATCACTATTTTCACCAGCTCTTCGCCTATCCTTTGTTGGGCTTCTTTTGTGCTGGCACCAAGATGCGGCGTGCAAAAAACATTTTCCAGCTCAAGCAGCCTCCCCCGGTATGGCTCTTCTGAAAATACGTCAAGGCAGGCCACGGATATCTTGCCGGATTTGCAGGCTTCATACAAGGCATCCTCGTCTATAAGCTCGCCGCGCGCAGTGTTTATCAGCACAACCCCATCCTTCATCTGGGCTATTTTTCCGGCGTTTATGATCTTTGCCGTTTCCTGCGTGAGCGGCAGATGGAGGCTGATGGCATCCGCAGAGGCAAGCAGTTCGCCCAGTTCAACAAACCTCACGCCGTTTTCCCCCTTTTTCGGCTTGTTGTACGCTATTACTTCCATCCCGAGGGCAGCAGCCTTCCTGCCGACTTCAGCCCCTATTCTCCCGTAGCCGATTATGCCGATTGTTTTCCCCCTGATTTCCCTGCCCGTCAGCCCAGCCTTGCCCCAAATGCCATTCTTCATCTGCAAATGCGCCTTTGCCATGAACCTGAACGCCGAGATGAGGTGGCCGATTGCCAGTTCTGCCACGGCATTGGAGGATGCGGCAGGCGTGTTATACACATTTATGTTTTTTTTGCTGCACGCTTCAAGGTCTATGTTGTCCAGCCCGACACCCGCCCTTATGACTGCTTTGAGCTGTTTTGCATTTTCAAGCAGTTCCCCGCTGACCTTTGTCTTGCTTCTCACTATGAGCACGTCCGAGTCGCCCACCTCTTTTTTCAGGTCCGAGGGCCTGTATATTACTGTCCCGAGTTTTCCAAGAGCCTGCAAGACTTCATTTTCCGTGTTGTCAGCCACCAAAATTTTCATATCATCAACCCGGCCAATCAATCAACCCGCGCCGCTAACAAAAAATGCGCGCATTATTTTTTATTGCTTTGCCAAAAACTTTTGACAAGCCTGGCTGGATTGGCTGTTACTATTGGTCGGCTGCTGCCGAAAATCCACCCGTAATTCTTCCACCTGAATCTTTCATCAAGATAGACCACCGCCACCCTGTCGCTTTCCTTCCTCCTGGCCCTGCCTGCAGCCTGCAATGCTTTTACCGTTCCTGGGTAGAGGTATGCATACTCCCAGCCTTTTCCAAATCTTTTCTCATAGTATTTTATCAGGGCTTCTATTTCCGCGTTCATTTCTTCAAGCCCGACCCCGACAATAACTATGCTCTTTATCTCCTCATTGCAAAAATCCACCCCTTCGGCCAGCGAGCCGCCCTGCACGCCGCAAAGCACGCCGCCGCTTTCTGAAAAATTTTTCATCAGCCGCCTTATCTCATAAGGCTTCATCCTGCTTTGCTGCTCGTGGATGTTTCTTTCCCTGATGAGCGGAAGTATTCCGTTCATCACATTGTAGGAAGCAAAGAACAATGCGATCCCGCCGGGCGTTGCCTCTATTATTCTGGTTATCTCGTCCGCCATTCTGGCGTAGGTTTCCGCGTTTCTCTCGGCGTATCTGGTGGTCGCCGTGGTCGCTATGACATTGAGTATGTTGCTCTCCGGGAAAGGGGAAGGGTAATCCTTCGCCTCGGTTCTGCCCTTGTCAAGGCCCAGCACGTCAATGTGCATTTCAAACGGCTGCAATGTCCCGCTCATAAGCACTGTTGCATAGGCATTATTCAGCTGGCTTGTCAGGACAGAAGGGTCAAGTATCTTCTTGGCGATCCTGAACCCGCGTTCTCCGCTCTCGACGATTCTCACCGACTCAATCTCGTTTTCCCACTCTGCGAGAAATGCAGCGAGTTTCAGGGCCGCACTTTTTTTGGCTTTTATCTGAACATAAGTTGCGCCGGCATCCTGGAGGTCTGCGAGGAGCTCGTCCCCAAGACTGCGCAGCAGGATGTCAAGTTCGGTTTTTTCTATCACAACCTCGCTTTTTTTCCCCAAAACCTCCGCAGCCCAGCCCGCAAATTTTTCATAAAGCCCGCGGCTCTCGAACCCGAATATGGCAAGCTCTTTCTCGGCCTTTGCGATCATCGCCGCGGTGGCAGTGGCGGAAAGATAATTTCTCGCCCTTCCGGCCAGGTTGTGCGCCTCGTCTACCACCACGATGCAGTCCTCCATCCTTTTGTTCATCCTTGCCAGCAGGGCATCGCGGATTCTGGGCACGAGGAAGTGATAATAATCAGCTATTACGGCATTTGAGCGTTCGCCTATCCGCAGGAGAAGCTCATAGGGGCACATTTCATAGGCGGATGCAAACCGCACCGCTTCCAGGAAAGACTTTCCGCTGCCGTATTCTTCCAGGATGCCCTCCAGTTTTTTTTCATTCGCAAAATCAAGCGCCCTGACATTGTTGTACAGCCCGCAGTTTTTTCTTTTCCTCTTGTTTTCGCAGAAATGCTGGAAGCTTTCATTGTCATAGTCCCCGGCAGCAGTGGGGCACAGGTGCTTCCTTCCGACAAGGTCGATTGCGCGTATTTTGGCACCGCTTTTTTCTACTATTCCATTAACCACTTCCAGAGCAATTTTATGTTGTGATATTTTTGGCGTCAGGAAAAAAACGCTGAGCCCGGTCTCCAGCGCGTAAGTCAGCGCGGCTGACATCGCAGCATCGGTCTTCCCGCTGCCGGTCGGGGCATTGGCAAGGAATATGCCGCCGCGGGATATCGCGGAGTAAATGTCCCGAAGAAGCCCAACCTGGAATTTTCTTGGCTTTTCGTGCCTGAATAGGAAATGCTCCACAATGTTTTTTCACACATAATTATTAAATTGCTGATGCAAAATCTGGCTATGGGGCCGCATTTTCTGTACAATGAAGCCGCGCTGTTTTACAAAAAAGCGCTCATAATAGGCGATACCCACTTCGGCATAGAGAGGCGCCTGCGCGAAAGGGGCGTTTATGAGCGCACGCTCAGCGAAAGGCTGGAGAAAAAGATAGAGGCGCTCCTTGATGGTACCAAAGCCGAAAGGCTGATAATCGCCGGGGATGTTAAAGAGGAAATTGCAGTTCTTGATGAGATAACCCAGAAAATAATCGAGGCTCTTCTGGAAAAGACAGAAGTGATCATAGTAAAGGGAAACCACGATGGGGGGATTGAGGATTGCGGGGCGGCAATAGTTCCTCCGGATGGTTTCGCCTATGGAAGGCTTGGCATTTTTCACGGCCATTCATGGCCAAGCGAGGAAGTGCTCGGGTGTGACTGGATTGTTTCAGCGCATCAGCATCCGCAGATTGAATTTCGCGACAGGTCCGGGAAGAGGCATTTTGAAAGCTGCTGGGTGATCGCAGACGCCGACCCTGCGCGGATTGCCGAACATTACGGAAGCTTCAACAAAAAATCAAGGCTGATTCTCTTGCCGGCGTTTAACCCGCTTGTCGGCTCTTCATTGCGGCGCGGCGAGCATCTCGGGCCGGCGCTTAATAATAATCTATTTAAATTAAACGATGCATTATTATTCACTATGCACGGCATGCTCATCGGAAAACTGAAGGATCTAGAGTGATTTTATGGGAAAAAGGAGAAGAGGGCGAGAAAGACTTGTCCGCTGTGCCGGTTGCGGAAGACAGGTCCCGCGCGACAAGGCCGTAACGGACATAAGAAGGAGAACCTATTCCACCGATCTTAAGGGAGAGGAAAACGTGGCCTACATGGACACCATAGAAGTTTCCTATTGCATAAGCTGCGGAAAACACCGCGGCATCTTTGAGAAGAAGAAGCAGAGCGCTCAAAGAAGGAGGGGTGTTTATGGCGGCTACTCATCGTACTGAGCTTCAGAGAAAGATAAGCCTGGATGGGCGGGACTATGTAGCCCTGGAGCAGAAGATAGGCAACCTTCCGCTGATAGTTGTGAAAGCAAAGAATGGCTATATTGCCTGCAGCTATATTGACCGGGAAACCGCGGAGAAAGTCGGGGACATCGCGGCATTTGTCGCCGGCATCAGGAACATTGATGACCTGAAAAAAGCCAAGATACGCTCTGTCACAAGCTGGGCCGAGAATATCGGCATAAGGGAAGGAATGAGCGTCAAGAAGGCATTAGAGCTTATGGACACCGTGATTGAATAAAAGCGCTGCAAGCGGCAGCAGCAGGATTCCAACAAGCGCGCATATGTTGCTCGGATTGCCGTAGTACTGCCCTGGCGTTATGGCTTTTAGCCTTTCGACTTCTTCGATGCAGCTTGCCTGCGTCGCAACACTTCCTTTCAGTCCGAATACGTTCGAACTTTCGGTTATCTCTTCACACAGCCTCGTGGCTTCGTTTGGTTTTTTAGCGCCAATGATGACGGCCGCATCAAAATAGCACCTATTCTTTTCGATTTCCGCCTGCTTTTTGATGTCATTCAGGCCAAGGCTTCCGTATGTTGTTGCGATGTCGTTTATCCTCTCACAAATGATGCGAACCTGTTGCGTATCTTCGGCGTAGGCGGCGTTTATGGCAGCCCTCCGGTAACAGCGCATCTTGTCCACAAGCTGGCCGATGGAGTCGCATTCGTTGGGATTTTGCAAACCGTAGCAGCCTTCCAGGAAGAAGAGCAGAAAAACAAAAAATAACAGAAATGCGAGAAAAAATTTTTTCATCAACCATCACTTTTCAGCGTATGGTTTCAGCATTTGCCGCGCCATCTTCAGCACCTTCCTTATCTCTTCCTCGTTTTTGGCGCCTGCGCATATCACCTTGCCGTTCTTGAAAAGAAGGAGCGAAACCTTCGGCTTTTTGAATTTCAGTATTGCGCCCGGAAACTGCTCCGGCTCGTACTCCACATTGTCAAGCTTGTATGCTATCTTGTAAAGGTCCAGCTCAAGCCCGAGCTCTGCGGCAGCGACAATATTTGTTATTTCTATTTTCGGCTTTTTGTTGGAGATTATCTTCTGGGCGTAGGGAAGCAGGAGTTTTCGCACCTTCTCCACCGTTTGCTCTATCATGCTGCGTTTTTTGCATCCGACGCACACTATCTTCCCGTTCTTGAAGAGAAGAAGGGAGGCTTTGGGCTCATCAAATTTCAATATTGCGCCCGGAAACTGCTCCGGCTCGTATTCTATTCCCTTTATTTTTGTTGCAAGCTGGAAAAGGTCGAGTTCAAGCCCCAGGGATGCGGAGGCGACGATATTAGTGATTACAAACCCTTCCTTCTTTTGTTTTGCCAAACAATCACCCATAGAAAAATTTATAAATCAAAATAAGATTTATGGAAACTCTTTTAAAAGGCTTTCTATCCTATTTTACTCATCATCACGGGGAGTGATTTAATGGTAAAAAGGTCGCGCGGAAGCCTCAGCAAATCAACGAAGGCGCTGAAAAGGAAACAAAAAGTCACGGTTTCAGCATTGGTCAGGGTTTTTGGCATCGGGGAGAAGGTGATTCTGGTTCCTTCCCACATAGTTGCCGGAAGGCTTCCAAGGCGGTACCGCGGAATGCACGGAGTGATAACCGAGAAAAGGGGCCGCTCTTATGTCGTTGAGATAATGGATGGCGGAAAGGCAAAGCACATCATAACAAGCCCAGCGCATTTGAAGAAAGCGGGGTGATGGCGTGAATGTTTTGAAAGTTGAACCTGTTTCTGCCGCGCAGGCAAAGGAGCTTCTTGAAAAAAGAAAGAAGGATGGAGAGCTTAATTACGAGCAGGAAACCGCCCTTGGGCATTGCGAAAAGACGGTTTCGCTGACATCAAAAAAAGCCGCCGAGAAAGCGGACCTGCTGCTTGAAAAAAACAAGAAACTGCTGCCGGAAACCGCAATCAAGCTGGTTGACCTGCAACCCAAGTCTGCAAGCACCTTGAAAGCGATACTTATGAAGGACAAGATTGAGCTTAGCGACGAAGAGGTAAGCGAACTTATGAAGTTGTTGGGGTGAACGAAGTGGAGGATTATGCATGGGTCATAGAATACCTGCCGGTCGGCCATGCCACCCAGATAAAAAAAGAGCCGATTGTCCAGCTCGTGGGAGAGAGTTATTTCACGCTCCTTGAAGCTACGGTAAAGCCAAACGCGTCGGTTGTACTCGGACAGCGCGTTTATGTCGGAAAAGATGCCCGGCAGGAGATAGACCACATAAAAGGCAGGATAAGGTACGAGCAGCTTACGAACAGCGCCAAGGAATTTCTCCAGAATGCCATAAAAAAAATAGTCGAAGCCCGCGAGGGCTATTTTGTCAATTTCATAAACAATGCAAAGCCCATTTCCATAAGAGTGCACACCCTGGATTTTTTGCCAGGCATCGGAAAGAAGAACATGGAAGCCTTGCTGCGGCAGCGCGAAGAAAAGCCTTTTGAGAACTTTGCTGACATAAAGGCGCGCGTTCCGACGCTTAGCGACCCGGTCGCCATATTCGTGCACAGGATAATAAGCGAACTGGAAGGCAGGGAAAAGCAATACCTCTTCATAAAGCCGCCGTTTGGTTTTGAACGCCAGCGTTAATGGAACGGAGTCTAAGGGCCCGTAGTCGAAGCTTTTCATAAAGCGGCAATGGCCAAGACGCTACTCTCACATCCACTTAAACGGTGAGAGCAGTAGAGATTCCCGGTTCGATCCCGGGCGGGCCCATCCTTCCTTATATGGCTTCCCGGAACGCGTCAATTAAGAGCAAAAATGAAATAATTCAGGATGCCTGCAAAACTGACCCACAACAGATAAGGCACGAGAAGCAGGCCTGCCAGCGTTGAGATTCTGTAAAACAGCACCGCATTTGCCAGGATGGCAGCCCATAAAACAGCGAGTTCAGCCAAGGCCAGCAAAGGATTTTTAAGGCCAAAGAACAGCAGGGACCAAAAAAGATTAAGCAATAATTGGAGCGAATAAACTGCTATCGCCGCCTTTTTGTTTTTTCCAAAATCTTTCTTCCATGCCAGGTAAAAAGAAATGCCGATTAAGACGAAAAGCGTTGTCCAGACCGGGGCAAACAGCCAGTTTGGCGGATTGAACGATGGCTTATCCAAAGTAGCGTACCAGCTCTCAACAGAACTCGAAGTAAAAAATGAGCCCAAAAAACCAATCAGCAGCGGGATTAGAACAGATACCGCCAGTTTCTGGTAATCTTCCATATCCTTTTCCTTGAGAGCTATTCTATATAATCCTTTCCTCAAAAAAAGAGGGGGAAGGCGAAGCGAATCGGGCGGCGCGGGCATTTGGCAGGAATGCAAACAAGCCAGCTCAAAGTTTTTAATTGATTTATGCATTATTCTTTTGATGGGCCTGCAGGAAAAAATCAGGGAGATAGAAGAGGAAATAAAGAGGACGCAGTACAACAAGGCGACAGAGTTTCACATAGGCCAGCTCAAGGCAAAACTGGCAAAATACAAGCGGGAGCTTATAGCACCTTCGCGCGCCGGTGCAGGCAGGCGGGCTGGGGGCTTTGATGTAAAGAAGGGCGGGGACGCAACGGTTGCGATAATCGGCCTGCCGAGCGTCGGCAAGTCAACCCTGCTAAACAAGATAACCAGCGCCCAGTCAAAGACAGCCGCCTATGCCTTCACGACCTTGAAGTGCATCCCCGGGATTCTTGAATACAAAAAAGCGAAAATCCAGGTGCTTGACCTGCCCGGCATAATAGAAGGCGCAAAGGACGGCAGGGGGAGGGGAAGGGAGATAATAAGCGTTGCCCGCTCCGCGGATCTCCTGCTCATACTGCTGGACGCGACAAAGGCTTTGGAAGAATACGAGATAATCATGCGGGAGCTTTACGGTTTCGGCATCAGGGCAAATTCAAAGCCCCCAGATGTTGTTATAAGGAAAAAAGCCCGCGGCGGCCTGGCCATAACCTCCACAGTCAGGCTGACCAGAATCAGCGAGAGGGAAGTGCAGGCGGTGCTTGGCGAGTATGGCTTGCATAATGCCGACATTGTTTTTCGCAGCGACATAACGATAGATGAATTCATAGATGTTGTTGAGGGCAACCGCTCTTATGTCCCTGCCATTTTTGCGGTTAACAAGACGGACCTGCTCGGCAATGCAGCGCTCAACCTGCCCTTTGAATATCTTCCGGTTGCAGCCGAGAAGGGCCAAAATCTTGAAAGGCTCAAAGAACTCATATACAAAAAGCTCGATTTCATCAACATATATACGAAAAGAAAAGGGGAGAAGGCAGATATTGAGGAGCCTTTGGTGATGCGAAGGGGCGCGACAGTCGCAGACGTTTGCGAAAAGCTGCATCGCGACCTGAAAAAAGATTTTCGCTATGCGGTCGTCTGGGGGAAGAGCGTGAGGCACGGAGGCCAGAGGGTCGGCCTGGAGCATGTGCTGGCTGACGGCGACATAGTATACATAGTAAAAAAGTGATTTTATGCCAACTAAGGAAGAGATCGACCGCGTGATAAGCTGGTGCGAGAAGATAAAGAAAGAGCGGCGCGTGCTGAGCACGATAGAAAGAAACCCGTTCCGCGAGGAAATAAGCTGGCTGAGGAGGTACCCGTTTATAGAGATTGACAGGCCGCTTGAGTCGGCTTCAAAATACAACCTTGTTTACGATTCCACGACAAAGCGCTTATGGTATTATATGAATGACAGCTGGCGCTGGTATGAGCCTGAAATCTCCATAAGGAGATAAGCCAAGCGGGCAAATCGTATTAAATCTTTTCTTGCGAATAGTGGTTATGGCCGGGCGCATTGAAATAGCAGTAAAACCCAGCGTGCGCGATGTTATCGGTCTCAAGAGCGCGCAAAAAATCCGTGACGAACTAAAAATAGACACGGTCATCCATTTTTCAGATGTCTATAACTTTGCCGACGACGAGAGCGATGAAGAGCTCAGGCGTCTTGCCGAAGATGTTTTTATTGACAGCATCGCCCAGCAATATTCCACCAAGCCGATATTTGGTAACTTATGGCGGGTGGAGATAGGTTACCTGCCCGGCGTAACCGACAATGTTGGAAAAACCGCAAGGGAGGCGTGCAGGGAAAAAAACAACAAAGATTATGAGATATACTACACACGCCTTTACTCCATAGAAAATGCGGACAGCGCAACTTGCGAGAAAATAGCGGCGATGTTGCACAATCCGCTTGTTGAAAAGGCAAGGATATTCCCGCCCGGCGCGGAAATCCAGCCCTACCTGCCGCGAGTGCTGATAAAACACGAGCCAAAAGTGGAGCACATAAGCCTTCATATGAGCCAGGAAAGGTTCGAGCAGCTTGCAAAACAGCGGATGCTTGCGCTTTCCCCGGAAGAGTTCAAGCAGATAAAGGCGTATTTCAGGAACGAGAGGTTCATAAAGCAAAGGGAAGCCGTTGGGTTGAGCAACAAAATAACCGACGTTGAGCTTGAATGCATTGCTCAGACCTGGAGCGAGCACTGCAAGCACAAGATATTCAATGCCAGAATAAGCTACAGTGAGGACGGCACCAGCCATGCCATAAATTCCATATTCAGGACATTCATAAAGGGCGCCACCGAGCAAGTGAAAAAGCCATATGTCGTAAGCGTTTTCAAGGACAATGGCGGCATAATAAAATTCACCCACGATTATGACATTGCGGTCAAGGTTGAAACGCACAACGCACCTTCCGCCCTTGATCCCTATGGCGGCGCGCTTACCGGCATTCTTGGGGTCCAGAGGGATGTTCTTGGAACAGGGATAGGCGCCTGCCCAGTTGCCAACATCGACGTGCTGTGCTTCGGCCCTCTTGACGCCCGGGAAGTGCCGAGAGGAGTTTTGCACCCTAAAGTGATATATGAGGGCGTGGTGAAAGGAATAGAGGATGGCGGCAACAAGATGGGGATACCAACAGTAAACGGCTCAATAGTCTTTCATGAAGGTTTTACCTGCCGGCCGCTTGTCTATGCCGGCACCATCGGCGTTTTGCCATCTGAAATAGGCGGCAGGAAAACTGCGGAAAAGAAAATAGAGCCCGGCTATCTAATAGTGATGGCAGGCGGCAGGGTCGGAAAGGACGGGATACACGGCGCGACATTCTCGTCGCAGCAGATAGACGAGAGCATTCCGCAGAGCGTTGTCCAGATAGGCGATCCGTTCACCCAGAAAAAACTTCTTGATTTCATACTGGAAGCAAGGGACCTGCTGCTTTACGAGGCGATAACTGACAACGGCGCAGGCGGCCTGTCTTCGAGCGTCGGGGAGCTTGCCCAGCTTTCTGGCGGTTGCGAACTGCAGCTGGCTGACTGCCCGCTGAAATATCCCGGCCTTGACCCGTGGGAAATCCTTCTTTCCGAGTCTCAGGAAAGAATGACCCTGGCGATAAAGCCGGAAAACATTGAAAGGCTCAGGGAAGTGGCAAAAAAGCACGATGTTGAGATAAGCGTGCTTGGCAGGTTTACCAACAGCAAAAAATTCCACGCCTTGTATGGCAATCAGACCGTTGCCTACCTTGACTTGAAGTTCCTTCACCAGGGCGTCCCGCAATACGAGCTCAAGGCAGAATGGAAAAAGCTGATGTATCCGGAGCCGAAGATAGCCGATTTGCCGCTTAACGAGCTGCTGCTCCGCCTGCTTTCCTCCCCAAACATAGCCTCGCGCGATGCTGTGATAAGAAGATACGACCACGAAGTAAAAGGGATGAGCGTAGTGAAGCCATTGATGGTCGGCCCGGCAGACGCCGCGGTCATCAGGCCGCTTTATGACAGAAACGAAGGCCTTGTAATCGCGCACGGCATTTGTCCGAAGTATGTGCAGGATGGCTATGTGATGGCGCAGCTTGCATTTGACGAAGCCGTGAGAAATGCGATAGCAGTCGGCGCAAAGTTTGGCTATATGGCCGCCCTTGACAATTTCTCCTGGCCAGACCCGATATTCTCTGCCAAAACGCCCGATGGCAAGCAAAAACTCGGCAATCTGGTCAGGGCGGCGCTTGCGCTTTATGATTGCGCCGCCGCTTACGACATACCATTCATATCCGGAAAAGACAGCATGAAGAACGATTATTATGATGGCGAAAGAAAATATTCCATACCGCCGACCCTTTTGATTACGGTGGTCGGCAGGATTGATGACATCAGCCGGGCATGCACAGCAGAGTTCAAGCAGCCGGGCGATATAATCTACATAATCGGGACAACGACCGACGAACTTAGCAGCAGCGAGTATTACCGCCTTTTTGGCGGCATTGGAAACAACCCGCCAAAGGCAAATTTTGATGAGCATATCCCAATATACAAGAAGCTTTCAGATGCCATGGAAGAGGGGCTTGTCGCATCGGCGCACGACATAAGCGACGGAGGCCTCGCTGTCGCTTTCGCCGAGTCTGCCATCTACCGCAGTTTTGGTGCCGAGATTGACATCCAAAAAATGCCTGCTTCTGCAGCGGACGAGCGGGCGCTCCTTTTTTCCGAGAGCCCGGGCCGTTTTGTTGTAAGCGTCAGGCAGGAGCATGCCGAAAGGTTTGAGCAGAAGATGCGCGGCGCTGTTTTTTCAAGAGTGGGCAGGGTCCGGGGCGACAGGAGGCTTATAGTCAAATACGGCGAGCGCGTCCTGATAAACGAGGACATAGAGGTTTTGAGGGCAGCACACCTGACGGGATTGCCATGAAAATCGTTGAAGAAGCCGCGGCCGCGGTTGCGAAAGCCGCAGGATGCAGCAAAGAATCCGCACTTTCAGCGACGCAGCTGTCAGAAAAATTCGGCGATGTCAGCAGCACCATCGCCTTTGAAATTGCGCGGCAGCAAAAAAGAAATCCAGCCGAAATAGCACGGGAGATAGCCGGAAGGATAAAACTGCCAAAGAATTTCGGGAAGGTTGAGGCGGCAGGGCCGTACATAAATTTTTACTTTTCAGACCTTTTTTATGCTTCGTTGGTGAACGAGATAATCAAGAAAAAGGAGAAGTTCAGCAGTTTCAAAAAAACCAAGAGAAAGGTGATGGTTGAGTATTTTGACGCCAACACCCACAAAGGCATCCATATCGGGCACATAAGGAATGTTTCATTGGGCGAAGCGCTTTGCAGGATTCTTGAGTTTGCAGGCGAGGATGTCATCAAGGTAAATTACCAGGGCGACATAGGTCCGCATGTTGCGAAGTGCCTTTGGGGCTTCATCAATCTCTATGGAGCAAAAGAGCCGGATGCTGAAAACAAGGGGGTTTGGCTTGGGAAGGTTTATGCCGAGGCTTCAGCAAAAATAGCCGCAAACCCAGAGCTTGAAAAGGAAGTAATGGACATAAACCTCGGGCTTTATTCCGGGGACGAAAAGATTTCTGGTTTATGGAAAAAGACCAGGCAGTGGTGCCTTGACGACTTCAACAAATTCTATGATGAATTTGGTGTCCGATTCGACGAGTTTTTCTTTGAAAGCCAGACAGAGAAAATAGGCAAGGAAATAGCACTTGAACTGCTCTCAAAGGGAATCGCAAAAAAGGACGAAGGGGCGGTTATCGTGGACTTAAGGGCAGAAGACCTCGGCATCTGCGTGCTGCTGACAAAAGAGGGCTATCCCCTTTATCCGGCAAAGGACCTCGGGCTTGCAAAACTGAAGTTTGAGAAATACCATCCTGACCGGAGCATTCATGTGGTTGGCAAGGAGCAGGAATTTTACTTCCGGCAGTTGTTCCGGCTGTTTGAAAAGGCAGGCATGAAAGAAGCCGCGGAGGCATCCTATCATCTGATATACGAGCTTGTGATGCTTCCCGAAGGCAAGATGTCTTCCCGCGAAGGCACCGTGGTTCTTTATGAGGAGCTGAGGGACAAGCTTTTTTCAAAAACGCTTGAAGAGGTCAGCAATAGGCATCCTGACTGGAGCGAAAACAAAAAAAGCGAAATAGCCAAAAAAATAGCCTTGGCTGCGCTAAAATTCCAGATGGTCCGCCGGGAAAACAGCCGCGTGCTTTTGTTTGATTGGGAGAAGGCGCTGAGCCTTGAAGGGGATTCCGGCCCTTACCTCCAGTACGCGTATGTCAGGACAAAGGGCATACTGAGAAAAGCCGTTTGCAGGCCGAAGATTGGCAGCGCTTATGCGTTTAACAGCGATGAAAAAAAACTCCTGAGAAAGCTTGTTGCCTTTGAAAGCGCGGTGTCAAAAGCCGTTTCTTCTTTGTCGCCGCACGTCCTGTGCGATTACCTTCTTGATGTTGCCGCAGAGCTGAACAGGTTTTATTCCGTCTGCCGCGTGCTTAACGCCGACAAGGAGGAGGAGAGGGGGGCGCGGCTGGCGATAATCGTTTCTGTCAGCATCATCCTGCACAGTGCCCTGCGGCTTATCGGGATAGAAACCCCGGAAGAGATGTAGTCAATCCTGCCTTATCCATCCAAGGGTTTTTGCCAGGTCGCGCTTATACCCGAATTTTGAAAAATAATTAAGCACATTCCTTACATCCCTTTCAAGGAATTCCTCCGCTCGCGGGTGCCCGAGAATAACGCCCTGCCCGAAATCTATGAAATACGGGGCGTCTCCCATCAGCAGGTTGTATTCGCTTATGTCGGCATGGACGAAGCCGGCCTTGTACATCTTTTTTATGTCCGCCAATATGCTTTCAAGGTCCGCTTCGCCATGTTTTGGCCCGACCAGGCTCATCGTTGGGTACGGCAGGCCGCTTTCGCCCAGGAATTCCATCGCTATTATGTTCTTTAGCAGGAAAACTGGCTTTGGCGCGTGGATGCCGGCAGCAGCGCATATCTGCAGGTTCTTGAATTCCTTTCTTGCGAACAGCTCAATCAGCCCGCGCTCGTCCTTCTTTGTCATCTTGAACCGCGGGTCGCCTTCAAGATATGGCAGCCTTTTCATAAAACCGGCGGTCTCTACCTTGTAGATCTTGACCGCTATGTAGCTTCCTTCCTGCGTCGTGGCTCTGAAAATGTTTGCTTCCTTTCCAGTGGATACCGGATAGTCAAGCGTCAGAAACACGCCCTTTTTCATCATCTTTGCGAGCAAAACCAGCGATTCCTTGTCAAATACCTCGCTTTCTATCTTGCTTCTTTCCTTGCACAGCCATTCTTCTTTTGGAGGCATTTTCCTTTTTGAGGGGCGCTTTGCCATAAAAATAGAATCTGCTCTTTATATAAAACCCTTTCGCCTGAGCGCATTCGCCTGGAGCGGCGTGTACCTGTACACTATGTCTCCCTTGCTTTCGCCCTCCACCGGCCAGGGCTGCACAAGAACCACATCGCCGTCTTTTATCCATACCCTATTCTTCAGCTTTCCGGGTATCCGGCATATTCTTTCCCTGCCATCCTTGCAGGAAACCCGCATCCTGCTCCCGCCGACGAGCGCTATGACAACCCCGAAGATCTCATTCTTTCTTGGCAGTCTCAGCCTTTCTTCCTGTTCTTCCCCTTCCAACATACCACCTATTCTTTTATAGTTCTCCTTGCGCCGCAACCCTCGCAAACCATAAGCAATATTCCCCTTCCTATTTCTTTTATGTTGGTGTCCGGCCTTTTGCATTCTTTGCACATCACAAATTTTTCTATGAATTCCGCCAACTTCTTGTCAAGCGTCTCTGCCAGCACCCTTCTTTGCAAGACAAGCCGTTCGCCCTGCATTTCGGCCGGCACAGCCAATTCCCGCGTAAGGAACTTCAGCAGCAATTTTGGTTCTCTCCTGAGCCGGTCGCACACGCTCTTGTAATTCCTTATTATGGTCTTGTTGCCTTCTATAAAATACTCAAACCTCGGCGGTTCGAAGCGCTCCGCCGTCTTTACCTTTTCAGGGATGTTCTGATAAATGTTTTCCAATAGCTTTTCATAATCAGGCATGTGGTTAATTTAAGCAAAAAGATTTAAAATCAGACGCTGTTGGCCTCATCACCGCTCAGAGGTTGTTCACGTCATCATCACTACTATTCTGTTTTCTTTTGTATTTAATCCTTTCTGCCGCGCGCGGCTGCCCAGAAGACAGGTTTATAACCTTTTTTGCACAGCTATAATCAAAGGGTGTTGGTTATGAAGAATTTTTTTCTTGTTTTTGCGGTTGCGGTGATGCTCTGCTCTTTTTTGCTTGCCGGCTGTGTTAAGCCCGGGACCGGGCAGCAGGGCCTGCCAGGACAGGCCGGAAATGAAAGCAGGCCGGAGGCAGGCGGGCAGGCTGGCGGGCAAGCGGGGCCGGCAGAAGAAACCGGCGGATGGGACAAGAACTTCGGCGGGCCAAAAGATGACAACGGAGTATGGATAACCGAGACGGCAGACGGCAATTATCTTGTCGTCGGCCATAGCAACTCTTATACTGAGTACTATGACATTTACCTGCTCAAGGTCAGCCCGGACGGCAATGAGATATGGCACAAAACCGCGGGGGACAAATACAACGAGGTCGCTTTTTCAGCAGTTATGACGCGCGACGGCAGCATTGTCATTGCCGGTACATCGAATTCATACGATCCTGAATGGGCAAGCGGCGACGCCTATCTGCTTAAACTGGACCAGAACGGGAACGAAATCTGGCACAGGAACTTCGCCCAGGAGCCCGGAACAGAAGAGACGGCGAATTCTGTAATAGAAACAAAAGACGGCGGTTATCTTGTTTTGGGCACGGTAAACACCTATGATTCAGACAGATGGACGGATGTGCTTGCAATAAAAACGGATTCCAATGGAAACGCCGAGTGGGCGAACACTTACGGCGGCGGGGAATACGACCAGGGGTATTCTGCCATTGAAACGGAAGACGGCTATGTCATCGCTGGAATGCGCGGGGTGGAAGGCAGGCAATACGACATATACGCGTTAAAGCTGGACAAAAGCGGAAAACTGTTATGGGAAAAAACCTATGGGACGGACGAGTATGACGAAGCATATTCCATAACAGAAGCCTATGGCGGTGGCTACCTGATAGCCGGGAGAATAAACAATGGCGAGCCGTTTGTCATGAAACTAAGCACCGATGGCGAAGAGGTTTGGACGAAGACGTATCCTGCCGGCGGCTTTGCCGCGTTTAAGCACATAACAAAAACAGGTGACGGGAATTATACCCTGGCAGGCGTGTTTGTTGAAGGTTCTCTGCTTGACCAGGTCTACCTGTTGAAGATTAACGCAAGCGGGGACATGCAGTGGAGCCAGACCCGCGGCATGACTGGTGCAATAGGCCGGGATTACGGCGAATATGTTGCCGAAGCCTCTGATGGGGGGCTCCTGGCGGTCGGCACCACAGAGTCAAAAGGCAGCCCGGATGTTTATGTGATACGGATAGTCGGCGAAAATAGGTACGAATAGAGAGCGGTTCTTGCATTTTTTCTTTTTTATTCCATAACCTCGCTTTTCAGCCAGCCAAAATATTTTTTGTTTGCGCTGGCCGGAATCTTTATTATGCACGGGATCCCGTAAGGATGAATCTTCTCAACTTCTTTTTTTACAGCGTTGAATTTGCTTTCAGTCGTCTTGGCGAGCAGGGCAAATTCCCTCTCTTCAACCACCGTTCCTTTCCAGCGGTAAATGCTGTTTATAGGCCAGATGTTGGCGCACGCAATCAGTTTTCTGCCAACCAGCGCCTTTGCCATCCTCCTGGCTTCTTTTATGGAAGGGCCGGTTATGTATATCAAAATCAAGCGCTGCATAGCGCTTTATTGCATCAAATCTATAAAAACCTGCCTGCAGGAGGCCTGCGCCGCTGCCTTTTCTCCCAGGAAGCCATCCTGCCGCAGGTTATCCTGAAGACCGGGTTGGTTTTTATCCTCCTGACTTTTTTTAGTTTTTCAAAAGCCCCCCTGTCCCTTTGCTTCAACTTTTTCAGAAGATGGCGGAATTCAAATTTCATCTGCCCTGAAGGCACCGGAATGATTCCACGCGCGCCTTGTTTTTTTATTTTCCGGGAATCAAAAGAATATTTCCGCCTTTGCGCTTCTTTGTATATTTCAAATAGGTAAGCGTTTATCGCGTACGCGGGGTTTTTGCAGTTCCTGAAGCGAATCAGTTGCGGGTGGTTTCTGTACCCTCCGGTCCGCCCGGCAATGGCTTTTTTTGCCAGAAGGCCCTCTCTCCAAACAGCCAGCAGCCCCTTGGCATCCAGGTATTTTGGATGGAGCGACCATAAGCGCATTTTATCACATCCATTTTGCAGGGTTAGATTTTTAACGGATTGGTTGGATTATATAATGTGGTAGCATGATATCCCCTTTTGAAAGCAGGTACCGGACCGAGATGAATGCGGTATTTGAAGAAAGCAACAAATACAAAAAATGGATGCTTGTTGAATATGCGCTCGCCAAGGCGCACGCGAGCCTCGGGAACATACCGAAAGATGCGCCGGAAAAAATAAAAAAAGCGATTGACAAGGTCAGGCCGGAAAGAATAGCGGAGATAGAGGCGGAAATTCATCACGACCTTATGGCAATGGTAAGGGCGCTGAGCGAGCAGGCAGGCGATGCCGGCAAGTATGTCCACTACGGCGCCACCAGCTATGACATAGAGGATACTGCAACCGCCCTTATTTTTCTGGAGGCTTTTGACATCATAGAAGACCGGGCGCAGGAGGTTGCGGAAATACTGAAGCGCCTGGCGCTTGCGCATAAGAAGAGCGTCTGCATAGGGAGGACCCACGGCCAGCACGCAGTGCCGACCACATACGGGATGAAGTTCGCGCTCTACTATCAGGAAATCAAAAGGAATCTCGAGCGGCTTGCTGCCGCGCGGGAGAGGGCGGCTGTCGGAAAAATGAGCGGCGCGGTCGGGACAGGCGCCACTTTCGGAAAAAACAAGGAAAAAATCGAGAGGCTTGTCATGGATGAACTCGGCCTGAAGCCTGCGCCGATAACGACACAGGTCATACAGCGGGACAGGCACGCCGAAGCCATTTTCGTGCTTGCACTTTTTGCTTCAACAATGGAAAAAATAGCAAAGGAAATACGCAACCTCCAGCGAACGGAGATTCTTGAAATATCCGAGCCGTTCAGCCTGAAGCAGGTGGGGAGCTCCACGATGCCGCAGAAGAGAAACCCGCACAAGAGCGAGAGGATATGCAGCCTTGCGAGGCTTGTCCGGAGCCACGTCGCGGTGGCGATGGAGAACATCGCGCTGGAGCACGAGCGAGATTTGACAAACAGCGCAAACGAGCGCATCATATTCCCTGAAAGTTTTATCTCGGTTGATTATATGCTCGCGCAGATGACTTACATACTTGAAGGGCTTGTCTTCTATCGCGAGAACATGAAGAAAAACCTTGGGATGACAAACGGCCTGATTATGGCTGAAAGGCTGATGATTTACCTTGTTGAAAAAGGCATGGGAAGGCAGGAGGCGCACGAGAAAATAAGGCAGGCAGCCCAATGCGCATTTTCTGAAAACAGGCATTTCAGGGAAGTTGTCGTTCAGAGGGGCCTGCTGACAAAATCCGAGGCCGACGGGATATTCGATTATGAAGGCTACATAGGCGATGCGGTCCGAATAGTTGAAAAGGCTGTGCGTGATTAGATGCTTAAAGGCAGCTATCTGAAGGCCCTTACCTCCAGGCTTCAGATAAAATCTGCTAGGCTGGGGAAGGAGGTTGAGGGAAGCACGCCGCCCTCGGTTTTTGTGGGCAGCTGGAATTACCCCTATGTTTTTGCCGGGCCCATGATAGCGCCTTTCCACGGAGACACAGCGGTGCTGGACACCCCGGAGTGCTGGATTCCGCAGCAGAAAACGACAGAGGAAATACTGCAATACCGGATGAGCCTGGTCCGCGGAAAGGAAAGAGTGAAGATTAGCGATGTCGGCAACAGATTTGTGGAAAAACTGCAGGAAATAGCGCTTGCTAAGGGCCCTGTTGAAAGCGAGGCACGATTCAGGCACGAGCCACGCGGATTTTCGTTGAGTGATGATTTTCTCCCCAACGGGCCAAGCGCAATCATTGAAGAATTCTTTGCAGGCAATGCGCAGTGGGATAAAAGGTTTGAGAAGGTTTACTATGACGGGGACCTAAAGGCAGCAGACGCCGTGGTCAACCTTTACAATGGCGGCGCGCAGTTTTCGCAGATACAAAAGGCACTTTCGGTGGGGGGCGTTGGCATGGAAAAAAACCGGAGGCTCGTCCCGACAAGATGGGCCATAACTGCCTGCGACAGCATACTCGCAAACCATTATCTTGAAGAGATAAGGCACCTTCCGCTGATAGACGGTTATAGGGTTCTTGAGTTTTCAAGCCTGAACAATTATTATGCTATAATACTGTTGCCCACGCCTTGGCAGTACGAGTGGATGGAGGCCTTTTTGCACGTCCTTGGCAGCGAGGAGGTGGTGTTTGCCGATTATGAAACCAACCGGGGGAAGAAAGGATACTCCAGCGTGGGCGGCTGTTATTACAGCTGCAAGTTCGCAATAGCAGAAGGCCTGGCCAGGATGGGCAGGCAGGCAGGAGCCATAGTCTTCAGGGAGGCGTACAACGGCTATGTTCCTCTCGGCGTTTTTAATGTCAGGGAAAATGTCAGGCAGGCGATGAGGCAGGAAGCAACCTGTTTTGACAGCCTGAGGCAGTCGCTCGCGTATGTTGCAGGCAAACTGAGGCTGCCGTTTTCAAGGTTCATCGAAAGGAGCGCCTTGTTGCGGGAGCTGCTTGGCGGCCGTCAAACGACGCTGATATGACGACGCGGATCTAGATCGATCGATTTTTAAATATCATCTAAATAATATTACCGAGGGATAGTTTATGCAGTTATCCGGTTCAAAAACCTACATCTTAGGTTCCATCGCAGTCGGCGTGCTGGGCGCTTTTTTTGCGCTTCTCGGAGGAAGCGCTGGATTTAGCGCCATGACGCTTCTCGGTGGTCTCATGGCTGGCCTTGGTGCAGTGTGCGGCGTTCTTCTTTGGAAGTACGGTTATGTCATCATCCCGCTGATTACACAACGGACAAAAACAGTGCTCCTGACGGACACGGGCTATGAAATACCGCCGGAGCAGGATGTAATAGTGAAGAACGTGGGCGATGTTTATTATGCATCTGCCTTTCTGGCCCTCAGGATATACGAATCGGCGATTGAAAAATCAGTGGATGAAAACGTTGCCTACAACCAGTTTTTTGAGAGGGCGATATCAAACCTGAAGTATGTCACCAAAATAAGCTATCTTCTCTATGTTGAGGATGTCGGCGAAAAAAGAAAGATGCTTGAGACCAAGAGGGCAGAAGCGCAGTTGAGGCTTATGAGGGAAAAGGAGAAGGCAGAACCTGACATCCTGAAGATAGACAAATATGAAAGGGAGGTTGCCCATTGGGACGGCCAGCTCGCAAAGCTCATAAAGGGAATCAAACCGATGGGCGTCATAGGGTACGCGATGACTACCGCGACAGGCATAAGCAAGGATGCGGCCATGGCTGCAGCGCGAACACAAGCAAACGAACTTAAGACCGTGCTTGCAAATGCCCTTAATGTCGAGGTTGTCCAGCTCACCGGGGACGAAATGCTCAAGTGCTTCGAGTGGGAAAAGTTCTACCCGGCAAGCGTCAGGGAGCTTGAGGAGGCTGTTTTCTGATGGCGTTTGGCGGAAGGATTGCGGTAAACAAAGTGTCAAACAAGGAAGTTTCAAGGAGAAACATCCTTGTCTGGCCGCCGGAACCGCCAATGGATATTCTGTTCAGCGACCCGCTCGATTCGATATATGTCGGGAGGACAAGGATATTCAACATCCCGTTTTACTGGAACCCGAAAAACGTTGCAAACCCCCACATCGCAATAGTCGGCATTTCTGGTTCGGGCAAGTCTTACTTCATCAAGACCTTCCTGTTGCGCAGCTCCTATGTCTGGAACACCAATGCCCTTATCATTGACTGGGCAGGGGAGTACAAGGATTGGGTAAAGGAGGCAAACGGGAAGGTGCTTGCCCTGGGCAAGGGCTCCTACCTCAACCTGCTTGACCTAGGCGGCATGAAGCCCTACGACAGGATAAAGCAGATTATGAGAACCCTTGAGCTGCTTACCGACATAGGCGATTATCCCGAGCAGAGAAGGCTGACCGAGCAGGCGATAGAGAAAGCTTACCTTGAGGCAAAATTCAAGATGGATGCCCGCGAGCAGAAGGACGAACTTGGCAAGCCATTGCAGCCGCCCACGCTGAAAGATGTCGTCAGGATACTTGAAGAGCAGGCGGCGACCGGCTCATACGAGTTTCCCGCAGAGCTTGAAAATGCGATGTACAGGCTTAAGCAGTTCACCAAGGCGGGCGAGGATTATTTCGCCCAGCAAAGCACTGTGAAGCTGAGCGCGTTTGTAACCTCGGGCATCGTTGACCTTGACCTTTCCGGCCTGCCAGACGAGAGGTTCCGCGCGCTGGCGGCTTTGACCATACTGCAGTTCATAAAGGAAAGGATGCGTCTGACAGAGCTTGCAGAAGCAAAGGGGATACGGCTGTTCGTGGTTCTTGACGAAGCCTGGAAGATATCCAAGGAGGAAAACAGCGACGCTGTCATGATAGTTAGGGAAGGCAGGAAGTACAACTTCGGGATGATAATCGCTTCCCAAAACCCGACAGACATAAGCGAGGCGATATTCAGCAACGCTGGCACGACATTCATATTCAAGATAAAATTCGAGAGGTTTCTGGACTATATGCAGGGCTCGCTTAATTTCAGCAATTATATGCGCGAGGAAATCGGAAGGTTGAGCGTAGGCGAGTGCGCAGTCAACATGGCGCTTACCTCGTCCATTCCGTACCCGTCAACTTTTCTTATGAACCGCGTTGAGGGGGAGGAGCCCACAAGGGAATTCTTCCTTGATTTGACCAATGTGCTTACAAAAAAACAAAAAGGTGATGTTTCGATGGCAAAAAGCATTTCTTTTCTGAAGGACGATTTTCGCCGCAGGCTGAGGCAGTACGGCATCCCCGACGACAAGGTGGAGGAAATAACGAGGATGTTTGAGAAGAGCAGCAGGAGGATGGATGTCATAAACTTCGTCATGCTGCTTGAGCGTTATGGCGCGGTAAGGCGCAACATCAGCGAATTCCTGAAAGACATCGGCATAGACGACACCACCATAATAAACATATTCGCAAAGGTTGACCTGAAAAAAGGAGGTGGCACAGGCGGCGGCCAGGTAAGCGAGGTTGTTTTAGAGGAGTGATGCGATGGGGGATAAGCTTTGTGTGGTTTGCGAGAAGCCAATTGCCGGGTTGAAGGCGGTAAAAATAAAGGATGACGCAGTGCTCATCCTGATCAGGAATGTGAAAAGGGCTTTGCGCATCGCCCAGGAAAACGAGCTTTATGTCTGCGAGGCTGACCTCAAAAAGCACCAGCAAAAAAGGGAGGAATTCCAGAAAACGGTAATATTGTTCAGCATTCTTGCTTCTATCGTGGTAGTCGCGGTGCTTGCCGGCGCGCTTCTGTCAGGCACCGTCAATCTCGTTGCACTGTTCGCAAGTTTCGTCATTGCCCTGATGATTATCCTGTTTTCCCTGATAGTGAAATACGTGCCTGCGACCGAGGGCGGCGAGCCTGTCCTTATAGCACCAAGTACGGCGCCGGGAGGGGTTGCCCAACCAGCCCCGCAGCCGCAGATGCCTGAAAGCGAAAGGCAGGCGAAGGAAAAGGCGGAAGAAATCACAGGGCGGAAAAAAGCCGGCAAAAAGCCGGCAAAAAGAAAAACAAAGGGTGCGTGATTGAATGGCAGCCCAGACCGAAGGCAAGAAGCCGACGACGGCCGGCTTCAAGATAAAAGGAAAACTGAAAGGGACGATAAGCGGGATAGTTGAGACATTGCGCTCCATCACCTTCATAGAGATAGCCCAGGAGAAGTCGGTGGTCAATGTTGCCTACATTGAGAGCAGGGACATAAACAAAAACCCATATCTTTTTTCCATCGTAAAAATAAAGGAAGACGAGGTGGAGGTTGTTTATTCTATAACCCCTGAGATAAGCCCGACAAAAAGAAGATTGGATGTCATCCGATACCTCCTTAACATCCTCAGCCTGATAGAAGACGATTATGCTGTAGACAACAAGATTCTCCTGCAGCTGATAGACGACGTGTTTAAAAGCGTCACCGAGTCAATCAGCCTTGACTACTCAAAGCTTTATACCGAATACGATGCCCTGAAAAAAGAGGTTGCAGACCTGAAAAAGAAAAACGAGAGGCTGAGCCAGCAGGTTGAAGCCCTGAGCAGCCAGAATTACGAGCTGAAATCGGAAAACGACCAGTACCGGATAAGGCTGCAGCAGTTGGAAAAAATGTCTGACGATGCGCTCAAGGTAAAGGTGCAGAGCTGGATAATGGAGCACAACGGCTCCATAAGCGTTCCTGAATTTTGCAAGGTCTACGGCGTTGTTGAAAGCAAGGTGGAGGAAATCCTCAACCAGCTCGTAAGCGGCGGTTATCTCGTTTCCGTTGATTGAAGGGGATAAGGTGTTATGGGCAGGCTACCTAAAATAAAAATCCAAAAAACAAAATATTCTTTTGATGTAAAAAAGAAATACTCTTATGAAAAGCACTACAAGGTCGTCAAAAAGCCGCCTGCCGAAATGTTGAAGAACTGGCTTAAGGGCCTGTTCACGCCAAAACAAAAAGCCGCAGAGGCCGCCTTATACAAGGCGGCAGAAAAAAAGCCGCCTGCCCAAACATTTAATCCGCTCATTGTGGGCGCGGCGATAATCTTTGCGGTTGTTCTGCTCGGGGCCGTGGCGTTCTTCCTCTCAATGCAGGGCGCAGGCCCGGAAATAAGGCAGGTTGTCCCGTCTTTTGAGAAGCCGGCTGTTTCAAATGCCGTTTTTGACGGCGAAATCGTGACTTCAAACGACCGGTATGTCAATATGAACAGCGGTTTTGTCGGGCTGCGCTATAATGCATCCGGCCTTGACAATTATACTGCCTATGTTTACACATTTGACAAGAGCCTTTATTCCGAAGTCTTTCTCCTGGAAAGCGATGTGGAAGACCAGGGCGATTACGGCAATTTTGTTGCCGCGCTCCGCACCGAGTTTGGCAGATACGGGCTTGTTCTCAACGAGATAAGCATCCGGGAGCTTGAGAGCTTGCCGGCGAGCGCCGTGGTCATAGTGCCTTCGGGTTATCTTCCGGAAGAGCTGCTGGGCGGAGGAGGCAGCCAGATGACTCCAGACCTGCTTGCATCGCGCGGAGTCGTAATCGTCTATATCGGCAGGCCGTTTTCAAAGGTTTACAGCAAAGACATTGTCGTAAACACCCCGCCCGAAATAAGAAAAAACATACCGTTTGATTTTGATGAAAGGGCTTCGCTGGCCTCTTCCGGCATTTCCCTTTACCAGCCGCTCTACTCGGTAAGCGGAAGCGGTTGGGAAAGCTTTCTCTCCCACGGTTCGGTTTCTGTTGTGACGAAAGGGGCCGGAGGGTTCGTTTTTTTCCCGCAATCGCTTAGCGGCGGGTGGAGGGAGGACCCGCTGAACCCGCAAAAGCGTTCTTATGAATACGCCGCCGAGGACATAGCAAAGGTTATACTGGAAGCTCCCTGGGCAAAGGCGGATGGAAGCCCGAAGATTTATCCCCTCGCACCAACCGCGGCATCAGTCTCTCTCCTCACAAACGAGTTCAAGGGCACCGCAAAATCAGTCCTTGTTGTTTTTGAGGGCAGAAAAAGAGTCGGAGACCAGGAGATTGTCGTTTACGACAGGGAAGTCGCGAGAATAAGGAAAAAGGTCAGGGGAAGCCTGTACATATCCCCGTCCAACTCAATAATCCCGTCAAGCATTTCCGGCCAGAATGTGCGAATGTATGTGGCGCTTGCAGAGCCGCAGGCCCAACAGGTTAGCCTCAGGGTCCTGATAATAAATGGCTCCGGCAGCATATTTACCTCATTTCCGCTGGGCCGGTTAAGCACCCAAAGCGAAAAGGAAGTGGACATCGCGCTGGACCCGCCCAAAGGGGAATACAAGGTGCTTGTGGTTGACGATGCAGGAAATGCCTACGCCGCATCTTATCTTTCAGTGAGCAGCATACAGGTGAGCTTCCTTGGAAAAGGGAAGTCGCCGTCAGTTTATCGTTTTTCAGTGACGATGGACGGGAAGCCGGCCCAGCTTACGCAGGTTACCGTCTCTGTTGATGGCGGCAAGTATGGTGTTTATACCTATACCTCTGTCGTGACAGGCATAGATGTTGACACAAAACAGTACACCAGCGGTGACGCATTGCCGCCCGGAAACCACAGCTTTGAGTTCCGGGTTGGGGAGCTTACGGAAACGTACCACCTGGACATACCAGTCCCCCAGCTGCCTTTTTTCAGCAATCCAATATTTCTGGGAGCAATCGTTTTCTCTTTGCTTATCGTCGGCGTCAGCCTTATCTTTGCCAGAAAGGAGGAAGCAAGATTCTTCATCGACATTCCAGACTTCCCTCCACTTGCGAGGGAGAAGATATCGCTCTCCCCGGATGTCATACTGTCCATATTCGAGAAAGTCAACGCGAACTATCGCTGGCAACACACTCCATTGAAGTTGAGCGAAATAAAGAGCGGTTTCAAGGACATATACTACAAGGGCAAGCCCATCTATGTCATAGATTACAATGTGGAATCCATCCTGCATAAGATGAAATCGCAGGGGAAAATTGCCGAATTTTTGGACTATTACGCGCCGGTCAGCTGGGAAGCTGCGACAAAACACAGCATAAAATATCTTGTTCTTATGCGTGCGCTGAGAGACATATGCATAAACAACGCCACGCCCTTTACAGGCCTGGGCGAGTCAGACAAAGCCGACAGCGAGATAGATGTCATGGGCCAGAAAATGTTTGTGCATTTCTACTATCAGGAAGCCGACCTGACAGCGCTTTTCAAAAAAATATTCGCCAATGCCGGGGAGGGGATAAACATCATACTATTCGAAAACGAAGCAGAAAAAGGAAAATTCAGGAAAATACTCGCGTCCCCGACAAAAGCCCAGCTCATCATGAAGCTTGAGGTAGAGAGCAACGCAATTCAGCTGCTTACGATAAGCGAGCTGGAAAAGATGATAAAAGAGCTTCGCTCAATATGATGCCGTACTTATGAAAGCCTGACATACTAGATAAACCCCAAATTACTTTTGGCTTGCGTCTCCCCAGGGCAAAAGTAAATGGCTTGGTCAAAATCCAGAGGCAATTAGCCGGAAATGGGGAGAATCAGAAAATCAAGAGAAAAACGAAGAGGGGGAATTAGAAGAAAAACAGAAGTTCCCCCTCTTCGTTTTGTCTTTAAATAACTATTTAACCGGGAAATTTTTTTCGTTTTCTTCAAGCGCTTCTAGTGCCGGAAGTTTCTTGCCGCACAGGTATTTTATCAATGCCTTGCCCGACAGGCTCACATAGCCAAAGTTCTCCTTCCTGAAACCCAAAGCCTCCAAGGCGCTGGTGGTATGGCCGCCGCCAAGAAGCGAGAAACCCCTGCTTTTCGCAATTGCTTCCAGGACCGCTTTTGTTCCTGCAGAAAAAGCCGGCTGCTCATAAACCCCCATCGGCCCGTTCATAACAATCGTTTTTGCATTTTTTATGATGCCCGCATAGCGTTCCGCGGTTTTCGGCCCGATGTCAAAAATCTCCCCATCTTTAATATTATCAGCATCAGCATCGATTCTATTTTCGCCAACTTTTAATCCTACATCAACAGGAAGCATCAACCCTTGTATTTCAAGAATCTTCTTGGCCCGTTCGAGGTGCTCCAGCAGCCCTTCATCCTGCAGGTATTTTTCAGATAGTCCGACATTGTATCCCTTAGCTTTTAGAAGGAGTATTGCTATGGCGCCGCCTATCAAGTATATTCCTTTCTTGCCGGCCTTCACCCTTTCCTCTATCATGTCAAACGAGTCCTCCACCTTTGCCCCGCCCAAGACAAAAACAACCTCTTCAGCTTCTTTTACTTTTTTTACTGCCTCTACCTCGCTTGCCAATACAGGACCGTAGAACGAAGGGATTATCTTTGAAAAACTCACGACGCTTGAGTGGGCGCGGTGGGCGACGCTTAGGGCGTCAAGAACATAATAATCCGCCAGGTAGGATAGCCCAGTTATCTCGCCGCTCTCAAGGTTTTCCGACTTGAGGAACCTGACATTCTCAAGAAGAACAACGTCCCCATTCTTCATCGCTTCAACGGTTTTCTTGACATTGCTGCCTATCACGTGAGGGATAAAAACCACGCTTTTTTTCATCGCTTCCGCAAGAAGTTCGGCATGCTGCTGAAGCATAATAAAATCCGGATCCCCTTCCCTTCCCTGGTGCGCCAGCGCTATCACCTTTGCGCCCCTGTCGCTCAAAGCCCTCAATGTCTTGGCATGCGTTGCTATCCTTTCGTTCATCTGGACCTGGTTGTTGATTAGCGGCGAATTAAGGTCCACTCTGACCAGAAGCTTTTTCCCGCTGATGTCATAGTCAAGGATGCTTCTCATAGTACTCCCAATGAAGATTTATCCACTACTTTTTTTAGTTTTTCCCTTTTTCGCCCAGTTCTCTTTTGACGGGCATTGCGGGTCTATGCACATATCGTACTTTTTCCTGCCTTTGATTACCCTGATCATCGGTTTTCCGCAGACCCCGCACTCTCTGTCCAGGGGTTTTATCAGGGCAGAGGGCGGAAGCGGGTAGGTGTTCCTGCAATTCGGGTAATTCCTGCATCCGATGAACTGCTTGCCGCCGTTCAGCCGTATTATAATCAATTCATTCCCGCACTTGTCGCATTTGCCAACATAACTCTCCTTTCTCTGCGTTTCCCTGAGCGCATCGGCAAGTTCTTCCCCTATCTTCCGCTCGTTTTTCTTCCACCTGTCAAGTATCTGCGCAAGCATCTCCTTGCCCTCGTTTATGACCTTTTCTTTGTCTATTTTCCCCTCAACTATCTTATCCATGTCAAGCTCTATCTTTCTCGTGAGTTCCTCGTCAAGTATTTCCGGCGCGTATTTCGCAAGCACTGCATCCACCTTAAGGCCAAAATCAGTTACCTCTATCGGCGCGCCTGTCATGTAACCTCTCTTGAAAAGCGTCTCAATTATGGTTGCCCTGGTCGCCTTTGTCCCAAGATGCTTTTTTTCCAGCTCTGCCACAATGGATGCCTGCGTATGCCTTTTTGGGGGGCTGGTTTCCTTTTTTGTTTTCTTCTTTTCCGCAATCTTTACCTCTTCGCCGTCGGCAAACTCCGGAAGCTCGGTTTCCTTCATTTTGGCGTAGGGATAAAAGTCCAGCCATCCTTTTTCAACTGTTTTGCCCCCGGCAGCAACATACTGCTCGCCGTTGCTTTCAACCGTTATTGTCGCGTTTTCGCGTTTGGCCGGCGGCGCAAAAGCAGCCAAAAACCTGCTTGCTATGAGGCCGTAGAGCTTTTTTTCCTGCCCTCCGATCTTTCCAGGGGGCAAGCCGGTCGGATGTATTGCCGGATGGGCGGGGTCGTCCTTGCTTCCCTGCCTTATCCTGAACCAGCGGTTTTCCATTATCGTTGCAGCCCTTTGTTTGTATTCCTCCTGCGCGCCAAGCTTCTGGACTATTGAAAGGACATTTATTGTCGGCGGAATTTTTTGCGAGGATGTTCTTGGATAAGTTATCAGCGAGTTCTCATAAAGCGACTGGGCAATCTCCATCGTCATGCTTGGGCTGAATCCGAATGTCCGGTGCGCCTCAAGCTGGAGGCTTGTCAGGTCAAAACACGGCCCCGGCGGAATCAGTGACTCTCTTTTCGCGATCGATGCAACCCTGCCGGAACTGCCGGTATTTGCCATTGCCTCGTCTGCCTCTGCTTCTGCAAAAAAACGCTCTTTTTTATGCGTAAACACAATCTCCTTTATCTTTGCCGTAACCACCCAGAACGGCTGTGGCACAAATGCATTTATCTCCCGCTCAAGCCTTGAAAGAATGTCCAGCGCAGGGCCCTGGACGCGGCCTATGCTCATAATCTTGTATGCAGATGCTGCTTTTAGCGATTTCATAAGCGCACGGCTCAAATTTATGCCGTAGTACCAGTCAAGGATATGCCTTGTTTCGCCTGCATATGCGTTGTTGTAGTCAAATTCAGAGAGGTTTGCATACGCTTCTGAGAGGTCGTTTTTGGTGAGCGCGGAAAATTTCATTCTCTTTCCTTCCTCTATCCTTGTCGCAAAACGAAAAACATTGTAGGCAATTGTTGAGCCTTCTATGTCGTAGTCGCAGGCCGAAACGAATACATCTGCCTTTTTTCCAAGGCTCTCAAGCAGCTGCAGGTATGGTTTTGTGTAATACGATTCCCCGGATGCCTTGTACGAGGGAACCCATTCTATGTCAAAAACAGGGTAATCCCAGCTTTTTTTCTTTTCTGCCAGAGTGTAGATGTGGCCGACAGCCGGCGCTACAAATATCAGTTTTCCTTCTTTCTCGACTTTATAATAAGAGACTCCGCCGGAACTTTCCCTTTTTGCCTTTCCGCCTATTGCTTCTGCTATTTTCTGGGCAACCTTTGGCTTTTCCGCTACCACTAATTCAATCATAATCCATTTTTTCAAATGCAAAGATATAAAAAGGGAAGTCAGGAGGAGAAGTCAAGGGTCCTCAGACGGCCGTATTTCAATTCGTAGACAGGGACATAGCCCGGTGTTGGGACATGGCCCTGCCTTATCTGGTAGTCTGTTCGCGCCTGGAAGGTTCCTGAATTTATCATAACTATGCCGCGATATTGCGCATACCCGTTCTTGTGGACATGGCCGCAATGGATGACATCCGGCACCTCTTCCATTACCATATAGTCTATGTTTTCAGGGATTATCAAGTTATCCCCATATACCTGTGACAGATGCCTTCGCCTGGCGTATTCAACCATAACTTTTTCCGGATGTGTATACGACAGGCCGGGTATATTCGTGACAAAAGAGTCTATTGATGTTCCGTGGTATACAAGGTGCTTTATGCCTTCTATGACGACATAGGACGGGCTGCCTATTCTTATTACATCAGAGCGCATGAACTCTTTTGATATCGCAGGCATGGGGTCGCCACGCCTGACAGCATCGTGATTGCCCGGCGCCACTATAACCTTGACATAATCCGGCAGAGATGAAACAAAGTCGTCAAACATCTCGTACTGCTTGTATATGTCCTTCACAACAAGGTCTTTCTCCTGCTTTGGGTAAATGCCTATTCCGTCAACAACATCGCCGGCAATAATTACATATTTTACCTTTCCGGCAAGCTTCTGCTCTTCTCCTTCGCCGTGAAGCCACTTGACAAACCTTTCAAGGCAGGAATTCAGGAATTTGTTGCTTCCGAAATGCAAGTCGGACAGGTAGGCTATGGCAAGATCGCTCTCGCTTGTTTTTTTGGTGTTGGTAACCGGTATGTCCGGCCATTCCACATCGCTCGCTATCATGTACGGCTCAAGGACCTTTCCGGTTATCGCCACAACATCGTCAAGGCATATCAATTCCGCCTTTTTCTTTGCTTCGCCTGAAAAGACAACCTTGAAAGAATCGTTGAGGTCCTCAACCTCAAAAAATATGTTGCCGGCCTTTGTTTTTCTCTTATCCATTATCATAACGATAGTGCGGACTTTCTGGCCAATGCTTTTTTTTGCCGAAGCAAGAGCTACTGTCGGCACATCCCTTATGCTGTTTTTGAGCATCTTTGATATCCTTTCGTACCTGTTGCGGAAATAATTGATGAAATTCTCAACCTCGCCTTTTGTTCTTGACTTGTCAGTCACATCGTACTGGTGGAGGAGTTTTATGTTTGCAGGCTGTTCTTTTGCTTCAGCAGCAAAACCAGCCCGCCTTACTTCTGTTTGCGGTTGCTGCATCTCAGCAAGCGCCTTCTCAGCATCTTCTTTTGTGATGAAATTTTTGTTGAGGTCAAGGAGTTTATCTATCACTGCCTCATTGCCTTTCAGCAACTCCTCTGCCTCAAGCGAAATCCTTATGCCTCTATCAACAAGCCTTCGCATGAAATCATTTTTTTACAGATTCAAGCGCTCCCATTATCGCCCAGAGCTGCGTTCTGGCGTGCGGGGGGATGTTTACATCATTGCTCACTGATTCTATGAGATAGATGGAAGCGCTTATCTTTACAGACAGTTCGTCATTTCCTTCTATCCTTTGCTTCGCCTCGGTTATTGCCTTCCTGATGTTCTTTGGGATTGATGCGTCCTGAAGCATATCGGACATCATTTCATGGACTGCTTTCAAACTCTTTTCCACTGCCATTCCACCACCTCTTTCAAAAACCATAAGCGGGCCCGATGGGATTTGAACCCACGACCGTCAGCTTTCTTCATAGAAAGGTGACGGGCAGTGACAGCAAGCGCATGTCAC
>JBBIHC010000001.1:46446-54999 GCA_037447235.1 Microcaldota archaeon
ACAGCAAGCGCATGTCACCCAACCGTCAGCTTTCTTCATAGAAAGGTGACGGGCAGTGACAGCAAGCGCATGTCACCCAACCGTCAGCTTTCTTCATAGAAAGGTGACGGGCAAAGATCGAAACGCGATCTTTTCAACCGTCAGCCTTCTTCAGCTAAAACTGAATTTATAATTTTATAGAAGGCTGCTGCGCTATCCAGGCTGCGCCACGGGCCCTTTGCGTAGAGATATGACATTAATATTTTTTAATTTCTTTGGTTTATAAATAATGATGGTAACGATGAAATCACCGTCCCAGTCTGACCTGTGATGACAAGAGTAGCTTTTGAGTTACCATTCAAAAAATCAGGCGACTCTCAGAAGCGGTTTCTTCTTCGGGAGCAGCACGCTCTGCTTGCCAAGCTTTTTTTCTGCCTCATTTTTTAATTCGTCCAGCAGTTTCGTGTTAATTTCATTTTCCGACTGCAACGGCTTTTTCCCAAGCCACTCCAAAACTGAGTTGGTTATTTTAAGTATGTTCCTTTCGCAGGTTTCTAAATTTCGCCCAATAATAAATAACCTAGCAAATGGGCTTTCCTTTCTAAGAATACCATATTCTTTAATTTGTTTTGTGACGAAGAGTTGGTACTCTTTATTAGGATTTATTCTGGCAATGTAATAATTCAGGAAATCTTTGATCTTTTCTGTTTTTGGTGCAGGAGCCGCGGCCTCTACTTTGCCCGTCTCTTCGGTTTTCTTTTCAGGTGCTTGCTGAGTGGTTGTTTCTTTTTTGCATATATAAAACGGCGCGCCATCTTTTTTCAAAGCAGGCCGGCTAGTGGGGTTTTCAATTGCGCGAACGAATAGCAAAGCAGCGACAGCGGTGTGGACTGGTTTTGGGAATTTGTTTTCTTTCAAATTTTCTATTTCTTTTTTTATCCTTTTTTCTTTCTCTTCGTCAAGGCCAAAGCCGCCTTTGGAGAGGAAATCATCAATTTCCCTTTTCATTTTATCAATGCTTTTCTTTTTTAAGACAGCAGACCTAAATTCCTCATTTTGAGGCAGTGCTTTGAAAATTCGTTCTATTCTTTGCTCATCATCTTTCAGATAAACCAAAAGGGCACTTTTGCCGAAACTTTTCTCATATACAGAGAATGCTTTGTCTTTTCGTGCTTCTTTTAATGCAACTTCTCCAGCGTTAACAAGCATGTTTATTTTCTCGCCAACACGAAGCATATACCTTAGCATCCTTGGATAAACTTCAGGTAGGAGGGTATTTTCTTTCACATTTTTAATTTTCTCAATGGTTTTCTTATTGGCTACATCTTTTAAAGCAATGAAATCTCTGACAACGTTTTTCACATTCTCCGCCATCGCATCATCACTCCAATAGTCCTTCTTCCTCTTCTTCCTTAGCCTTGCCAGGCTTTTTGACAGCAGGCCGTCCTGACTGCTTTTGTCCTCCCCGCGCCTTTATTCCACTTTTCATTATTCGCCCCTCTATTTTACGAATAAACTCTTTAATCGATGTGTTGTTTTCTTTTAGCTGGTTGAGATTTTCTATTAATTTATTTGCTTTGTTCTTATCCTTTATTTCTCCCACATTTACAGCCAGCCATTCCTGAACGCTCATGCCAGCCAACTGCATTGCAACAAGCTGTTTGGCTTTCATATTTTCTGTTGCTGCATCAAACTCCCTCTTTTCTTCATCAGTGGCCTTTTTGTACATTGCCATCTCATTCGGCTCCATAAACTGCATAAGTGGAATTATGTCATTTATGGAAAGCGCATCCAGGTTTTTCCCTTTTAACTTTTCTTTGACCGTTGCTTTTCCATCTGCTTTTATGCCCCAATCCTCCATCCATTTTGCAATCTTAGGCAGCTCACCCAACAACGTTGCAAGCGGACTGATTTTTTCTTTCAGTTCATTTTTAACTTCAGCACGGGGGCTCACTGTATAGGTGATGGGAACATTTATAAGAGATGTTTGTGTGTTTTTTGGCGTCTCTAAGACCACCTTCACAGAAGTTGCCAGCATATCTTTTAGAGTTGGATGGTTTGATACAATGCCCCTAACTAATGTAAGCGTCTGGTCAAGCGTACTCATCAAAAAAGATTCTTTTTCCACATATTCCCTTACTTCTTCTGACTTTTTTACTTCTTCTTCTGAATTTTGCCCGCCACCGGCCAATTTTGAATTTAACCAACCCCACAGACGCGGGTTTTGTTCAAGGAACTGCCTATTTTGTTCGCTTAATTTATCTATTGGGATGATGCCGTGCTCGGCAAGATGGACAGCAAGCTTATCATCCTCGATTTTCCGTTTTTCCTCTTCAGATTTGCTCTTGATGTAAGATGAATAGGAGAGGTACCCCAAAACAAATAATGCGCCAAGCGTCAATGATACTCCAGGATATTTTTTTGCACCTGACCAAGTTCCCCCTGCTGCTTTTAAAGGGAATTTCCAAAGGGACAGTAGACCCCTGTTTATCGTAGCAAGTACTCCTTTGGCCTTTGCACTGCCTGCACGGAGTTCGCTTATTGCGTTTATTAATTCTTCTTCAGGAATGCCCATCTTATAAGCCAGCTCTATTTCTCTTTGGCCAGTTTTTTCAAGAATCTTTATGGCTTCGCGGGCGGAGGGCCTGGCTGGTATTTCAAAATCTTTGAAAGCTTCGCCAACGACGTGCCCCCAATAAGTCGCTGACTTGCGGCCCCACGGTACTTCCAATGCACCCACTAACTTACTTATCTCATCAGCAAGCTCTTTATCAGTCTTTTCTAATCCTTCCAGTAGCTTATCATAGCGCTCCTTGTCAAGTTGTTTAAGAGCAGACTTTATTGCTTCAATTCTTGCTTTGGTAGTGTTATCCTTCATATTACGTAATTCTGAAATTACTTCTGATACTGATTTGCCCTCTTCAAGCAGCTTGCTGATGATTTTGGCTTCATCTTTGGGCAATTTCTCCATTAACATTTTTCTGGCTTCCAAAATTTTGGCTGCCCAGGCCTCTGTCACAAGCCTTTCATTGCACTTGCCTTTGAGAACAAGGTCGGCGAGTGCTTTGTACGCGTCTTCCTTTGCTTTGCTCTTTTCAAATATCTCGTCTATTATTTTTAGCGCTCCATTTCTGGTTTTTCCCGGTTTTAAAGCATCCGGGTGAGTAAGCACAAGCTTGGTCAATTCCTCCTGCGTTAGGGCATCCTTAGCCGCCTTTTTCAAAAATACCTTCTTTTCCCCTTTCTTTAACCCCATATGGCTGTCGATTAATTCCTTTATGTTTATGTCTGATTCCTTAAGAATTTGCTGCAGACCATATTTTTTTGGGACTACTTCTTGAAACCAGGTTCGTTCTGCCGGCAGTTTTTCCACTTCAACCAATGGTTTTTCCGCGACCCCGGGTTTTTTCCTAGACCACTTCCACGGCATACCAACACGCTCCCATTTTTTTGGCATAAATATTTTGATTAAAAACATTTAAAATATGAAACTTTTGCGCAGGTAACATACGGCCCCTTTTGCCTTAACGATAGTCAGTATGCTCTGTAAAACACAAAAAGACACAATATTTAAAAGATATCGCAGTCTATAAAATTTTATGGTTGAGAAAAAGAAAACAGGCAGTCTACGCCATCGATTCGTCAGCAGAGTTCTTGTCGCCGCCATCTCAACCAGCAGTTTTTTGGGCATCCAACCTAAATTTATAAAGCCTTTTAGCCTAAAATATGCTATGGCAGAACAGATCCAGAAGCTAATGTTGCCCGAGAAAGAGCGCCAGCAGATTGCTGAAGAAATATTTAACTTAATAAAAACAATAATAACAAGTCCTGACAAATCAAAAATTGAGAGTGCATATACGGATTTTAAGGCAATAGAGGGCGAATTAAAAAGTACATACAATTCCGCAACATTGAAGGAAATAGGGAAGGGCATATCAAACAGGATAAATGCATCAGAAATGCGCCAATTGTTTGACGCATATCAAAAACACAGCAAGGAAAAAAACAAAGAACCAAAAATACACGATTTTGTCACTGGTGTTTATAAAATAAGACGGGCGCTGATGGAAGGAAAAACGCCCGACTTTCCTGAAAAGTTGGTTGAATCTATTAGAACGGCGCAGTTGCGGGGGGCAGTGCCGATAAGAAAAGAAAAAGACCTTGAAGAGAAAAAAGCGCATGCCGAGCAGGGAAGGGAATACATCAAAGAACGAATTGAACAGATAAAAGAGGCAATAGAAGATCTACGAGAAATGGTGAAAAGTGAAGTAAAAGATGATTACTCGAAACAACGCATTTTTTCGGTCTTAGACCGTTGGGAACAACGCACGAAGGAATTCGAAAAGGAATTCGAATCTGGTCTGAATAAAATAAAGAGCGAAAAACTAAAATATTATAGCGAAGCAGAGAAGGTTGGGGCCAACTTGGATAATATTGCAAAAGAGATTGACGACTTTGTCAGGAACCAGATTGTTAACAAGGATGAAATCAGGCGGATAAACCAAACCGCGCTCTTTTTTTTCAGGGCACTCTATACCGGCACCGAAGAAGCCGTCTCAGAAGCCGAGAATGCCCGCGGTATGCTGGAAAACATGAAACAAACCGCGCCGCTAAAATATCTCTTTTGTGTGAACTGGATTAACATGCTCATAAAAAACAAAGCACCGCAGGTTTATGAAGCCATGCAAACAAGGAAGGACGTCTGGAGTGCGATCGCTGCTGTGCTGGGCGCCATAGAGGATAAGCAGGAGGCCGCTATAAAAAACATATACGGCCAGTATTTCGTGGAATATGTGAAGACGAATAAGGAGGCGCTGGAGAAAGCGGATGAGCAAAACTACAAAAAAATAGGAGAAACCGCACTTCTTCTTTTGTATGTAAGCGACGACCTTATAGACGCAGTAGTAAAGGTTTTGAGCAGAGAAGAAGAAAAAAAATACAGCACAAATTTCATTGATGCTGCAAATGAAATAAAGGTGTTTATGGAAAATGCCCAAAACTATTACATCGGCGATAAGTTTAATGTCATTAAATTTGCAGAAGAGCACCCACATCTTTTTTCAAAACTAATAGAAAATTTTGAGCCAATCAAAGAAGCGCGCATTAGTGGAGAAATGGGCTCTGTTGTTTCGCAAATGCATAATTTCAGGCAAAAACTCAGCCTTGCCATGACAGCAACCAACTCGGATGAAGCGACCACCCAGCTTGAAAGCGCATTCGTTTTATATAAAGACTATTTTGGCAATAACCCGGCTTTCCTTAAATTGATGTATGACATTGACACAATTGCCGGATATGAAATACAAAATCTTGAGGACGCAAAACAGCTTTTCTTAAAGATAGCTAAAGACTTAAAGATAGCTAAAGAAGAACCGTCAAATCTTGAGCTCATAAACAAAGCCATAGGGCAAGGCGTTGCTGACATCCTGACCAGGTATTTCATGTCAAAAGCCGCTTCTGAGATAGCCACAAAATATGGCAGCGCTGGAAGCGTCCCCAGCGTGCTTGGTGAAGCAATAACAACAATGGCCAAGCTGGACCCCTGGCTGCTCCCGCAATACTATGAAAAGATAATGAAACCGATGGCGGAGGTGTTTGGGAGCGGGCAGGAAGAAAGGGATTTCACAGAGTCATTGACAGTATTTAACGGGTTCGTGCTCCAACGCTATCCTCCAACCACCTTTCTAGCTGAACAAACAAGAAATAACTTTATCAAAATATTTGACTATTTTAAGGGCAACATCCCCAAAGCAAAGGAAATGATGACGCACCGTGAGCTTGAATACGAAACAAGGCAACGAAGCGAGCTTGGACCATTTGAAGTTTATCCGCCGTATAACTTGTATGCGCTAAAACAGTCAGCGTTATTGAATATGGTAAACATACCGCTTCCATATCTCCAAAGGTTTCCTGCCTTGGACATTTTTCCGCATCCACTACTGCCAAATGTTGCTTCACTGCCATACGGCCCGATTCAGATTGAAAGCGATGCCGAGAGGCTTCACCAAAAGCTTATTTTGCAATTGCAGCCGTTTTCTCCTGTTGCCGGAAGGCCCTTGTTGTCAGCTGATTTCAGGATAGCAAGAGTGTCAAGGCAAGTGATGCTGCAGCATATCAGGAAAGCCTTTGGCCAGGTATCAATGTACGCCCCCGCTGACCTCATCTCTGCGATGATGGAAACCGGGGCTTATGCCGCCGGCACTGAGCAGGGTTTCGCCGGAGGCGGCAGGGCAGAGACGCAATTGCGCTATCCTGAAGGCAGTCTTCTTGCTCAGGCCGGGTATTTGCTGGACAAAGAAGGTCCTAGTAAATTGCACGAGGTGACTGCAGCAACAGCCGGTGGCGGAGTAGGTCCGCTCGCGCGCCTTGAAAACAGGGTGACTTTTACCGAGAAAGAGGGCACTTCCCTTTCTGAAACTGCCTTGAACGCGGTGCTCAACAACCTGGTTGCGTTTTCAAAGCAAACCGGGGAATCGTTGCTGATATACGTCCCGGAGTTATCCTATTATGAAACTGAAACAAAAGAAGAAAAACGGGTAGGAGGCAAGCTATATTACATAAGTGCCAACGGAGATGTTTTTCAGGTTTCTATGGGCCATAATGACTTTGACCGGTTCAGGCAATTTATATACGGAAGCGCGGAAACCGAGAATGTTTTGGCCAGCATGAGAAAATACGGCTGGACAGAAGCAGATTTTGGCGATTTTGGCGGGGCGATTGGTTTCACTTTGGGCAAATTCGCTGCTTTTATGATGGAGGACGCAATAAGGCAGGCCACCATGCTTGTCGCCCCTTCAATAAGGACAGACCCGGCTACCGGCCTGCAGATCAAGGAATTAGGTATGCAGGCAGGAGCAACATTGGGGTATAGCGGCGTGTTTGCTGTGGCGCTCAATGACGCCATTCTTGGAGGCACCGCGGCATTCATTACAAGGGTGGAAGCGCCTAAAACAGCCAAAGGCATTTATACCGGCGAAATAATCTGGCGCAAAATAGAGCCTCAAAAAGAGATGGAAATACGCGCCATAGGAGGATATCCTTTGACAGCAGGCGTTTCCCTAAAAACGATCAGGAAGGAAGGGGGAAAGGAGCGGGGCTACTATGCCAAGGCAACGATAGCAACAACGCTGTTTTGGGAAAACCTTTACAGGCAGGATAGCGAGGCCGAGGCAATCGCAAATTACGCATCTACGAAGCTTGCGGAATTCTATTACTGGAATGAGGACAAGGCAACCCAGGAGAGGAATTTCATTGGCGCTTCCCTGATGTTTGCCGGCTTGAACGAGCAGGGCGAAGAACTTAAAAAGCAGATGAAGGATTTTGGATGGGACAATACCTACTTCTCCCTAGTGGCTGCGCACTATGCAAAAAAATGGGGAGTATTCCTCATTGGCCAGAGGGTTCCGGGTTTCGCAAGCGACTTGGAATACCTGTCCCAAGTCGTTGAAAGGGGAAGGAACGACATTATGGCCTATCCTGAATGGGCTGGCGTGATTTCAAATAGAATCGCAGATGAGATAGCAAGAATGAAGGAGCAGAAAAGATGGCGTGGTGCGGCCGGGCTTGAACTCAACCTCGACAGCTGGGAAATGAGGGTTTTGGGAAGGGCTGAGATCGAAGAATATCAAAAGAACCTGGAACTGGGGTACTCGCTGATTGAAGGAGTGGCATTTGCCGGCTACAAAAGATGGATAGAGCCATATTTCCAGGCAAACCTGCTCTCGTATCAATACGTCGCACAGCAAGGATATGCCAAGTATCTTGACCTGCTTTTTTCATTGGGCGCAGCGAATATCAGGGCAACACTGCACAAAACATTTTATTATGATACCCCAGTGAAGACAAAAGATGACTTGCTTGAATTTTTAAAAACCAAACTTGCATTGAAAGAGATCTTGGAATATCTTACAAAAGAAGAAGTGAAAGAACAGTTTGCTGTTGATTTTGCAACGAGTGCAAAGGTAGAAGCGCGGCTTGGCAGCCAATACTATCTTTTGGTCGATATGTCTTCAAAAGAATGTTACATAGGCAATGAGCTAGACAGGGAAGAATGGGTTAGGGTGGGTTTTAGTGACAAGCAGATTTATTCGTTGAGGATTGAAGACAATAAGGTCAGCATAGAAGTTCCTGACACAAGCGAAGCCAGCTGGTTCAGAAGCCTCAAGCTTGTGGGCGGGGTTCCCCTTGAATTAAAAGGAGAAAGCGCAAAATTGGCTGGATGGACATCTGGTTTATTGCTCAAGGTATTTGAGGATTATAAAAGAGACATTATCGCAGCCATTCTGGCAGGACACAAAGAACTTGAGGGCTATGACATATCACAGTACTCCCTTGTCTTGTCCAGCAAATGGGACGATGTTAATTTCGGCGCATTGGGTCAAAGGGTATACGGGTATATTATGGTAAACCATCTGGATAAAAAAGTTGTCATAGAGCCCATAGAGCCGACACCGCCAACAGAGATAGAACAGACAACATTCGGGGCAGGAGCAACGTTGGTTTACTTTGACGGCCTGCTGGGAGAAACAAAAAAGCTTAATATTTATGTTGAAGGCGGTTGGATAAATCTCGCGC
>JBBIHC010000001.1:55099-74828 GCA_037447235.1 Microcaldota archaeon
AGGCAAGGAAATGGTATTTCGGCTTGGCGCCAGTTTGGAGTGGAAGCAAACTTTGTTCGGCCAGGAAGGGTGGCTTAACTTGGGCATCGCTGCCTGGAGAGGGTGGTGGCCATTGGCGCAACCATTAAACATAGCAGATTTTTCAACAATTCACCAGCATATGTATTATGACTCTTATGCCACCAGCCTGTCTCAACCTTGGGCGTTTATGCTCTATGCCGGCTGGAAATGGTAGCAAGAACGCAAAATCAGATAATGTCCAAAACCGGCTCTGCGTTGAGGCCGAGCGAAAGGCTGTTTCTCACAAAACCAAGCTCTGTCTTGCTCAGCCACCTGTATTCGTCGTGCTCGCCAGACAACTGCACCAAATCATTATTAGTCTCTGCCGCATATACAATATAGACAGAATGCTTTTCATTCTCGCCTTTTCTGTATGTCGCTGATGTCACTCCAAGATAGCGCAATGGCTTCTGCACCGCTATGCCTGTTTCTTCCCGCAGCTCCCTTATTGCGCTATCCTCAGGATGCTCACCCCAGTCAACCCCGCCGCCAGGGAATTCCCATATCCCATCCTTGCGCTTAAGAAGGAGAATCCTGCCATTGTTATACAAAACCACATAAGCATTTATTTCCTGAATCCGCATCTTTTTCACTTTACTTCAAAACTCGCACAAAGGTCTTTGTTTCAATAATCCCAAGCTTTTGCATAAGCTCCTCATTAAGAAACTCGAGCGGCTTGCCGCAGATGTCGCACCTGAAGTTCTTGTCAACCGCATTTTCAAATCCGACTATTGTTGTTATTCCGCACAACGGGCAGACATAATGCTCGGAGCCGTTTGAACCGCTTGAAAAGCCGAATTTCTTCGTTTTCTCATCCACCCACTTGAAAATCTTTTCCTTATTCAGCCACCAGCTGTAGGAATACCAGCCGGTCTCATTGTCCTTGTAGCGCGTGTACATCACCAGCCCTTCGTTGTGCAGTATGTTAAGCGCTGCGCGCACATCGCTTATTTTTAGTTTCAGCCTTTTTGCGATGTCCTCATCGCTCAGCGACCTGTCAAAATGCTTTATTATCGCCAGCGCGTTTTCTCCACCAACATCAATGAGCGTCTGCCTTACTATCGGCCTTGTGAGCAATTCACTGATCTGCGCCATTTCCTCGGCAGTTAGGGCATAGATTGCCTCTGCCGGCTGCTCAGCCTTCTTTCTCACATCCACTCTTTTCTTTACCTGCAGTTTTTTCATTGTCTTTTTGCCTTTCGCGTTCGCTTTGTTCTGCATTCTTGGCACTGCCGTCACTGTCTGCGTCTTTTTTATTACCTTTGTTTTTTGTTTTTTCTTTTTAGTGCTAATTCGTGATGCATTTTTTTTCACATAATCACCTGCTTTATTTTGAGCATTTCTTATATTTAAACTTATTTATTTTCAGGTGGTAAAACAATTAAAATAACCGCGCCGCAGCAGCATTAGGAAACCGTATATGTGTTTATATATGAACATAAATGCTTAAAAATATTTTGAATCTGCCCGCTTTGCCCGGCAAAAGGCAATATTTTAATCAGTTATCTTACTTAATAAAAAGCAAGCCCCATCGTCTAGTTCGGCTTTGCCGAAGGCAACGGTCAAGGATACGAGGCTCTGGACCTCGGGACACCGGTTCGAAACCGTCTGGCGACCAACCGCCGGATGGCGTTAATCCGGTTGGGGCTAATCCGCGTGGTTTTATGATCGTGCTGAACCTGAAGGCATACGGCGAAGTGATAAAAAATCCGCTTTATTTTGTCGATACCGTGAAGGATGTCGTTGGCGAATGCGGCGTAAGAATAGTGGTTGCCGTGCCCGCCCCGTACCTGAAAGAAAGCGCCGAGCGCTATTCTGACATTTATGCGCAGCATATGGACCACCACGAGCCCGGGGCGCATACCGGAAGCATTACCGCCGAGATGCTTTCATCCATCCGCGCAAGGGGAACGCTGATAAACCACTCTGAGAAGAGAGTGGATGCCGAAGCCGTGAGAAAAGCAGTTGAGAGGGCGCATCAATTAAACCTTGAAACGGTTGTCTGCGCAGAAACGCCCGCGGAAAGCGAAGCTTTCAGCGAATTTAGTCCGACCTTCATTGCTATAGAGCCGCCTGAGTTGATAGGAAGCGGAAGGAGCGTATCAACAGCGAAGCCCGAAGTGATAGTTGAATCGGTAAAGCGGATAAAGGCTAAAAATCCGGCTGTAAGGTTTTTGTGCGGCGCTGGAGTGAACAGCAAGGAGGATGTGCAAAAGGCGCTTATGCTTGGCGCCGAGGGGGTGCTTCTTGCCTCCGCTTTCGTCAAGGCACGGAATCCGAAAGAATTTCTTTTGGACTTGGCGTCTGTTTTTTAAAATTTGCGTTATGGAAGTAATACTGCGGCGCGACCGTAGTCTACCGGTTATGATTCGAGATTGCCAATCTCGCGGACCGGGTTCAATTCCCGGCGGTCGCATTCATTATGATGGATTTTCTGCAGCGCGCGTTGGCAGGCAATGCCGCGCTTTGCTGTGCAGGGGTCATGGTGCAAGGCATTGGTGCGCTTCTGGCGCGCATTGCACGCAGCCAGGTAACACGGCGGGCTCCAGATCGGTCCTGTGCGCAGGACAAAAAAGCCGTGCAGATACCCGCATATTAGGGTTCAAATCCCTATGACCCCAATCAGAAAAAGGTGAGCAAATGAAAAAAGCACTGCTAATCGCGATTTTGCTTCTTGCAGGCTGCATCGGCCCGCCGGCGCAGACGGAAGACAACAGCATACACCATGACATCGTTGAATACGGCGACAATGTCAGCGTCAACTACATCCTTATGGTTGATGGCAGGATTGTGGATACCGATATTGAGGAAGTCGCAAGGGAAAACGGGATCTATTCAGTGTTCAGGAATTACGGCCCGCTTAACTTTACCGTCCTGCTTGGCGAAAGCCGGCTGCTGCCCGAATTTGTCAAGGGCGTCGTTGGCATGAGGAAAAATGAAAGCAGGATGCTCACCATACTTCCGCGCGACGGGTACGGCGAATACAACGCATCCTTGCGCTATGAAGTGCCAAGATATTACAACAAAAGCGCGTTTGAAAAGATTCCCCGCTCATATTTCGAGGAAAAGAACATAACGATAGAAAACGGCACCGCGTTTGAAGTCGACTCAGGCAAGTTTTTCATTGCCGATTACGACAACGAAACCGTCACGGTGATGTATATTTTTGAGATAGGCGGAAGCTTTGATTACAACGGCTTCCACCAGGTGGTCACTGATTTCAGAAATGAGACATATACGATAATGTTCGATGTGAGGGTGAACGGGTCTTACAACACCATAAGCCAGGTGACTGGAAAACCCGCTGCGGTAAGGGTGACGAATTTGACAAATGACACGATTACTTTCGATGAAAACCATCCCCTTGCCGGGAAGACCCTGCTCTTCAACATAACTCTTGTCGGCCTGCAGAAACAAGCAGCCGGATAACCGGGAATAACAGGGCGGAGCCAACGCCTCCACGGGGATTTGAACCCCGATCGCAACCTTTCCAACAACTACCGCAGGGTCGCGTCCTGTCCAGGTTAGACTATGGAGGCTGAACAAGAAATAATAACAGGCAGTTTTTAAAAACCAATGTTAGAAAATATAATAAAAAGCAGATGAGGTGTATTTATGGGATTGAGGCCCGCACATACAATCAGGGAGCCAAAAAAGAGGCCATGGACTAGGTTTTCAAAGAACCCGACAAAGTCATACATAAAAACGATGCCCCACGCAGACCTGCATCAGTTCAGGATGGGGGTGAAAAAAGATGATTACGACCTGACGATGTCGCTTGTTTTGCAGCAGGATATCGTGCTGAGGGACAACGCCATAGAAAGCGCCAGGCAATCCGCAAACAAATGCTTTGAGAAGAGCATAAACGGGGACTATTATTTTGTTGTAAAGCCCTACCCCCACCACATAATAAGGGAAAACAAGATGATTGCCGGCGCCGGCGCTGACCGTCTGCAGAAAGGGATGAGACGGTCTTTCGGAAGGCCGACAGACAGGGCGGCGATAATAGGCAAAAACAAGGCGGTCTTCGTCGTGCAGACGCGCAGGCAAAACAAGGACATTGTGCTTAAGGCTTTTGAACAGGCGAAAAGGAAGCTTTCCGGCCGCTACAAGGTGCTCGTTTCCTAGCTGCATTTGTGCATATTCCTGGGCATCAGCCCATTAGGGCCACCCATCGTCCTTATTTTGTGGTATAAGATGGGCATATATATTTTTAAAGGTTCTTATGCAGAATAATATATTGGTGAACATAAATGGTAGATGACCGCATTATAACAGACGATGCCTTAATCAGCACTGATGTTGACAAGCTTATCAGGATAATCGCCGAGAGAAGGAAACTCAGTCTCGTGGAGCTCCAGAGGCTTTCTGGAATAAGGAGCAGAAACGACCTTGACACCTGGATAAGGGTGCTTGAGGACGAAGGCTATGTCAGGGTGGAGTACGGACTTACCGGAACATATATTTCGTGGACCGGCTCCCCGTATCCCCAGAAGCCGGTTGAGGGGCCGCAGCCCAAGAAAGAGGAAAAGCCATATGGGCATGAAGAACCGCCGGCCCAAGCGCAGGAGCCAGAGGCTTTCGAAAAAAAACCAACAGCAGAAGACCAGGAGAATGCTGAAGCCAGGAATGAACCGCCGCAGGCAAGCGAGGATAAAAGCCCGGAAGAGCTCCTTGAGGAATATGTAAGGGCAAAGAGAAATTCCGAATATGTCTGGCAGCAGGAGAAAGGGCACGATGAAGAGCCGGAATTGAGGAGAAACATCGTCAGGAATCTTGAAGATAGCGCCGGCGGAGAAAAGGAAGCCGAAGAGGAGGGCAATGTTCCTGAAACAGGGGAGGAGCCGGTCCTGCGCGAGGAAACTGGAGAGCCGGAGCAGACGCCGTCCATCGACAATGAAGAGGCGCCAGTGCCTTCAAGCGTTTATGATGATGATGTCCGCGAGTTGATGGCAGCGTATATGGAAGAAATGAAGGAAGAGCGGGAAAGGCTTGAGCAATTGAAAAGGAAGAAGGAGATGTTTTACAGGGAAGAGCTGAAGGGCCTCCAGAAAATGAGCGAAACCGAACTGCTGTCTTTCATAGATGCAGTGCTTACGCAGGAAAAAAAGCTTCTTGAGCTTCGGGAGGAGGTCCTGCGGCTGCCTGAAAAGGTTGACGGCGCCCTGAAGGTCAGAAACGAGCTCAGGACGCTTAGCGAGCGGGCAAAGGCAAGCGCAAGAAACACCAGGAGCAGGGCCGAGGAACTCGCGCTTTCGCTGAAAGTGTCTGAAAATGACCTGCACGACAGGATAAACGACATAAGGGAGCTCATACAGGGCAACGAGAAGAGGATAAGCGCTCTTGAAAGCCTCAGGGAATCAATAGATGGCCGCACCGAAAAAATAGCGATGTCCATGGATGCCGTGAGAAGCAGGGTAGACGAGTTGAGGGGAATGCTTGAGACGCTGGAGCAGTATCTGAAAGAAACCCAAAACGCAAAAGAAGATGTGGACAGGGCGTTGGCTGAAATGCATGATATAACCGCCCAAAAACAGGGCGAACTGGAAAGCGTGGAAAGCGAGCTGGAAGACCTTACCAAGCTCTCAGCGTGGATACGCGAGTATGTCAACGATTACGATTCAAAGATTGCCGAAATAGACGAGCATGTCGCAAAAAGCGAGAAAGACCTGGCGATGCTGAAGCAGGCAGCCCAGGCGGCATACCTGAAGAAATATCTTGCAGAACTCCAGGGGCTCTCTGAAAAATATGAGGAGAAGCTTGACGCCGCGGTAAAAACAGAGAAAGAGATAAACGCGGAGATAGAAAAGTCCAAAGAGCGGATCGCGCAGCTGGTCAGGGAGAGCCAGAAAATCATAGAGCGCCTCGGAAAGGAGACCAAGGAACCAGACTATGCCGAGGCAAAAAAGAAGGCTGAAGGGCGCGGAAACAGGCTGAAAAGGCTGGTTGAGGAGAAGAGCACTGAAAAGAAAAGCCTTTCAGAGTCAATAAGAAAAAGGAAAAAAGGCAGGAAGAAATGACGCAGGCGCTGCCTACCGCGATGGCTGCAGCCCGCATTATCTTTTTTTGATTAGCCTTCTGTATATCCGCACAAACGCTTTGGTTATGTTTTTTATCTCGTATTCTGCCGCCCTTCTTTTTGCGTTTTTTCCAAGCTTTCTTCTCACTTCAGGATAATCAAGCAATAATGAAATGCAGCGCGCCAAATCCGCGCTGTTCCCTGCTTCTGCAAGCAGGCCGGCATCTTTTGTCACCACATCAGATGCCCCGAGCTTGTTCACGCCGACGACGGGCAGCCCGAAATGCATCGCCTCCACGAAGGTCAGCCCGAATGTTTCCGTGTCAGAGGCAGAGGCGAAGACATCGGCCGAGCGGTAGTAAGACGGCAGGTCGCTGTCCTTGACAAAACCTGCGAATACGACATTTCTAAGGCCCATCGGTTTTACGAGTTTTTTGTAATCGTTTAAGTACGGGCCCGCACCAACTATGACTAGATGCGCGTCCGGCCTGCCATCCAAAACCTTCCGGAATGCGCTAAGCAGGACTTCTATCTTTTTCTCAAAACTTATTCTGCCGACATAGAGTACCACTGGCGCTTTCCTCGGTATTCCGTGCCTCTTTCTTATGTCAATAAACTTTTTTTTGCCGAATTTTGAGAAATCTATTCCGTTTGGCACGAACTCCGCCTTTTTCAGCCCGTAGCCGCATAACTCCCTCTTCAGGCTTTCGGTTGGCGCCGTAACAACATCTGCCAGCGAGAAAACCTCCTTTATCAGCCCTTTTACAGGCATTTTTGCCGCGTCTTCTATTTTTCCCCTGAGCAATCCCTTTGACAGGTGGGAAACATATTCCGGAAAATGCGTGTGGTAAGTCACCACAACAGGCAATCCCATTGTTTTGGCAACATGGAGGGCCTTCAGCCCTAGCAGCACAGGTGCGTGGAGGTGGACTGCCGCCACTCCCTCTTCCTCAAGGATTTTCCTTATGTCCCTTCTGTGGGCAACCGACATCCGGTATCCCTTATAGAATGGAAACGGCAGGGACGGCATAAGGCAGGTCCTGATTCTACCTTCTTTTTTTGTTTTCCATTCGTTCTTTTCATTTGGGGCGAGCAGCACAACCTCTGCTTTTTTTGACAGTTCCGGAAGGAAATCCCTAAGGAAAACCACAACCCCGTTCTTTTGCGGCAGGTAAGTATCGCTGACCACCGCGATTTTCATCTATTCACCGCTTTCGTTCAGGCTTTCATTCATCATGCCATCTTCGGTCAGGTTGGAAACAGGCGCTGCCGGCGCGGATGCGTTCAGGCACAACTCCAGTTTGCTTTGGTTGGCCAGGTAATCGCAATAGGTGCTGTTTTTCCAGGCTCCAGCCAGCTCTATGTAGCAGTCGTCCCTGTAGCCCGAATCGCTCATCAGCAGGCACCAGCTTTCGTTCTTAAGGTAAGGCATCATCCTGATTATGCACTGGTCGGCCTGCGAGCCTGCCAGCCCGCACAGGGAAGGCATATACAACCTGAACGCCAGCATGGAAACGCAGCTTTCCCTCTCTTCCCTGCTCCTTTCAAAACAGGCGCTTAGCGTTTGCTGCGCCTCTATCTCGCTGTCGAAGAGTCCGTAGGCATCTTCACTCAGGTTTTCCGGCATTGCTATCTCTGAAGGAGCGGAGAATTCCCTTACCGTTATTTCCGCTTCATAGTCAACGCCGTTGTATGCATAAGCAACGCGTTTGTAAACCGGGATGCCATCCGCGTGGCATAGCTTCCAGTCAAAGCGTTTCGGCATATTGGGCGAAAAGCCGTATTTCTCCGCGTCCGCAATGCTCATGTTGGTGTAATCTATGCTGTACTCAACCATTGTGCATTTTTTCCCGTCCGCTTCCCTTTCGCTCACGTTCTTTATTGTTATTAGCCCGTTTTCGAACAGCACTTTGGCGAATAACTCCTCCTCCTTCTTTATCCTCTCGTCGCTGAAAAACAGGGATTGAAGGTATGCGTAATATCCTTTCAGGGCAGAATCGTTTGTGCCGCTCGTTTCCGAGCAGGACGCCTGCTCCCTGTACTCAACGCAAAGGAAAGTCCGGTTTCCTGCAAAATAGATTTTTTTAATTCCGATTTGGTCATGCACCTCAACATATCCGGCTCCCCCGTTTCTTATCAGCGTGTATTGCTTTTCGTAGCCATTAACCTTCTCGGAAAACCCGTAAGTGTAATCCGTTTTGTTAAAGCCGAAACGGACGGTATCGTATATTATTTCTTTGCCTCTTGCTTCAAGGCCGTCTGCAGTCTGATTGCCCTGCGGTTTTTCCCCGGGCAGCGAAATTGACACCGCCACCAGGAGGAGGATTATCGCAACCCCAAGGAACGCTTTTTCGTAATTGTTCATACGGACACACCCCGCGCCCAATCGCTTATCTTACTCAATCTATTATTTAAAAAACATTGCCCCGCATATATTTTTGATGCTCGGTTGGAGGGTTCTGAAAGAGGGCGAGTACAGGCTAAACCTGCCGCAGCTCAGCCAGGAAGAGGAAGCGATGGTTGAAACCATTGAAGAGAGGTTCAGGGAGGCTGCGCGCGCAAAAGAACTGAAAAAGCCAGAGGAAAACAAGGCTTTCATAAGGGACCTGCTTCTCGCCGTTGCCGAGGAGAACGGGATACTTCTAGACAGCGACCAGGCAGACTATCTTTCCAACGCCGCTTATCTGTACATCTACGGATTTGCATTCCTGGATTATCTTATTGCGGACCATGATATAGAAGAGATAAGCGTAATAGGCCTTAACAAGCCGGTTTATGTTTATGTGAGGAATCAGGGCTGGAAAAGCGTCAATGTCTGCTTTACAACTGAAAAGGCGGTAGCGGATGTCGTAAACAAGATGGCGCGGGAGCTTGGGAGGCATATCACGCTGCAGAACCCGAGATTGGACGCGATGCTTCCTGACGGCAGCAGGCTGCACGCTTCCCTTCCGCCGGTGTCCGGTGGGGAAATAACGATAAGAAAATTCAGGGCAAGGCCGTTCTCTCCAAAGGAACTGAGCGACCTTGGGGCGGCCACTGCCGAAGCGCTTGCCTTCATTTCGCTTGCGATGCAGGGGGACAATTCTGTGGTGATAGGGGGCAACACCGGAAGCGGCAAGACGACATTGCTGAACGCCCTTTTCTCCTTTGTTCCGGCCAACGAGAGGGTGATAATAGCCGAAGAAACCCCTGAAATAAACATCCCGCACGCCCACCAGCTGCGCCTTGTCGCCAACCGCGATATGGGCATCACGCTGAAGGATTTAATGTACGACACATTGAGAATGAGGCCGGACCGGATGATCGTGGGCGAAGTGAGGAACAAGACCGAGTTTGAGGCGCTTTTTGATGTCTTGCTTGCCGGCCAGGCAAGGGGTTGTTACGCCACCATCCACGCGCAGGGCTCTGCCGAAGCGGTGCAGAGAATGAAGAGTTTTGGCATAACCGATACTGACCTGAACGCCATCGACTGCCTCATAATCCAGAGGCGCATGCTTGTCTACGACCATAAAAAGAGGAAAAACTCCGAGATAAGGAGAATGACTGAAATAGCGGAAATCTCCCCGCATGGGGCAAACCTGGTTTTTGCGCGCGAAAAGGGCGGCAGGCTAAAGTTCAGGAAAAGCGAAAGAATGCTTGAAAAAACAGCCAACAGCTTTAACATGTCAATGAAGGAGCTTCTGCAGGAATGGCGTTTCAGGACGCAGGTTATAGAAAAATCGCCGGCGGCTTTCTCCGACTTCTTCGGCAATTTCCAGAGCAGAATACACGGGCTGGGGGAAAAACGACAGAAAGTCGAGGGGAAAAATGCTGCTAAAAAGCATCGTTGAAATTTCCGAACGCCTTCCGGGCGTTGGGCTTGAAAGCAGGATGCTCGGCTCCCTGGTAAAGCTCTATCCTGAAGCCAGCAAAGAAAAATACACGACCGCAGCCATTTTATTCAGCGCGGTCTTCGCAATTTTTTTATTTATAATTCTGATTCCATTTGAGCCTGACTTCGTGTTGTTTTCTGCGCTCGTGCTTGTTGCAGGACTTTTGGCATTTTTGTTTGTGCTTGCCCTCCCTTCATTTGAGCTCAGGCGGAGAACAAAGCTAATGGAGGCCGAGATGCCTTTCGTGCTCAGGACCATAGGGATGCTGAGAAACATGAAGATAAGCTTCATAAAATGCCTTCAGATGGCTGCAGATGAGGAAACCGAGATTTCGGCAGCGCTGAAAGAAATCGTGCGCGATGTTAGCATGGGCATCACACTTGAAAAATCCTTTGCCAGGTTCGCATCGCTTTTCTCTTCATATACGATAAAAAGGGCGCTTTCGCAGATGCTCTCTGCTTATGAGGTCGGGACATCTGGGGCTGAGATGCGCAGGATAGGAGACGAGCTTCTTTCGGTCCAGCAGCACGAATTAAGGGAAAGCGCATCAAAAAACGCGATATTCGGCATGCTTTTCATAATGTCAGCTGCAATCCTGCCGACTTTTTTTATGATTTATGTGATGCTTGGCGGCTATGGCGTTGGCGGCGCCTTTGACAGATTTACGATATTCCTTGCCATGTTTTTGGTGTTCCCGGCAATCAGCGCCCTTATACTAATTGTCAGCAAGGCAACCGTTCCCTACTCCCCGCTGATGCCAAAGGCATCCGTGCTGGACGCAGGCGTGATGGCGTGCGCCGCTCTTTTTGTAATTACGTTTTTGCTGGAGGATGAAGCGCTAAGGCTTGTTGCCGCCTTTGCCGCAGTTGTCCTGCTGCTTTGGAGAACATACGAAAATTACAAAAAAGAGAGCAGGGCTGAGGAAATAGAGCATTATCTGCCGGATGCGGTTTTTTCTGTCGCCGCGCTTCCGAAATCAGCAAAGATGGAGAAAATATTTGAGATGATCGCGCAAGGCGGCTATGGGGCGCTTTCCGAGGAAGCATTGACCGCGAAAAGGCAGTTGGCCAGCAACATAGGAAGCGACAGGGTGCTTGAGGACCTTTGGAGGAGAAACAATTCCCCTGCCTTGAAGAAGGTTTGCGTGATGCTCAGGCACGCATATGACACAAACTCCATAGACCAGCTGCATTCCATCGCGGAGGACCTCCTGAAAAACTTTGAGATAAGGCGGGAAAGGGCGGCGCTAATGTCAATGCAAAAATACACGATGATGTTCGGCGCCGTGATAATCCCGTTTATATTGAAAATAGCCCTATCCCTCGTCGGCAGCCTTACCGGCTTTTTTGCAGAAAACAACGCTGCTGTGGGAGAAACCATCTCCCATATCTCCTCCATAATACCCACTTATCTGGTTATGTACGCCCTCATCTCGTCCTTTTACATCGCGGACATTGAAGGCAAAAAATCCCGCTCCGCGCTTTATTTTCTGCTTCTTTCAGCGGCCAGCATCCTGGTTTTTATGTTTTTCTCAATCTAGTTGCATTTATGGACATCGTAACTGAGTTCGCTTATGCTTTCAACAGCGGCTGGCTTGGCCAAGTAAGTTCCTTTCTGGATAACGACATAACATATGCTGTAATCCTGCTTTGCGCTGTTTTGCTAGGAGAGAGAAGACCGAAAAAGTTAGTCAAGATATTTTCTGCCATTGCGCTAGCGCTGGTCTTGTCCTACGCCTTAAAAGCCGCCTTTGCGGTGGAGCGGCCGTGTGTTTCGCTCGGGCTGGAAAACTGCCCCGCGGACTACTCCTTTCCAAGCCTTCACGCGATAACCGCGTTTGTCACCATGGTATCGTTCCTTAACAAAAGAAGCTTCTGGCTTTATCTTATTTTTGCGCTTTTCGTCTCGTTCAGCCGGCTGGTTCTCGCTTTCCACAGCTTCAGGGACGTCGCAGCCGCCCTTGCGCTCGCGCTCGCGGTCTACAATGCCGTGGATGTCCTTATGCCTGGGGCAAATGAAAAAATTGCCGGAAGAAGCCGGAAGCTGGACGGGGGCGGCGAAGTCAGGCGGCAGGCCTTCCATATGTTCCTCGCTCTTTGCGCCCTGGTGGTTTTTGCAATTTATGGCAGGGGGGCGCTGATGGGAGCGACATTTGCCATTCTCATCGCCGGCCTTCTTTTTGTCAATTTTGCCTCCCTGGGCAAGACCAATTTCCTGATTGACTGGTTCATAAGGAACTTTGAGCGGCCGGGCGTGAGGTTTCCAGGTTGGGGCTCTGCCTGCTACGCCACAGGGGTGCTTTTGCTTGCGGCTTTTCTGACAGAACCAAGCCTCATAATCGCATCGCTTCTTATTTTGGGCTTTGGTGACGCCTTTTCAACGCTGATCGGCAGGATGGGGAAAATACCATTGCCTTACAACAAGGGCAAGAGTGTTGAAGGAACGCTGGCTTTCTTCCTTTCTTCTTCGCTTTTGTCCTGGTTTTTTATAGGCCCCCTTGCGCTTGTGGCTTCTGCTGTTGCCGCGCTTGCAGAAAGCTTTTCCCTGGGGCTGGACGACAACATACTGATCCCCCTGGTTCTCATAGCGCTTTTCTCGCTTTTGTAGTGGTTTTATGCCGGTTGTTTTTTACACAAGCAGGAATGCCGCAAGCAGGAACATAGCCGACGAATTCTTCTCATTATGCCCTAAAGGAGTGGAAATAATTGACACTAAAGCGGAAAGCGTACTTGAACTGCCGGATATCGAAAGCGATTATGCAGTGGTTTTAAGCCCGCACAGGAGCAGGACAGCGGGGAAGATGATAACCGCCCATTTTCCAGGCAACTGGGGGACTGCGGAAATGGGCGGAAAGGACAGGACGCTTAATATTGCCTATGCAAGCAGGATAAAGGAATTCATAAAAAGCGCAGCGCGGCTTGCAGAAGGGAGCGGTTGGCCCGTTTGCATGGAGGCGGATCATCACGGGCCTACCCCGGTAAAGCCGATAATATTCGTTGAAATAGGAAGCAGCGAGAACGAGTGGGCAAGCAGGGAAGCTGCGGGGATAGTTGCGAAGGCAACGGCGGATATGCTGAAAAGCACGGCAACATACGAGTCGGTTTTTGGCGTTGGCGGCGGCCATTACGCAAAAGAATTCACGCAACTTATGCTAAAAAGCGGATTGGCTGTGGGCCACATACTGCCGAAGTACTCGATAGACGGCATTGATTATGGCCTGTTCCTCCAGGCGATAAAAAAAAGCGTTGAGAAAACCAGTTCTGTTGTTTTGCTAAAGGAGCAGACGAACCTTAGCCAGAAGGAAAAGATAAGGGAATTTTGCGCAAGGGCAGGAGTTGCCTATTCTGAAATATAAGCCGGCTGCTCAAAAACCGAAGAGATCGTTCATGTCTATCGGCTTTGCGCCTTCCCTGATTATCTTTTTTTCAACTAAATCAACAAGCACGGACGGCTGCTCGTATTTTGTCTGCCCCGCGTCTATTGCCAAGTCAGCCGCTTCAAGCACTTCCCTGCTTATCCCGGAAAAAGTGTGCGGCGGGGCTTCGCCTGTTTTGTTGGCGCTTGTAGTGACCATTGGTTTTTTGAATTTCTCGCAAACAGCCGTGCAAAATGCATGCTCTGGAATTCTTACTCCAAGCGTCAGCGTGGTCGTTGCCGCGATAGGCCTGTGGACCTTCAGTATGAATGTGTAAGGGCCCGGCAGGTATTTTTTCAGTATTAGTTCCTCGGCAAAATTTACCACGCAGTACTCCTCTATCATGCTCAGGTCAGCCATTATGACCGAAAACGGCTTTTCTTTCTCTATCCCCTTTATTTCCCTGACCTTCTCAACCACGGCCGGGCTCGTCGCGTCCCCCCCAATGCCGTATACAGTGTCTGTCGGGTAGATGACTATTCCGCCTTCTTCAAGCACTTTCACAGTTTCATCTATGGTATTTTGAAGACGGCCCTTTTCAAGTTTTATTATTCTTGCCATCGCACTACCCTGCCTTTTCCTTAACTTTTTCCACCCCAATGGCGTGGATAAGCTTGCCCAGCCTCGGCCCCATGTCTTTTTCAATGATCCATCTGTAACATTCTTTAAAAAGTTGCTGGGGCTGCATCCCCAAATCAGCGGCAGCGGCAAATACCGCGTCGTGGATTTCCTTCGCGTCCATCTGCCCGTTCAGTGAGCGGATGTATTTCCTGACAGCCTCGCCCGGCTCGCTGCCCATCCTTATTTCAAAAACATACCTGTCCGGCACAAGGCCTTTTTTGAACCAGGTTTCAATGTACTTTTTTAGGTAGTTGACGCCACTGCTGTCGCCTACAAGTTCGCCAACCTTTTTCCAATCCCCGTAGATGTTGCGGTATATTATCATATCGGCTATGTCGGCTTTCCATATGTGCTTGGCCTCGCAAAGTTCAAAGCTTATGGCTTTTTTATAGTCTGCCCTTGTTATCGCCGGATCGTCTTTTTTTATTGTTGATGCATGATGGAAGTCCTCCAGAATATTGAAAAGCGTGTCCTTATTTATCGCGAGTTCCTTGTCTTCGTCAACATCTGGCTTGAACAAAACATACTTTATTATCTCAGGCGGTAGCAGGGCAAGCAGCTCGTTGACAGTGTGCCCTATCCCTTTGCTCTTGCTGTATTTCTTTCCCAAATACTTCAGAAGCCCGAACTTATAGAGGTAGGGGGGCTCCTCGTTGTATATCTGCCTGTGCACAGCCACCAGCGTGCTTATCGTGCCCCCCGGGCTGTGATGGTCGATGCTTCCCCCTTCAACCGTGACATTGAGGAACTTTTGCCGTGTCGGCCAGTCAAGCCGGAAGAGAAGCTTATACCTGTGGTTTTCTATCCTGTCTTCGCCGATATGGCCGCATTTGCTGCACCTGTACCTGTATCTGCCCTTGTTGTACTCCAGCACGGTATTTCTTGCAAGATTCCTGCATTTTTCGCACAATGGCACTATGGGAAACCAGTCGGCAGGCATTTCCTTTCGGTTTGAGCTTACCCTCACTATCTCCTTGGCTTCGTCCTTCCTTTCGCAAAGCATTTTCGCGTATTCGTCGTATCTGCCAGCGCGGTAAAGTTCGCTTGCCCTGAGGAACTCCAGGGTTACGCCAAAGGCCTTCATTATCTCTTTTGTTTCAGCGATGAAATGCTCCGCGAAACTTCCATGGCAGCCAGCCGGGTCGCGCGCGATTGAAAGCGGCATTCCCATATCTTCCTCTATTATTCTTCCATGCGCTTTCAGCGGTTCCGGCACCGCATCAAGATCGTCAAAATCGTCGGATACGAAGACATAGCGGACATCGCCGTGTTTTTTCAGCTGCCTGCTTATCGCATAGGCGAAAAGGAACTCGCACAATGTTCCGGGGTGTACCGGGCCGCTTGGCGTTATTCCGGCTGCCACCACGAATGGCGGTTTTTTTGTTTCTGCCGCTTTTTTGGCGATTATTTCGGACCAGTGAAGGCTCTTGATGTCTGCTTCGGCCATATCGCTTCCCCCAAACCTTTCTGATTAAATTTAAAAATACTATTTTAAATACATTCTCAAATGAGAAGGGACAGGACGCTGATCTTTTTTGGCGGGAAGGAGAAGAAAGAATTGCGAAAGCCTTTTGGCAGGTTTGTCACCATAGGGCAGGTCAAAAAAACAAGGCGGAAGATAATTTCAGTCGGGGACGAGACAACACTGAACCTTATTGGCGCCGGCGCAAAGCCGTATCTTGCGGTATGCGACTTCAGGATAAAGCGGGCTGGGATAAAAGCGGGGGAGCGAAAAAAGATAATGCGCGCTTTTGGCGGGGTTTTGCGCACTTATAAAAACGCGCCGGGCACCCTGTCGCTCCGTTTGCTGAAGAACGCAAAAAACGATATAAAAAACAGGGGCCTGATAAGGATAATCGGCGAGGAGGACATAACCGCATTGGCATTTATGCTATGGGGCGGTAAGAATCATCTGGTTCTTTACGGGCAGCCGGGCTTGGGGATGGTCGCTGTCAAACCTGAGAGCAAAAAGCTTAAGGCAAGAATAAAAAAACTGCTTGGCGGGCGTTTTAACCGCCACCGCCCTTCATCATAAAGTAAAGCGAACTTCCGACTGATATCGCCAGCACTATGCCCAGGCCGATCCACATCTCGTCGCTGAGCGACCAGACATTCATTGCTTTTAGGAGATAGGTGAATCCCACTCCGCCAATCAGCCCGCCAATTATGGCAATCGCTTTTTTGAGATCGGCCATATCAACTCACTGCTTCATTCAACCATTCCAGGCATGGTTTTTGCTATCACTATCACATCTTCAACGGATTTCACGCTTTTGTACATTATGCTTTTTTCCCTTAGTGCCTTTCTGACATCCTCCCTCGCGCTTGGAAGGTTTTCAGTCAGAATCCGCAAAACCTCGCCGGTCTCAAAGTCCAGGATGAAATCCTGCGCATTACCGATGAACTTTCCCGTATCGGTAAAGATTTCCATTCCGTACATTTTTGATAATCTAGTCGCCATTTCAATCACCTTGAAGCATATCCACGCTGATAATTAAAAACCTTTCTGTCAAAGGAAGCTCATGGCGCAAAAAGTGATATTGGACACCAATTTTTTCCTTCTTCCGTATCAGAATAAAATGGACATTTTCAGGCTGATAGACCGCGTTCTGGATTCCCCGCATTCCTATGTTGTCTGTTCGAGCATAGTCCGAGAGCTTGAGAGAATAGCCAAAAACAGGGGAAAGACCGGAGCTGCAGCAAGGCTTGGGCTGAAGATTATGGAGATGCAAAAAGGCAGGATTGAGCTCATAGAAACAAGGCAGCCGGCTGATTCCTGGATAATCGATTACGCTGAAAAAAACAGGCTGACAGTCTGCACCAATGACAAACAATTAAAAAACAAATTAAAACAAAAGGGTATACGGGTAATAACAGCAAAAGGGAAGGATTGGCTGGGGTTTGTTTGATATGTGGCTGGACATGCTTTTTATAGGCATAATCATGGTCGCAGTGCTGGCGATAATATTTTTTGTTTTTTTCATCAAAAAGCCTTACTCGTGGAAAAAGAAGACCAAAGGCGACAGGACCGTATTTGTCTTTGAGCCGGGGAGGGACATAAAGGCAATAGAGCTTAAGGTAGGGCAGGAAAAGGAAGCGATGTCATTCAGGAGGCGGAACCTGAGAAAAGGCGAGCGGGTGGAGTTTGTTTACGCAGCCTCATCACAGCCGGCGCAACTCGTAATAGAGGATGACGGCGGAAGGAAAACCTATGAAGTGTAACCTGCTGATTTATTCCGGCGGCATTCCAAACCCAAATTTTTATTATTACGCCGGGCTGCCGCTCACGCACGCCATCCTGCTTGTTCGCGGAACGCGGAAAACGATAATAACGACCAGCCTGAACCAGGGTCTTGGAAAAAAATTCGCCGGAAGGTTTATCATCACGCAAAACATTTTTGACAGAGCCGGAAAACTTGCCGGCAGGGCTTTTTGCGTTGACGGCAGCATCCCTCTCCGCGCATACAAAAAAATCAGCAGGGGCGCCAGGGTGCGGGACGCCACGGAGCTTCTTTATGAAAAAAGAATGAAGAAAAGGCCGGACGAAGTGGCAAAGATAAGAAAAGCGGCAAAACTGGCAAAGGCGCTTATCGCAAAATTTTCAAACTGCGAGGGAAAGAGCGAGGAGGAGGTGGCAAGGGAACTGCTTGCCGAGACATATCGGGAAGGATTCGAGCCAGCATTTCAGCCGATAGTTGCAACAGGGAAGAATGCCAGCACGCCGCACGCCCTTTGCACGAGGAAAAAGATAGAGGATTTTGTCCTTATTGACTATGGAATCAAATACAGGAACTACTGCGCTGACATCACACGGTGTTATTTTTTTGGTTCAGCCAGGGCTGCGCGGCTCAAGGAGAAATACGAAAAACTGAGAATGGTGGCTTTTGAAGTGATTGATGCAGCAGGCGGAATGGAAAAAAGCGGCGGGGTCCGGGCTTTTTATGAAGGCATCAACAGAAAGTCCGGCTTTCCGGCGCCGCTTCATTCAGTCGGCCACGGCATCGGCCTTGAGGTGCACGAATATCCGCGCTTTGGCAGGAAATACAATGACCCTCTGGAAGGGACGACTTTCACGATAGAGCCAGGGATATATGAAAAAGATTACGGGCTTCGTTACGAGGAAACGGTATATCATAACGGGAAGAAGGCAATCGTTTTGTGAGTGGTTGGATGGGCATCGATACAAAAACAATCAAGAAAATCGCATATGCCGGATATGTGCTTTTTTTTCTTGGTTTTGTTGCGGTGGCGGCGGCAGCCCCATTGCTGGCGTTTGAGGACGAAGGCGCTGCAAAAATAATATACGACGCATACTCTCCCTTTTGCCATCAGAAGCTGTCCCGCTCGTTTTGTATTTTTGACGATGCTGGCATTTCGGTTGCAGACTGCACTCCGCAGACAGGGGTTTTTATGCCGGATGACAACCGCCTGATAAAAGCGGCAGCCGGCGGCAGGACCGGTTACAAAATCGCTATCTGCTCCCGCGATGTCGGCCTCTACGGGATGATGGTGGCTGCAGCCTTGGTTTACCCTTTTTTCAGAAAATGGGATAGCAGGGAAATGCCGCCAGCGATTTATTTCATTCTGGCGCTCGTGCCTATTGCGATAGACGGCACCCTCCAGATTCTTGGCTCCTTTGGCCTTTTCGGCATTGCTTATGAAAGCACAAACCTGATAAGGTTCCTGAGCGGTGGCTTGGCGGGAGCGGCAGTCAGCTTTTATCTGATCCCGCTTATGATGAATCTCATTGACAAAAGCTGATAGACAGCAGGGCGCGTGATGCCCGGGGAAATATTTTTAATTTATCTCTTATTAATAAAAGCATGCGACCGCTGTTGAAGTTGTTTTTTGTCCTTCTGCTCTTTTTTGGTTTCGGCAGCGCGCTTCATGTTCTCGCCCCTGTTGATAAGGAAATAAACGAAGGCGATGTTGTCCATATAGGCAGCATAGGACCGGGGCAGACGATAGAGGTGCTTGTGGAGGAAACTGTCCGCACAGGCGGCAGGTTCGGCAAAGGCGGGGTCTTTGATTCCGCAGTGGTTGAGAAACTGCCTCTCGGCTGGAGCGGCGTGCCGAGCAAGCTTTACGACCGCCCCCTAAGGGTGGCAATAACCGCAGACCCGGAGGCGGCAGAAGGTGAATATATTGCCAAGATAAATGTAATAGACGAGAACAATGTCGACGGTCTTGGCGAAAAAAGCTTTTTTGTGAAGCTGAACATCACTTATAATGTTATGGACGCGGAAGTCAGCCCTCTCTATGTAAAAACCGGTCCGGGCCAGCCAGCCCGCTTTGAGATAACAATCAACAACAAAGGCTCAACCGGGGATGTTTTTGTGATAACATCAGAGGGTCAAAAAAGATGGGAGTTCAAGCGCTCTGTTTTTGTTCCGGCAAAAAGCAGCAAGACGATAAGCTATCAGATCGTCGGAAATGAAGAAGAGGTTTACCGAAACAGGGTTTTGGTGCAATCAGCGGCAAGCCCCCTGATACACTACGAAAAGAACATCACAGTGGTGATAGAGTCAGACATAATCTCCGACATGAAGGCAACGAACAACGGCGTTCTGCTTTTTCCTGTTTTTGAATCGCTTGTTTACTCATTCTTTGGCATCATCTCCAATTTGTTTTAATTTCTTGTAGCGTGCCACGCGTGCTCAAAACTCCTAGCAACCAGCCGGAAATGGGGAGAATCAGAAAATCAAGGAAAAAATGAAGAGGGGGAATTAGAAGAAAAACAGA
>JBBIHC010000001.1:74838-102580 GCA_037447235.1 Microcaldota archaeon
GTTCCCCCTCTGCGTTTTGTCTTTACGAAGCCAAGAATACAGTAAGAATAATTACAAGCGAAATCTTTATAGTTAATTGCTGTCAAATCTATTTATGGACCCGTCATTTGAGGAACTTCATAAGACCATCATAAATGATGTTGAGAACACATTGCGAAGCATAGCCCTTAATATGGAGCTGGGTTCTTTTAAGAAAAACAAAAGCAAACTGCAGAAATACGCGTCTTTGCAGAAGGCGCTTTCCAGCTGGAAAGAAATTTACGGAAATGTTTCAAGCGAGGATGAGGTCGTCCAGGGCATAATAATCCTAAACAACCTGCTCTATGAAATAAAGTGAGAATATGGGACCTTTCTCTGAGCCGGAAAAATTGAAGCACAGCATCGATACATATGCCGAAGCTACTTTGCGCACGCAGGAACAAAAACTGAGGCAGGACGCGGGCGTGGTAGAAGTGCAAACCTACCTGCTCCATATGTCAAAAGTTGCAGAACCGGGATTTAAAAATCTGCGGCGGCTCGGGGAATCTTTGCTGAAAAAAAACGACCTTGAAAATGCGAAAAAGATTATAACCATCTCGGGCGTATATGTCGCCGCTGCAGGCAGGGAAGAATTCAAGGATTTTAACGATTCTGTCCGCTCCCTTCAATTAATCAATCTTGACGCCGTTTACGCATATGCAAAAAGAATTGAGCCGCAAGTGAACGATATCGAATTCAAGGAGGGTATTGCTGACCTGCGCAGCAATATCAGCAGATACGGAAAAAACACGCAAAAATTCATCCTGGATGTCCTGGACAGAATCGAGCAGCTTTATGAAAGGAGCCGAGAAAGAGCCAAGGTAGCGCTCAACTTGCTTGATCAATGTTATCTGGCAAACATAATTGAAAGAAACATAATCAGGGGTGCCGGAAGAGAAGAGATGGAGAAGGCGATACAGCAATGCATAAATGGCGAGGATTATAGCAAAGCCTTTAACACAAGCCTTGCCAAGAATGATCTCTATTTTAAATCAAGAAAAATATATGAAGTGTGGAAGAAATTTTTTGATGCGGCGCCGACTTTGTTGGCTGACGACAAAATAAAAAAGTCATTTGATTCCTTGGATGAAAAATCAAAACAAGGAAGTATATTCGGAGCCGTAAAGATCTCGAAAGAGCTTGAGAATCAAATCAAGGAAAAAATCGGGGAAAACCTGAATGCGATGTCACGCGTATTGGAAGAGTACGGCAAACAATTGGTGCACTTTAGGGGTTATCCTAGTTATGAAAAAATGTTAAATGATTTCGTGGAACTAAACAAACGGCTAAAGGGGTTGGCAAGCGATGATAAAATCATTTTATCGGAGTTTATAGAAAAGAGCACCACTCTGACAAAATCCTTTAATGGCTTAATGGCACGCACCAATGCCTATCTGTATGTGGCACAAATGCTTGAAAAGGAAAGGTCCTATTATCTCTACCTAAAAGACAGCGATCCAAGGATGGCCAATCTTATGAAAGACGAACACGACCGGGCAACATCAAGCCTAGACAAGTGCCTGGGTTATCTGGCCGAAGGCGAGTTTGCCCGGGCAAGCACACAATTTTCTGACGCCGTCCGTAGCAAACAAAATTTGTTGGCAGCAACAGGACTTGGGGCTGAAAATTATTCCCGGCTTCAGTTTTACGCAGATGCCCATCAATTCCTATTCAGCAAGCTAAGCGAAGGCATTATGCTAAAAGAAGGAGAGAATAAAGCGGTAGCCGAGCTTCAGAGCAGGCTGTTTACTTTGGAAGGAGCGCTTCGCCTATCATCAGAAAAGCTGTTTGTCGGGGGTGAAGAAGCGCTGGGTAAGCGCATATTCAGCAACTCAAGGGAGCTTATCCTGGCAACGCTTGATAAGATAAACGGGAAAGAACCCCGGATAAACATTGACAAATATGAACATTTGGTTTATGGCGATATTGAGCGCCTTGGAGAGAAAATGGAGCTGGGCCAGAAACGCGCTTCTTATGCCGAGTTCTTTGCCTGCTTTTGGCCTCCGGCTTTTGCCGCAATCGCCCTGAAGGATGTTTTTCACGAGCAATATGTAAAAGGGGAAGTTTCAGGAATGAGCTGGGCGATGCTCGCCTTTTCGGTAAGCTGGCTAAAGACATTCAGGCTGGCTGTTGAAGGGGTGGGTGAACTTGGCAAGGCAGGAAAAATATTCAAAACTTCAATGAATACCATCCAAAATGTCGCTGGTCTTGGTATGATTGGTTTAGGCGGCATTCATGCCTACGAACAATTCAAGGAAGGCAATAGCGCGGCTGCTTGGGAGATATTGGCGCAGCTTGCAGTAGTGCCAGCCGCTTATATGGCCGGAGGCTTTATAGCGAATAGATGGAAGAAATACCATAAGATTGGGGACACAGCATTGGATGTCCGCACTTACCGCATGCTTCGCAGCGCAGGCCTTGTTGAGCAGCGGCCAAAACTGATGGAAAAAGTTTCAGAGAAAATGCTCCTTATCCGGGAAGGTGCCAGAAAGATATTGGCGGAGGAAAACGGTTCTGTGGCTGTTGTTCCAAGGCGCGCCGAACTTAAAAAACTAAAAAAGCTTGCGAAAGCTAAAATCCCAAAGCAGGCAGGTCCTATTCCTGAATCTCCACGAGTATGGCAGGCCCTTAGTGAATCTACAGAGTTTATTAAAAGCCAGGTACTATCTGTGGTAGGGCTCAGGGAGCGCATTCCTTTGGGCGATATGGAAGGTTTTAATGATGCCGCCAGATACCTTATGAGCAAAGGAAACCACTGTTTTGTCGCAGTTCTGGACAAAAGCCTTTTGAATGTTTTTAACAACCTTGGAAGAGAGGTAGGAGACATAGCAATAGATCTATATATTGCTTCTCTTAAAAAAGCACTTCAGGCAGTTGCGCAAAAATACCCGGAAATCAAGATTCTGGTGCAGAGGACCTCTCTGACTAGCGATGAGGTGACTATTGCTTTTCTGGCTACAGACCGCCGCGTAATTAATAACGTCTGGAAGGGAATCGACGCAGAATTTAAAAATGCTGAAAGAAGCGTATTGAAAGAAGCCCGCGCAATGACTCACAGGGGCAAAAACCTCGGAGAGCTTATTAAAAATTTGAAGGACGAGAAAGAATTCGTTTCATCTTATGCCAAAAAATCAGAGAAATTCGCACCGGAAATGCTCACCGATGACATAATCGCTCGCTTAGTTGCCAATGCTGAAAACAACTCCTCGTTGATGTACAAAGACACTGTCTTTAATTTTTTCTCTCGCAACACAACTTATAAGGCGCTTAGGGAAAAGTATGGCATTGGAGAAGAATTATCTTTTAAATCAAATATGCCAATCGCGCAGTTGAATGCACCCGGCATTGCGTTTGAAATTAAACTTAATTTAAAGGCTCTCAACACAAAACTTTTCAACAGTCTGGTTAATGAAAGCGTCTACAAATCTTTGCGAGAGATAATAGAGAATTCTTTTGGAGTGCGAGGCCTGAATACCTTTTTTGGTTATGGAGCCACAAACTACATAACGACCCTCGTAGATGGCACAATATCAAATTTTGTAAAAAAGTATAATGCCGCGGTTGCAGGCACAGGCAAGGAAATAGCAGTGCAGGCGATCTCTCCTTTGAAATACATATTTACTTCAGGCTATAATGAAGCCGTCGCGAGGCAGTTGCAGGACGAGATTGCCAAAGCGCTTATGGGGAAGGGCGTGAAAATCTCAGGTGTTTCCATGGCAGTTGCCGAAGTTCCAGCCGCGGAACTTGCTTCGAACGCTTTGATAGCCAACTCACTCGGACTGAAGCTTGACCCAAAGCAGGCCAGCACCTTTGTTTCCTATGCCAACCGCATAGTCGCAATACTAAAAGGATTCAAGCCTGAAGCTGCAAAAAAATATATTGGCCATCTGCCAATCTACGACGATTTGGTGAAGGTATTCTCAGAAGGCAAGAATTCAAAAATCCTTAGAAATGTGGAAGACCTGGTCGTCCATCTCAGAGCGACAGGGCGCGGGGAGTTGGTTGATAAACTCGTTGAGGTTGCTCTAAAATATGGGCCGACTATCTCTGTTGGCAGTTAGGCAGAGCTGCCGGAAAAGGCCCGGGGTTTGAAAATGAAGGCCTGCAATGCGCTTGATTGCCCAACGCCAAAGCGGATAGTGATCCATGTAGACCTTGACTACTTTTTTGCGCAGGTTGAGGAACGAAGAAGGCCTGAGATGGCTGGCCGGCCCGTGGTTGTTTGCGTTTATACCGATGCGGAAAAAACAAAAGGTGTTGTTTCAACAGCGAATTATATAGCAAGAAAATTTGGAGTTCATTCAGCAATGCCGGTATCGCGGGCAAAGGAGCTGCTCAGGGACAAAAACGCAGTTTTTCTTCCGGTTGACCATGAAACTTATGGGAAAATCTCGCTGGCAATAGCGGAAACGCTTGCTTCCTATGCGGATGCCTTCGAGCAGGGCTCGGTAGACGAATTTTATCTTGAGGTTGGCGAACGGACCGGGCAAGATTACGATGCGGCTGAAAAGCTTGCCCTGGAACTGAAAAACAGGCTTCTTAAGGATTTCGGGCTGACCTGCTCAGTCGGCGTGGCGCAAAACAAGCTTGTCGCAAAAATAGCCGCAGGAATCAAGAAACCGGACGGCCTTGTTGTTGTAAAGCCTGAAGAGACAAGGGATTTTCTCGGACCGCTGGAAGTTGACCGCATACCCGGCATAGGAAAGAAGACAAAGGAATACCTGAACTCGCGGAGGATAAGGACGATTGCGGAATTGCGGAAGGCTGATTTTGCCGCGCTTGCAGAGGAAATCGGAAAGAATGCCGCCGGCGCTCTTTTTGAATGCTCGCACGGAATTGACAATTCTCCTGTCGCGATGCCTGCCTCAAGAAAGCAGATAAGCAGGATAGCAACTCTTAAGGGGCCGGCAGAGATTGCAGAGGAGCTTGAGGGCCTGCTGTCTGAACTCGCTGAAGAAATATCCAGAGAGCTTGTGCAGGAAAAACTGGCGTGCAGGACAATAGGGATAAATGCAGTTGACAGCAATATGCAGGCCTACTCGAAATCTAGGACGCTGTTGTCTCCAACACAGGATGCAAAAACAATAGAAAAAACAGCCCTGGAGCTTTACAGGGCGCTGTTTTTGGAAAGGCATCCGGTACTCAGGAGGGCCGGTATAAGGGCAGAGCAGCTTGAAAGCACAGAAGGGCAAAAAACCCTTTTTGAGTTTTAATCTCTTATGTCTCAAGAACCGCCTTTTTCAGCTCTTCAGCATTCTGAAAGCGCATTTCCGGCTTCTTTTCGATGGCTTTCATGATTACCGAATCCGCTTCCGGCGGCAACAGCGGGTTGATGGCGCTCGGCGGTGCAGGAATTATTCCGGTGTGCATCATGAGCAATTCTGCCATCTCATCGCTTTCAAACGGGTGGCGGCCGCACGCCAGCTCATACATAACGATTCCAAGCGAGTATATGTCAATTCGCGGGTCAAAATATCTTGCGCCATTGAACTGCTCAGGGGAAGCGTAGTGCTCCGAGCCTATGAAAAACGCAAATGACTCCGGCTCTTCCAGGAAACTGGCAAAGGAGATGTCAAAATCAAAAACCTTGACGATTCCTTTTTCGTTGAGAAAGAAGTTTGACGGCTTGACATCCATATGGGCTATGCCTGCCTTGTGGAGCGCATCCAGGCCGGCGCAAATTTGGGCCACTATCCTCTTTGTAGAATTCCAGGACGGGTCGCTATTGTAGGTGATGTAGCTTTGCAGGCTGACGCCATCAAGCAGCTCCATAACAACAAATGCCCTGTCATCGTAAATGCCGGCATCAAGAATCTTCACAATGTTCGGTTGCTCTATCCTGGCTATGGCGCTTGCCTTCTTCAGTATGAACTCCGGTTTTACTAGGCCAGGAATGCCGCACCCGAAACCTTCGCCCTGGTTTTTGTTGTATATTTTTATGGCAACTTTCGCGCCGCTCTTGCTGTCGTTTGCTTCATACACCGTGCTCATCCCGCCGTTCCCGAGCACTCTTTCAATGCGGTAGGGGCCCCCTATCGTTTTGCCTACTATCAGGGCGGCTTCCGTGCTGTGAAATCTGCGTGTTTCCTTTGATATGGGCATAATCCGCGCGTCCGGCAGCTGGACTATCGGCCTATCAATTTTCCAGGAGTTCATGTTATAATTAGCGTATAAATGTATTTATAAATGTTATACCCGCCGGCAAAAATAAAATGGGCCTGCGGAGATTCGAACTCCGGACCTACGGCTGTCTTAGTGTATTAGAGGACGCCATATAAGACCGTCGCTCTAACCAGCTGAGCTACAGGCCCATTTGGCTCATATGTAGCCAGACTTGTTTTTCAAATTAGCAATGTTTTTTAATTGCTATATTTTTAAATACCTTTATGAAAGGCGGCAAAAGAAAAGAGATGCGCGCCGAGTTTATGCGAAAGGCGCGCGAGACAGTGCAGGAGGCCCTTAAGAGCCGGGACATGATTCTCAGCGGCATTGCCCGCTCCATAGAAGAGCTGAACAGGACGATAAACCAGCTTACCGAGCGCTTTGAGGGATGGTACAACGTTTATTTTCCGGAATTAAGGCTTGAGGACAGGCAAAAGTACGTCCAGGTTGCTGTCTTCATAGACAAGGAAAGCATAGATGTTGGCTCGCTTGCAGGGCTTGTCGGCCAAAAAAAGGCAGAAGAGATAGCCTCGCTTGCTAGGAGAACGCTTGGCGCAAGGCTTGCTGAAACTGACACAATGAAGATGAAGAAGCTCGGCGAGAGGATACTTTCGCTTTATGAGTTGCGCGATGAATTGCAGAAATACGAGGAAGAGGTAGCGAAGCAGGTAGCGCCGAACATATCCGCTGTTGCCGGGCCGGAAATTGCAGCCATGCTTATTGCGCATACCGGATCTCTTGAAAGGCTTGCAAAAATGCCTGCCAGCACCATCCAGGTTCTTGGGGCTGAAAAGGCATTGTTCAAGCACCTGAGAAACAAGAAAATAGCGCCGCCAAAGCACGGGATAATATTCCAGCATCCGGAAATCGCGAACACGCCGCGGGACATCAGGGGAAAGATTGCAAGGGCGCTGGCAAACAAGATAGCGACTGCCGCAAAGGCAGACGCTTTCACGAAGAATTACATCGCAGACGCCCTAAAAAAGGATTTTGAAGAAAGGGTTGCCGAAGTGAAAAAAAGCCGCAGGGGCAGCAGCAAGTGAGGCTTATGAAACTGCTCGTTTTTTCTGACCTGCACGAAGAGGCGCAGGCGTTAGAAAAAATCAGGGCATTCGCCGAAAGGGAAAAGCCGGATGTAGTGCTCAGCTGCGGCGACCTGGCGAGGAGCGTTTCGTTTGCCGAGGAAGCCATCAATTCCTTCCGGACTTTTTATTTTGTGCCTGGAAACTGGGACTCTAAGGAAGTCAATGATTATTACTCAATGCAAAAAGGATACGTGCACAAAAAACCAGCCGATATTAACGGGTTTAACATAGTTGGTTTTGGTTTTTCCATGATTACCCCTTTTCATACCTTTGGCGAGAGGACTGAGAAGGAATTTGAAAGCGGGCTGAGCACCCTGCCAATAAACAAAAACACCATTCTACTCCTTCACGAGCCGCCAAGGGGCTTTTTTGACGAGGTAAAAAACGAGAATGTCGGAAGCAAAGCGGTGCTGAAAATCATTGATGAGAAGAAGCCGTTTATGGCGCTCTTTGGGCACGTGCACGAGACGATGGGGTTTTGCAAAAGAAACAGCACCTTTCTTGTCAAGGTCCCGCCTGCGAAGACTCACAAGTGCGTATCGATCAGCATAAACAATAAAAAGCCATCCGTTGAATTTATTCATCTATGATATGCACCGTCAGGGAGCCCACATCACATGAACTCAGGGCCGTCATATCGCTAATACGAAAACTCTTCCCTAGCGCTGGGCTTGACATAGGGGATGAAGACCTGTTTTTTATCGCCGAGGCGGAGAGACGGATAGTCGGCTTTTTGCATATGGCGGAATACAAGAACCACTTATATGTAAAAGGCATCGGCATCCATCCGGATTATCAAAACAAGGGGTATGGCAGCACGCTTATGGCAAAGATAGACGAAATCAGCTCTTTAAGCGCAAAAAAAGTTTATCTAAAAGTAAAGGCAGGCAATCCGGCGATCCTTCTTTATGAGCAGTTCGGCTTTATGCCGCGCAATTTCGGGCCTGTATGCACTTTGGTCAAAAAGCCAAACAACTAGCCGCTTCCTAAGAATCCGGCTCGTAATGGACAAAATGGATGCTTCCATCGCTGTCGCGGTAGGTGCATATCCCGTCTTCATCGTTTTTGACCACTGGCGATAAAACGCATTTTAATTTTTCACCAGTTTTTTCTATCTTGTAAATCCTGTTTTTTGCGGTGGTCACCAGGATTACGCCATCGCTTATGGCGTATATCTCCTTGATTTTCTCGCCGCTTTCGCCAGGCCAGCATCTGTCGAGTTCGTATCTAGCAGTTCGTTTTAGGCGATAGCAGCTGTTTTTTCTTGCCTTACCGCCTTTTTCATAATCCCGCTCGCCAACCATCCGGACGAGCCAGACCGTGCCTGTAATAAAAATGCCATAGTTCTCATCGCCAAAATCGTGAAAATACAAGACATCGTAGAGGTTTTTTTCCAGCTTAAATTCGTCCAATAACATTCTTTGCTGTAGTTTGAAAGTTTTTTCCATATACTCCCCTCTTTTTCGGTTGTTCGTGGTGTCTATTGGTTGGACAGGAATGCACTCGTATGTATTGTCGTTTTTGGTGAATGGTATCGGTTCCGGTTCGGGCTTGTTCTTGGCTAATGCATTAAGATTCAATGTCGCCGCGATGCATGCTCCAGCTAGCAGCATCTTCATTCTTAGCTTCAACAGTTCACCCTTTTCTTTCCCCTAATTCTTTTTTCCTTTTTTACACGTACTCAGTCTTAATTTCTTTTACTGGATAGTCAACGCCAATCGGCCGAGTAAACAGTAAGTCAAGGATTTTTTTCCTATCTGTTTCATTGACTAAGTTATATTTGTTGTTCCTAAATTCGGCTTCCGTTATTTTCCCATCCTTAATACCTTTTTCCAGCTTCGCCCTGTTATTTATACATTCTTTAATTTCTTCATCCGATGTGTTCTTGCCTCTCAGCCATAAGTCACCAAAAGGAGTTCCAACTCTTGCGGCAACACTTTTTTCTGGCTTTATCTCTTCTTCTTCGGTGAACGTTATCTCTTCTTTTTTGGCGGCTGCCGTTTGTGCCGGCTTTTTCGTTTTTTGTGGAATTGATCTGAGTTTTTCGTATATTTGGCCGCTTTGCATTTTGGCAAATTCTATCATATCGTAATATTTTCCGTCTTTTCCACGCTCGAGGCCACGGGCTATCAGGTCATAATCCTCGTTCTTCTTTCGTTTCTCGGGCGGCGTGGTGATGTATTTAACAAAATCAGACAGGTTTTCCCCAAATTCGTTTTTTAATCGCAGGTATGTTTCTTCCCCAAACATTTCCCCCCGTTCTTCTTTCATTTTTAGCGCCATACTATCACAATATAACTATGTTTGGAAAAGTTTAAAAAATGGACTCGCGGGGAGTCGAACCCCGAGTCTCTGCCTTGCGAAAGCAGCGTCTTACCATTCGACTACGAGCCCGAAGGGCCAGATATTAAGGTATTTATAGGAAGATTTTTAAGGAATTCCCGCGAAGGTTAGGCATGTGCAATCTTTATCTTGAAGGCAACCGTGCAGTTGTTGACTTGTCAAAATGCCCTTATGAATTTGCATCGCCTGAATTCATCAACTTTCACCTGAAAGACCTCTCAACCACAACCCAGCCTATAAAGAGGATAAGATACGAGGAGGAAATAGTCGTCGAACTTGACGAAGAAAAAACATTCGTGCTGACCGAATACGCCGCCTTCATAAGGCAGCTTGAAGCGCTTATGCTTCGCAACGACATATACGGGATGAAGGAGGACCCGCAGTATGTAAACAGAAAGAATGTCCTGAAAAGATTCTATGAATATGTTTTCCTTAACCCGCTCATAGCCGAGCAGCAGCTTGACGAATACCGGGAGCCAACTCCGGAAAGGTCGATGTTCGACAAGGGAAGGGCGACATTTGCGGCCTGGATTGGCGGGGTATTGAAGCGTTTCAGGGCGACAAAGCTTTACGAGCTTGTAAAAAAGACAATGGACCTGCGCGCCGCGTTTCTTTCCCTTGCAGGGCTGAAAAGCCTTTATTTTGTTGCGTCCCTGGTTCTTGACATCCCAAAGAACGCAAAGCCGCTTGACGAGCCTGACGCCAGCTACAAATTGCCGTACGGAATTGAGGTCCAGATATACGAGGTGCCGGGCGCGGAAGCCTATCTTTATGTCCAAAAGAATCCGCTGATAGAGCAGCTGCCTGCGGACCTGAGCAAGCTTTTGCGGGAAACGATAAACGAGCAGATGAAGGAATCATTTGAGGGAGTGAAGTGGGAGATACTGATGCAGCTTAAGACAAGGGAATACCGGCAGTATTTCCTGGACAAGGCAATGATGGAAGGCCTGAAGATAACGCCGGAGCAGGCGCTTGCGATGGGCCACGAATGCGCAGCCTGGGTCGTCGGGCTTGGCGCGCCCATAGAGAACATGGCTCTGGACAAGAACAACATAACCGATGTCTACATTGACAGCGAAAACTCGCCCTTGTATGTTGAGCACGCAAAATTCGGGATTTGCCACACGCTCCACAGGTATAATCGGGATCTGCTTGAGCGCTCGTTCAAGAACATCGTAAAGACAACCGGCGGCTTGAGAAAGTTTGACGAAGCGGCTCCGATATTTGACGCAGTCGTGAAGCGCTTGAGCATGCGATGCCATCTGCAAAGGCCGCCAGCGACATTTGAGGAGCTGCAGGGAGCATTGCGTATAATGAAGGAGCAGCCCTTCACCTATGCGCAGTACTTGGACTACTGCTCCATGAGCCCGTATCTCGCAGGCTATGACGACGTGCTTGTTGGCCTGGGTTGCAGCGAGGCGGTGCTTGGCCTTAAAGGGGTCGGCAAGACGATGTTTACCGCAGCGAAGATAACCGCGATAGGCACGAGGAGAAGGGTGCTGCCGATACAGGACATAGAGGAAATACCGGTTCGGGCTTTCAGGAAAAGGGGATTCCACATAGGCGCGGCCAGGGTCCAAAGCAGCGAGATGGATGTTGGGAGGACAAGCGAGCTGGACCTGGTTTCCATGGCAAACGCATTGCTGAGAATGGGCGACGCGGCGATAATAATCAACGAAGTCCGCTCGCGCTCTGCAGTGCAGGGCATCATAAACCTGCTTAACACCCAGCCCGGGGTCTTCCTGCTTTACAACCTTCACGCCGAGTCGCTGAGGGATGTTCAGGACAGGCTGGAGCTTGTTTTTGGCATCCCGGCGGCAAGCATGTATGCAACAGACAGGTATTCCTTCCTTAAGAAAGTGAGATTCGGGAGAAAGGGAAGGATCTATCGCGTTCTTGGCTTTGAATACGAGAGCGACATCGAGCAGAAGAAATTCGTCGAGATATTCCGGTTCAGGAGGGGCCCGACCATAGAGCAATGCACCTGGGAATGCAAGTTTTTGAGAAACCCGGAGGCAAGCTCGGTTAAGTTTGACAAGGTCGACATGAAAAAAATGGAGAAGGACCTGGACATCGCTTTCATACCCCCGGCCCTTGTCAGAAGGGCGGAAGAGAGCGGAATTCCGCCAGAGCAATACATGCTGCAGGCTTTCTTCAAGGGCAAGATGTACTACGAGATAATGAAAAGCAGCAGGCTGCTGGGGGACAAATTGCTGCTTGAGGTCGACTTCGTGCTGAAGACAAATACGGCCGCAAACAAGCTTCTTGCGTCGCTTGAGGACGAAAACGGGGAAGTTGATTTCGCCGAAGCGATGGAGAAGTGGGAGCCAATGTTCAAAAAACTCTTAAAAGATGACATAGAAGAGAGAAAGATAAAGGCAAGCGGCGGCGCCGGTGCCGGCAAGAAGATTACAGAAGAAAAAAAGTAATCCGCCGGCTGCTGAAAACGAAGGGAGTTTATGCTTGGGGACAAACTGAGAGAGGCGATAGCAAAACTCACGGGAAAGGCGTATGTTGACGAAGCCGCAGTCAAATCACTCATCAGGGACCTGCAGCGCGTGCTTTTGGCATCGGATGTCAATGTCAAACTTGTTTTCGAGCTTTCAAAAAGGATAGAGGAGCGGGCGCTGAAAACAGAAAAAAAGGAAGCATTCACCCTGAAAGAGCACGTCGTGAAGGTTGTTTACGAAGAGCTGGTTGGGCTTATGGGCGAGAGCCACGCCCCCAGAATGGGCAGGCACCGCGTACTTCTTTGCGGCCTTTACGGAAGCGGCAAGACGACAACCGCTGCAAAGCTTGCCAAATTTTACAAGAACCGGGGCCTGAGCGTGCTGCTTGTGGGCGCGGATGTTGACCGGCCGGCGGCACAGGAACAATTAAGGCAGCTTGCTGAAAAGGCCGGCGCCAGATTCTACACAGCAAAGGCGGACGCTGCATCTATCGTCAGGCAGGCTCTTGAAACCGCACAAGAAGATGTAATCATTGTGGATTCTGCAGGCAGGAACGCTTTTGACAGTGCACTTGCCGCCGAACTGAAAGAAGTCTATGAAGCATTAAAGCCGGACGAGGTTTTTCTTGTGATAACCGGGGACATAGGGCAGGTTGCGGGGAAGCAGGCCGGACAGTTCAATTCAATTGTTCCTGTCAGTGGGGTTATAGCGACCAGGATGGACGGAAGCGGAAAGGGCGGCGGGGCCCTGAGCGCAGTTGCGTCCACAGGCTCAAAAATCGCATTTATAGGCGTGGGCGAAAAGCTCGATGATTTGGAAGTTTACAAGGCTGAAAAATTTGTCGGGCGATTGCTGGGCATGCCGGACCTTGAAGCATTGATGGAGAAGGTAAGGCAGGTAGCAAGGGAGGAAGATTTGAAAAAGATAGAAAGCGAGGGCCTGACAATCGAGACATTTTACGAGCAGCTGAAGGCAGCGAAAAAACTCGGTCCGCTGGGCAATGTCTTTTCCATGCTTGGCGTGAGCAACATGCCCAAAGAAGTATTGCAGCAAAGTGAAGAGAAGCTCAGGAAATACGAGGCTATGATAAACTCAATGACAAAAGCGGAGAAAAAGGAGCCAAAGATAATAAAAAGCAGCAGGAGCAGGATTGCCAGGATAGCCAAAGGGAGCGGATGCAGCGAGGCAGAGGTGCGCGAATTCCTGTCTCAGTTTGAAAAAGTTGAAAAGATGATGGAGAGATTCCAGAAGGACAGGGGCTTCAGGGCAAAAATGGAAAAAATGTTCAAAGGAATGCCGCCGGGTGCGATGTGATGTTCGGAATAGCCGGGATGAGGGGGCCTTACGGAAAGGAAATCACAGAAGAGCTGATATACGGCATATCAAACATATTCGCGGATGATGACGTGGCGGTAGGCCGGGACATAAGGCAATCCGGAAAATCATTGAAAAAGGCAGCCATAAGCGGGGCGGTTGCGGCAGGATGTGATGTCTATGACCTTGGCATCGCCCCAACGCCGACAGTCGCGCTGGCTTCAAGAAAACACGGAAAAGGGATAATGATTACTGCTTCTCACAACCCTATTGAGCACAATGGAATAAAGCTTATGGCAAAAGGGCTGGAATTCACGCAGGATGAAGGAAATGGCATCTATCAAAGATACCTGCGCAACGATTACCGGAAAGGCCGGGTTGAAGGCAGGGTAATTGAAGACAAAAGCGCGATAAAGGAGCACATGGGTATGATAATGAAGGCGGTTTCAGTGGAAAAGCCTTTGAAAGTGGTCGTTGACTGCAACGGCGCAGCAGCCGTCATAACACCATATCTTCTTTCATCGCTTGGATGCAGGGTAATAAGCATCAACACATCGCTTGAGGAATTCTTCAGGCCGTCAGAGCCAAAAGCCGAAAATCTGATGGCCCTGCGTGCGGCGGTGCGGGCGGTTGGGGCGGATTTGGGGATAGCGCACGATGCCGATGCCGACAGATGCATGGTGGTGGATGACAAGGGCGGGCAGATGCCTATGGATGTCCAGCTTGCGATGATGATAGAATCTGAGCTTGCAGCAGGCACCAACAAGAAAATAGCAGCGACCGTTGAGGCATCGCTTCTTATACGCGAGACTGTTGAGAAAAACAAAGGAAAAATAATCATAACGCCGGTCGGAAGCACTTATCTTGGGTTGGAAGTGGAGAAACACGGAGTTTATTTTGCAGGCGAGCCGTGCGGAGAGTACATCTACAGCCGTGGCGTGCATGCGCCAGATGGCATAATGACCGCCGCAAAATTCGTCGAGCTCGCTTCCAGGTTCAGGCTAAGCGAGCTTGCAAAAAAATACGCCGCTTATCCGGTTATTCGCGAGCGGTATGCAGCCAGGCAAAAGCAAGAGGCGATGGAAGTAATAAGAAAAGAAATAGCCGGGAAATATCCTAATTTCAGCGGCCTTGACGGCATACGAGTTGACGAAGACGATGGCTGGTTCCTTGTTCGGGCATCAGGTACGGAAAGCATCATCCGCCTTACGATGGAGTACAAGGAGCAGAAAAAACTTCAGGCGAGGAAAAAGGAAATAGAAAAAATAATAAGGAAGCACCTTTGACTCATTTTAAAAAATAAAAAATTAGATGAGGCCGGCGCCTGCAGCCGCGATAAGCGCGCCTGCAAACACCAGCGACACCGTGTTAAGCACCTTTATCAATGCATTTAGCGCAGGCCCCGCGGTGTCTTTTAACGGGTCTCCGACCGTATCGCCTACAACTGCCGCCTTGTGCGTGTCGCTTCCCTTGCCGCCTAAGTTGCCGGCTTCAACATACTTCTTTGCGTTATCCCACGCCGCGCCTGCAGTGCACATGAACAATGCTAGCAGGAAGCCGCTTGCAATCGCGCCGGCAAGAAGGCCTGCCAGCGCCTCTGCGCCAAGCAGGTAGCCGGCCAAAAGCGGAACTGCGACTGCGATTATTCCAGGAAGCATCAGCTCCCTGAGCGCAGTGGCAGTGCTGATGTCAACGCATTTTGCATAATCCGCCCTTGCTTTTCCTTCCATCAGACCCTTTATTTCCCTGAACTGCCTTCTTACTTCCTCTACGATTTCATAGGCAGCCCTGCCAACGGCCAGCATCAGGAGCGACGAAAATATGAAAGGCAGCAATGCGCCGATGAATAGGCCGACTACGACCTGCGGTGAAAGGAGATTGATTGAGGCGAGCTTGCTTTCCGCTGCAAACGCAGCAAAAAGCGCCAGAGCCCCCAGCGCCGCACCGCCGATTGCGAAACCCTTGGTCGTCGCTTTTGTCGTGTTTCCTACGGCATCAAGCGCGTCGGTCACTTTTCTTACCTTCTCAGACAGGCCGGACATTTCCGCTATGCCTCCCGCATTGTCTGTTATCGGGCCGTAAGAGTCAACCGCTATCACAATTCCGCTTAGCGAAAGCATGGCTGCTGCGGCAAGCGCGACTCCGTAAAGACCTGCAAGATTGTAAGAAACCATTATCGCCCCAATTATGACCAGGGCAGGCAAAAGGGTTGACTCCATGCCGACAGCCAGCCCGGTTATCAGGTTTGTTCCTGCCCCCGTGCTGGACGCATTGGCTATTTTTTTGACCGGACCGAACTGCGTGCCGGTATAATACTCGCTTATCAGGAAAAGAAGCATCGTGACTGCCATTCCGGTTAGTGCGACATACGTGTAAGTCATTTCAGTGTAAAGGTAGGTTAATATGAAGGTGATAACTATCGTGGCGAGTATGCCGGCATAGAAAGCCTTCATTATGCTCTTTCCCCACAATCGGACAAAGAATGAGCCGGCTATGCTGCCAAGAACGCCAAGGGCGGCGATGCCCAGGGGCAGGAGGACTAACTGGAGCGTGGAGCCCAGAAGCATTGCTGCTATGACCGTCACGACAAAAGATTCAAACACGTCTGCTGCCATTCCGGCGCAGTCGCCAACATTGTCTCCTACATTGTCTGCTATCACAGCCGGGTTTCTCGGGTCATCCTCAGGGATGTTCTTTTCAACCTTTCCGACAAGGTCGGCGCCGACATCCGCCGCCTTGGTATATATCCCTCCGCCAACCCTTGCGAAAAGGGATATGAGGGAAGCGCCAAAGCCGTAGCCGACAAGCGGCAGAAGGTCGCCGTTGAAAACAACATAAAGAACGCTCAGGCCGACAAGGCCCAGGCCGACGAGGGCCATGCCGGTCACTGCGCCGCCCTTGAAAGCGAGCGACAGCGCCTGACTTAAGCCCTGTCTTGCTGCATCGGCAACCCGCAGGTTTCCGCGTACCGCAGCCTGCATGCCTATATAGCCGGCAAATGCGGATGAAAAAACGCCAATGGCAAATGCAAACGCCGTATTGCTGTTTACAAGGTAATATATCGCAGCTGCGAGGACTATGACGATGGGCAGCAGGGTTTTATACTGGCGCGTAAGATACGCATTTGCGCCCTCCTCTATCGCTTCTGCGATGTTTTGCATCTTCTCGTTTCCTTTTGGGGAACGGATGATCTGAAAAACCAGGAATGCCGAGTACAACAATGCCAGCATACCGACAAACAGCGCAAAATAAACCTCATTAAAGCCATATATCATTTTTTCTCACCTTGTCTTCGTTTCTGATTAGATAAAAATTTTTTTAAACCTGCCTGTCTCAGATCCTAATCCAGCGATAAAACGCATTTTTAAATCTTGATTTGGATATTTCCTTATGGAGCACGTGCTCGTGGCGGAAAACCTGGTAAAGACATATCCCGGAAAGGTCGCGCTGTACGATTTTTCAATCACAATAAGGGAAGGCGAAATATTCGGCCTGCTGGGACCAAACGGCGCAGGCAAAAGCACCTTTATCCGGCTGTTGGCGGGCCTTGAGGGGGCAGACGCTGGCAGGGTATACCTGTTTGGCCAGCCGGCATCGCAGGAAAGCAGGAAGCTCATAGGTGTTGCACCGCAGGAGAACGCTGTATACTCCCTGCTTACCTGCCTTGAAAACCTGCTTTACTTCGGCTCGCTTTACGGTGTCACAGGCAAGGCAGCGCAGGAAAAAGCCAGCCATCTTCTTGAAGAGCTTGGGCTTGCCGAAAAAAGAAATGCCCAGGCAAGGCACCTTAGCGGGGGCATGTTGCGGAGGCTCAATCTGGCTTGCGCGCTTATGCACGAACCGAAGCTGATCCTCCTTGATGAGCCGACCACCGGCCTTGATCCTTCAACCAGAAGAAGAATGTGGGCGACTATAACAAGGCTCGTCAAAGATAGAAAGGCATCTGTTCTTCTTACGACGCACTACATGGAAGAGGCAGAGGCCCTTTGCGGAAAAATCGCTTTTATAAACGCCGGCAGGGTCATAGCAGAGGGAACGCCGGAAGAGCTCAAGCGGATGGCGGGCAGGGAAATGGCAAAGGTAAAGAGCCTGCCCGGCGATTATGCAAAGCTTGAGCAAGCCGTGAAAGCAATAAAAGGCGTGGAAAACGCGACTGCAACAGAGCACGGAATGGTGATAGAATCGGACAGCATCGCGTCAAAAGTCGGAGAAATAACAAGGGTCTTCGGGAAGAACAGGGAGAAAATAATAGACCTGTCAATTTCCAAACCGTCCCTTGAAGATGTGTTCTTAAAGCTTTCAGGTGCGCAATTGAAGGAGGGGGTAAAGGGTGAAGCTAAGGAGCGAGATTGAAAAAGACGCAAAGCAGTTTTTCAGGGAAAGCCGCACCCTTGCCCTTCTTTTTGCGGCCCCGCTGATCGTCCTTCTGGTACTGGGAGGGGTATTCGGGCGCACCTCTGTTGACATCAGCGGAACCGCCATGGGCCTCTGCGACCTTGACAACAGCACGGCTTCTGGCCTTTTTGTCTCGGCAATTCTGAATAACACCAAGATAACGGATTACAGCAGCACCGGCAGCGATGCCGGAGGTTGCAGTTCTGTTGTTGAGAAAGAGGTCCGCGAGGGAAGGCTCTCCGCCGCGGTTATAATACCAAAGGGCTTTGAGCGCGGGATAGCCGAAGGCGAATCTCAGCGCCTCGTTGTGTTTATAGACAATTCAAGGATCCAGACATCCCCTTCTGTGGAAGCATTTCTGAAGGCCGCGGTTCAGGAGACCGGCCAGAAAATCGGCGAAGCTTTCATAATTTCAGTCTGGGACAGGCTGTACGAAGCCGACGGCCAGCTCGAAAGCCTGCTAATCGGCGTTAACCAGACAAGAACGCGGGCTGTTGAGATGCAGGCAAAACTTGCAGATACCTCGGAATCGCTGGAAAGGATAAACTTTACGGTTGTGGAGCGCGAGCTGGGCGATGCCAATTCAACAATCGGCGCGATGCTCGCCGCGCTTTCTTCAGCAGAAGGCAATCTGACTAAGATAGAGGAAAATTTCGCAGAGTATGATGCCGAGCTTAGCCAGAGCGAGATGGAGCTTATGGAAATCAACCGCTCTCTTGCAAACGCGAGCGGTTACATAAGTGGCGCCAGAGCAGGCGTCAACTGCTCTGACCCGGTTTTCATTCCTTACTGTCTTTCCCTTGATGCGCTGGAAAGCCAGGTCGGTTCGGCAAGGGCGTCTGTTGACAGGCGGCTTGCGAAAATCCGCGAAGCAAGGGAGTCGCTTGCCGAGGCAAACATTACGATCCAGCAGTTTAAGGCGGATGTCGCAGCCGCAAGGAGCGGCGCTTCTGATGCTGAAAGGCGCATCGCCAATATGCAAAATTTCGTCTACGGCCTTGTTGGCAGCAGGAATCAGGCGCTCCTGACCATAAAAGAGATAAACAGGTCGCTTGCAGAGACCGTGGAAAAAAGCCGCGAGCTTGAAGGCATAATTTCAGAAGGCAGGCAACAGATACTTTCGATAACCTCGAGAAAACCGGAATCCGTGGTATCGCCCATAGTTCTTTCCCCCAATTATCTTTTTGGCAGCCGGAGTTTCTTTGATTTTCTTATGCCAAGCCTTTTGCCCATGATACTGATGTTCGTGGCTCTTTTCCTTTCCTCAACCGCATTTGTCCGGGAAAAAAACAGCGGAACGCTCCAAAGAATCGCTTTCTCGCAGTTTAATCCGTTTGAGTATGCCGCTACAAAAGTCCTGAGCTATGCCGTCGTTCTTGTTCCGGAGGTGGTTGTGCTGACAAGCGCGGCGGCAATAGTCTATTCCGCGTTCCCGCTTTTTGACGCCGCAACGGTGCTGTTCATATTTGAAACGCTTCTTCTTTTGCTTCTCGCATTCACAGCGATAGGGGTGTTTATAGCGGTTTATTCAGAGTCAGAAGCAACCGCGTTCCTCGCCTCGCTTGTTGTAGGCCTTCCGCTTCTTTTCCTGAGCGGCCTTGTATTCCCCTTTGAGTTTATGCCGCTGTCCATAGCCCTTCTCGGCCAGATGTCCCCCCTCACGCAGGCGGTATTAAGCATGCAGTCTGTTATCCTGTACCATTCTCCCCAGCCAGCCGGCTTCGGTGCGCTTTTGCTCTACGCGGTTGTTTTCACGCTTCTTGCCGCTGTTTCACTGAAAAAAAGAGCGTGATGGCTTTCCGCCCTGCAGCGGGCTAGGCGTGTTTTTTAAGCCGCGCTTTCTCATCTTTATCGTACATTCTGGTTTTTTCTATTGCTTTGGAGATTATCGCGCTTACTCTCCTCAGTCTTTCTGCAAGCTCGTTTGGCTGTGTCAGCCCGTTGACCTTTTGCTTGAAATAACCGGCTTTTTCGTCCGCGATGTCGTCTTTCGTCATTATCTCCGTTTTCGGGGTATCAAGGACCGATGCCAGCGCTTCAAAATTAATGTCGTGTACCGGGACAAGCAAATCCGGGGAGCCGGTAAGCAGTTCCGCGTACCCTTGGCGCACCCGGTCTATGAGAGCATGTCTTTCGCCTTTGTTTATCCATTTTCTGTCTTCTACAAAATCTTCTTTTCTTATTGACAGCGCGCCTTTTTTGTTTTCCGACTGCAGATGCATCATCTCAGCCATTTTTTCAGCCGCCTTGAGGTGGTTTATGCTTCGTATGTGTATCATCTGCGCACCTGTGCCGCTGAGGAGGACGCCATCCGCCCTGTACAGCTCGCCAAGCGGAAGGGCCTCGTAAATTACTTTCGCCCCCATCTTCTCAAGCACCCTTATTATCCTGTCCCTTGTGGTGCCTGGCAGGCATCCGCTGCCTGTTGGCGGCGTAAACACGCAAACATCATTGCCAACGGCACGAAGCACGAACAGGTTTTCTGCAGAGCCTTCTATTACTTTCCCATTGTTGTCCAGGGCAAGGATTTCGCCATAGCCGAACATGGAGCCCAGGTTGATGTTCAATGCGGAGTTGACATAGTTGCCTGCTATTTTTGCGTCAGAAGGCATGTCAAGCCCAAGCCGCGGATACGGGCCGACCAGCACGTCCAGCCCCTTGTTGTAATCATTCTCGTTTAGGTAGACGCCCCACGGCAGCGTGGCAATGGCAAAATACAGCGGTTTTGTCTCAAACCCTTCCGGTTTTTTTAATATTGTCGGCACTTTAAGGCCCATCTCGCCGGAAACCCAGGCAAAAGGCCTGATGTAGCCTGATGGCACCATCTCAAGGCCTTGCGGGAAATAATCAACAGAAACCAAGCGATTGACAAACCCAAGGGCCTTTATGAGCGCATCCATCTCTGCCATAGTATACTTTTTCAACTCCCAGCCCAGCATCGCGGTAAGGCTTAGCTCCACAGAGCGTTTTTCCTCTGTTTTTTGCCCGTTGGCGTTTTTTACCACAGTTATCGTGATTGAAGGATTTTTTCCCTGCTCGTAGGCCAGGCGGGCGGTTTCATAAAAAGCCCGCGGCGTTATGGCATCAAGCCGCACCTCTTCAACATCGCCTTCCTTTTCAAATATTTTCTTTAGCTCAACTGCGAGAATCGGATTGAAAAAGGTCGCTGAATGCATCATTCTTGCTATGTTCTCCCACGGCTCTGCCAGCACGACCCCGTAAGGCGAATAATAGAACCTCATTCCTTCAAAAAGCCCGGCGCCATAATGTATCGGATTGGTCAGTATGCTGTCAAGGCAAAAGGCCGGAGGGACAAACCCGCCAGCCCTGCTGTAATACAGATAATTGGCATCATCATCAATCATAAATCGCGCCACTGTGGTGGCCAGTACTACCTCCTGCTGTTTTGGTTTTATTTCCTTTTTCCCATTTATAAGAAAGCCGTTTTTCATAATGCCCCACCAATAGTTATTTTTGGAAGGAAATGTATTTAAATAATGTGGTTTAATTTATACTATTACGTTTTTCGTCGTTATTTTAACAAAAATCCGGCAATTCACTTAATATTTCCATAGGTTTAAGCGATTGATATGTTTTTTTTACAGCATTTTTTATATTTTACAGAATTTTTCATATTTTCCAGCGAAGAATAACGCCAACGCCGCCAAAATTTCTCAGTTTCAGACCAGGGTCCCCTTCAGACGATATTACGATGATTTCAGTGCCCCGCGATTCCGCTGCATCAACGATATTTTGCACCTGTTCGGACCTCCTGAACAGGTCATCCAGAACAAGGAGCTTTTCTGCCGCGCCGGCTTCAACGGCTTTTTTCACTTCCTCCAGACCGTAAACCGCCTTTCCGCTCTCCCTGTAGATGTGGGTAAAAAATTCCTCCATTTCCTTTTCCTCTTTTTCAAACCTGGCGAGCCCGGCAGCTTTCTGCAAAACACCGCGGTTCATAAGTTCTTTTACGCCGCTCGGCTCCGCATAACTGCACGACTCGAAGATTATCCTTTTGAGCAGCTCTGGTTTTTTTTGCTGTATGAAGGCTTTTAGGTTGTCCTTTGCGAATGCAGGGCCGGCTACGACAAGTTTTCCTTCAGCTTTTTCAAGATTATCTGCTATTTTTGAGAAGTATTCCTGTTCCTTTTTTTCAAAGTCATCGCTTCTCTTTCGTGCGGTGTTGCGCAGTTCAAGTCCGTACTCTATGCCATATGGCTTGAGAACCGCGAAAAGCGCGTGCTCTTCGTCCAAGACGACGACCGTTGTTTTCGGCCTTTTCGTCTCTTTTTCCGCTTCCCTTAATCTTTTTATCTCGTGCGCCATCCATTTTTTCTTTATGGCTATTTTGTCGCCGGGAGCAACATCCAGCGCATGATGCCTTCCAAGCTGGATGTATTCCTCTGGTTCTCCGCTTATAATGATGCCGAGAATGCGAAGCCGGTTGGCGCTTTCCGCAAACTCAACCTGCTTGACCTTAAGCCGTATCCTGACGTGCTTTTTTTCTTCCGTTTTTCCGACCTTGTAGGTTCTGAATGTGGAGCCCGCCACCTCGTCCTCTGCTGCCAGGATTTTTGAAAGATGCCAAAGGTCCTCCAGTGTGTCGGCGACGACCTTCAGCTCGCCTTCTTTTTGATCATAGTGGATGATCTTCATGCACTTTATTGGAACATTCAAGATTAAAATTGTTGTTAAAAAACAGGGAGGAAACCGGCAGATGCGAGATTTATAAAGAATGAGTGAGATTATGCTGGCGATGGAAACAAAAAAAATAGCGGAAATGATACGTCCTGCTCGGGCAGAATTCCGCACGGTCAGGGAAGTTGCCAAGGAGATCGTCAGGAAGCTGAAAAGAGCTACGGCCTGCGAAGTCGCGCTTGCCGGCTCCATAGCGAAAGGAACCTTTCTTTCAGGCGAGGGCGACATAGACGTGTTCGTGCTTTTCAGGAAAAAAATGGAAAAGGAAAAAATGAAAAGACTTCTTGAAATCGCTTTCAGAAAGGCATTTCGCGGGGCGCCTTACCAGATGAATTATGCCGAGCACCCCTACATCAGGTTTCATTATAAAGGAAAACGGGTTGATGTCGTGCCGGCATATAAAATGGGCGCCGGGCAGCGGGTGCTCACCGCGGTGGACCGCTCCGTCCTGCACACCAGGTTTGTGCTGAAAAATCTTGGCAAAAGGCAAAAGGATGAAGTGAGACTTTTGAAAAAGTTCCTTAAGGCAGCTGAACTCTATGGAGCAGAAATAAAAACCGAGGGCTTCTCAGGGTACCTGTGCGAACTTTTGATAATCAGGTACAGGTCCTTCCTGAATCTTATGCGGGCGGCAGCTAAATGGCAGTTTCCTATGGTGATAGACCTGAAAAGGCACTACAAGAAAAGCGATTACCCAATTCTTTTCAAAAAATTCGGCAAAAGCCTTGTGGTTATAGACCCGACTGACAGGGAAAGGAATGTCGCCGCGCCTTTAAGCGAGGGCAATCTTAGGAGATTCGTGCTGCTTGCAAGGCGCTTCATAAAAAACCCGTCAGAGAGGTATTTTTTCCGGCACACCGGTTTTGAGGAAAAACTGCGAAAATTGAGAAAAAAAGGTTTCGTTGCCATCGTGACTTTTCCGAAGCCCGGGGTGGTTGAGGATGTGCTTTGGGGCCAGATAAAAAAACTGGCAAAAGCGCTCAGAAAAGAGCTTGCGGATTATTTGGTCAATGACATAGTTGTGGATGCGGAGCGCGAAGTTGCAATGGCGATAGGAGCAAAAAAGAATAAGGCAGGCGGCCGTGTTGAGGTAAAAGGGCCGCCGCTTGAGATGAAGGAGCACGCCGCAAGATTCAAAAAAACCCATAAAAAGAGCAGATTTATTGTGAAGGGCGATGTTATCTTTGCGATAGAGAAAAAACCAGAGAAGGGGCTGAGCGCGGCCATCAGAGAAGTCCTGAAAGAAAATGAATTCAGGCTCAGGCACCTTCCGCTTCGGACGGCCAAGATCAGGCCAGATTAATCCGGTCGCCTACTTTTGGGGCAACCGCGTCATAGCCCGCGGCCTGCAATTCAGCCGCGAATTCATCCGGCTGGTCTCCGTGCACCAGAACGATTTTCTCGGGCGAAGTGTCGTTTATGAATCTCAGCAGGTCAGAGCGGCCCGCGTGCGCCGAGAGATCCAGGTATTGTGCCGGGAGGTCGACTGCAAGCTCCTGCCCGTTCACCATTATCGTTCCTTTGTTAAGCAGCAGCCAGCCGTTGCTTCCCTCAACATTGTAGCCGGTGAATATTATCCTTGATTTGTTGTTCGCGTTGAAAAGGTAATTCAGCATAGGCCCGCCCATCAGCATTCCTGCGCTTGCGATTATCACGCCCGGCGCTTCCAGCGCTTCAGCCTTCTGCCCCCTCCCGCTGATCATTGTGGTGTTTTGAACCGCTTTTCTGAACGAGTGCACATCCTTGAGATAATTTCCGTATCTAAGGTATATCTGCGTTATGTCCTTGCCCATGCCGTCAACAAAAACAGGGATGTTCCTGTCATAATGGCGGATTATGGAAATCAGCTCTTGCGTTCTTCCGAGCGAGAACGCCGGGAATAGCGCAGTTCCCCCTGCCTCCACCGTTTCGCGTATTTCCTGCATTATCTGCTCTTCAGTTGCTCTGCGGTCCGGATGCTCGCGCGACGCATAGGTGCTTTCTATTATCAAGACATCCGCGTCCGTTATGGTTTTTGCTCCCTTGTGCATCCTTGTTTCTTCAAGCTTGAAATCGCCCGTGTAAACTATCGTCCTGTTTTCGTACTCAATTTTTATTATGGAGGCGCCGGTTATGTGGCCCGCATCGCTCATTGTTACATTCGTTTCCCCGAAATTCATCTGCCGATCGTATGTCATCGGACTCCAGTTTGAAAGGGCTTTTTTGAAGTGGTGCAGGGAATAGGGCAGGTCTTCCTTCATTATCTTCATGGAGTCGGACCACAGCAGCTCGCATATCTCCTCTGTGGGCGGCGTTGCAAACCACCTTATCCTGCTGTTGCGCTTGTAAAGCGCCGGGATAAAGCCGCTATGGTCAAGATGGGCATGGCTCAATATCATTGCATCCGCTTCAATTTCCTCGCTCGGGAATTTCGGCTTTCCCGTAATGTCAAATATCTTGACTCCGTAATCAAGAAGCAGTTTCTTGTCCGTGGTTAACAGAAATGCGCTCCTTCCGACTTCGCCCGATGCGCCAAGACAATCCAAAGTTACCATAAATAATTCATCAAACCAGATGTTTTATATACCTGTGTCCAAGGATGCCGCTGTATTTAGGCCGCATCACGAAAGGGTTTTTGCATCCCTCTACTATCTCTTTGACCTTGGATTTTTTAAAGAATGCGGAGATATGAAAACACCATTAACATAACGCTATTCAACAACAAGGTAAAACCGAAACGGCGGTGCCGGACTCAGGCTTAATGGTAGTTAGCGGGGCCATGACGGCATCGTGAGAGGAGCCGAAGAAGTAAAACAAGAACACTTTTTTATACTTTTTCATACATAATAAGCAATAGGGGCGCCCATGGAGAAAGGATTCAGGCGATTAATGATGGCGTTCGGCATTGCAGCCGCAGTCCATGCTACAGCAATTTTTAGTCCAGAATTGCTGCGACATCGGGCCATGAAACCAACGATGACACGGCAGGTTGTGCATGAGGAAATCCGCATATCTGAAACGCAAAAAAAGCCAGATCCTGCCCCGTTGGAAGAGGAAAGAAAGCAGTACATTGCGGAACTTCTCACGATGCTTAAAAACGGGAAGCGGGTCTTGCTTTCTGATTTTTTGATAAAAAGCCAGATTTTGGATGAAAACATAGAATTAGCTAGAGGAAAGCAACCTTTAATCAAAGAAAGCGATGTTAAGGGGAAATATTTTCAGCTGGCAGAAGAGGCCAAAAAAGAGGTAATCGGCAAAGAAAACAAGATCGAAGAGCTCCATCATTATCTTCATACTAAAGTTTTCGCGGGATATTTCTGGGGGAGCGGAAGCATTCTTGATGTGATTGATAGGGGATGGTACAACTGCCTCTCATCAACTGAGATGTTTTCTGCCCTTCTTGAAGATGTACTGGGGGAAGAACAGTACAAAGTCTTGCTGTTCGATGATCACGCCGCCACTTTCTTAAAAGGGATGGTGATTGAGAACACAGCTGATACCTGGAAAGAAGCACATAAAAGCTACAGTGGATGCGGGCTTGCAGCCCCCAGCGATATTTTTGTGGCTGCGTATTTGGTCAAGCACGGCATTTCTGAGGAAGAGTTCCCGCCACGCATAGCAGCCATATATAAATCGAGAGCAGTCTGGAAAGGCTGCCCAAAAAAAGGAAAGAACAAGATGGCAGAAAGTCTGAAAGGAGGCGGGTTTCCAGTTGTGGGGGTGGGCAGTGGTTTCCCGGAGCCGCCATTAGAATTTATCCCAAATCCTTATTTTGAAGTAAACTCAAAAAGGATAGTAAGCTTAGCCAAAGGGCTTCTGGCCGCTTATCAGATGTCGCATATTTATGATGAAAAGGGATTCATGAAAACAAAGATGAAGGATAGAGATCTGCTGGTGAAACCCATCCAAATCCCAGAAAATGTAGATTGGGGTGAGTTGTTGGAAAGAATGAAGGAACAACTTGAATACTCCCATATTGTGCCGTTTCTGCCCGAGAAAGTCCAATGCTGCGTACCAATTATGTCAATCTGCCCCCACATAGTGCCAGAAATAATAGAAAGCGTGTCGATGACAGGAAATAAAAAGTTTGATTATTACAACAAAGAGAGCATATGCGGGAGATATGAAAAAGCAATAGAAAATGGAACTTTCACTGAGTTGAAGAGATATTTTCCCTTCAGCTTTTGCACGGCGCTGAACGCCCCTCTGAGAAAGAGATACCTGGGAGAGAAGAACGGCAGCATTCTGTGGTTTGGTCTTGGTAATATGGAGATCGCGGACAATTTTGATTTTTTCCTTGATGAATTAAAATCAGAAAACCCGGAAATAAAAGAATCAGCCGCGGCAGCGCTTTTGCTAACTGATGCAACAAGGGCATGCAAAGTATTTAATGCCCTTCGTGAAGAGGACAAAATACCAGTGAGCACCATACTCGGGTGGGGTTGCACGGACAAAGAGACTGCATGGAAAAACATAATCGCATTTAGGGATAGCGGGATAAAAAATAATGAAGACCATCGCCTTGAGACTGCTCTTGCCGTCATCGATGGTAAAGATATGGACCGTCATCAATACGAAATCCTGAAGTCAATATCAAAAAATGTTCCGCTGTGCTCCAAACCTGATCTGGCCAGAATATTTTATGAGTATGGCGACAAAAAGGCAGCCGAGGAATGCATTAAAGACACAGTGGAAAGATTAGCGCATGGAGAAGATATCGCCAATTTCTGGCTTTGCAACATTCCGTCTGAATATATCCACCTCTTTTTTCCACTTCTGAAAGAAAAACCAAACCTAGCCGTAGGTGTTGCCAATAACCTCATATGCAATGAAGAGCATCGTGAGCACATCCCCCAACTCGTTGAACCCCTTCTTGCTATTCTTCAAAATGCCGCTATGACTGTTGAAAGACGCATCAAGGCTGCATTTACCCTTTTGCGGCTTGGCGTTGACCCTTTGAAAAAATAAAATTGACACAAAGCAGTAGTTGCAGCCCGAACGTGTGTTGCTATGCAGGGGGCAGGATTGTCAGCCTTGCCGGCGTTCCAAAACAACCGGCGTTCAAAGCCTTTGAACCTGCGTAGACGCTAAGTCAGCAGATTCCCCATCGCGCAATCGCGAAGAGAACTTGAGTCTGTCGCGTATGGTCCACGCTTGGCCGCCATAAATAGGCGTTCGCGCGTGGTTGACCATTGCGGTTTTGTCAGAGCAAACTCCGCCACCCCTGCATTAATATTATTTCTAATGTTTTCTCGGCTTCTTAATGTTTTCTGTAAAGACAAAACGCAGAGGGGGAAT
>JBBIHC010000001.1:102590-128716 GCA_037447235.1 Microcaldota archaeon
CTGTTTTTCTTCTAATTCCTCTTCTTCATTTTATAGTTTATTTTCTGATTCTCGCACTTTCCGGCTAATTCCCTCAGGGTTTTGACCAAGTTTGGCTTCTTAAAGACAAAACGCAGAGGGGGAACCTCTGTTTTTCTTCTATTTCCCCCTGAGAAAACGTAAGCCAAGAGTAAATGGGAAATGGGCCCGCCCGGAATCGGACCGGGAATCTTTACCGCTCCGAGATAATGGAGCTCCATTATCCTGTCAGGGTAACGTCTTACCATTGTTGGCTCTGCTGACAATTCTGCCAGGCAAAGCTTTCGACTACAGGCCCAGCAAGAAATAAATGATAAACAATATTTTTAAAACAGACTGGCGGCACCACTCTGCTCTATATTTTCCTGAAAAAAAGCGCGATGGCAGCAATAAAAAAAGCCGAAATGCACACATTCGAAGGCGTCTGTTCTTCATTGTTTTTTTCTTCGATTTCAAACTCTATTTTTTTTATTTTTTCGGCATCGTTGAAGGATACAATTATTGGGATGGAATATGAATAACCTGCTTGCAGGTTCTGATTTAACCAGTATTCATCTTCATAAACGCCGTATGGCTCGATCATAATTATTCTTTTTTCTATGCCATTTTCATCCGGAGTGATTAGTGTGTAAGTTCCTAGCAGGTACCGGTCTCTTAAGTTTTTTACCGTTATTCTTACCTTGCCGTCTTCAGGAAAGAAATGAAAATCAACATCAGCGTCTCCTTTTCGCAGGTTGTCTTCCTTCATCTCAAGAATTACAGCGGTGTCCAGGTCAACTTTGCCGTAGCTTTCCACCTTGTCTGCCACCGAGTCGGCATCTTTGCCATAAGAAAACGCAACGTGGCTGTTGCCAAGCCTTCCAGCCTGCCTGAAAGTCGGGTCAAACGAGACCCATTTGCCGTCAACATACGCTTCCGCCCAGCCGTGCGGCTGCCATTCCCCATTTGTCATCACATATCCTGCAACATACCTTGTGTTGAACCCGACAGCGTTAGCCAATGCGATAAAAAGATGCGCATACTCCGCGCACACGCCGCGCCGCTCCGAAAAAACCTTTTCTGCAGGCAAAAAGCTGTCGGAATAGGAATAATCATAATCGATGTTTTCACTTATCCAGTTTGCCAGCGAAACCAGGGTTTTTAATGATGACTTGTTGTCCGCGAGCCCTCTTGCAAGCGCTTCCATGTCATCGTTGTACTTTGCGAGACCGTCCTGCTTAAGCGGAACGCCGGCAAGCGGTTCGTCCAGCTTTACTTCCGCATCGTAATCCGTGATAACAACCGCCCTGGCGCGGAAAACAGCACTGCCGTTAAGTGGACCATTGTAAACCGCGAGCAGCCGGTCCCCTTCGGCTTTTATTTCCAGCGGCGGTTCGGCATCTATCCCGACCACGCGCTGGTTGCTGCCGTTCAGCAAAAAAATTCCGGCGAGCTTTATTTCCGAGGAATTCCCGCTGAGGTTCCATTGCTTTTCAACCGTGATTGTCGCATTGCCGAAATACGCCGATGAAACGCAAAGAAACAGCAACAAGGCCGCAATTTCTTTCATCCGGCTTCCTCTCTCAGCTTTTTCATCCTGTTTATTCTTTTTTCAAGCAGCGCCCTTGTTCCTATGTCTTTTCTGTGCCAGACAGGCCCGCTTACAAAGGCGCAGGCTTTTTCTGCGATTTGCTCTGCTGCATCTATGCTTGAAGCGACGCCCAGAATGCCAAATGCGCGCGAGCCGGTCGTGTATATCTTTCCGTCTTTTTCATAAACAGATGCATAGTATGCCTTTGCGCCTATTTTCGCTACTGCTTCCTCGTTTATCCTCACTTCTTCATCCTTTTTCGGGTTGTCAGGATATCCTTCAGGCACGAGGTATTTGACCACCGTGCTTTTGTCTTCAAACGCGACCGCGCCCAGCTTCCCGTCAACGATTTTCTCAAGGATGTGCGGGAGGGGGTCTTTCAGCAATGCGAGGACATTCATCGCCTCCGGGTCGCCGAATCTCGAATTGAATTCTATAACCTTGACCTCCTTTCCGGTAGCCATAAACTGGCCGTATAAAACGCCCCTGAAAGGGCCGCCTTCCTTGTACAGCGCGTCTATCGTGTTTTTCATTATCCGCTTTGCTTCGGCAAGGTCGTTTTCCTCCAAAAAAGGAAGGCGGTTGCCGGTGCTGTAAGAGCCCATTCCGCCAGTGTTCGGACCGGCGTCTCCCTCAAACGCCCTCTTGTGGTCCTGGACGGGAGGCATAAAAGCAAGGTGCTTTCCATCGCTGAATGCCTGTAATGTGAATTCCTCGCCAACAAGTTTCTCCTCAATCAGCACAATGCCGTCTTTTGCCAGCAGCTCCCGGATGTACCCTTCAATTTCATAAAAAGAGGCAAAGTGCTCGCCGCTTATTTTTACTCCCTTGCCGCCGGTCAGGCCTATTGGTTTTATCGCGACTTCCCCAAACTCTTCTACGGCTTTTTTGGCTCCGGCAATGTCACTTACGATCCTTAATTTTGGCAGCCCGCCGATATTGTGCTTCGCGGCAAGCTCTCTTGCAAATTTTTTGTCCCACTCTATCCTTGCGGCGTTTTTTGACGGCGAGGCGACCGCGCCAAATCCAGCCAGGGCATCAGAAACGCCTGCAGCCAGCGTGGCGTCCGGACTTGAAAAGCAGATGTCAAAACTTTCGCCTTCTATTGCCTTTCTTACGGCTTCCGGCGAATTGATGTCAGCAAGCCAGTATTTTTTTGACAGCCTTGCGATTGCCGGATTCTTCTTTGGCATTATTGAATATAAATCGGCATGCCTTGCCAGCCGTTCTGCTATTATGTGCTCTCTTGCCCCATTGCCGACAAGCAGGATTTTCATGGCAATCCCTCATTTCTTTTTGGATATCATGTCTGAGAGCGATTCAAAAAAGGATCTCTTCAGTTCCTTCAGCATTATGTACTTTCTTTCTATGGGATAGTGCTTTGCTATCTCGAATTCCATTGTTTCTTCCATCACTCAAACCTCCTCTTTATGTAGCCCTCGGTTATAAGCATGTTTACGCCCTCTTCCACCCTGGGCACCGGTATCCTGTTTATTTTGGAGAATTCAAGAACATTCAGTTTTCCGTTGTGGAGCTTTATCCACTCGTAAATCATCTCCTTGAGAGCCTCATCATCGTATTTCATCAGCTTCTCAACCTTTCGCAGAAGCTCGTCCCTTTTGTTCTCGCACTCAAGAAGCACGCGCGCATTGGCTTCGCTGGATTTCAGGAGGTCCTCGTATTTTGCCCGCATTGCGCGATACCTGCTTTTCAGTTCGCTCAATTCGGTTGACAGGTCTATCGCATCCTTCCCGACCAGTTTTATCAGTTCGCCGAGCACTTCGTTTATCTCATAGTAAACTGCTGAAGGCTTGATGTCATAGTAATCTTCGGAGATCTGCAAAACATTAAGGAAGACCTGAAGAACAGAAAGCAGCCTTGCCTTCTTGTTTTTCCCTTTTACCGCTTCGTATTCCAGCAATATCTCGGCAGGCGCGAATGTTATGCGGTAGTCCAGCTCCGGCTTTTCCTTCAGGTCATAACCAAAAACCCGTTCTATCGCCAGCGTTTCATTCAGGTAGGATATTTTTGTAAAGCCCAGCTCGCCCATCAGGTTTGCAAGCGGCCTTATGTTTTTCTTTTGTGCCGCCTTTATCGCTATTTTTTCAGTCATGCTACTCCTCCATCACCACGCTAACGACGCCCCTCGTCGCCTTTCTAATCTTGGCCAGCGAGAAAATTCTTATGATGTTCTTTTCTTCAAAACCAAGCTGCCTCAGGAAGGATATTATGGATGATTTTGAATATCCGAACCTTTCCAGCATTTCGACGAAGGTCTCGCCATCGAGCAGCCCGTCCTTTTTTTCAAACTCCTTTTTTACTATCTCCAGCTGGCTTTCAGTCAGCCCCAATTCGTAAAGCATCTTGATCAATTGCTCTCTTTCTATTTCAATATCCATCCCACCACCCTGGATTTTATAGATGAATAACGGGTCTTCGCCATCAATTTTCTCAAGCAGGAATGTAGATACCTTCTCCTGTCTCTCTGCAAAAATCATATTGATTACGGCATCCCCGACGCCGAATCTAGATAGCTGCGCGTCTATGAAGCTGGAGTATCCTATCGATTCCCGCACAAAGTCGCGGTACTCTTTCAATGTTAGCCTCAGCGTTATTATAGTTCCCATGTTGCTGAATATCGTTTTATGCATGTCAGTCGGGTTCTGCGTGGCGATCATCAGGGAAAAATTGTACTTCCGTCCCTCCCTGACTATTGCTATGACATCGCTTTTTTCGTCCTGCGCTATCTTCCACGCCTCGTCCAGAACCACAAAAAGCCTGATCTTTCTTTCCCCTTCGCTCATCCCTTCCGCTCTCATCAGCTCCTTCACATACTGCAATATCGTCAATCCAGCAAGGCTTCTCATTTCTTCAGTCGGCAGGCCGTGCAGGTCTATGCAGACAAGCCCGCTGTTGGTCAGCTTTTTTATGTCAAGAGTTGTGCTTCCGGAAAAGAAATCACTTCCCTCTGTTGCGAACCTTTTCAGCAGCCTTGCCGCCTTCCCGTGCCTGTGCCTGGCAAGGTGTTTGATGACATCAATAAGCATCGGTTTTCTCTTTTTTTCGTAAACTGTCTCCAGCGCCTCCTCGATCTCGTCGCGCTCGTTTGGAAACGACCTTAGGTCAGCGAGGATGTCAAACGCAGCCATGATCTGCTTTATCCTGCTATTCTTCGGCAGGCCAACCAGATCCAGTATGTTGAGTTTCTCTTTTGCCAGGTTGATAACCCTCCCTCCGGCTTGCCTCACCCACTTGTCATACTCACCGACCCAGTCAAGAATAAGCGCATTGCTGTTCCATATCAGGGAGGCGCGCGTTATGAATGTCTTTACAGTGTAGGATTTTCCGCTTCCAGTAATGCCGATTATCGCGATGTGCGGATTGATAAGTTTGTTCGGGTTCCAAAAAACAGGTACGTGCATATATCTAGTCTTTCCCATATAGACGCCTTCAAAAGGCGCAGAAAGAAGCATTTCCTTCCTTGGCTCGGGCGGGTGCGTGAACGGAAGCCTTGCTGCAACGTCTTTTGAAAGAAGGTAGGACAGCTTCAATCAGAACACCTCGTCCCTCAATTCTTCCTCTCCGGATGGCGCGAACAGCTCCCACTCGAAACATTTCAGCATCTCAACATCCCTCAGCTCCCTGACATCAGAAGAAAGCGCGCTTGACAGTATTGTTCTTAATTCCTTCGCCTGCCTGCTGGCTTTGCTTATTGCTTCATCTCTTGTGAGGCCGAACGAAGTTGTGCTTGCAAAAGCCACCATCTCGACAGGCCTCTCCCCCCTGCCAAACCTGTCAAGGAGCCGGTTTAGCATCGCTATCTCCCTGTCATATCTCACAATGTCCGAAGGGTCAAGTTTTTCCTGGGAGAATCTTTTTGTTTCTATGTTGCTTCTCCTTGTTTTTATCTCGTCGATGTGCTTCGAGACGTCTATCGCCGATATCAGCATGGAAAGCTTTACGACATATTTGAGCGCGCTCACGGCTTTTTCAAATGACTCAAAAATCAGCCTCTTTTCCGCCTCTGCCTTGTCCATGGCGCTTTCGTAAAAGCGAACCTCTAGAAATTTTGTGCAGTAATATCCCTCCGGCCGCTTCTTTATTATGCAATCGCGCGACGGCGGGACTTCGTAGCCGTCTCTTACTTCAACAATGTTTGTGGCTCTTGTTATCACTGGCACTATCAGATAGCCATACTTCCATAATATCAATGAGCCGGCAAACATCAACGCCGCCAAAATTGCAAATATCGCGTTGTTGAGCACGATGCACAACACCAGGGAAATGAAGCCTCCGAGAATTGATGCAATAGTCACGCCTCTGTTAAAATACACCTTCGCACCCCATTTATTAGTAATAAACTGATAAGAATTTAAAAATACCACTTAATTGGGGCCGCGCGTCTGTTATTTGAGAGCAGTCAACGCGTCCATACAGAGACATAAAACACCATTTAAAAACATTTTGCCACTAAATATAACATATAAGGTGGTACGGGTGAAGTTGTATTATAATAAGGATAATGCTGGTGTAGGCGGGGAAAAAGCAGTCGGAGAAGAGGAAAACATAAGGAGAGGGGAATTCGACAAGATAGACCAAAAGCTCAAAACGAAAAAGATCGGCCCTTTTGCCTCTGCTTTACTCGGCGCCATTACTGCATTTTCACTTTCTTTCCAAGCATGCAGCTCTCACGACGTGGCTTTTGATGGCGGAGATGCTGACGCGGTTGATGCCAAGAACGATGGTGACGCGGGAACGGATGCAGGAGATGAAGTAGCTGATGATGCTTGGGATGGGGGAGATGAGAAGGACGGCGGAACAGATGCCGGAGATGAAATAGACGGCGGATTAGACGGTGCTGATGAAGTTGATGGCGGAACAGACGGCGGAGACGAAACTGTTGTTGATGGCGGCGACCAGACCGGTGACCAGCAGACATGCGAGCCGCGAACCGACTGCACAAGAACGCAAGAAGGCGAGTTTGCATTGTTTACAATAAATGGCGAGGAGATAAAAGAGATAAAGGAGAGGGAGGTGTGCGTTGCAACTGCGGAGGACTGCAGCACTTCTGTCACAAACGAATCCCTGGTCCTCACATTGTCCAGGCCGCTAACGCCTGAAGAGCAGCAGCTGTTCATGACCCAGCACGTTTCATCTGCATTGGGCGTAACAACGATGTATAGTATTTTTGAAAGACAGGTTGGAAATGAAGCGGCTTACGATGAGAAGTTAGCAATATATGAATCTATTATGGGGTTCACATGCACACACCTTTCCATATCTGCTGATGGAATTACTGCGGTAGCATTGTCACAACATGGTGGTGATATGTGTATTGCTTATAGCAACGGGCCGGCAGTACAGTGCGGAACAAGCGGCTATTGGATTAAGGTTTACTCAGGTGGTGATGAAGTTAACGGCGTGCCAGTGGCTATCCTCTCTGATGTCAAGCTGGCAGAGCATGGGCAGCCTGTTGAGGTCGATGGTGTTGAGTACTATGCCGTGACAGAAGTTGATCCTGCAAATAATGACAATCTGGCAGGTATGAGGCTGGAAAAAAACCAGCAAGCTACATGTGGCACCGGACCAAGATGCAAAGTCACAGAGGCAAATCCTGTCACCTTGTTTACAGTAAATAGCGAGGAAATTAACGAAGCAAAAATAACTGAGAACTGCGTTCAGGTAGCGGATAATTGCGCATGGATTGTCAGCGAAAGGATAAGCATTACTCTTTCAAGGCCGCTAACGCCTGAAGAGCAGCAGCTGTTCTTGGACCAACGCGTTCAAACAGCATTAGGCATAACCACGCTATATACACCCCAAGCAAGACAGTTTGGCAACCAAGCAGAATATGTTGAGCATTTAACATGCCCCGGATTTTATGTGTCGTTCTTCTGCGTTATAAACGGCGTGTCTATATCTCCTGAAGGCGTCACAAGAGTGAGCCTATACATTTCTGGGTCTGACTCTTGCATAGCCTATAGCAACGGGCCGGCAGTACAGTGCGGAACAAGCGGTTACTGGATCAAGGTTTACCCTGGCGGGGATGCAATTAACGGCGTGCCAGTGGTTTTCCTCTCTGATGGCGCAATGGCAGAGCACGGCCAGTCTATTCAGATGAACGGCAAAGAATATAGCGTTACAATAGAGGTTGAGCAAGGCAACCAGAATAACGTTGCCAGAACGACGCTCTATTGGGAGACAAGTGAGTGATTTTTGCAAAAAAGGTGATATGGGTGAAGTTGTTTTTTAAGAAAAATGAAAATGGTGTTGCGAATGAGGAAAAAGACCGGGAAGCGGGAAGAGAGGAATTTGACAAGACAGATCAAAAGTTAAAAGCGAAAAAAATCGGTCCATTCGCGGTAGCCACGACGATAGGTGCTGCATTGGCATTCTCTATTTATTGCGGCCCTGAAGGCGAAATACCTGTCTATTACCCGGACGGAGGCATAAGCGACGGCGGCAAAGATGCAGCAGACGGTGAAGAGGCTGGCGATGGGGCTATTGAAGAAGACGGAAGTGTTGATGCAGGCGATGAGGAGGCAGTAGACGGCGGAGACCAGGTTGGCCAGGATGAGGACGTTGATGGCGGCGTCGAGGAAGACGGCGGAGTTGATGCCGGCGACGAAGTGGATGGCGAAGTTGTGGACGGCGGCGACGAGGCCCAGGACGGGGACGCGCAGATATGCGAGCCGCAGACCGACTGCGACACCGTGCAAAACAACCCAGTTGTCTTGTTTACGATAAACGGCGAGAGCATTGAGGAGACAAAAACCGTTGATCAGTGCGTTGCGACTGCTGAGGACTGCAGCACTTCTGTCACAAGCGAATCCCTGGTCTTCACATTGTCCAGGCCGCTTGCGCCTGAAGAGCACCAGCTGTTCATGAACCAGCACGTATCGTCAGCATTGGGCGTAACCACGCAGTACGATACAGCAAAAAGGCAGTTCGGCAGCGAGCTCGCTTACAAGGAAGACTTCAAAGCCGGGGAAACGATGGCAGGGGTTGAATGCCTGACAGTAAATGTAAGCAACAACGTTACCACGATGTTCTTGAAATACGACAACAAGCTATATCAGGTAAAAAGCACTGAGCCGGCAAAGCAGCTTGGCGATGCGAATGTGTATGTGAAAGTCTATCCGGGCGGAAGCGCGACAGAAGGAGTACCAGCATGTGTCCTTTCTGATGTCAAGCTGGCGGCGGATGGTCAGCCCATTCAGATTAACGGGGTAGAATACGACGTGTCAATCGAGGTTGATCCGCAAAATCCGAACAACCTTGCCGGGATGAGGCTGACACGCAGATAATCAGTTTTTATTTTTGGTTTTTTTATTTTTTTAAATCTTTTTTGCAAAATAAAAATAAAAATTAGTTGCGATTGTTAGTTGCAGTTTGCAGGCAATGGCTGCGACGGGTCGCAGTAAAGCAGTCTGGTTGAAGTTGCCCCGTTATTTGCATTATCGTATGTCGTGAAACCATATATGTAGGTTTCAGTCGGGTCTATTTCGTCTATGATTTGGTAGAAAGTTGAGCTGTTTTCATATACTATCTTGTAATCCGCCACTATCCGCCCCTCGCTCACATTCATTTTGTCGATGTTATAGCTATAAACGCCGGCAGTGACATCGGTGCCCGGCAACCATACAAGCATAACATATGTGTGGTTGGTTCCGTTTATCTCTTCGCTATAAATCAATGTCATATCTTCCGGCCTTGAGGTATCGACCTCAGAGGGCGGCGTGTGGTCGTATATTATTCTTGCGCTGCCCGCCACAGTATTGTTTTTCGCATCCCTGCACTCAACCTCAACAAGCCTGTCGCCATCCCCGCCCCTGTCGCCAAGCATTTCTATCGTCTGGCTTGTCCTGTATGCTGTCCAGCCAGTCCAGACCGGAGCCGGTTCCCAGGGTATGTTCCTGTATCTGCATTCCCTTGCCCCAACGGCGCTGATCTCCAAATTTATCCTGTAATTATTGGTGAAGCCGGCTTTGCGATAAGACCCTGTCAGCGGGATAAGCGTAACAGAATTAAGCCTCAATGTCTGGCTGCCGCCAGAACTTCCGCCGCCAGACCCGGACGATGAGCCGCCACCTCCGCCAATAGAATCCTTGATGTACTCTATACTATCCGAAGCCTGCCCTATTAACACGCCATCTTTATCCTTGCACTCGTAATAAATAGTAACTGTCTGCGAGTCTAACGCCTCTATTGTCCAACTTCTGGTTGTTGTATACGGTTCATAATTTGTCCATTGGCCGTTGTTTTCCTTATATCTGCAAAGATTGCCTCCTGTTGCATACAAGCTGAGCGTAAGATACCTGCTGTTTGTGGTGGCTGCGCCATTGTTTATCAGGATGGAAATCATTGTGGTTGTTTCGCCTGGCGCCCCCGCGTTTTCTCCTCCGTTTAACTCCAAAACTCTTTCAGCAGCTGCGGCATTCCCTGCCGCGTCAGAACAATTGATGCTAACAGTGTGGATGCCTGACCCAAGATTAAACTCTTTTGATATCTTTCCTGCGAATACGCCAGCCTCTCTTCCATCAACAATGAGCACACAGCTTATTCCATAAGGATTTTCGTCGGTTCCTTCAGCATTCAGTCTTGCTAAGGTGTTTTGCACCTCTATATCAAGGGAAACGAGCGGGGCGGTTTTGTCCAAATATATCGCAGTTGAAACCGGCACCGAAGTCCCGGCACTGTTCCTGCACTGGTAATACACGATTTTATTGCCATCGCCGTCATTAAGCCCCCACTTAGCTTCGCTTGCGTAGGCGCGCCATTCGCTCCAGCCGGCGGCGTCATTGGAGAACCTGCATTCCGTGGCATTTTTTGCATATAATCTAAGCGTTATCTCGTCTTTGTTGGTTGTGGGGGCTTCGGCTATGCTTATTGAAAGCAGGGAGGGTTTTGCGATTTCCGGCCCGGCAGCACTCTCTGATTGCCTTTCAGCGCTTTCGCCTGAATTATTTGGCGTGGCAGAAAGGGCAACGAAGCTCCCTGCCGCAATTAATATCAAAAGCACGGCAATTCCCGCAAGAGCCAGCGTTCTTCTGTTGTCGCCGGCAGGCTGCTCTATGGGCTCGTCCCTTTCCTCTTTCCATTCCTTCCCGACAGTTATTTCCTCATCTTCTTCGTTGAATAAAGGGTCTTCAGCATATTTTTTTCCCATACCCCCACCTAAGAATATACCCTTCCTCTATCTTAACATATATCTTTTACCACGAAGTGTTTTTAAATATGCCCTTTTTGTTCATTAAAACACACATTATGTTTATAAATGAAGAGCCATTAATCTGATATATGTTCAACCCTGAAAAATTCATAAACGAGGCAATAAAAGAGATAAGCGAGCAAATAGGAAAGGAAAAAGCAATAACCGCGGTATCCGGCGGAGTTGATTCCTTTGTCGCGGCCGCATTGGCAAGCAGGGCGATACCAGACCAGCTTTATGTCTATTATGTTGATACCGGATTGATGAGGAAGAACGAGACCGGGCAAGTCAAAAAAGCAGCCGCGGCAGCCGGCATGAAGCTCTCCGTAATAGACGCGCGGGAAAGGTTTTTCGCAGCTCTCAAAAACGTGGGGGAGCCGGAGGAAAAGCGCAAGACAATCGGCAGGCTTTTCGTTGACATATTCAACGAGCAGGCAAAAAAGCATGGCGCAACCTTTCTTATCCAGGGGACAATCGCTCCGGACTGGATAGAAAGCGGCGGCCTTGGAAGGGACACGATAAAAAGCCATCACAATGTAGGCGGTTTGCCTGAAAAAATGCACCTGAAGCTCTGCGAACCGTTGCGCGAGCTTTACAAGCACGAAGTCAGGGCGCTCGCAAAGGCGCTTGGCCTCCCGCCAGAGATAAGCGAAAGGCAGCCGTTTCCGGGTCCGGCCCTTGCCATCCGCAGCGTCGGCGAAGTCACCCCTGAAAAGGTTGAAATAGTTCGGGAAGTTTGCGCCATAGTGGAGGAGGAGGTAGAGCGCGCGTGGAAAAACGGCGATATAGAGCGGCCGTGGCAGTATTTCGGGGCGCTGCTGCCTGTCAAAATAGTCGGTGTGCGGGGCGACGAGCGCGCATACCAGTACGCGGTCGTGATCCGTGCCGTGAGAAGCCTTGACGGAATGACCGCCAATTTTTCCCACATTCCGCCGAAGCTGCTTGAAAAAATGTCAACCCGGATAACGAACGAAGTGAGAAGCGTCGGGAGGGTGTTTTACGACATAACAAACAAGCCGCCCGGCACGATAGAGATGGAATGATCAGACAATCTTTATGAAGTCAAAGGCAATCTCGCCGCCGAAAGTCTTTGTGATTTCCTTGACGAATATCACTGTTATGAGGAGCGAAAGCAGCGGGGCTATGATCAGATAAACGAGCACCCTGCCGGTCGCTATGCTCACCTGTTGAAAGACAAATCCGAGGTCCCCGACAAAATCAACATCCGAGCGCTCAAGCCCCTGGGTCGCGTCCTGGCATTGCGGCGAGTCGCTGTCAAAACATCTTCCGCTCATGACATCAAGCTTCGCGCCCAGCGCGTTGTTGTCGCTTAAATCTATTACCGGTACCGCAGAGTAGTATGTCTTGTTGTTTATTTCCGTGATGTTCGCGGTGGCATTCTGTATGTCTTCGGTCGGCGACGGAAAAATAAACACGAAGGATGGATAGATGATGTAAAGCCCTATCGTGAGCCCGATGAGAAATGTCCCAAGCCTTCTGGTTCCAAAGAACGTCCTGAAGACAAGGCCCAGCGGGAAGATCAGGAGCAGCGCATTTTGCCCTATGAAGTTCAGTATGGTTATGTTCATGTTTATTATTATCATCGCGGCCTGCAGCAGGATGATCTCAAGCCCCAGCGCGGTTGACAGCTGGCTCAGGTTGGCAAACGGCTGTATCGTTATTATATCCATGTCAAGGACCAGCGTCTGGTAGTATCCGATAGTGCCAAGCAGTTTCAGGATTTCATTCATCATGGCCGCAAGCAGGCCGCTTATTTCGTTGAAGTTGCATATCAACTGGGAGATTATCAGCTTTTCTTCCCCGCACAGCCCCTCGCCCACGCTCTCTGCGACTTCGTTTATCAGCGTTGTTATGAGGGCGAAAGCGCCTATTATGGCGCCATTCACTACCGACTGAAAGAATTCCTCCACGCCGAAATTCTCTATTTTTTTGTATCCGAACCCTCTCCCGATGCCAATTAATATGGCTGAAAGAATGATGGCTGCCGTGATAACATACGTCGCGATTTCCAGACCCACGAATTCTTCCGCCATTCCCTCGCCTTTGTTATCTGTTCAATAACCTATCTTTGATTCCCCTTAATAACTTTTTTGTTTTTGACAGCACCCAGGTTGGGCCGCGGACATAAAACGGAGAAGCCCTGCAGCAAAACTTTGTTCGCCTGCTTTTTAGGGCCTTCAGAAGCTGCGCCGGGCTTTCAATGTCAAAGTCAGGCACTTCAGTATAAGTGTACCCAAACTCAAAAAGGAAATGCGAATCCGAGCCCGCAGCGCCCAGTTTTTTCAGCGCCTTCGCGGTTCTCTCCGCCATCTCGTTGAATTGCCTGAAGCACCTTCCGTTAAAAATTTCTATTATATCTGCCGATGGCGCATAGGCCTCGCCGCAACCTTTTCTTGTCTTATCGTGCATGTGCGGCAGATATGCCAGTCCGCCTTGCTCCCTTATTCTATCTATCGCATCCATAAAATCAAGCTTTTTTGGTATCTCTTCTGTGAGAAACAAGCCGATGAGGTCGCCCTGCAGCGTTCTTATCTCGCAGCCAGGGATAAAAGCCTGCCCAAGCTCTTTCATCTTTTTGCAGCCTGCCATTGTATCGTGGTCGGTTATCGCCGGTATGATGCCGCTCGCCCCTGATTTTTTCGCCAAATCTTTCGGCTTTATGAGCGAATCAAACGATGCGTCCGTGTGGACGTGGAAGTCTATTTTCATAGTTTTTCCTCCAATGCATCAACTATGCGTGGATAAGTAAAATCTCCAATCCCAGCATTCAAATGTCCGCAACCGTGCTCCGTTATGAACGTTGCCTTGAGCCTGCTTGCAATCTCTTTTCCAAGGGCAACCGGCACTACAGGATCGTCGTCGCTGTGCATCACGATGAACCTTTTCGCTTTTTTCCTTATTTTTTCCCAGTCAAACGGCTTTTCAACAAAATTCTGTAGTTCTTCTATGCCGATGTCAGCCGCAAAACCGCTTACGAATACCGCGGTCTCTATCTTTTCGCTTTCGCCCAGTTTTTCAAGCAGCCGCAGGAGCGTTGTTCCCCCAAGGCTATGGCCAACTGCGGAAAGCGTGCGGTCAAAGGGGGCGGCAATTTCCGCAGCCCTTAGCCATCGTTCCAAATTTGGCGTTTCGGTATCCGGCAGGTCAGGGCAATAGACATTATGCCCCTTTTCTTCCATTGTTGCCTTAAGCCAGGGAAACCAGTTGCTTCTGCTGTCAGCACCCCATCCATGGAGTACCAGCAGGCGTTTCATAAGAACGCACCCTCTTTTTCCAGCGCATCGGTGACGGCCCGGCCGATTTTTTTAGCGTCTTTTTCAGAAACGTTTTTTATCAGCACGCGTCCATCCTCATAAATGCTGACTGCCGCCGCAGTATTGCCGCAATCAAGCTTTGCAAGGAGCACGACCTTTGTTTCCCCGAGCACCTCGCCTGTTTTTGAAATTGCTTCAGCGGCTTTCTTCAGATCTATACTCACTTTTTTTTCATACAGAAGCTGGTAAGCATCTACGGAAACACAGCCTTCAACAAGCCTGAACTTCATCATCTCACAATCACTGCGCGAGCTTTTTCCTGATTTCTTCTGTGCTCCTGCCGCGTTTCAATCTCGTCAGGTCCCTTAATATCTCAAGCCTCTTGTGCAGATGCGTGTCCACGGTTTTCTCCCTTATAAATGCGAGCGATGCTATAATGTAAAAAGCAAGCGATATGCCAATAAAGGCAAGAAATATTGAATAAATCTTTCCCTCGGCAGTGCGCGGCACCAAATCCCCGTATCCTATGGTCGTTATCGTCATGCTCACAAAATAAACGCAGTCTATGTAACCCCAGCCTTCTTCATAATTATAGAAAAGCGCGCTTATTACGTACAATAGCAGAAGCAGTGTCGCTGCTACCGCAATATTTTTCACTCTTTTTTGTTCGAGCATGTCTAATAAGACAAACAGAAAAAATTTTAAATCAAAGTTTCTCACGGCTTGAAACATAAAGCGCCTCGGCCGGGACAATCGCCGGTGAAGCCGGTTTCGAACCCGGGTCGCGAGAGTGACAGTCTCGTATGCTAGACCATTGTGTGGAATAAGCTCTACACTACCGAGGCGTGCGTAGATAAAGTTTATTAATTGGTTTTTTAACCTTTTCGTGTTGCCGCCTATTCGGCATAATCATGTCCCTATCTGCAGCAAACGCTGAGGGCGATCGCAGAGGTTATCCCTATGCCTGCAGCCAGCGCTAAAGGCGCAAGCGCCCCGTACGCTGCCCACAAGGCCCCGGCCATTATGCTTGCCGGCAGATATGCCGCGCCTATCGCGGTGTTATATGCGCCGAATGCAAGCCCCCGTTTTTCTTCGCTGGCGATGTCAACGATGTACGCCTTGTTGACCGATTCGTCTACGGCTACAAAAATCCCGTAAAGCGCAAAAAGCAGGGCGAATGCCATGAAATCGCTTGCCATGGCGAACCCAAGGCAGATGACAGCATAGAGTGCGAAAGCCCCGGCTATCACAGGCTTTCTTCCGATAGTGTCGGAAAGCATTCCTCCTGGTATGGAAGCCAGGGCATAGACAATGTTGTAAACAAGATAAAGAAGCAAAATGCTGTCAGTGCTTATCCCCGCTTCATTCGCCCTAACTATGAAAAACGCAAAACTGAAATAGGCAAGCGAGAAAAACAGCGATATCTTCAGGTATGTGTGGTATTCCGGCCCCAGCCGCTTAAGCGCCTCAAAGAAAGGAACCTTTGATTTTGGCGGAGGGGCTTTTTTAGGCTCGCGCACAAAAAGAGCAATAAGCAGCACTGCGATGAAAGCCGGCACGAGCGCGGCCAGGAATACCGCGCGGTAGCCTGCTTCTGCCTGCCCGAACCAGCCAAGCAGAAGAAAAGCGATGGCAGGCCCGATTACCGCGCCAAGGGTATCCATCATCCTGTGGATTCCATATGCCTTTCCTCTCGCCGCAGAGGGTGCTGACGATGCGATTATCACGTCGCGCGGCGCTGTCCTTACTCCTTTTCCGACACGCTCCGCAGCGCGCATAAAAAGCACGTGCCACCACTGCGTTGAGAGCGCTATGCCAAGCTTGACAAAAGATGATATGCCATAGCCCAATACCACAAGCTGTTTCCTCTTTCCAGTTCTGTCGGATACATAGCCTGAAAATATCTCAAGCAGGCTTGCGATGCTGTCAGCCACCCCTTCAATCAGGCCGAGAATCTCTTTGCCGGCGCCCAGTATTGTTGTTACAAAGATGGGTATGAGCGGAAAAATCATCTCGCTTGAAATATCGGTAAAAAAGCTCACGGCGCCCAGGATATAAACATTTATGCCGACATTCTCTTTTCTTTTGCCCACACAATCACTTTTTCCTTTCAAGCGCAGCCTTTACGAAAGCGGTAAAAATAGGGGCCGGCGCCTCCAGCCTGCTCTTCAGCTCGATGTGTGCTTGCGTCCCGATGCCGAAACCCTCTTTCCATTCAACAATTTCAACAATTCCGCTCGGGTGCGTGCCGGATATCACAAGGCCGGCCTTCTCCAGTTGCCCAACAAAATCCGGATTTACTTCGTATCTGTGCCTGTGCCTTTCATAAATCGTCTCTGCATTGTAGGCGCCATAGGCTATTGTGCCTTTTTTCAGCCTGCATTCATAAGCGCCAAGCCTGTTCGTTCCCCCCATGAGCGAGATCTGCTTTTGCTCTGGAAGGAAGTCTATGACCGGCGCATTGGTTTTCTTGTCAAATTCGGTTGAATTGGCATCTTTCAGGCTGCAAACGCTTCTCGCGTATTCCACCACCATAAGCTGCATCCCAAGGCAAAGGCCCAGATAGGGGATCTTGTTCTCCCGCGCATATCTGATGGCTGCTATTTTCCCTTCCACGCCGCGCGGGCCGTAGCCGCCAGGAACGACTATCCCATCAAAGCTCTTCAGAACCCCCAAACCGCTCTTTTCAAGCTCTGCAGATTCCACCCAGCATATCTCCACAGCCACATTGTTTGCCGCGCCAGCGTGTATTAACGCCTCTTTCACGCTTGCGTATGCATCTTTTACTGCGGTGTATTTCCCCACCACTCCGATTATCAGAGGCGGATTTGAAGGCGACAGTATGCGATTTACTATCTTTTCCCATTGCTTCAGGTCCGGCTCTTTTTCTTCTATTCCAAGCTCCCTGCACAGCACCCTTGTTATTCCCTGCTTTTTCAGGATGATCGGCAACTCGTAAACGGTCCTTGCTAGTGGGTCATCAAAAACAGCGTCTTCCGGGACATTGCAGTACATGCTTATCTTTTTCTTTGAATCCGTGTCGAGCTTTTCCTGCTCTCTGGCCACGATTATGTTTGGCTGCACCCCCATGCTCTGCAAGAGGCGGGTTGCGTGCTGCGTCGGTTTTGTCTTGAGCTCGCCCTGTGAAAGGCTTGGCACATAGGTCAATTGCAAGAAAATGACATCTTTCCGTTCTTCGTGATAGAGCTGTCTCATCGCTTCTATGAAATAGCCATTCTCCAGATCGCCAACTGTTCCCCCAACCTCCACTATGACGATGTCCGCCTTGTTTTTCTCCCCTACTTCCCTGACCCAGGCTTTTATCTCATCGGTAAGATGCGGCACAAACTGCACATCCCTTCCGAGATAATCCCCCCTCCTTTCCTTTTCTATTATTTTCTTGAAAAGTTTTCCGCCGGTTATGCTATTCATTCCAGAAAGGGAAATATTGTAGAAGCGCTCGTAAGTGCCGAAATCCATATCTACCTCTGTGCCGTCATCAAGGACAAAAACCTCTCCGTGCCTGAAGGGATTCATCGTCCCGCAGTCAACATTAAGATAGCCGTCAAACTTGATCGGCACGACAGTATAGCCCATTGCCTGCAAAAGCTTTCCGATGGAAGAAGACAATATTCCCTTGCCCAGCCCTGACATTATTGAGCCCAGGACAACTATATATTTTCTTTTTTTGAGTAGCATATCCGTTTATGCCAAAGAAGTTTTTAAAAAGTTGCCGAAAATTACCTCGCAGTTGGCAAAGCTTTATATATTTTTTTCAAGAAAAGGAGAAGGAAAGGTGGTTTTATGGAGATGACCGACCAGGAAAAGATAAAAAACGGCATCTGTCCTTCTTGTAATGCTCCCTTGGTTTTTCAGGAGGGTTGTATGACCTGCCCGCAGTGCGGATGGGGCGCGTGCGACGGCTGAACTTTATCTCGTTTTTGTTTCTTCAATTTTTCCAGCTTCGTCCTGTTTTTGCGTCTTTTCTTCCTCTTTATCCGAGATCTCCTTTATTATCTTTACCAATTCTTCCTCAGACATAAAAACATAGTTGGCTTCTTTCATTTTTTTGTAGAATTTCTGCTGGCTTTCAAACGGCGCCGGTATTTCCAGCAGGTTTCCTATCCCTTCAAACATTCCGTACCATCCTGCCGGCACAAGCAGAATCTCCAGAAGCCTGACAAGAAAACCGTTGTCGCCGTTACTGGCCGCCAGGTACATCTGGGTCGCAAGCAGGGTAAACCCCGCGGCAATGTAAACAATGCCTTTGCGCCTTTTCTTGTTTAGCTCGTATTCCGTGTTTTTTAACAACTTGTCAAAATAATCCTTCAACCTTTTTTTTATCACTGCCTCTGTTTTGGCGTTTCTCAGCTTGTCGCTTATTGTGAATCTTATTTCAAATCCGCCCCTTTGCCTTTCGCTGTACCTTTTCTGCACTTCTTTCAGGAAATCGTCTGATAGTATTCTTGTGGAATATGGGGATTGGTCAAAGTCGGAAAATATGTCGTCATAACTATCAAGCGCTATATTCACGAAATTCAGGAAGGTTGCGGGTTTTTTCTCTTCCGGCGCGACCCTTTTGTCAATTTTCATAAGAAATAAATGGGAGCGAATATTTTAAATTAAACTCCTATTCCCTTATCGGCTCTCCCTCGCCCGCACATATGCAGTTCTTTCCGCTGTTTTTTCCCTTGTACAATTTTCCATCAGCCGTTTTTATCAATTCCATAATGTCGTCATAGTCCAATTGTTTTCTCTCGCCGCCAAAGACGCTTCTCATGCTGGCAACGCCATATGTGCAGGTTATCTTTAACGCGCTCCCGATGGCCAGGTTGATGTTAATATTTTCTATTATTTTCTTTAATCTTTTTGCGCATTCTATTCCTGCCTCAATCCCACCGTGAACAAGCTGCAGAAACTCTTCTCCGCCCCATCTTGCCAGAAAATCAGGTAATTGATTCTGCGTTTCGCCGTTTCTTATTACCCTTTTTTTCCTGCTGTTGTAAAAAATTTCCTGGCTTACCGTTTTCAGAACAAGGTCCCCTACCATATGACCGTAAGTGTCGTTTATTTGCTTGAAGTTGTCTATATCAAAAAGTATCAGGGAGAAATCCTCAATCCTGCCGGAGTTGTAGAGGCTGACGGCAGACTTTAACTGTTCTTCCATCGCAATCCTTGTCGGCAGTTTGGTCAGAGGGTCGAATCTTTCCACAATCCTGGAAACTCCGCTTGAGAGCGTTGAAAACAGAAGCATGGTCTCGGTTAGGGCGTCATCGCCGGCAAGCGTTGAATTTAACAGCGTCAGGTTCCTTCCGTTTATCGTCCATACCCCGAGTTTTCTGGGACTTGCATAAGTATTTTTTGTGTAAAGCGGCATTATTATCATCTGCTTGCCTGTGTCTATTGGCAAACTTATCTCTTCTTTGGGCTTGTAGTCGCCGACAGTGATATTGTAAATCATCATCCTGTTTTTGTCTATCAGTATGAAGTACATGTCCTCTCCTTCGATCGCCACCACCTGCGGTGCAACAAGCGCCTTCTGCTTTCTTTCTATTCCTTCGTATTCCCTGAAGTTAAAGTCCATATCCGCCGGCGTATTGTCTTTCCTGGTTCTTATGGTGCAGGAATGAATCAGCCTGTCTTTCCTGTAAAGATGGAGGGAGGCGCTTTCAGGCTCTTTCAGGTATTCCAAGACGCCTCCGAAATAGTCTTCAAAATCATTGAAATTCGTGTTTTGTGCCCTGAGAAGCGCGTAGACGCTGGCAGCATAAACCTGCGAGACCTTTATCTTATCTATCAAAGGCAATTTTTTGATTTCTTTTTTCTCTTGCTGCGGAGCGCAGTTCGCCCTTGCATCCAGCCTCTCCTTTGTCATGCCTTTATATAAACTAAAACAATTTAAAAATCTATCTTGAAACCGTCCTCAGGCATCTTTTTAATTTCTTCCCATCTATTGTATTTTTATGTTTAAAACCTGGTTAATGGTCGTCCTCTCAGTCATCCTGTTTTACATCCTGCTTTCGCTTCCGCTGTCAGGCCTTTTGAAATTCCTTCTTATCGCCGCGGAGATGTACCTTGTTGGAATTGTTCTTGCCAAAAAGCACCATATCCCGACAGAGATGGGTTTTCTACTTATAAAGAGCAAGAAAGGCATAGCGTTTATCGACAGGCTTGCTAGAGAATCCGGATTTTGGAATTTTTTTGCCGATGCGGGCAGCGTCGTGTGCTACGGTCTCCTCAGCGTTGTTTTGTTTAGGAGGCAGTTCGGCTGGAAGCAGCTTGTCGCAGGCCTTGCAGTTTTAAGCCTCATGTCCTTTTTCGTTGCGCCGGTGGCAATCCACTTTTTGTCTTCAATGCTCGGCACCTCGTTTGAGAAAAAAGCGGCATTGAATTTCGTCAATCAGGAAATAACGACCTTGCTTTTGGCAGGCATCATGTATATTGGCGGATTTTTTTTCACGATCCTGCTGGGCATACTCTATTACGGCTTCCACATCGGTTCGCTTCTCGTCCAGTTTTTGATTTTTGGGCAGCAGGCGATAACCGCCGCACAGCCCGGCGGTACTCTTATCCTGCCGGGCATCAACCTTCCGCTCCTGGAGGGGGTTCTGGCTCTTGCGGTCGTGCTGGTCGTGCACGAGGGCTCGCACGCAGTGCTTTCCCGCATAGCTTCAATCCCGCTTTTGTCTTCCGGCATCGTGCTTTTTGGCATTATCCCGGTTGGCGCTTTTGTCGAGCCTGACGAGAAGGAATTGGTAAAAAAGTCGGCAGTGAAGCAGACAAGAATACTGGTTGCCGGTTCGGCCGCCAATTTCACGGCGAGCCTGCTTTTATTCTTGCCTTTTCTCGCCGCCCTATTCCTGAAGCCGTTTCCGTCCGGTCTGGCAGGCGAGATATCAAATTCCGTCTATGTGTTCTTGGGGTTGGCTTTCTCGCTGAATTTTGTGGTTGCTGCAGTAAACCTGCTGCCGCTTCCGCTGTTTGATGGGTACAGAATCCTTGAGGTCAACATACATAACAAGAAAGCTCTGACGGCTCTTATGTATCTGACGCTCGGCGCCTTTATCCTAAACTTTATTCCCTGGTTTTTTGCTGGATAATTTGCCCCTTTGGCCGGAACACAGCACTAACAACGATCTTGCCTTTCTCTTCCGCTCACTGCCTCTCAATGCCTTAAGGAAAATCCTGTGCGCAAGCTCTGCGCCTTTTCTGTATTTCGGGTTGGGGTGTTTTTTCGGTAGTTTCACTTCATTCCTTTTTCTTATGGTTATTTTTTTTAGCCTTATCTTTACTGCCTTTTCCTTGTTTCCTTTTTCCGCGCTTCTGCTTTCCTTGTGCGGCTTAAGACGCCCCTGCACTTTGTCGGGTTTTTCTCTTGGTTTTGCATTCTGTCTTTCTTTCGCTGCCTTTTTGACAAAGCTTTTCCCAGCCAAAACATTTGAAGGTTTTTCATTTATTTTTGGCACTTTTATCTCGCTGCGCTTATTTTTCTTTGTACGCTTTCCTTTATTTTCAGGCCGCCTTTTACCATAAGAACTGCTTTGTTTTTCTGTTTTTTTCTCTGCAGGCTCTTTGTTTTTCTTTTTGTTTTTTTCTTCACCCTCGTCTATCGTATTTCCGGCGATTGGCTTTTCTCGCTCTTCCTCTTTTTCCTCCTTATCGTATTTGAGTTTCCTTATTATTGACAATATCTTGTCTTCTTCGCCTTGGGCCGCGTGCCTTTCTCTGCTTTCATGCCAGGCCTGTTTTTTTTGCCTGTTTTTTGCGCCAGGACCGCCGGGATCATCCTGGCCTTCGCTCTCCGGCAAGTCCTCTTCTTCATTAGTTTCTTCTTTTGCCTGCTCTGCCGCCCCGTCCTGTTCTTCTTTGTCTTTTCTGTTTTCTTCCTTTGCAAAATCTAAAGATTCTTTTTCATATCTGCTGAAGAAAAGGTCCGGCGAAGCCCCGATAAACCCAATGTCTTCGTGTTGGATTATGCCGCAGGGAAAAACCGTTGGCGCAGGGTTCTGCGCGCAATCCGGGTTTTCGGCATAATCAAAAACATACCTCTTTTTCGGGTCGTCCAAATGGCGTATTATTTCATGCCTGCTCTGCAGGTCCGTGATTCCCCGCGCGTCAAACAGCAAACTTTCCGGCCAGGCCAGAATTTGATGGACGGTCCGGGAAGCGGTGTACGGCAAATCGCAGCCATCATCCCTTTTCCTTACTTTGCCCCCATCAAGATTTACAAGGTACTCCTCTCTTTTGAAATCCATCCTCGCTGCCAATTTTACAAGTTCCAGTTCGCCCTTCGTTATCTCGCCGCCGCACCCTCCGCCGCGCCGGAAGCTTCCGAAGCGCAGCATCGCTTCAGCCTGCGGCAGCTCGCTATCCACGCCGTAATCCTCGCGGAAAAGGACCGTGTTGTCTTTTTGTGTTATTCTTTTTGTGTCGCCATTTTCCCAGAATGCCCTTTCCCTGAATTTTCTGAAGAATGCCGCAAGCACTCTGTCCATAAGGGACGGATTGGCCTTTCCTATCTCAAATTCCCCGTCCATCGTCGCGTACTGCCCCCATTCTTCAATCCTGAAACCATCACCGAGTTCTATCCTGCTTATCCATCTGAGGCCGGCAAGCTCTTTTTCACCTTCCCTTATTTCACAAACGCCCCCGTTTTCCATTACTAATTTTGCGACCGCGTCGTTTCTGGCGGTTCCTTCCTCAACAAGACCGCGCAATTCCCTCTCCCTTCCGTGCCTGTCCCTTAATTTCAATATGAATTCAACCATTACCCTGTCTTTTCTTTTTGCTTTTTTTTCGCCCCATTTTATCACGTTTTGGTTCAGTGTGCCGCCTTTTTCAAAAATTTTCATCAAAAAACCCCGCTGCCATCAAAGCCTAAACATACGGCCTCTTTGAAAGCTCCTTCGGCAAGGAAAGGACCTCAAACGGCATTCCAGCCGTTTTTTTCTCTATCTCTTTTTTCAGTTCTTCAGCATCCATCGTTTTCTTTTCCCCGGTCTCCCTTATGGTGACGGACAGAGCCCTTTCTTTCACTTCCTTCTCGCCTATTACCGCTATGTAGGGCACCCATTCCTTCTCCGCCTCACGGATTTTCTTCCCAAGGCTTTCATTCCTGTCGTCAAAATCAGCCCTGACCCGGCAGTTTTCAAATATGCCCAGAATCTTCCTTGCAAAATCGTGCTGCGCCTCGCTCACCGGAATAAGCCGCACTTGTGTCGGGGAAAGCCATAATGGCAGCATTGCCTTTTTCCCCTCCTTCATCCTCATGGCCTCTTTTTCCAGAAGTGCGTATATGTCCCGCTCCAGCGAGCCGCTAAGGGATGCGTGCAGTATCAGCGGCCTTTTTTTGTTGCCGTCCCTGTCAACATAGCTTATGTCGTAGGTGTCTGCATTCTCCACATCTATCTGCACGGTCGTGAGCGCGCTTGCCTTGTCCATGGCGTCAACAAAATTGAATTCAAACTTCGTTATGAAATAAGCGTACCTCTCCTTGAACATCTCAACAAGAATGGGCTTTCCCGCTTTTTTTACCATGCGGACATACCAGTCCTTGTTTTCATTGAAAAAATCTTCCTGTATCCTGAACCCGACTTCGGCGTCAATGCCGAGCTCTTTCAAGAAACCCAGGCCAAGGTCATACTGCTTTTCAAATTCCTCCTTTGCCTGTTCCATGTCTGCAGCGAAAGTGTGCATATCCGGCATTGTGAATGCGCGCAGCCTTTTCAGGCCCGCAAGCTCGCCGCTTTGCTCCCGCCTGAAGCTGTATCTTGTCAGCTCGTACATCTTTATCGGCATGTGCTTGTAAGACATGACCATGTCGTGCGCGGCAAGGAACTGGCCGAAACAGGCTGCAAACCTTAGGAAAAGCCTTTTGTCGTCGCTTATGACAACGTACTGCCTGGCAGGGAACCGATTGAGGTATTTTTTTAGTGAGGGGTGCTCATAATCATACATTATCGGGGTTTCCACCTCAAGCGCGCTGCAGGTTTTCACGCATATGTCGCTTATCCGCATTTCAAGAAGCTTTTTGATTAATTTCCCCTTCGGCAGGTATCTGAAATTTCCCGGGTCGCTGCCGGGCTCGTAGTCTATTATGCGCTGTTCTTTCATCAGAGAAATGTGCGGCGGCTCCTTCTCATATACCCTTACTTTTTTTGTTTCATAAGTGGTGAATTTTTTCAGGTTCGGATATTTTGAAAAATCAAACTTTTCCGGCTCGTGAAGTCTGCCGTTGAGGTCCATTATGTAAAATCTGCTCTTCAGTTCCGCCTCCTGCTTGAGGCTGGCTGATATTTCAGCTTTCTTCTCTTCTTCAGTGCCTGCCTTTGATTCAGAAGCCCTAAACTCGCGCGAAAGCTCGCTCAGCGGATGCCCCTTGCATTTCAGCGTATACGCCTTGTACCAGCCAAATGGGGAATGCGAGGCTTCGTATCCGAGGCGCTTCAGTTCTTCCTCTGCCTTAAGCACCACTGCGCTTGCTATTCTGGGCGATGAAGGCTTTGAGGTAAGGTGGACCAGCGGATAGAGCAGCACCCTTTTTGTCTTGACCTGCTTTGCCACGGCATCAGTTTCCCGTGCAAGCGCCCGGGCGCTTCCGGCAACATCTTCGTCGCCGAGCTCGACTGCGGTAAAAACAACAAGAAGCTCATCGTACCTCTTTCTCTCCTGGCTTTCTATTTTCTCTGCATCCGCTATCGCTTTCTTGATTGGCTCAACCTCTATGAAATCAGCATGTATCGTCAGTATTCTCATAAGCTCCCCTGAAAGATATCAATAAGCCTTTTTATAAATATGCACTACCGCGGTGGCGCCGCTGCCCCCAACATTGTGGCTTAGGCCGCATTCAGCATCTTTCACCTGTCTCCCTTCTGCCTGCCCCCGCAGCTGCCAGGTTATCTCCACTGCCTGTTTTATTCCAGTTGCGCCAACAGGATGCCCTGCTGCCTTCAGGCCGCCGCTCGTGTTGACAACGACATCCCCGCCAAAAGTCGTTCTTCCCTCCAAGGTTGCCTTTCCTCCTTCTCCTTTCTTGAAGAATCCCAGGTCCTCAATGGCCATAATCTCCGCAATCGTAAAGCAATCGTGGAGCTCAACTACATCTATGTCTTTTGGGCTTATGCCTGCCTTTTTGTATGCCTGTTGCGCGGCAACCTTTGTTGCTTCTATTTCGCTAAGGTTTTTCCTTGCGGCAAGCGAGATCGTATCGCTTGCCTGTGCGCTTGCTCCTATCTCAACCGGCTTTTTGGTGTAACTGTAGGCGAGCTCAAGCGGCGCAAGTATGACACCGGCAGCGCCGTCCGTGATTGGCGAGCAATCAAAGACCTTGAGCGGTTCGGCAACCATTTTTGATTTCAGCACTGTCTCAATCGTTATCTCGTTTTGATACTGGGCGTAAGGATTCTTTGCACCGTGCTTGTGGTTCTTCACTGCGACCGCAGCGAGCATTTCCCCGGTTGTCCCATACTCATGCATGTGTCTTTTTGCCATCAAAGCGTACAGACCCGGAAAAGTCGCGCCCATAAAAAGCTCCCACTCCTGGTCGCCTGCCCCGCCAAGGGCATCACTCACTTCGCTCGTTTCCAGGTCGGTCATCTTTTCCACTCCGCCTGCAACCACGATGTCTGCCAGCCCTGACGCCACTGCCATATATGCCTGCCTAAGTGCGATGCCGCCTGAAGCGCACGCTCCCTCAACGCGCGTTATCGGTATCGGGTTAAGTCCCATGTAATCTGCAATAAGCGCTCCAACGTGTTCCTGGCCTATCAGCCTTCCTGATGCCATCGTTCCGACAAAGCCTGCATCTATCTTTTCGCCGCTAACGCCTGCATCCTCTATCGCCTTTATGCCCGCTTCCACTACAAGCTCCCTGTATCCTTTTTCCCAGTGCTCGCCGAACTTTGTCATTCCTACCCCTATTATCGCCACTCTTCTCATAGAATTACCAATGAGCTTTGCCCAAAACTACTTATAAACATAACGATTTTTGCTTCCTGTGCGACCGCTACTGCTCTGCTGCAGAAATACATCCGCTTAAAAAACAGTAGAATGT
>JBBIHC010000002.1:0-106021 GCA_037447235.1 Microcaldota archaeon
CGGTAATTCTCAGCGCCCCCTTAGTCCGTCACGTCAGGAACGACGATTCGTTCCTGAGCGCCCAAAGAACGGTTCGCCGTTCTTTCGGCCGCCCAAACCCCAGCTAATGGTTTCCTCTGTATTTTAAGCGGATGTATTTCTACTGTAAGCAGTAGCGGTCGCAACCATCCAGGGCTAACTTAGAGAGCTTCGCTCTCTGGGTCCCAGCGACCTACGGTTGCCAGGAAGCCCTGGGCTTGCAAGGTATATATATGGAGGAAAACATAAGGGCTTTAGGCGGAAGCCGATTATATGTGCAAGCCCATGGAATGTGTGTTCCTCAAAGGTTTAAATCTTAGGCTTCCGCGCACCCTGGATGGTTGGCTTTGCTCGATCTGCTTTTATCAAAAATCAAAAAATCGCTTACTTGGCTCCGAGAAGCGCCACCATTATCGCGTTTTGCGCGTGAAGCCGGTTTTCCGCCTGGTCAAAAATGACTGACCGGGGGGAATCAGCGACTTCGTTGACAACCTCATGGCCCCGGTGGGCGGGCAGGCAATGCATGAAAATAGCGTCCGGCTTGGCAAAGCCCATCAGTTTCGGGTTAACCTGATAGGGCGAGAGATCCTTTATCCTTTTTTCCTCGTCCTTCTGGCCCATCGAAACCCAGGTGTCTGTCATCACCACATCAGCATCCCTTGCTGCCTCAACAGGGTCTGCCGTAATTACGATTTTCCCCCGGGCATCTTTCAATGCCCGCTCAAGCAGCGTTTTTTTCATCCTGTATTCCGGCTTGTCAGGGCATCCGCCATAAACATCAGCGCCGAGCTTGCTGAAGGCTATTGCAGTGGAGTTGAACATATTGAAGCCGCAGTCGCCCAAAAAAGCGATTTTCAGGCCTTCTATCTTTCCTTTCTTCTCAAGCACGGTGAGCAGGTCAGCCATTATCTGGCAGGGATGGAACATATCAGTCAGCGCGTTTATCACAGGGACAGAGGAATAGCGGGCTATTTCCTCAAGGTCTGCCTGGGAGTTCAGCCGGGCCATTATCAAGTCGCCGTATCGCGCCATCACCCTCGCGGTGTCCGCTATTGTCTCGCCCCGGCCAAGCTGGGTCGTGCTTATGTCAACAAATACAGCGTGGCCGCCAAGCCTTGTCATCCCTATTTCAAAAGAGAGCCTTGTCCGCGTGGACGGCTTCTGAAAAAGCATAATCAATGATTTATTTCTGAGCTTCTTTTTGACCCTGCCGCTTTTCATCCCCCGCGCCAAGTCAAGAACCTGCAGGTATTCTTCCGCGCTAAAATCAAAATCACTTAGAAAGTGCCTGCCTTTCAGTTTTTCCAGACCCATAAAACCGCCTCATTGTTTTTAATTGGTTTTTTGGATAAACCTTTAAAACATTATCTAAGTCCGCGCGGCAACAAATCAAAACTCGCAGGAAAAAGCGAAATACCTGGCCCCGTCATTTTTTTCTTTCTTGCCCCCAAGGTATCTTTTTATTCTTATTTTTTTGTGCTTGTTTTGGCAGTGGGTATAATTAGATAAATATTCTTCTACCCCGTTTGCGTCTATGTTTGGCGGAAGGCTGATGTCAAGCTGGCTGCCGTTTTCAGCAAGCAGCCTGAAGACTATTTTTTTAGTGCCATCCCGCCTTGCAATCGTCAACAGGTATTTGTACTTGCGCAGGAGCTCATTGTTATAATCCTTATTTTTCATATATAATCACTAAATAATAATAGAACAGAAGAATTTATAAATATATTGTTTTAAATCCAATATTTTATTATTTTAGTGTTATTATCTACATTTTTTTTAATTTTCCTTGTGTAAATACACCTGTGTTTTTAAATAAAAAAAAGTGATTTTGTTAAGAACTCAGCGCTTGGTGCGCATGGCGCGCCACCCGGGTCCGGGCCCGCGAATTTGAATAGGGATTTTAAATGCTCGCTGTGAAAAACAGCCATGATAGACATAAGCGACATTGAAAAAAAACTTGCTGAAAAAGAAGAGGCGATGGACCTGATAAATGCAACCGGCAGGGTGGTAGTCCGCGCATGCTCAAACGCCATAAAGGCAATCCACGCAGGGGATGAAAAAGCCGCGGCTGGGCATCTCAGGGATGCTGAAAAGGGGTTAAGCAAGCTTGCCGGGTTCAAGGGCATTTTTCCGGCGCAGATAAACCACATCATGCAGGAATACGCCGAAGCAAGGGTCGTTCTTGAAGCAGTGGCAAAGAAGAGGATCCCGCAGCAGAAGGAGCTTGGCGTGGATGAGGTGGCATACCTAAACGGCCTGCTTGATTCGGTCGGCGAACTCAAAAGGGAGATGTACGAGGCGCTGAGAAGAAATGACCGAAAAGAAGCGGAGAAATATTTTGCGCTTATGGAGGGGATATACGACTCACTCCTGCCTCTTCGCTTTTCCAATGCAGTCCTGCCTGATTTCAGGAGAAAACAGGACGTCGCGAGAATGCAGATAGAGCAGGCAAGAGGCGAACTGATATAGACGATGCCGCGTGCCGCGCTATTCTTCCATAAGTGTGCCTTTTTTCACGCTTGACTTTCTTCTTGCATCAGAATAAAGCCTGCCCATCTTTATTTTGCCTATTTTCGCGTGTATCTGCTCGAGTTCCCCAAGCTCTATCTCCTCGTTGAATGCGCGTTGCATTTCCTCGGACAGGGACAGGTACTCATTTTTTAGAGCACCCTCTTCAAGGTTTGCCAGCACGGCATAGGCCAGCGCGGCTATCTTCATCGTTGTCTTTTCAGGAAGCTTTATGGTCGCTTCGCCGCTGCCCGCAGCCTTTAATGCGATTGAAAGGCATCGCTGCACATCCTCTATCTCCCATTCATTAAAACCTTTTTGCTTTAGCCATCGAAGGGATTCGCTGTCAAAAACAACATTCATGAGCGTTTATTGCACAAAAGGGATTTTAAATGCAACTATTTAGATAATATTTTTATGGCAATGGACGTAAAGAAGGTGACAGAGAAAACCGTCAGGGAGGGCGGGGTGCTGGCAACCCTCTATTTTGACATACACGCGGCGACAAAGGACGCTGTGCAGAAACTGGGCGCAGGCTTTCTTGAGCACCTGATAAAAACGCCCGGCGTGGTTTACGCGGTTGGCGAAATAAACGAGCCGCTTGTCAGCGAAGAGGGAAAAAACGTTTCATCCTCAATAGAGGTGAAGCTCCTTACCAGGAATTTCCTCACTCTCGCCAACATATGCCTGGAATACTCGCCATTCACAGTGGAGATACATCAGCCGTCCGAGATTCATATCCCTCTCAATCAGGCGATAGAGCTTCTTGGCCAGCTTTCAGCCACCACTGCAGAATACAAAAGGAACTTCCTGATGAGGCTTGCAAAGCCCGAAGAGCTGGCTGAATTGCAGAGGCAGCTTGAGCTGCGCGCGGAGATGGGAAAAAGGCTTCTTGAGAAAAAAGAGAAGTAAGGTGTTTGCTATGAAAGAAATTGTTTTTGTCAGGAGCGGCATTCCCGGGCTTGACAAGGTTCTTGGAGGCGGATTTCCGGCTACTTCAATAACAACCATTGGAGGCATGACAGGAGCCGGCAAGAGCACACTCGGGATGCAGTTTTTATATGAAGGGGCGAAACAATTCGGCGATGCCGGCCTTTACATATCAATAGAGGAGAGCAAGGACAGCACCCTTTTTCATATGAGCGGGTATGCTTGGGACCTGGAGGACATGGAGAAAAAGCAGAAACTCGTTTTTTTGGATTATCCGATTTACGAGGTTGAGCAGCTCCTCCAGCAATCTGGCGCGATAAAGGAGATAGTCAAAACCATGAATGTGAGGCGCGTGGTCATTGATTCCATCCTGCCTGTCGCCCTTCACTTCAAGACTGAGGAGGAGCGGAAAATCGGGTTCCTGAAATTCGTGGAAAGCATCCGCTCGTGGGGGGTTACCGCGTTGATAATATCCGAGGATGTCAATGCGACAGCGATGGAGGTTCTTCCCACCACGACATACGGCATAGAGAGCTTCACTGACGGCTGGATAAATGTCGGTTTCAGGTGCGAGCCGAAAAAAAACGAGAGGGTGCGGATAATCGAAGTCCTCAAAATGAAAGGGGTTCATCATTCCCTGAAACAATATCCGCTTTCAATATCGGAGAAAGGGCTCACGGTGCATCTAAAATAATCGCCCACGCTTTCTTTTCACCGCCATACCTGCCCGCGGCGCGTAGCATTATCCTCTTTCCTTCTTTTTCGCATTTTTTCATTATTTCCATTGCGGTTTTTTCATCGCCGCCGGCTATTATGACATCATTCACCCCTGATATGTCTCCGCCCGGGCTTTCAACTATCCCGACAAGAAGCTTTTTGTTCCATTTTCCAAGGTTTAGCGCGGTCGGCAGGCGGACAACCGCGCGCGCGTTCACATCTATCAGTCTTCCTATTGCTTTTTCATCGTCGCATTCCACCTGTATGTGGGCGAAGTATGTCAGCTTGTCATAAATGTCAAAATTTGCTGTGCTGCCTTTCTTTAGGTCAAGATCTATTATATGAAACAGCCTGTACTTTTGCGACAACCGCCTTATCATTTCCACCGCAGGCCCCAGGAGCCGCATCATTCCGCCTTCTTTTGAGAACGCCTGCTTGTCCTTTATGTAAATTGTCGGAACAAATATCGGGGCCGCAGCGCTTATCCGTTTTTTCGCCATTTCGCGACCAACCCGCTTTCGTCAAGTTCTTCCTCTTCCCCGGTTTCCATGTTTCTGACCTTGTACTTTCCGCTGGCAAGTTCCCTCTCGCCAACGATGACCGCAAAAGGTATCTTTTTTGCATTGACATATTCCATCTGCTTCCGCAGGTTCCTGTTGTTCAGGTCGGTTTCGCAGTTCAGTCCGGCAGCCCGAAGCTTCTGCGCAAGCGCCAGCGCATCCTTGTAGTTCTCGTCCTTCGCGTTTGCCACAAATATCCCAGTGCCTTTCCTGCCAGCCGCCCCCTTCTTTTCCATCATAATGGCTATCAGCCTTTCAATGCCCACGGATATCCCGGTTGCGCAATCCCCCCTGCCGTAAAGCGAAAGAAGGTTGTCATATCTTCCGCCCGCGATGACTGTCCCTATGCTGCCGCTCAATTTTATCTCAAAAACAGGCCCGGTGTAGTAAGCAAGGCCGCGGACCAGCGTGAGGTCTATTTCAACCGGAAAGTCGCATAACGAGATTATTTCCCGAAGTTCTGCAGCGCCTTCCTTGCAATATTTTTCAGCAATCGCCAGCTTCTCCTCATTGTCTTTTCCGCTTCTTATGGCGCGCATCAGTTCAACTCCCCTCTGCCCTATTGTTTTTATGAGCTCCTTTTCCACTTGCTCAATATCGATCTTGCCTATCTTGTCCAGTAGCCTGAAGACCTCGTTTTTTTTGTCCTCAAAATCAAAGTGCTTGGCAAGCTCGTTCAATATTTTCCTGTTGTTTAACAGTATCCTCGGGTTTTCAAAACCGAAAGCGCTGCATATCTCCCTTGCCATCGCAAGCAGCTCTGCCTCCGCGCGCATGCTTGGACTGCCAACTATATCCGCGTCCGCCTGCCAGAATTCCCTGTATCTGCCGTGCTGCGGCTCTTCTTTTCTCCACACAGAGCCGATTGCATATCTCTTGAACGGCCTTGGAACATCAAGCGAGGTCACTATCCTTGCAAGCGGGATTGTGTGCTCAAAGCGAAGCGCCAGCCTTTCATCCGCCAGCACGAATATCTGGCCGTCTATTTCCTCGCCTGCCTTTGCGCGCAGCACTTCAAGATATTCCAGCGCCGGCGTTTCCATCGGCAAAAACCCGTATTTTTTGTATACGCCTGCGATGATGTCCCTGACCTGCTCCCTCACCGCGGCTTCTTCAGGCAGGAAATCCCTCATCCCTTTCGGCGTTGTTTTTGAAGACATCCCTTCACCTTTATCCAACTACATTCAAAAGATAATAAAAAATGTTCGGCGGGCATCTGTCTTATCTGTTCCTGCCGGGGTTTGCTGCCGCGCCAGGCAGTTTCGATCTTCTTCGCCGAAAGTTCGCTTGAAGGCCAAAAAGCAAAACAATATAAATAAAGCGTGTTTTTCTAATTTATGAAAATTGTGAAAACCGGAATTTTTTTATTCCTGATTTTTGCGTTTGTGCAGACTGGATCCGCCATCATTTATTTCGGGCCCGGGACCGCATTGGACTGCAAGGCAGGCCCCATCGTAATCAACGCGCCGGAGTACTATCAGTGGGATCCGGCCGCGGCGGGCACGATGGTTGGCGGCGGCCTGGCAAGCCCCTGCATCACGGTTGACGCCAACGATGTATTTATCAACTGCACAACCGCCGTCGGGCGCGGCAACATAGACGGCCAGGAGGCAAATGTTGCCGGCATATACATCGCGCCCGGAAGGCACAACATAACGATATACAACTGCAGAATTCTTGATTTTTTCGGAAGCAACATTTACATAAACGGAACCGGGAAGCTTGCTTACAACATAACAATAAATAAAACCGAACTAACTTACGACCATCCCATGGGCAAGCCTGCAGATGATATCGCGTGCGTTGGTTCAAGCGACATAACGCTGGACGGCGTTAATGCGATAACAAAGGCAGCCCACACGGCCAGCCAGTCTGGTTTTGGGGACGGTGCTGGCGGCCCGGCGATATGCGATGCGGTGACCGTGATAAATTCCAATCTCAAAGAAAACAATGATTTCGGCATTTATTTACAAGGGGACAAACACCATTTCCTTAATAACAACATATCCCTGAATGGCGTGGATGGCGCCAGAATGCTGATGAGCTCAACTTTTTTTGCATACGGCAACAATTTTTCGGATAATGCCGCCGCCGGCCTGTACCTGGAGGATGTACGGGATTCGACCGTTGAATCCAATCATATCCGAAACAACAGCAAATACGGCATTGTAATAATTCCGAATGTTCTTCCGTCCAACGAAAGAGTGGACATACTGTCAAATGACTTTTACTCCAATGATTATGGGCTTGTCGTTTTTAGCCTGATAAATTCGAAGATAGAAGGCAACGACATATACGCGAGCAAGCGGGACGGGGTGCAGCTTGCCGATTTCTATGACAGCAACTTCACGGGCAATTTAATTGACGGCAACGGGGAGTCGGGAATCCGCGGGCTGGCCGGCTATCTCATCGACAATATTACATTTTCAAATAATACTATCAGCAATAACACTGAAAATGGCATTATTATCGAGAGCGGCACAAAACGCTTGATATTCAATGGAGAGCGCTTTGTGGACAACTCCGGCTATGGAATGCGGGTGGACGGGACATCCGGCATTGTTTTGAACAAAACAAGGATCTATGGTAAAATAAGCAAGTACTTTTACGTGGAGGGCAATTCTGTATTTGATACCCACGACCTCTGGCTTGGCTATAACGATACCGTGGGCATATTATGGCCCTCGATGAAATTTGATTCTGTTGAAACTGATGTCACTGACAGCAATCTGCTTATTGGTGAAGACTTTGTTTCGCTTGATGCATCCGACCCCCTTGCGGCTGAGCTCAACGAAACTGCAAGAATAACAATCGCAGTGCCGGGATGCGCCGCGCTTAAATTTTACCGGCTTGACGGCTTCCCTGCGAGCAAAGACGAGATAATAACAAACGGTACGTTATTTGTGCCCACAATGCGGGAATGCACGAGAAACCTTGCAACATTCAGCGTCGCCGGCTTCTCCGGTTATACTGCAAACGGAACCACTGCGGTTCCGCCGTCACCGGGAGGGGGCGGAGAAAGAAAACCGCTTAGTCCTTCCGCTGAAACAATCTGTCCAGGCAATACCCTCGAGCTTACGGTGACAAGCAAAGACCATCCGGTGAGCGATGTGATGGTCCGGTTTATACAATATGAGCCGTATGTGGAACTCCTTTCCGTAAAATACACTGATGAGGAAGGAAAGGCCACATTCACGCCGCCACGGGCAGCAGTTTACCATATAGAGCTAAAAAAAGACGGGTACTACTACGATAATCCTTATGTTCTGCAATACGAAATGTGCGAAGAAGAGGTTTTGGAAACAAGGCCGGGGGAACAGCAGCAGCCTTCAGCAGAACAGCCGCCGGCAGAAGCCGCGGAAGAGAAACCAGTTGAGCCTGAAGTGCAACCGCCAGCGCTGCCAGAAGAGCATGAAGAAAAGCCCGCCGAGCAGCCGCAGCCCCAGCCTGCTCCCTCTGCTGATGAGGGGGTCCCTGCTGCTGAAGAAACCAAGGGGGACTTATGCCCTTTGCCAACGCTCCTCTTGGCAACAGCAGCGGCTGCCGCACTCCTTTCAGCGATCTACTATTGGTTTGTCATGAGGCGCAGGAAGTAGGGTGCGGCAAGACCGCGCGCCGTCTACACGCGCTTCAACCCCTTTATCTTTTCGTAATCAGCGGCGCGCCGCGTGAAAAGAAAGGCGTCGTTGACTATGCAGACCGCGGCGTTCATCAAGGTTTCATGCGAAATCTCGTTGGCGTTCTCCGCCAGTTCATTCCTCAATTTTGACGACACTACCACGACTTTTCTGTCTATGGGCAGGATGGTGACGCTGTTCGCGAATGATATTATGACATCCTGCTTTTTTACAGTATAAAGCAAATAGGCGAGCGTAAGCGCGGAAATGCAAATTTCATCGTTGTTTATATAATAATTCAGCTTTTCCGCAACTGTTCTTTCCCCTTTGAGGAAGTCCAGCGCAGCAGAGTAATCCAGGCATATCTTTTCCACCAAAACACCCCTGGCTATTCAAGTATTCTCATGGCCGCCTTTCTTTCCACATCCTTTTCCTTTATCGCTCCTGCAAAAACCTTCAGCTGCTTCTCGCTCTCCTGCTTTTCGCGGAGCAGGAAGCGGATGGCGCCGCTGAAGCTCGTGCCCTTTGCCTTTTTCAGCCTGTTCAGTTCAACATAAACATCATCCATTATCGTTATCACGCGCACCATAAAAATCGATAAATGTATTTATTAAATATATTTAAATTTATCGCCTGATTTTTTTAAATGTAATAAAAAATAGATTTTTATAGTTTTTTTTCTCAGACGGCAAAGCAAATGTTTTTAAATAATGGTTGGGCCGTTTTTCCTACCCGGCGAAACGCCGGGAAAATGCGACCAGGTGAAAAATATGGAAGATTTGGTAAAGTCCGTTATGGGAGAGTCCACCTCCCAGGTTAAGGAAGAAAGCGAAGCCATGAGTTCGGAAACGATAAAAATCGTTACCGTGGGTATCGGCGGCGCCGGCAACAACACGATAAACCGGCTGATAAAGGCAGGCGTCAAGGGCACTGAGCTTGTTGCTGTCAACACCGACAAGCAGCATTTGGGCATAATACACGAAAGGGCAAAGAAGATTCTGATAGGCAAGAGCGTCACGAAAGGGCTTGGCGCCGGCGGCTATCCAGAGATAGGCGCAAAGTCTGCAGAGGTTGACAGGCCGCTCATAGAGAAAGAGCTTGAAAACGCCCATCTTGTTTTCATATGCGCAGGCATGGGCGGCGGGACAGGCGGCGGCGCTGCGCCGATTGTAGCGCAAATCGCAAAGGAGCAGGGCGCGATAGTAGTCGCCATGGTAACCTACCCGTTTGCGCTTGAGCGCGCGAGAAAGAAGAAAGCAGACGAAGGCATAAAATTGCTCAAAAAGAGCTGCGACTCGGTCATCATACTGGACAACAACAGGCTGGTTCAGTTGGTCCCGAACCTGCCGATGACAGAGGCTTTTGCAGTTGCAGATGAAATTTTGGCAAGAGCAATCAGCGGGCTTGTCTGGACGATCACCCAGCCGTCTTTGATAAACATCGACTTTGCCGACGTCCGCGCAATCATGGAAGGCGGCGGAGTCGGTTTCATAGCTGTGGGCGAGGGAAAAGGAAACGACAAGGTAAGGGCGGCATCCGAAGGCGTGATAAAGAACAGGCTTCTTGATGTTGACTTTGAAGGCGCAAAGGGTGCATTGATACACATAAGCGGAGGAAGCGACCTTACGCTCGGCGACGCGATAAAAGCAGGCGAGCTGATTACCGAGACGATGGATGCTGAGGCGAATGTTAAGTGGGGCGCAAGGATAATGCAGAACTACGAGGGCAAGCTTGAGATAGTTGCCATAGTTACCGGCGTCAAGGGAGCATCGGTTGGCGGCTCTGCTTACTCAACAGAAGAGGAAACAGCCACGCCGTTGTACGGCGAGGAGCTTGAGGTCCTCGGCTAAATTTTTTATTTTTTTTACTTTTTTATTTTTTTTTGCTTTTGACGAATTCTCTTCCAGCCGCGGCACCATTCACCTGTGTTCTACCACACTTAACCAAGTGGAAACATTTATAAACATTTCTCACAATAATATAACATAAAACACTATATATTGGTGGAAATATGGCAGGAAAATTTAAGCATTCAGGCGGAAATCAGCAGGCTGGGGGTAAAGATGCTAGACACGATGAAAAGATGAGGCAATTGAAGGTTTCGGATCCTCTGATAGAACAGACAAGGCAGCCAGCGGGCGGCAGATTCCAGGACGGCAGAACAGTGCCAGTGGATTATCCGCAAAAAATGCTTGAATGGTCAAAAACAGTCGAGCCTAGCCCAGAGGCTGCGGAAGCTTCTTCAAAACCGCTTCCCCCGCCGCCGGCCAGAGTACAGGCTCCGGAAATACAGAAGGTGCCGCAAAAAGAAACGGCAATGGCCACGGTAAATCCGCAGGCTTTGCAAACAGCCCTTGATGGGCTCACCAAAGCTATAAATGACCTGGGCAGAAGGGTTGGCGTGGTGGAGCAGTATCACAAGACGACCCTTCGCGAATGGATGACTGCCAAGGACGCCAAGCTTCAGCAGACAGAAGCCGGGTTGGGTTCATTGAGGCAGGAGCTGGAAGGGCTGAAGCAAGATGCGGTGAATCAGGAAAAGCTGGATTCCACCATTGAGACAGTAGTTGATGGCGTTAGCGGTCTGGTTACCGAAGAGGTAAATAAAGCGACTGACAGGTTTGACGCGGATGCAAAGAAACTCGCGGATGAACTTGACAGGCTTAAGATGTCTGTCAGGGAAATTTCCAGCAAGCATAACGAGCTTGTTGATAGTTGGGCTGAGTTGTCGCAGCTTCGCGAAAACTTTTCCGAGTTTGAGGGAGCGCTGAGCAACCTGCTCACCAACTTTGAGTCGTTCCTGGCAAGCATTGCTTACGCCAGCAATGACATAATTAAGAAAATAAGGAATAATGGTGGTAGCAATGAGTAAAAAACTCAATGCCAGGGAAGTTAAGGCAGTTCTCAAGGAGAGATTGAAACAGATGGAGCAGAAAAGCCAGCCGCTCGTGGAGCAGCCGACAGCTCTTCCGGCAACCAAAAAAAATGGTCTGCAGAATGTTGAGGAAGAGGACGACTTGTTAAGAAGCACGCGAGAATTGATGAAAGAAATAGACGAGGTCCACTCGAGCGTGTTTAACGCGCCCCCGCCGAGCTTTAGCGACGGGCCGACCGACCCGAATATAAAACTGACCTCTAAAAAGCCAAAGAAAGAGGAACCATCGCCTCTCGAAGTTTTGGACAAGGAAATCAACTCGGCTATAAGCGGCCTGGACAAACAGCTGAACAAAGAGGAAACCGCTTCTGTAGAAGAAGCAGAAAGCAGCCAGCCTGAGCAGCAGAGTACGGCTGATGCTGGCGCGGTTGGGCAGTCGGTTCCTGAAAGCGCAGAGGCGCAGCATTCAGTCCTGCCGGTTTTGCCTATTGAACTGCCCGACGTGTCTGAAGCACCGGGCAAAGAAGCAGCCCCTGTTGAAGCAGCAGCCGAAGCGGCATGCTACGAAAGCCAGGGGGACCTGGTCCTGCCGGTTTGCGTTGTTGAGCAGGGCGAATCCCCCCAGCCAGAAGCAAAACCGAGTTTCAGCCAGGGCGGCACAACCATGAGCCATAATGTTCAAGCGAACGGAGCAAAAGCGCCAAGCGAAAGCGCCCGGGCGGCTGAAAAACCCTTCGGCCAGACTGGCACAACAATAAGCAGCGTGCCTGAAGGCGAACGCAGCAGACGCTCGATTTTCGGCATAGGCGCCGAAGTTGAGAAGTTGCTTGAGAGGCGCGAGGCAGAACAGCTTGACTCTCTTGAGCAGATTCCTTCGTCCCGCTATGATGAGCAGACAACGCCCGGGGAACCGCAGATTAAAATTACCCCGCCGCAGTCAGAATCCGCTCAGTTCCAACAGCTCAAACCTAATAAAAAGCCAAAAAGATGGAAAAAGTGGCTGGCAGGAGCGTTGATAGCGGCAGGTCTACTCGCTTCCGGCATCGGCATTTATCTAAGTTCAAGAGACCGTAAAGACGCGCCACCAGCAGTAATTTCGGCGTGCGCCGAAAGCCCGACCTTAGGTGGTAAAGAGTGTCCGTTCATAAGCCAGGCTTCAATCTGTCTTAGTGATACTTATATGATAAGCACAGAATTTTTTTGCGACCCAATAAAAGTTACTGTGGACGATGAGTTTTCAAACTGTGTGCCAGGGACGTGTACTGTTTCTTTCCCAAACTTCAAATGGGAAGCGATTAGCCTCAAAGAGCTTGATAAAAAGATTATTGATAACCTTAACTACCTTCTTGTTCAAAACGAGTACTTGTCCATTATACCGCCGGAGTTGTTACTTAACTTGTCCATTATACCGCCGGAGTTGATACTTAAAATGCCGGAGTTGTTACTTAAAATGCCAAAGCTGTTTACTGAAGGGTTTTGCATATCCCTATCATTTGAAGAAGCGCAAAGATATCTGACATTGCCGTTAGATGAGCCAAAAAAAGGGATAAGACCGATGTACCTTCTACCCAGAACCAAAGTCATAATAAACACGTCCTCGCTATTGTTTACTGTCAATCTAAACGGAACAAGAGGTGATGCCTCATTCGCGAACGTTATGAAAGAAAAGCATTCTGGCGAGAGCATCATAGGCTTAAAAAACATCTCTGAAATAGAGCATATTTGCAACAAAACTGCCAATCCTGTTAGCTGCCTTGGCGGAGCTTTGGCAAACCTGACCGGCCAGATAAAAAGCGCCATAAACAATGTTGGCAGGCTGGCTTACAAAGGGCTGCTCGGGAACGGCTCTTGCGACAAGAGAGACATTACCATCGTATCGCCAGACGGGGGGCACGCAACGGTTATAGGTTACAACGAGACTGAGATGCCGGAAGCAAAAGAGAATGACTGCAAGCCTGCCCCGCCGAGGGGAGGCGGTTTTAACTTGCCTCTTGGAATGGGCGCGGCCACGGGCCAATAATCTTTTCTTTTTTTTGTGTTTTTTTGAGCAATCGGCAGCAGGCGGTTTAGCATAATAATTTAAATTTACGATTCCTTATCTGCAGTATGGCAAAGCCAAGAGCATTTTTCTTTGACATTGACAACACACTCTATCCGTCCCGCGAGTTTGCTGAGCTTGCGCGGAAAAATGCGATAAGCGCGATGATAAGGGCAGGCCTGCCCGCGAGCATAAAAGAAGTTGAAAGGGAGCTAAACAAGGTAATAATGGAAAAAGGCTCAAATTATCCCTATCATTTTGACAAGGTTCTGGATGCGTTCGGGGTAAAAAACAAGGCGAAATATGTCGCTGCTGCGGTTGCAGCCTATCATGACACCAAGATAACGATATTGCCGTATCCTGAGGTGCCACGTGTTCTTCTTTGGCTCAGGGATAAGAGGATAAAACTTTATGTGGCATCAGAGGGCATTGAGGTAAAGCAGTGGGACAAACTTTTGCGGTTGCAGGTGGCGCAATATTTTGAAAATGTTTTCGTAGCAAATCCTAGCAAAGGCGGTAAAGATGCGGAATTTTACCGAAAAATTGCCAAAAAAATAAACGTTGCTCCGAGTGAATGCCTTATGGTTGGCGACAAGGAAGACAAGGACATCATCCCAGCCAAAAAAGCCAGTTACAGAACGATAAGGATTTTCAGAGGCCCTTATGCCGGCAAAGGAAGGAAAACCGCTGCTGATATTTCAAGCAGAGATCTGAACATCTTGTTTAAAATTATTGATTAAGCCGCATTGTCGGCAGAGAAGTAAGGTTTTTTAAACAATTGTCAAATAAGATAAAGCCATGAAGAACATCGTTTTGTTAATCATAATTTTGGCAGCATCGCTGTTTTTGTTTGGCTGTTTTGAAAGCCAGACAAAATGCACGAAAAGTTCTGACTGCAAGGATTACGAGGTTTGCAACATTCAGACAGGCGTTTGTGAGCTTAAGCCCGGATACTGCAGCATTGATAGCGATTGCAATGATAGCCTGACAACCTGCAACAGAACAACTCATCAGTGCGTTTTTCTTGAAGGCAGGTGCAGGATTGACAGCGACTGCCCTGTTTGGCAGGTGTGCACTGTTGGAAACAACTGCGTAGCTGCAAGTGGCTTCTGCGATTCTGATGCACAGTGCGACCCGGCTTTTGAATACTGCGACCCTGAAAGGCACAAGTGCGAGCCAAAGGCAGGCTTATGCAGGAGCAACAGCGACTGCGACGGTTGGGAAGAATGCAATCTTACATCAAGAAAATGCGTTGTTCTGCCCGGAAGATGCAACATTGACGGTGATTGCGAGAGCTGGCAGGTTTGCGATGTCAAGACGCATTACTGCAAGGCAAAGGCGGAATATTGCATAAACGATGCTGACTGCAAAGAATGGGCTAAATGCGACCTTGAGCAGCATCGCTGCGTGGCAAGGCAGGGCTTCTGCGCCGCAGACAACGACTGCAACTGGTGGGAGTACTGCAGCCCGCAGACGCATAAGTGCGCAGTGAGAAAGGACCACTGCAATTCAGGGAGCGACTGCGGCAGCTGGCAGGTTTGCGTGGAGCACCGCTGCAAGGCAAAGGCAGGGTACTGCGATGTTGACCAGGATTGCGTTGCCGGAGAGACCTGCAATCAGGCAACACACAGATGCCAGTGATTTTTTTCGTCAGGCTGCAAAACGAATACATTTTTAAATAAACACTTATAATTATCGCCAGGTGACAATATGTTTGGAATGGTTGGGATAAGGCTGCTTGATGGGAGCGTTAGCATAAAAGAGGATAAGCCGCCGAAAGGCCTTTCTATAGACCTGAAGATAACAAAAATCTCAAAGACCGACAGGGAAGATCTCGCGAATGTCAGGTTTTCCTATCTTGTGGGCTACACGCCGAATACTGCTGTCCTGAAGCTTGAAGGCGAGGCGCTGGTGACTGATGAACCTAAGGAATTGGATAAAATGGTTTCATCCTGGAAAGAGAAGCACAGGATAGACGAGAATATGGCCGCCAACATCCTGAATGCGATTAACCCGTATGTAACGCATAACGCTTTGCTCGTTCTCAGGGCGTTCAACCTGCCTCCGCACATCGCTCCTCCCCCAATAATGCCGTCAAAAAAGAAGTAAGTTGGTTTGATGGAGCTCAAGACCGTCTTTTCCGCTTACGGCGAAAAGCCATTTCTTTTCATCTGGGGCTCAGTGCTTTATGTCTTCTTTTCACTGCTTGTGCTGTTTGCCACGACAGGCATACTCCTTTTTTCCTCACTCGCGCTTTTCTTTGCGGGTTTTCCGCTTTCTTTTGAAGACTACACGACCATCACCCTCTACGCAATCCCCCTTCTCGCTGCTGTGTTTTTTTTGATATACATGAACGGCTGCATAACGGCAGCAACAATATACGCATACAAAAAAGCGCTTACGGGCTCGCATGTTTCCCTTGTTGAGTTCTATCATTACGGCCTGTCGCGCGGCCCGATGATCTTTTCAATAGGCATAATGCGCGATTTCTTCATGCTCATCATAATCGGCATCGGCGTAGCGCTCTATTACTATGCCCTGCAGGACTGGGAATACGGAATCCATCTTCTCGCTTTGTATTCTCTCTCGGTTTTCTTTGTCTTCCATCTAACCGCAAAACCCGGGATAATCGCGTGCGGGCTTGGCGCAGAGCCATTTGAGGCATTCAAGGAGCTTTATTTCGTGTTTGCAGAAAAGCACATATACTATGTGAGCTTTTTCTTCATCTACAGCATCATCTGGCTACTGAATTTCATCCCGCTTATCCAGTTTGTCTCCCTTCCTGTTCTCTATCCGCTTGTTTATAGCGCGCTTATCACGATGGTTGAGGAAGAAAGAAAGTGATGCTATGGAAAGGCTGTACGAAGTCGCATTGGAGAAGAAGCAAGCCTTGACGAAAGTGCTTGAAGCAGACCCTTATGCTACTGATAGTTTTGCCAGGGTTGGCTACAGAATTCGTGACGGCGCCTCGCTCGGCGAGGACAAATCAAAGGTTTATCTTTATATTTCTTCCTCAGCGGATTTCATAAGAAAGGCAGATGCAGCGCTGAAGGATATTGCTGTTGTGGCTGAAGGGAAAAAAGCAGAAAGTATAATCAAAAAAATAAAAGAAGAGGAAGAGGCGGCAGAGCAGGGGCTTGGCTCCCTTTTTGGTTAGCCGGTTGTTTGGCAGTGCTTTGTGCAGGTACCCGATTTTTTACAAAACATCACATTTATAAATATTTAATGTGTTAATATATATCAGTTAGCGGTTATAAATCACGGTGAGCGGGATGAAGATAAAATATTCAGGCAGAAAGGATGCGAAAGATTTAAATAGCGTTAGTGCGACTAGTTATAAGCCGAAATCTTTCTCGGCAAAGCATCCGTTGCTTGCTAAAATACTGGCAACATGTTTAATGTTTGAAGGTGTGTGTATGCCGTTTGGAAGTGTTAGGGCGGCCCCGAGGGAGGCGGCGGGAGCGGAAAAGAAAAACGAAGTGGCAGAGCAGGCAAAAATCCTAAAAGAATTCACTAATCTTATTCCTAAAATTAAGGCGGAGCAAAAAACTGCCCGCGTGTCTGAAAAGTTTCAGGGCTACATAACTGCAGACAGCGAATACGCTAAACAAATCTTTAAACTTTTGCAAAAGTTGGGTTTTGTAATAAAAATTAACGATAATGCGAGAAGAGACGGCATATACATCGGACAAGGCACTAATATATTGTCGGTTTATCTATTTGACCAAACGGTTGAGGGTGTTGTGAATCTCGGCAAACTGGATGATCTGTACAAGAAAGTAATTGAAGTATTTAACCAGAAGCAGGCTGAAAGTTTGGCTGAGGAAGCTTTGGTAGGGCTGGTGCAGGCAGTGCCGGCAAAAACCGCTGGCAAGGAAGAGGAGCCTATCCCGGTCGGGCTGGCTGAGTCTGAAAAAACTAAAGAAACTAAGCCACCAGAAGCCCAAGCCGAAGAGCCCGCTCATGCTGAAGTTAAACAATCTGTGAAGGTAGATGTAGAAGAGGTAATAAAGGACTTTAATGGGTTTTTAGACAATTGGTCTTTGTTTGCTATAAAGTTAAATCTTTCTCTCGCGAGCATCGCCCCTCCCCAAAAAATCAACAAAAACGATAAACAAGCCATTCAAAAAATAGCACAGACATTGTTTAAGGATTCAGAAAATTTGCTAGGCCATTTCAATAAAATGCAAAACAATGATGATAAACTACTTTTTTTGTCCAATCATATTAAGGCACTGCTTCACCTGCAAGACAAAGCCCTCCTGGAGTACATAAAAGAATCTGAGACCACGCGCGGGGAAAAAGAAGCGGTTAAAAAAATACTAAAAAGTAAAGGTGTCAAAGTTGACGGCTTTTCCATATACAGCGTTGTAGGCGCGAGAATGCTTTTATTGCGCATAAACGAGATGGCTCTGCGACACCACGAAAACAAAGCACAGAAGTTGTTCCAAAATAAAAACAAAGTCAAAAACGACATGGGAGAAAACTATGAAACTTTCAAAAAAATCGTTGATTTGGAGCACGAGCGTTTACTGCATATGCACGATCCTGATCTTAATAGGGCCAACAAAAGACTATTTAACAGTCTTGTTTCTAACAAACTTTCTTCCGTTGGCAGCAGTGTCGTACAAAGCGCTTTCGGCGCCGATGATGGATTTTTCAAGTTGCTGGAAGATATACCCGAAAATCTGGACCCCAATAAAAAAGAAATCGCATTATATACACTGTTGTCAATCGCAGAGCTTAAGCTTTTATTGGACCTAAAAGAAAAAGACGTTATTAAAAAAGGAGACAAAACTGGTGCAGAGGCTAGCCTTGGGCTTGCGAAAGACCAGTTTGTAAGGCTTTTCATTAACCGAGAAAAAGAAGAAGAGAATATGAGGCTGCAAGACCAAAACGTCGACCTTTCAAAAGCCATCAATGACAACGCCGCGTTGGTAATTGCGAATGCAGGCATTGCGAAGATTCTGCCTTACTGGCACGATTTTGCCGCTTACATAAACAGGAATTATTATCAAGTTGACAAACCGGATCTTAAAAAAAGATACGATGCTGTTTTTGACTTGTTGGCGTATAATTTGAACGTAACAAACATCCAAAAAGGATACTACCCAATGAGATACGCGGCCATCGCACAATTGCGCCCCTCGCTGACGACTTCAGCGGATAGAGAATATGTTGGAACTTTATTTACTAATGTTGTAGGCCCGGAACAAATAGAAAAAATATATAAGAAAGGTGCAGGCTATCATCAGGCATTTACTCCTGCTTTGCTGGGCATAGGCGGAGGAAGCACCAATTACATTGTCGGCGACCTAATGGTTAAAGAAATCATTAGCGACAAATTTTGGAGTACTGCTGATAACATTAGGGTGGAATCCCAAAATAGTAGTCTTGAAAAAAGAAAGGACTATCAAAAAAATTCAGCTCTTCAAGACATATTGCAGAAAGCAGGAGTATGGTATATCGAAAAACTGCTGGCTTTTGGCGCGCCAACCGCAGTTGAGATAAAGAAGGAGGAAAAGACAGAAGAAATGCAGGCAGAAACTACGCCGCCTGCCATACTGCAACTTCCGTCCCTCCTGCCAGAGCGGTTCCCGCAGCCTTTTATGCCTTCCCGCTACACTGCCAAGGCAGGCGAAACTAATTACATATTCGGCGAAAATATGTCAGCCGCGCTGACATCTATGTTTGGCGAGGAAAAGACAAAGGGTTTATACGATGCATTTGCAGAAGGCTTAAATGCCAAAGACCCCGAACAGGTTAAAAATGCTGCATCTGCTCTTTACGATATTATATTAACCGGTTGGAATCCGACGAGCGATGCGGACAGCGGCACAAAAGCAGCTATTTTAAAAGCGCTTGAGAAGGCAAAAGAAAGCGGCGATACAGCGGATTTCAAGATGGCGCTTATGACATTCAGCGACCGCCTTGGGGTCAACCTTTTGGAAAATTTCTATACTTACCGTTTTGAAGGCGATACGCTGAGAGTCAGGATCCCCATCGGGATTGAGGTGGCGCTCCGCTTGGGCTTGTCTGAATCTGAAATAAGAAGCAAAGTAGAAGCGCGGGGAGTCGCGTTCCTGACAGGGTTGGCTGTTCAGCTTGGCTATCTTTACCGCCCGGTCAATGGCAGATTATCAGAGTACCAATTAAAGGGCTTTGATGAGCAAGGAAAATTAATAGTTGAACCGACAGGGGAATCCATCTCGGCAACGCTTGAAACGCACGCCATTGACATTAACACAGCTCTTGACTTGTTGGCTTTCAAGGCGCCTGAAGCTTTGGGGGGTATTGGGGTTATAAGGGTGAATGCGGCTGTTGAAATAGACAAGGCATCCCTGAAAACAGCCATCCACGGCCAGCCGCTTGCCATAAGCGACTGGGTTGCTTCATTCAAAAGCATAGGAATAAGCGCTGACTTTCCTGGAGGCGAAGGCTTAAAGATAAGATCAGTCGGCCTCGGAGGATGGGGCATAGGCAGCATAAGCGAAGAAGGGCTGAAGTGGGACCCAACGAGCAACTGGTATGGAAATGTTGTGCTGGGGTGGACTGAAAAGTTGGATGAATATCAACCACTTGCGTTGCAGCGGCTGACATTTTATTTAAGCCCGACAGTTCTTTTCGGCGGGCAGACAGGCTTTTCGTTGACAGGAGGCATTCAGTCAGTCCATAGAATTTCAGAAAACTGGTATGCTCTGCCGGCGCTAAACGCAACATACCTTTACGACGGCAGGAATAATTATGGCCAAGGGTCCACCGAAGTCCTGTTCAATTTTGCGCCTTGGGGGCTTGCTGCCGGCCTTGGAGCTTCTTTGGACAGCAACCTTAATTATTCAGTTATGCTTTTGTTCAGGTTTAACCTGGAGAGATAATTTCAGGTGGATGTATGTTTGATGAGAAGGTTGAAAAGGCGCTTTGGGTTATTGATGTCGCTGCAGGAAACAAGGCAGCGGCAAATCCAAACGACTGGGCATCAGTTGTGCTTTACTCCACAAGGGTTATGCAACTGTATGACCTCGCCGGCAAACTAAGCAACTGGTCAAAATATGTCTATGACAAGAGCAATGCGATTTTGGGAGCAGATGCGGTTTACAAACTCAAAGCCGCGAGAAAGGACGCCCTTATGAAGCTTGCTTCCCTGAACCCGAAGCAGTTAAGTGAGATAAAGCCACTACTAAGGGAAGACATTGTCGGGCTGAGAATATTCGACGTTGAGCCTGAAGTCCGGGAGGTGTACTATAAGCTGTTAACTACCATCGCCAGGGAAACCGAGATGAGGCGCTACAAGATTGCGCTGACATCTCCAACACCACTTTCAATCTTGTCAAGCGAGCCGGGCTATATGGTTGTTATGATGGACAAGCCGCACCTTCCTGCCGAAACCGTGGCTGAATTTGAAAGCGCGAGCGATGCCGCCGCTTTCTTCTCAGCTTTTCTCACTCTTGCTCTTTATGCCAAGCAGAAAAGAATGTTTGATGCCGAGCAGATAGCCAAGGATAAGCTTGCCTCAAAATACGCGAGGGAGTCATACAAGATTTTCAGCAGAAGCATAAGGAAAGACAAGCACATCCCAATAGCAGAGGCAATACGCTCAGGAAATGTCTGGGAGGCAGTGGCTGACCTGCAGATGGAAGAAAGCTTTTACAATGCCTTTAAGCACATGTGGAAAGCCACCCTTGTATCTTTCGGCTTCGGCGAGATGAAGCTTACATCTTTTGTGTCAGAAACTACGCTGGCAATAGATAAGTACGGGCTTGAAAAAATGGCTGAAGCGTTTGAGAAAAACAAAAACGCGACAAAAGAGTATCTTACGGCGATATGCCTTCTGAATACTGCCATTCAGGATTATTTCCTTGACAGGAGAATTTACCTTTCAAGGGAGCTTGAGCCGGTCCTGCCTTCTGATATGGGCTGGAAACTTCCTCTAACTGTTGTTATGGAATGCACTGCTGATTGCAAGCCCATAAAGCCCCTGGACAACCTGCCTGCCTCATTGTTCGGCATAAAAAACATCAGGATAGACACTGCTGACAGCAAGTTTGTCTATTTTGGGAAAGCCCCGGAGGATTTCAAGATTGACCCGATTAACGGGACTGTGGCAAATGTTATCATTTATTCCGTGCCTGACAGCGAGTTTTACAGGGGAAACCTGTTTTTCATCCCTGAAGCATTGCACTGCCTTGCTTCCATCGCGATAAACAGGATATTGGACGGCAGGGTTGTCGCGGCCATAAATTCCAATCCGGGCTTGAGAAAGCTGAAGTTTATTTCAGAGGATGGTAAAAACGGCATTGCAGGATACTTTACCGATTACCTTAAAACTCAGCAAAAAATCGCAAAGAGGTCGAAAAAATGAAAAAGCTGTTTTATCTTATCTTGTTGCTGGGCTTGTCTTTTGCCCTTGAGAGCTGGGTTGGCACTGAGTACTATGGTTTTATTGATCCAAATAACTACCGGATGATAGCCCGCCACGGCGTTTATGTCGGAAAGGCGTCCTGTGCCGTGGATGGCGTTGTTTTGAGCGGCGACCCTTGCGAGCAGGGAGAATCAACAGTATGCGCAGGCACTGTTCTCAGGTACACTCCTGCCATAAATGCGAACTGGCGAACCTCTGATGTAAGGACCGCGACGCGCTATCTGTCCCTTGATAACCTGCCTTTTGAGGATTATTCCTCTACAAGCACCTATCAGGTAAAATGGCTTGACAATGAAACTTATTACAGGTATGATGCCGAAGGAGAATGTTTTCCCGGCCTTGGCTTGGGGAACGGCTGCGTGAAACAGGATATATGGGATTCCTTCAATGAAGGCTTGGGAGAGCTTTATCCAGAACTTGGCGGCCCATCCACATTCAACTATCCGCAGGCGGTTACATACGGCGTGCTTTATCCGAATACTAGCTTTTTTTCAAACAAAAAAGGATATCCAATGGTCTTTTGCCACGGAAGATACAGGGTCAAGTACGGCCTGGACATTTATGTGGTGCTGGAAGAAGGAGATATGGCTGATTTGGCAGGCCCTGAACTCACCGAGAGGGTTTTCACATTTGACAACCCGGGCAGGTATGCGATTACCACCACATTGTCTGATCTTGACTGTTTCGGTGCAGTGGTCGGCCATCCGCGCAACGACAACAACAACCCCCCAAACAACATAAGCAATTTCGTTCTTCATTTTTTTGGCAATGATGTCCACGGCTCGTTTGATCCGCACAGGAGTTTTTCAGACCAACACATAATAAATGTTGTTGATGGAGATATGGCGATTGATGTTAGAAGCGACAACATAATAGCAAGAGACGGCTATGGCCACTATCTTCTGGCAACAGTGGTGCAGAATACCGGGGATTTTGCCGTCAACATAACCAACGTGTCTGCAGGCGCCCTTCAGGGAGCCTCTGCAACGCCTTCAACATCAAACTGGTGCCGGACATATTTTGGAAACCGGTTGGAATGCTTCCTGGGCAATGGTTATAATACGGCAATACAGCCGGGGGCAAACACCACCCTTTACACCATCTTTTCATATGCCGGGCAGGAATATGAGCTTTGCGGCCAGCCTTCGATATTTAAGCTTGAATTCGTGCCTGCCGGCCCTGCCTGCGTTCCGGCAAATGAGAGTGGTTTTGCCGATGTTGGCGGCCCTTGCGGCTCCTATCCGTCCTGCGTGATAACTCCCCAGAACAGCACCATCGGCCCGTTTGAGGTCCACCAGTGGAACGTTTCCTGCTTCACTGAACAGGGCGCACCAACATCCTGCACAGGAAACGACTGGCGGCTTGAAGGCATAGACGGAGACATCATTACCGGGACCAGCGAATACGCTCACGCGGTTTCCTATGAGGAAACAAGAACAACAGGGCAGATAGTTTATGTCCAGGGCAATTCAAGATGCTCTGCCGGCATCACAGTTGACCCGTCATCAGTTGTCGCTGAATGCGACTTTGACCCTGCTTCAGCCTACCTTGATGTTGGCGAGTCGCAGGATTTTGATCTCCTTTGCTCTTTGAACAGTCAGCCAAGAACTCCTGACAGCGCTGATTACAACCTGACTGGAAATCTTGCCGGCACCATCCAGCCTTATCCCAACCCGGTTGAAGGAGCCATATTCGTTTCTTCAGATATGAGTGCCGGAAACCTGATGGGCATCGGCTGGTTCACCTCGCCCTCAGTTCCGACTTTGAGGGGCGCGGTTGCGTTTGCCTACATCCAGGTTGGCTGCGAGGAAGACGAGATATTGCAATGCCATCTTGAGTTCGTCGGCATCGGGCCCGGCGGAGAATATGTGTATGAGCAGGTTTGCGAGTGCATACCTGCTGGCCAGAACCAGACCGGCGGCGGCGATGACAGGGAAAAGAAATTCTGCGTGATAGCGCCTCCTTTCCAGCAGATATCACCGCTTCAGCCAGGCAGAGCCAGCGTATCCTGTTTCATTGAGGACGAAAATGGCGTGCCCAGGGAGGTCGAATGCGGCCTGGTCAGCTGGAGGATAACAGAAAGCCTTGCAAGGCTGTCAAACCAGTACGGCGAAAATGTCGTTTTCACTGCTGTCGTTGGCGCTACCGGCGATGGTACGCTAACCGCTGAAATGGCTGACAACAACAAGGAATGCGAAGCAGCATTCAGGGTTACACCCTACACCTGCCAGGAAATAAGCTAATTTTTGTTTTTTTCGAGTTCTTCGGCAAATGCCAGCAGGAAACAGTTTAGCTTGTCTTCAGGTATGGAAGCGCCTGCAGCCATCCTGTGGCCGCCCCCGACCCCGCCGCATAAATCCGCAGCCGCCCTTAGGGCAAGCCCAAGGTTTCCTCCTTTTCCCCTTGTTGAAATCTTAAGCTGCCTGCCATTGCTGTCTGCTATGCCGACAACAGGCTTTTTCCATAATGGCTGCAGCACCATCCCGCATATTATCCCTATTATGTTCTCGCTTATCACTCCCCTGCCATCAATCAGGTAAAATGGCCCCAAATCCTGGATTGAGGCAGAGGCGTATGCAACGCCATCCTTAAGCATTTTCCTGTGCAGCTGAAGCAGTTTTCTCGCTTCCTCAAAATGCTCCTCTATGCCAAGCGCCACCCCAACGCCAACATCATCCCTCCCGTGCCTTCCGCAGGCATTTAGCATAGTTGAAAATTCGCCTGCTTCATAAGTTTCATTCATCCTGTTTTTTGGGAACACATAGCTTTCCTCGATTAGTTCATTCACATCCTTTATCCTTCCCCTGTCAATTAGCAGCTCTGCAAGTGCAGAGACAAGCTTCTTTTTCTCCTCTGCGCCCAAGTCCGCATATGTCCTGTACCTGTTTCCCTCCTTTATTGCTATGCCAAGCGACTGGATTAGCTGGATGCATCTGTCCTCTCTATACGAAAGCCCTGGAAGGTACGGTTCATCAGAATATTCAAGAAACTGGATAAGCGGCCTTGAATACCTGCCATAAAAACACAGGTCGTTTTCCACCTTTACCATTCCTTCTTTTTCGCCTTCATTCACGAGTTCCCTGTTCTTTCCGATAAACGGAGCCTGCATATCCCCTACTGCTCCAGTTACTGCAAGCTCCACTCGCTTTCGGAAGACAAAATAAGCGGTTCCTGCGGCTGACAATTCGGTGCTGCCATCAATACCATACAGAAGCGGGTTTACCTGAGGCTTTTTTATTCCTTCAGTCTGATGGTGGTCAATTATCAGGACATCCTTGAGCTCGTTCACCTTCTTGTTCCCTCCGCCAAGGTCAACGAATATTATCTCCTTCTCCTTTGCAAGCGCATCAATAGCCGCATCATCAAGTTTTTTTATGCACATTCTCCTGTATCGCCTGTTCTCATCAATGAATGCGCCCGTTACTATCGCCCCAGAGGTTATTCCATCTGTGTCGTAGTGATGAACGATTAGCGGATTGGAAAAGGAAAACGCGATTTTTCTTGCTTCTTCGCAAGCCTCTTCAAAGTTCACACTGGATTTTTGATATAAAACTTTAAATAAAGATTGCTTAATATCCTTGGTGATTAAAGTGGTATGCAAAAAACCAATGAAGAAAAAAGCAGCAAAGAAAAAAACAGCAAAAAAGAAAGCGAAGAAAAAATAGCGTCTTCGCTTTAGGCTGGTGTTCCCGTTGCAGGTTGACAAATCAGATTTTTCAGAATGGTATAATGCCGTGATAAAAGAGGCCGGGCTGTGCGACATCCGCTACGGCGTCAAGGGCTTTGTAGTCTTTATGCCGTGGGCAGTCATGAGCATGAACCAGATGTATCTGATGTATGAAGAAGAGTTGCAGAAAAGGGGGCACCAGCCGGCTCTTTTTCCAGCCCTTATCCCGCAGTCTTATCTCACAAAGGAAAGCGAGCACGTGCAGGGTTTTGTGCCAGAAGTTTTTTGGGTAACTGCTGCAGGGAACAACCAGCTTGAGGAAAAACTGGCGATGAGGCCGACAAGCGAGACAGCGATGTATTCAATGTATTCTCTTTGGATACACGGAAAAAAGGACCTGCCGCTGAAAATCTACCAGCGCTGTCAGGTGTGGCGCTACGAGACCAAGGCAACAAAGCCTTTCATACGCTCGCGTGAGTTTTACTGGATAGAAGCGCACAATTGCTTTGCAACGCGCGAGGATGCAGAGGCGCAGGTACGCGAGGATATGGAAATGGCGGAAAAGGTAATTCATCAGGAATTTGGCGTTCCATTCCTTTTTTTCAAGAGGCCGCAATGGGACAAGTTCGCTGGCGCGGTTGATACATATGCGGCAGACACCATTATGCCTGACAGAAGAGTGCTTCAGCTTCCAAGCACCCATATGCTCGGCCAGAATTTCTCAAAATCGTTCAACATAAAATATATGGATGAGAACGAGAAAGAGCATTTTGTCTGGCAGACCTGCTACGGCCCGGCAATATCAAGGATATATGCTGCAGTCTTTGCAACGCATGGCGATGAAAAGGGCCTTGTCCTGCCGTTTGACCTTGCCCCGCTTCAGGTGATCATTGTTCCAATAATAAAAGCAGAAACCGCGGACGAGGTAAAAAAGAAGTGCGAGGAGATGAGAAGGGCGCTTTCTGAAAAATATCGCGTTGATGTTGATTATGGCGAGGAAACGCCCGGAGCTAAGTTTAACTATTGGGAGCTCAAGGGCGTGCCGGTGAGAGTGGAAATAGGGAAGAAGGACATTGAAAAAGGAGTAGTGACAGCGGCGCGAAGGGACACCCGGGAAAAAATCGCGGTTAAAGAGAAGGAGCTTGTTGCAACCATTGAGAGGCTGCGCGGCGAAATCAAAAAGAACCTTATTGCAAGAGCAAACGCCTGGTTTAAGAAACAGCTTGCCTCTGCGGACGATATGGGGCATCTTGCCGGCGCGCTTGACAAGGCGGGCTTTGTAAGGGTTCCTTTCTGCACTGACCAGAAGGAAGGGGAAAAGTGCGCGGATATTGTCAAGGAAAAATGCCACGCCAACATAAGGGGCACGCTTTACGGAAGCGATGAGACGCCAAAAGGAAAAAAATGCATAGCCTGCGGAAAGCCTGCCGCCATCTATGTTTATGCCGCAAGGCAGTATTAGGCCGATTTGCAATCCGCCGCATGAAGAAAAAAGCGAGGCTTAAAAAAGTTCTCCACGAATTCAGGAATATGGCGCTGAAGCAGATGGAGGCGAGCCTTGAGGCAAACAAAATTAGGGCTTATGCTACGATGCTCAAGGAAAACCAGAAGTTTTGGGATTTTCTCATCGTGTTCCTCGCGGCATTGCTCATGCTCTCTGCGATAAATTTCTATCCTTTGCCTGTAATCGTTCTGCTTGCGCTGGTTGCCGGAATCGCGGCATATGCCAGGCCGCCGCTGGGTGTCATCCTTTCCTTTGTTTTTGCTATACCCGCGTTTGTATACCAGTCCATCTCTTTCGGCTGGTTTTTCCTTTTTGTTGCCGCGCTCATGCTTTTTGAGGTCTTTGAGCGCTGGCTGCTGATAGCAGTCCTCCAGATAATAATATTCGCCCCCTTCAGCTTCGGCGGCCTGCCCTTTGCAGGATTCTTTTCCATTCTTGGAATGGCAGTGTCTGCATATCATTTTGGCTCGCGAAAAAGCGTTATGGTGTCCGCGCCGGCAGTTTTTCTGATACTGCTTCTTTCATCGTTGTTTCTCGTCCAGAACAGCGCGTTCTTTCCAATCAATCTAAACCTTTACCGCTCCGCATACCACCTGAGATTTGACAAGCCTGCTGTCAGCCTGGCAGAATTAGGCAGCGTTTTCTCTTCCTCTCTGCGCGATTTCCTGAGCATTCAAAACATCGGGCTGGTTTTTGAGACTGTTGGGATAATCATAGGCCAGTCATCCACGCTTCTCTTCAGGGACTCGGCGCTTATTCAGATAATCGGCTGGTCGGCGGCGCTTTTCGCAATGCCCTATCTCTCCGGCAGGCTGAAAAAAAACCAGCAGGCGCTTTCTTCCCCTGTGCTTCTTCTTCTCCTTCCTTTCTATTATTTTGCAGGCATTGTTTCCGGCACCGGTGGCTTGAGCGTTAATTTTGCCGCAATGGTGGTGTTGGCAGCGGCAGTCCTCGCAGTTGCGGAGTGCTTTGGCCTCAGGGTAAGCCGGGAGGTTGAGATTGAGCGCGGAGAAAAGCTGAAGGCATACGACAAGTTCGGCTTCAAGGATGTCGGTCTGGCGGCTGCGGAAACCCTGGACGATGTCGGCGGCTATGATGATGTGAAGCAGGAGCTTCGCGACGCCATAGTGGTGCCGTTGGAGAAAAAGGACATAGCGATGGCTTACGGGATGAAGCCGCCTTCGGGCATATTGCTTTTCGGCCCGCCAGGCACAGGCAAAACGATGCTCATGAGGGCGCTGGCCCGCGAGCTGAAGTATCATTTCATAGAAGTCAAGTGCGCAAACATAATGAGCGAATGGTACGGCGAAAGCGAAAAGAATGTTGTTGAGGTTTTTGCGAAGGCGCGGACAATGGCGCCGGCGATATTGTTTTTTGACGAGATAGATGTGATAGGGAAAAAGAGGGCAAAGGGCGGGCTGGATGAGGTCACGCCCAGAATCCTGAGCACAATGCTTCAGGAGATGGATGGCGCTGTGAAAAGCAAGGCAAGCGTTATCGTCGTCGGAACAACAAACATACCTGACCAGCTGGACCGCGCTTTGCTGAGGCCAGGCAGGTTTGACAAAATAATCTATATGCATCTCCCGGACGCAAAGGCAAGAAAGGACATACTGGAAAAGATCGCGAGAAGGCTTCCGCTTGCGCCTGATGTTGATTTTGATGTCTTGGCGAAAAAGGCAGAGCGCTTTTCCGGCGCGGACCTTAAAAATCTTGTCACTGAAGCCAAGAGGCTTGCGGCAAAGGAAGCAGAAATCGCCGGCAGGGTCGTGCCGGTTTCAATGCAGCATTTTACGGCTATGCTCAAGAGGATAAAGCCGAGCACCACATTTGACCAGCTCGAGGAATACGAGAAATTCAGGATGGACTTTGAGAGAAGCATCGCAGGGAAGCCGGAGGAGGCTGAGGAGAAGAAGGAAGTGCGCTGGAGCGATGTTGCAGGGATGGAGGATGTAAAGCAGGCGCTTATGGAGGCGATACAGCTTCCTCTCTTGCGCGAGGACCTGATGAAAGAGTTCAAGGTAAAGCCGAGCAAGGGAATACTGCTTTTTGGTCCGCCCGGCACCGGCAAGACGCTTCTTGTCAGGGCTGCGGCGAACGAGCTTAATGTTTCATTCCAGTCCTTGAGCGGAGCTGATTTGAGCAAAGAAGGCTATTTCAAGGCAGCAGCCATAGTCAAGGAAGCATTCAACCGCGCAAGGGAAAACGCGCCATCCATACTTTTCATAGACGAGATAGAAACATTCGCGCCGGCCAGGGGGGCAGGCGCAGCGTCCGAAGTGGTCGGCCAGTTTCTTGCAGAGATGGACGGCATAAGGGAACTGAAGGGGGTTGTCGTAATTGCAGCCACGAACATCCCTGAACTTGTTGACAAGGCTCTCCTAAGGCCCGGCAGGTTTGACAAGGTTTTCTACATTCCGCCGCCTGACGAGAAGACAAGGAAAGAAATATTCAGGATTCATCTTGGCAGCTTTGCTGAAGGAGTTGACCTTGGCAGGGTGGCAAAGGCAAGCGACGGATACAGCGGCGCAGACATATCTTCTGTTTGCCAGGCAGTAAAGATGCAGGCGCTAAGGAAGAAGCTTGCCGGCGTTGAAAAGCCTAAAATAAGCACCGAAGACCTTCTCGCAGTGATTTCAGCGCAGAAGCCATCAATAACCCCTGCAATGCTCCGCTCCTACGAGCTCTTCCTTGAAAAATACGGCGAGAGGAGATAGTCACGACCTTGCCTTTCCGCTTTTTTCTTTTTCGTGCTGGATGAAGTACATCTCTTTTATCTCGTCCGTTGTCGTGGCTTCAGTGGGGCTCTTGTCCTCGCGCAGCCGGAGCATCCTCGGGAACCTGAGCGCATACCCCTTGTCGCCGTGCAGCCCGCAGGTGTGCGTTGGCGACATCGTGATTTCGTCAAAAACCACTTCCACGACATATTTCGGCTCCACCCAGAAATCCGGCTCTATCCTGTAATCCAGGTCTGGCGGGGCGCCGGCTCTTTTTATCTTGTCAAGTTTTTCCTTCAACTGGAGCATTTCCTCCTCGCTGAAGCCCGAGCCTATCTTGGCGACTGTTTCAAAAATTCCGCGGTCAGGATTGTAAACTGCAACCAGCAGGCCCCCGAACTCAAACTGCGCTCTTGCCCCCTTGCCAAGATAATAGCCCACTATGACGCCATCAATCGTGTCAACCGCTTCCCCATAGGACTTCTTGAGTTTTATCCAGGCGAATTTCCTCTTTCCTGCGGTATACGGCGCATTCAGGTCCTTTGCCATTATCCCCTCAAGCCCGCGGCTAAGCGCGTCCTTGAACTGCCTCTCAAGCTCATCAGGCGTTTTCACGACTTTTTGTTCGCTGAGTTTCAGGATGCCATCGCCGGCAATTATCTTTTCAAGTGCGGCGCGGCGCTTCCTGTACGGCTCGGTTGTATAGTCCTTGCCGTTTAGGTAAAGAAGGTCAAAGCAGAAAAGGTTAAGCGGCAGCTCTTTTTTCGCCTCCTCAATTCCGTATTTTCTCTTTCTCTGCATCGTCTGCTGGAAGGAGTAGTATCTGTTTTCCCTTTTGTTGTAGGCAAGCGCTTCCCCCTCCAGTATTATCTCATTTGCCTTCAATTGCTTTACAGCGTCAACAATCTCCGGAAACATGTGCGTCATTTTGTCCAGGCGTCTTGAATAAAGCTCAACCGCGTTCCCGCTTTTGTGTACCTGCAGCCGGAAGCCGTCATATTTTCCTTCGCTTGCGCACTCGCCTATTTTTTTTACTATTTCCTCCGCGCTGCCAAGCCTTTCGGCGAGCGCCGGCATAAGCGGCTTGAACGGCTGCACCCTGAATCTTTCTATTTTTTCCCTCTCCCCGTAAAAAAGCCTTGCGACATGCCCCATGTCGGCGCAAACGTTGTAAGCCCGCTCAAGCTTCTCCCTCCATGACTTGTCGCCTGTTTTTGCGACAGAAAGCGCATCCAGTATGGTCGGATCCCCAACGCCAAGCCTGAGCCGGCCAGTGACGAACCTCACTATGTATCTTGCCTCAAGCGGCGTTGCATTGTTTAGCAGTTCAACAAGATATTTTTTCTTCAGCTCAGTGCTCCCCGGCCCGCTTGTTTTCGCTATCCGCAGCAGCGCATTGTAGAGGCGTATGACATCCAGCGGGTTTGAAATAAGCGACTGCTGTTTTTTCTTTTTCAGGAAATTTTCCGCAGTGATGCCAAGGTCGCCGGTTTTTTTATATTCCCCATCAACCGCCGAGGCAGAGTATCCGGTTGCGCTTCCTATGGCTTCCACGGCAAACCTCTCGCCCATTCCAAGTTCAATGTTTTCATAGGGTGGTGCCACTATGCCCTGCACAAAATATACGATGGCTTTTATTTCCTCCGGGTCTGCTTTGCCGAAGAGCTCGGCCAGCAGGTTGGTCATCTCTATGCGGCCGCTCTTGCCCTCGACCTTGCTGAAAACAGCAACGACATCATCAAAAAGCATGATACCATTCCCTTTCGCTCTTTAAGGCTGTTGTGCCTTCTTGTTCATCATCAATATCTTCCTTATGTTCCTTATCCTTTCGTTTGCCTCGTCCAGTGCGACTATCAGCTCTATGAAAATTGAGCCGTAGTTTGTGGATTTTTCAAGCATTCTCTTCATATGCGCCTCGTATGTCTTCTCTATCCGCTTTCTCAGCGCATCGTCCTTTGCCCGCATTTTCTTGGCCGTATCCTTGTCCATCCCGTCAAAATTCTCCCGCAGGATGTCAAGGTTATCGCGAATGATAGCATAGTTCCCCAGCAACTCAGCCCGCGACGCGTCTGAAAGGTGGATGCCCCGCTCATAAAGATTGGAATATGTTATGCTTATCATTTTTGCAATGTCTGCAAAATGCTCCACCTGGTTGGATATCCGCGTAAGAATAACCGTTTCCTCCAGTTCTTCTTTCGTTAATTTCCTCTTTGACAGCGAGACGAGGGCGATTGTTATTTTTTGGTCCAGAAAATCAGTATACGCCTCAAGTTTCTGCACTCTGTTCCGCCTGTCCGTTTTTGTTTTTATTGCGTTTATCGTTTCTTCAAAAAGGTCGCGCGAGATTTCCAGCGCGTGCTTTATTTCGTTTTTTACGAGTTCCAGCGCTTTTTCGTTTTTCTTCGGCAGTTCATCGTTCAGGTATTTCGTTGCAAACACAATCTCCTTTTCGTCGCTCGGCACGATTTTCCTTATCAACATCTCGAATTGCCTTATCACGATCAGGAATACGATTGTTGCAATCACATTGACCAGAAGATGGGCGTTTGCCAGCTGCTGCCCGACACCCCCTCCAAGCATTTCAACAAAACGCGAGAAATCGCCCAATACCGGCAGTATGAGCAGAACACCAAAAAAATTGAACATAAAGTGCGCCACAGCGGCGCGCTTTGCGCTGTTTTCCATTCTTGCCGCAGCGAGCAGGGCAGTGGTCGTTGTGCCTATGTGGGCTCCCAGGATTATCAGGATGCCGTCATACAAACTCAGCAGGCCTGCCTGGGCAAAAATGACCGCAAGCCCTGCGGTGACCGCGCTTGACATAAATATGTTTGTGAGGATGAAACCGGCCAGTATGCCTATGGCTGGATTCGTGAAGTGCGAGAACAGCGAGATGACTTCCGGGTGCGCCTTTAGAGCCTCTGTTGCATCAGCAATCAGGGTAAGCGAGAAAAAAACAAGGCCAAAATAAAATAACGGCTTCCCCACGAACTTGTACCTTCCCCCTATCAGGTCGATTATGAAACCTATGACTATAAAAAGCGGAGCAAATTGGGTAAGCTTGAATGCTATCAACTGTGTCGTAATCGTGGTGCCTATGTTTGCGCCTGCTATTAACCCAAGGCTTTGGGAAAACGACAGCGTGCCTGCGTCAACCAGTCCGACGACTATGATCGTCATCGCGGTGCTTGACTGAAGTATTGCTGTCGCCACCATTCCGCTCACAACGCCTATTGGCTGGGTTTTGGCAAGCCGTTGAAGCTGGGTGCGGAAGGTCTCGCCGGCAACCCTAAGCAGCTCTTTGCTGAATTGTTCTATCCCGTAAAGGAACAGCACCACGGCCGGCAATACTGAAAGTATGAGCTTCATCTCAAAGTTGTTCAACAGTTCCATCAAAAAATATTTCAAGCGAGAATTTAAAAAATGCGCTCACTTAATACTTTGAAGGAGGGAGACACATGGAGACTTTTACTGACAGCGAGAAAGCGGTACTTTCAAAGTTCGTCAGTAATGCCGAAAGGGATGTTTTCGTGCTCAAGAACCTTCCTGAAGTCGTGAAGGGCGCGCTTTTCTCAAGATACAGCAGAAGCACGAAGAGCCTGAGAAGGCTTCTGCTTGACGAATTTTTGGGCAACAGGGACCTTAACGTGGGATGCCGCCAGGGAACGGCAGAAGAGGATTTTGTGCTCACGAAAAAGGCAGAGGAATTTTACGACCGCGTCCTGGTCGGATTCGGCGATGATTCGGTTGCCGAGCTCGGCGGCGCCCATATAGCGCTTGAAAACATTTCCATCCTCGCAACCAAGGCGATTGAAGACAGCCGCATCGGCATTTCGCCTCTGGAAAAATCCACGCGCTATGTTTATTTTGATAAGAAGGTTAATGGAAAGTGGTTGTACTATGAAGAACCGCTCCTTATGAAAGAGATGCCTGAAAGCTACGCCGCAGCCTGCGAAAAATGTTTTGAGACATACGCCGCGCTCATACCAAAAGTCGCAAAATACGTCTCTGAAAGGCTGGAGAGAAAAGAGCTGAGCGAGCGGGCTTATGAGGCGGTCGTCCGGGCGAAGACCTGCGACATATTGCGCGGCATTCTGCCTGCCGCCACGCTCACCAACGTCGGCTTGTTCGGCAACGGCAGGGCCTTTGAGTACCTGATAACAAAACTGTACGCGAGCGGGCTTGCCGAGCTTGAGGGGCTCGGAAAAGCGATGGAAGCCGAATTGAGGACAACCATCCCTTCTTTCGTGAAGCGTGCCGGCGAGAAGCATGGCAAAGAGATGCAGGAGTATATAAAAAGCGCATCGCTGGCTGCCGCTTCCCTTGCGCCGCAGGATTCTTCAGCAACACAGAAAGCAGTCCAACTTGTTGATTTCGATCCAGACGCATACGCCAAAGTGGTTGCGGCAATTCTTTATCCGCACAGCCGCATCCAGCTTTCTGAACTTGAGGAGCGCGTCCGGAAGATGAGCAAGGAAGAGATTAAGCGGGTGATAAGCGAGCATCTTGGGCAAAGAATGAACCGCAGGCAAAGGCCCGGGAGGGGGTTTGAGCGCGTTTATTACACATTTGAGATATGCACCAATTTCGGCGCCTACCGGGACCTTCACAGGCACCGCATACTCAGCCAGCAGAGGCAGATGCTCTCAACCAGGCTTGGCTATGATATGCCGCCGGAAGTGGTTGAAGCAGGCTATCAATCTGATTTCGCGGACGCGATGGAAACCGCGAGGATCAGCCATGAGGAAATCGCGGCCCGTTATCCAAAGCAGGCGCAATATGTTGTGCCTCTTGCTTACCGCCTGCGATGGATGGTTACGATGAATGCGCGCGAGGCTTATCACCTCTGCGAGATAAGAAGCACCCAGCACGGGCATCGCGATTACAGGCGCGTGGCCCAGGAGATATATTTTGAAATAAAGAGAGTCCATCCGCTTATCGCTGAGAAGATGATTGTTGACCTGAACGAGTATGACTTTGAACGGCTGGAATCCGAGAAAAAAATAGACAGGAAAATAGAGGAGATAAAGAAAAAGTACGGCGAAAAGGGCTGATTACTTGGCAAGCGGCCGAATTGTTTACATAACCGGCGCGACCGGGCGTCTTGGCAGATATGTTTATAATTACCTCTCAGGAAAGATGGAAGTCGTTCCGCTGGTGCGCAGGCCTTCGGGCTTGAAAAACGAGGTCGTTTCTGATTTTTCACCAGATTCGCTCACAAACATCCTCAGGAATGCAGGAGCCATAATACATCTTGCAGGCTCTGTGAAGACATATGACAGAAAGGATTTATGGGAAAAAAATGTCGAATTGACGCGAAAAATTGCGGATGCCGCGCCAAAAAATGCGAAGATTATACTGGCAAGCTCAATTTCGGTTTATGGGAAGGAATTGCTGAAAAAGCCGGCAGACGAAACCACCCCAATAAGGCCAGACAGCGATTATGCGCGCTCAAAATACGAGGCAGAAAAAATAGTTTCTTCGCACCCCAACAATGTCATTCTCAGGATAGGCACAGTATACGGTCCTTTTGAGGATTACAAGGCAGTGCTTCGGAAAATAAAAGAAGGAAAGATGTTCATAATCGGAAGCGGCAACAATGCCATCCCGTTTGTTTATGCCGGTGATGTTGCAAAAGCCTTTCTGCCTGCGCTGAAGAAAAAAGGCGTTTATAACATCGTCGGACAACCAGTGACTCAAAAAGAGGTTTATGAAATTGCCGCGCGCGAACTGGGCGTAAGGCCGCCAGAGAAAAGAGTGCCTTTCTTCCTTGCTTATGCGCTGGCGGCGGCAAATGAAAAAATCGCTCTTTTGAAAGGAGAGAGGTGCGGCATAACGGCAGAGCATATCGCGGTCCTTTATTTTGACAGGCCTTTCGACTGCCGCAAAGCTGAAAAAGAGCTTGGCTTCTCGCCGCTCAAGGCCGCCGATGGAATAAAAAAGGTCGTAAGCCGGCTCAGGCAGGGCTTATAGCCTGTTTTGCCAGCGGATTTCTACAAAAATATTTGTAGATACAAATAAATATGTAATCTGCCATATATGCTTATGCATTCAGCCAATGTTGAGAAAGCGGCGGAGGCCCTCAAGAGAGGAAGTTTCCTGGTTATGTACGACGGCGACGAGCGGGAAGGCGAAGCAGATCTTCTCTTTCACGCGGCATTTGCCACCCACGACAAAATAGAAATGATGAGAAAAGAGGCCGGGGGCCTGATGTGCGTCGCGCTTGGAAGCAAAGAGGCAGAAAGGCTGAAACTGCCGTTTTATACTGATTTGCTGCGAACGGCCGGCTTTGGCGATATTGCCTGCCGAAGGACTGCCTACGGCGATGAGCCAGCGTTTTCGCTTTCGGTGAATCACAGGCAGACATACACCGGCATAACCGATCAGGACAGGGCATTCACCATCAGGGAGCTGTGCACCGTTCTCCAAAGCGGCGCGCCATACGAGAATTTTGTTAAGAATTTTTATTCTCCCGGCCATGTTTTCCTTCTCAGAAGCCGCACTCTTGAGAAAAGACACGGGCATACCGAGCTGGCTACAGCGCTTGCCGAAAAGGCGGGCATTACTGCCGCCGTTGTCCTGTGCGAAATGCTTGGCGAGAGAAAGGCCATGAAAAAGGAGGATGCGGCTTCCTATGCGAAAAGAAACAACCTGATTTTTATCGAAGGCAAAGAAATTTTGGGGGCGGTGCTGTGAAAATTGCAGTTGTTGACACGATGTTTTCAAGGGTAAATATGGGGCAGATTGCCCTGGACGAGCTTAAGAAGAATTATCCTGATGTCGAGGTTATAAGGACGACTGTTCCCGGCATAAAGGACCTTCCGGTTGAATGCAAAAGGCTTCTTGACGCCGGCTGCGACATCGCGCTTGCGCTTGGGATGGTTGGCGGCGCGCCGGTTGATGCGGTTTGCGCGCACGAGGCATCGCTGGGAATACAACAGGCAAAGCTCATGACAGGCAAGCACATTATTGAGGTTTTTGTGCACGAAAACGAGGCTTGGAGCGAAGACGGGTTTTTTTCAATATGCGAAAACAGGACGAGAAAGCACGTTCATAACGCGATCTGGCTTGCTTCCTCGCCGGAGAAACTTGTTGAGAATGCGGGGAAAGGCGTTCGGCAGGGAAAGGAGGACGAGGGACCGATAATTCCGGGAAAAAGAAAAAAGATAAGGCTCGGCATCGTGGTCGCTTCTTTCAACAGCGAGATAACCGGGGAGATGCTTGAAGCGGCAAAGAAAAGCGCGGAAGAGTTTGATGCGGCAGTAGCCGCGGTGATTCCGGTCAGAGGGAGTTTTGAGATTCCACTCGCAGCAAAGAAACTGCTTATGGAAAAAGACATAGACTGCGTTGCGGTTCTGGGGGCGGTCGTGAAGGGGGAGACAGCACACGACGAAGTCATAGTGAAAACGATAGCCGCAAGGCTTAGCGCCCTTTCGCTTGAAATGAGAAAACCGATAGGATTTGGCGTGATAGGGCACGACGCCGGCTGGGAGGAGGCAGAGGAGCGCGCGGCGGAATACGCAAAGCGCGCAGTTGAGGCGGCGGTGGAGCTAACCGAGGTGCTTAAAGGCTATGGTTGAATTTTATTCAAAAGCGAAGCTGCCTACCCGTTATGGCGATTTTGACATTTATGTTTTCCGGGACAATTCCCTGGAGCACACGGTACTCTTCAAGGAATACCGCGATTTGCCAGTTTTGGTCCGCGTGCATTCAAAATGCCTGACCGGCGATTCGTTCAGTTCGCTCAGGTGCGACTGCGGCTTTCAGTTTGGGCAGGCAATGTCTGCCATCTCGCAGGTTGGCGGCTTGCTCATCTACCTGGACCAGGAGGGAAGGGGCATCGGGCTTGCGAACAAGATAAAGGCGTATGCTTTGCAGGACAAAGGGTACGACACCGCAGACGCCAATCTTATGCTGGGTTTTGGCATTGACGAAAGAAATTATGCGCCTGCCGCATCAATACTGGAATTCTTTAAGATAAGGACACTTGCCCTCCTGACGAACAACCCGGCGAAGATAGAGGCGCTGAGAAAAGACGGATTTGAGGTCCATCGCATTCCAATCGCCAGCGGCATAAACAGCCACAACGCCGACTATCTGAAGACAAAAAAGCAAAAAATGGGGCATGACCTTGTTTGCGGCGATTGCGAAATCCGGGCGCGCTATCGCGAGATTGTGAAAAAATTCGCCCGCCGCGCCGCAAGCAAAAGGCTCAATCCACCGAAACCACAAATTCGTTGAGAAGCCTGAACGCTTTTCTTGGTTTGTCAACGAGTATCGTGGCAAGACCGGCATTCTCTCCGCAGCCTATCAGCCGCAATTGCCTGAGTTTTATCCGCTCCTCATTGAGCCTGTTTTTTATGTAGTCTATTCTTTTTATGTAATCAGGAATCTGGAGGACTATCGCTTCCCTGTCTATAACCTCAAACCCGTTTTTGGCAAGCACTTCCTTGGTTTTGTGCGCGTCCCGGACTGCCATGACTATGGCAGTCTTGCCGCCTGCCGCCTCTATGGTTATGTTTTGCACCCTTATCCCTTCCTTGCTGAGAATGTAGGAAATGTCGGTTAACAACCCTGGTTTTTCATCTGCCAGTATCGCTACTGTTTGCATGCTATCCCTCTTACAGATATCTTCTGATGTCCTCCGAAATGGAGTCAAGGATCTGGTATGTCCTATAGCCCTCCGTCGTTCCAAGCATTGCGGATTTTATCTTGGCCTGGTTTATCAGCCGGACGACATCTATCTTCTCGTTAGGGCTCAATGAAACCCCGGAAAGGAGAACATCCCTCAGCTTTATTGCCACCTCAACTATGTTTTCCTGCCTTTGACCGAAGTCGTCGTTGCCCAAAAACGCCATGACCTCAAACCTGCTTCTCGCCTTAGCGAAGTCATCTTTTAACGCATCAATATTGAATTTTGCCTTGTTTGAAAATATGCCAAGCACACAAACCATCTTAACCACCCCATTTATACTTATGTATGTGTGGTATTTATATATTTCGCCAAATAATATGTGAAATATTACATTTTTTTTGTATTTTTTTGTATTTTTTTTACCTTAATCAGCGACGGACATATATTTTATTATAAAACACAATATCCAACGACGATGAAGACGCGGCCGGGGCGGGTAATGCTCCGGCATAATGCTCCGGCAATAACACAGCCTTAAAAACCTTTTTGACAAAAGATGTACAAGACAGCTTCTATAGGTCAGATTATGAACTTTCCTAACATATATTCCATAAAGGACTATCGGTTGTTGGCCATCGCCCCGCTGGTCCTTCTGACATTGGCAATTTTCTTTATACCGAATGTGAGGCTTGGCGTTGAATTCAGTGGCGGTACCCTGGTATCGCTTGAGCTGGACGAAAGGATAAGCGACATCGCGGGCTTGAAAGCGGCTCTTGAAGCAGACGGCCTAAAGGCCGAAGTAAGGGTCTATGAGGCTGCATCTGGTCAAAAAGCAGAAATCGAATTGCCCCAGAGCGAGGTGCTTATAGAGGCGGAAAAACTAAGGGGCGATTTTGACAAGATCCTGCCGCTTGCCAGCGAGCTGGAAGTGGCGGCAGAGCAGAACTCTTCAAGGAAAGACGAATACCTGCTGAAATACTCCGAGGCTGAAAAAATAGTCAAGGGCATGTATGCGCTGGCGAAAATGGACTACGCGCCTTCCAACAAGACCAGCGTGAACGAGCTTGACAGAAAAATAGGCAGGGCGTATTCCGAGGTATACTCAAATTACGAGAAGTCGATAATCGGCCCGATAAACAAGAACATAGAATACCGGACCATCTCGGTCAGGACAGTAAGCCCGTTGCTAAGTTCGAGTTTCATAGACACCGCCCTGAAGGTTGCGCTTGTGTCGGCAGTCCTCTCTTCCCTGTTCGTTTTGCTGTTTTTCCGCTCCTTTGTCCCGAGCCTTGCGGTCATAATCGGCGCGCTGTGCGACATCGTGATGGCTCTTGGCGCGATGGGCTTCTTCGGAATACCGCTGACTCTCCCATCCTTCGCGGCACTGCTGATGCTTGTCGGCTTCTCTCTTGACACTGATGTACTTCTTACCATGAGAATGCTTAAACAGAAAGGAGACCCCAGGGGAAAGGCGCACGATGCCATGAAAACCGGGCTGACGATGAGCACGATGGCGATCGTATCTTTCGGCGTTCTCTTCATCCTGGCCAGCATCACCCACATAAGCACTTATTATGAGATAGCATCGGTTGCGCTCGCCGGGCTGGTAGGCGACATGTTCGCGACATGGGGGATAAACGCAGTCATACTTCTCTGGTATCTGGAGCACAAGAGGGAATGAGATGGACATTTTCAAGGACCACAAGTTTTTGTTTTTGCTCGCCATTTTCGCGCTTTTTGCAGGCGCCATTGCCTACTGGGCTTCATATTCTGGCATACTCCAGATATTCGGCATAATCGTCTTCGGCTCCTTTTCCCTCCTCTGGAAGGAAAAGCGCATCAAGATAGCAGGCCTTGTTTTTCTCCTGCTGCTCAGTTTAATAAATATCGGCCTGAACGGCCTGAAGTTCGGCATAGATTTTAACGGCGGCACGAGAATTCCGGTTCTTCTGGAAAGGGCAGTCGATGACGAAACCATGGCAAAAATGATTTCCATAATAAAAGAGAGAGCCAGCGCATTCAGCCTGTCAGAGGTCAAGGTAAGGGCGATAGGAAACAACCAGATAAATGTTGAGATTCCAAGCAGCGACGAAGAGCGCATAAAAACCGTTGAGGATATCCTGTCGCACAAGGGCGTCTATTGGGGCGTAATTGACGGCAGGATAGCAATAAGCGGCGAGCACATATTCGCAAAATCAATAGGCCCGATGGATGCAAACTCGCTCTTGCGCAGCGGCGCTGACTGGGGCGTAAGCTTTATGGTTGACCGCGAAGGCGCGGAGATGTTCGCAAGGGCGGCAAAAGGAAAGGCAGACTATCCGGTGTACATGTTTCTTGACAGGCCCGCAGACGCGGATTTGTTTTATACCCGCAGCGAGCTTCGCTCGGCGATGCTTGAAGATTCCGGCGAAAGGGAAACGCTGGGCGCATTGCGAAACGCGCTTAAGCTTGACGAGGGGCGGGACATAGGAGTTTATGTTCTTGACGATGTTTTCAACGAAACCAACATCAGCATTGCGCCCAGGACAAACGCCACGCTCGCACTGATAAGCAGGAATGCTTCAGCGGATTACAAACAACGGCTTGAGGGGCTCGGATATGTGGTCAAGGAATTTGACGACACTTCAATCAGGCCGTCTTTCATACGCACCGCCACCGCCGTGCTGGTCGTGGATAAGCTTGAGGCGGTCGGGCTTCTTTCAGCACCGCTCTTGAACGTGGGCCTGGCAGGCGGGATTCCGGCGTATAATTTTGCGATAACCGGCAGCGTGGGCAATCTGAGCGGGACTGCCAAGGCGGAGGCAGCAAAGGAAAAAATGCGCTATATGGAGTCAATATTGAAAGGGGGCTCTTTGCCTGTTGGCATATCCCTGGGCTCGCGGACAACAATTCCTGCCATGCTCGGCAAGGAATTCCTGAACCTCAGCCTTATCGGCATCATCGCGTCCCTTGTCGCGATTTCAATTCTTGTCGGGCTTCGTTACAGGAATGTGCGGGCAACCCTTCCCATAATCATAATAAGCCTTGCCGAATTTGTGATACTGCTGTCAATCCTTGGCTCATTTACCATTGATTTGGCAGCCATTGCAGGCATCCTTGCCGCGATAGGCGTCGGGATAGATGCGCAGATAGTCATCACTGATGAATTGCTGAAAAAGGACAATCGAGGCGTTGAAGAAAAAACCGAACACGCATTCGCGATAATAAAAACAAATGTCATCGTCGCCAGCCTTTCCATGCTTCCGCTTCTGTTCTCCAAGGTGATCTCAGGCGTCGTGGTGGTTGAGATTCTCGGTTTTGCGATTTCAACAATACTCGGCGCGCTTCTTGGCTATCTTCTCTCCAGGCCGGCTTATGCCGCAATCGTGGAATACATTCTTGGCACGGAAGAACACGAAATTTAGTAGAAGATATAAAAAGTAGGTGTTGTGTTTATGGCTCAAAAGAATGTTGAGAAAGCAAGTGAGCAACCAGCTCAACAAGTTTCCAAGAAGGACCCATCGATTGCGCTAATATTAGCGTTGGTAGGCGGGCTGATATTTGGAATACTTCCCGGTATAGGGCACATATACATGGGCTTAGCAAGGAAGGGCATTATTTACTGCGGAATTTCAATATTGCTCTGGGGCTTGATTGCCGGCGGCTATATAGTGTTGTCTTTTACTGTAGTCGGCATGTTATGCTTCCCAATACTCTTTATACCCTATCTGTTCAACTTGGCAGTAGTCTATGACCTATACAAAATAACAAAGGGAGAACAAGAATTTCTCCCTAATTTCTAAAAATGCTGTAAAAACAGATGCTACTTCTGGGTCAGTAAATATGCCGCCCCGCCTATGAAGCCGAGCACGAGCACCATTACAAAATTAATCACAAGACCAATTATAATCCCTGCTATGCCAAACATCATGCCAACTCCGCTGCTTACCATGATGCTTTCCATACTGTTGTTCGATAATGCGGTGCTGGCTGTCGATATGCCTACCCCCATGAGCAGGGTGATGAGGCTTATGAAAAAGCTAACGACCGTGAAAGCAACAGAGAATGCCGCCATCTCTTTTGCAAGCGGAATCCACTCGCCCTTTGCCAGTTTTGCAGTGGAAGCAACGAAGTATCCTCCGACCAGCATGAGCAACGGGGAAAGGAAACAGTTAATCAAATTCACAAAAGGAATGAACCCTATTAAGCCAAGCACGGCAGCGATTGCCGCGCCTATAAGAGCACTCTTCAACAATGCCATAAGACCACTAATCCAAATTAAATAGAAACTCTTTTAAATATTAATGAAACCATCCGCCGGGGTCAGCCGTACATTCCTCTGCCGCCTGCAGTTTCATCAGCGGCCGGGCCGCGCCTTGATATCCTGGATTTTATTAGCGCCTCTTTTGTGCCCTTTGCTTCCTTGTCCAGCCGGGCGGTGTTTATCTCAACCCTGAGCAGTTTTGATAGCGCTCTCAGGACCCGCGAAGCGGCATCAGCGTCCAGATACTCTTCTGATGATTCGGCAAGCAGGGTAATGACCGGAAAGTTGTTCAGCACCCCTTTTGTCAGAAGCAGGCCGGTTACTCCTGTTGTCGCGCCCTCGCGAATCGGCTTTGCGACTTTTTTATCCGTTATATCCTTTGTCAGGCTTTTTTGGCTTGCGATTACATAGACCTCGTTTTTCCCTTCTTTGAGCGATATCCCGCCAACGCTTATTATCCTCTGCGCCTTGGCTGATTTTGCAAATTCAAAGATTGCGTCTGCAAGCTGCGAAGCAAGCGATAGGGGCACCGACATTTCGGAGAGAATCAGTATTATGTTGTATTTTTCCGAATAGTGGAATCTGGCCGGCGGCATCGGCGTGTAATCGTGAATTGCCGCCAACGGCGCGAATTCGTCGCTGGCTATGTAGCCGCCGAAATCAAGTTTCAGGGCATCAACCATATGCGCTGCCGCCACGCTTCCGACCAGGCCGGTGCCTGGGAAACCGACTATGATGGTTGGCCTGTTCAGGTTCTCCATGCTTGCCGTCTTCTTGAATTCAACTGATGCCATGCTTTAATTCCATAGTTTGCATTTAAAACTTTTTGCTTATTTTTAAATGCGCAAAATGAGAACAGGGTCAGCTCACTTTTTCTTCTTTGCGGCGGGCTGCGGGCCGGAAAATTCCTCAGCCTCCAATTCCGGTTCTTCAGCCGGATTTTCGCCTTCTCCGGCAGGCGCGACAATTTTCTCCGTCTTCATTCTTTTTGCAATCTTTTGGGCCATCTCGCGCTCCAGCTGTTCGCGCTTGTAGGAATCGTCCTCCAGCTTGCCGCGGCAATAATAGACGCCGGCAAAGAACATAAGCGCGGAGATCACCGCAAGAAGGGCCGGAAAGCCGATATACAGCGAGGGTAGAATGAGCGAGACAAATTCATCCTTGAGTTTGCCGAACTGGGGCGGGGGCGTGACTCCGCATTGCTGCAGTTTGGAATAGTCGTTTGTCGTGACAAAATTTACGATGGCGTTGATGATGTCGCTCGCGTATGATATGATCACATAGGCTGAACCGGCAATCACTATAACCCCAAGCAATACGAAAAGATAGCTTATCAGCTTATATCTATTCATAAAAACCCCCATCATATCATTCATTGTGAAGTAAAATAAACCTTTCTGTTGCTGCCGCCCAGTCTCAGGAGAGCGCTTATGGAAAATGCGCCGCGCCTATAAAAGCAAAGAAGGGAGGTCCTTTACCGAGGCGGCCACAATGTCCGGCTTCAGCCGGCTTTTTTTAATGTCTTTTTTCGTTGATATCCCGGTAAGCACGAGCACGGAAATCAAACCTGTCTTTTTTGCCAGCATTATGTCCGTGTCCATCGAATCCCCCACGAGGGCTATCACGCTTTTTTTGAGCCCGTGGTCCTTTATCAGCCAGCTGATGAGCCTTGCTGCGGGTTTTCCTATCAATGTCGGCTTTTGCCCTGCCGCGGCTTCAACGGCACCGACGATTGCGCCTGCACCGGGCATGTTGCCTTTTTCCACCGGATAATCAGGGTCCTTGTTCGTTGCTATGAATTCAGCGCCTTTTTTGATGAGGATATACGCCTTTGCGATTTTTTCATATGTCACTCCCCTGTCAAGAGCCACGACCACCGCACGCGGCTTTTTGTCGTCAAAACGAAGGCCGATTTCCTCCATTTCCTTTATGACTTCCCTCTCGGCAACCGCGTAAAATCCGCTTCCTTTTCCGTATTTTTCAAGTATGTACCTTCCTGCCCCGTAGGCGCTGCTATAGATTTCTTCAGGCTTTGCGCCTATTCCCATCCTTTTAAGTTTTGCCGCCATCTGCCTTCTGCCGTTTGTGCTGGCATTTGACAGAAAAAATATCCCCGCTCCTTTCTTTCTAAGTGTTTTTATGCAATCTGGCGCGCCATCTATTGTTTTCTTTCCCCTGTAAAGCGTGCCGTCCAAATCAAAAATGACCGCGCTGATGCGAGTGCCCATATTTTAATCTTTTCCCGTAAAAATAAAAATATGCGTGTTGTTTGCCTGTTTTCGGGCGGCAAGGACAGCACATACGCAGCGCAATGGGCGGTCCGGCAGGGCTACGAAACAGTTTTGCTGAACATAAGGCCAGAGCCGTACAGCATGATGTTCCACCACCAGAATGTCAAATGGACCGGAATGCAGGCAGAATCCATGGGGCTGGAATACCACTATGCTGAGGTCAATGAAAAAAACTGGGGGGCGGTGGTTGAAGACTGCCTGAAAAGCCTGGATGCCGGGGCTCTGGTGAGCGGCGCGGTTGCAAGCAATTACCAAAAAACAAGGCTGGATAAAATCGCAGGGCGGCTTGGCATAAAAAGCCACGCGCCCCTATGGCACGCCGGCAGGGAAGTGTTTGCCGAAATGGTAGGTACGATGGAGATATACATAACCGGGGTGTCCGCGGCAGGGATGACAAAAGATATGCTCGGCAGGCGGCTGGGGGCAGATTTTGTTCATCCAGAATATGTCCATCTTTTTTTTGAGGGTGGCGAGGCGGAAACTTTCGTTGCCGATGCGCCTTTGTTCAAGAAAAGGATACTCATAGAAAAATGGGATATCAGCTGGGACGGGGTGCGGGGAAGCGCTGAGATAAAATCCGCAAGGCTGGTTGGTAAATAACGGATTTGACACGCGTTTTTATGCTATCTTCGCCTTTTTTTCTCCGCAACTCACCACAACGCCCTTTTCAGAAGTTATCTTGCCCATGATTTCGGCATTTGTATCGTATTTTTTTGCTATGTTGATGATGGTTCCTGCCCTGTCCTCCGGCAGTATCACCACCATTCCGACGCCCATGTTGAATGTTTTTGCCATATTCTCAAATTCAACATGTTTTGACAGTTCATTGAATATGCCTTCTGGCTTTGGCAATTCTATGTGATAACCGGCATTGGAGTTGAGTCGCATGAGTTTTGAAAATGCGCCGCCGGTTATGTGCGCTATTCCGTGAATGTCGCACACATCTATCATCTCAAGCACGGCGTTTACATAAATCCTTGTCGGTTTCAGCATTTCCTCCTTCCATTCTTTCGAGGTCAGGACTTTTCTGGCCAGCGTGTATCCATTGCTGTGAAGGCCGCTGCTCTCAAGCCCTATTATCACATCATTGGCTGTTATGTCGTTTCCGTATATCTGCTTCTTTATCCTGCCAACAACGGTAAAAGCAAGGTCGAAAGGTTTCGCCCCGCCTTTTATTATGTCCGGCATTATGGCGGTTTCTCCGCCGACAATTGCGCAGTTGCTTTCCTCTGCGCCTTTCACAAGGCCCTTCGTTATCTCTTCCACAAGCACGGCATCCTCGTTTGCCAGCGCCAGATAATCTACGCCGACCAGCGGCTCCCCGCCAACGCAGACGATGTCATTCACTGACATTGCCACGGCGTCTATGCCTATGGTGTCATATCTTTCAAGCTCCTGTGCGACAAGCACTTTCGTGCCGACGCCATCCGTGTGTATGACAAGCACATCGTTTCCGCAGCGAAACACGCCTCCGTAATGGCCGAAGACAGGCAGCGGCTCGCCGAACCCTTTTCTGAAAGAAAAAGTTTTCTTTATGCCCTCCCAGATGCTGCCGTGCATTTTTTTCACTTTGGAGAGGTCTATTTGATACTCCATGTTTTTTAGTGCATACTAAAAATATTTAATAATGTTGTTTGTTTAAGTACCTTTGGTGCTTATGAGGGTTTATTCATTTGCCGAGTTTGCCGGGAGGGTGCTGGCTGCCGCAAAAAATGGAGGGCTTGGCCAGAAAGACCTGAAAAAACTCGAGAGGCTTCTGGTGAAAGACGGAAAAAGGAACAAGGTGCTGGCGAGCGGTCTTGTTTCGGCAATGAGGGTCGGCGGCACCAAAGAGGTAAAGAAACTCGGGCAGATATTCGAGCGGGCAAGCGAGCGGATAGCCGCCGGAAAGCCGCCGTTTACCGAAACAGAAGCCGCATTTCTCCGTTCCACGCTGAAAAATGCCGGCATTTCGGAGAAGACCGCACGATGGGTGCGAAGGAATGTTGATGAGCTGCTGGCAGACGAAATAAAGGAATTTGCAGAAGAGGGGGTTGTCGGCACAAGCGTCGTGCCGACCAAAAAAACCTGGGAAGGAAAGAAAAAACTCGCCTTAAGGTGAGGGCTTGAAGATAAAACTGACGCCGGAGCTTGCCTATGTCATCGGGCTCTGGAGAAAAAGGCGCTCTTTTGAGGGGCTTGGCATACACGCTGAGCAGAAGCTTTTGGAAATTTTCTCGCAACAGGTGCTTGCCCAGAAACTCACGGCGCCGGAAAAACTCCTTGCGGACGGCAAGAGGGTGTATTTTTACCATACCGCATACAAGAAATTTTTTGGCGAGGTTGAAAAGGAGCAGCTTGAGAGGTTCAAGTACCTAAACGAGTATGCCGCCAATTATCTGGCCGGCCTTTTTGACGCAGTGGGCGAAATTGACGAAAAGGGCGTTGTTTCCCTTTCCAAGCTTAACAGCGAAGACGAACTCATGCTGCTGCGCCTTGGATTCAAGACAAAAAGAAAAAAGGAAAAGTGCATAATAGAGAAGCCGCTGGTATTTCTGGCATTCATAAAAAACTATGTAAGGGCCTCAAAGGACCAGAAGGCATTTGATTTGATTGAAAAATTAAGAAAATAGGGAGGGCAGGGCTAGAGCTCGCCCACTCTTCGTTTTATCTTTCTCTTCAATCTTCTTCTCTTTTTCTTTACCCACTTCCAGCGCATCTTGTTCTTCTTTTTCCATTTTCGCGGCTTTGAACCCATCTTATCCCCCGCAATAAACGCAATATGGTAGTGACACTATTGTTTGGCACATTTTTAAAAGTATGCTGGCTTGTTCATTTTTTTCTTTCGGTGATAAGCAGGCCGTCTATTATGCCGTAGGCATAATTGGCAGCCCCGAAGCCGCTGAAATAGTCGCCGGTTGCCAGAAAGTGCTCGGCATCGCTTAGATAGTTTTTTGCCCACTCATAAGCTTCCTTGTATTTCCTTTCCAGGCCGGCTTCCCTGAATTCCCCCAATATGCGTTTTAGTTTTTCCACATCCTTTTCAGCCCGTTCTTTTTGGTCCATGGCAGGCATCACCTCATATCTTCCAGTATTTTTTTGTCTTAACAAAATTTTTCTGCGCTTCAATCAGGTCAAGGTAAAACGCCTCCTCGCTTTTGTGCAGGCGGCGAAGGATCCTTTTTGCCGTTTTCACGCCTATTCCGTAAACCGCGAGCGCAACAAGCGCCTTTTTCCCGTAATTTCTTATCAGCTCTGCGCTTGTTTCGGTTTCCTCAGCCGATTTGCTTTTCAGCCCGAGCGATTTTTTCCCGCAGCGCGGGCATCTGAATTCCTCCTCCGCGCCGCCCAGATAGACGAACCTTGTTGCGCTGCATTCAAGGCAGACGAGCTCCATTGTTTTTGAAAGCGCCCTCTCTTTCATCGCGGCGATTATTCTTTCCCTGGGCTCAAAGATTCCTATCGCCTCTCTCGCGGATACCCTGTTAATGCCGATTAGTGCAAAGAAGCTCGGTTCTTTCCGCTCGTCAAGCAGAAACGCGACCTCCTTTTTTCTGATCCTGTCAAGCAATTTTTGCGCGCCGTCGGCATCAAAATACCTGAAGAATACCGAGCGGAGCGTTTCCTCGTAGATAACAGAATACCTGAGCGCATCTATCAGCCTGTGGCTTGCCGCCGCATCTTCCTCTATCAGCCCGAACATCCTGGCGACATGGCTGAACTTGAACTTAAGCAGGTTGGACTTGACAAGGCTCTCTTCAAGCTTTCTTCTTGCATTCCCGCAACCCAGGAGGATCTCATTCAGTTTTTTTGGGTCAAGCGGGTACGGCAGTTTTATCATTATGCGGTACGGGTCAGCCACTGCGCGCACGCTTTCCCCGATTCTTTCAGATATCGCGTATGCGAATATCCGCCCGAGCGTTTCGTTTATCCTGCTCCCGAAGCACGAATGTACGACCACTATCTCCCCTATGGCTTCGGTGATTATCGTTTTGTCGTCCGGGATTGGCCGCTCTTTTCTTCTTAACCTCCTCAACGCCCCTGCCTGTTGGGCAACTTCTTCGTCAACAGGTATGTCTTCCCCGACCCAGGATGGTATCACTATGTCAATTGCGGTTCCGGGCGTTGCTTTTACCTCCTCATCGTTTATGTCAAGAACTTCCCAGACCTGGCCCTTGGAGAGGAAGTTGTCCCCGACCGCCAGATTGCCCACGAATTCCTCGTCAAGTGACGCTATTCTCCTGTTTGAGGCGGAGTCAACAAGCAAAAATTTCTTGGTTTTGGGGATGGTGCTGAGGTATTTGTAATAATAATCCCTTGCCCTGTTCCTTATTTTCAATGTTCCGTCCTGGTTGAAAAACAGCAGGTCTTCGGCGTGAAGCTGCAGCAATACCGCTTTGAGCTTGTCAATGCCTATTCCGTAAGCAGCTGACTTGCCCAATATTTCGTCAATTTTCTCAAAGTGCATCCTGTAGTTTTCGAGAAGAAGCCCTATCGCCTGATGCGCGATGACATCCAGCGCCCCCCTCTCAATGCTCTTTTTTTCCATCCAGCCGTTTCCGGCAAGCGAGACTATCGCTTCCGCTTCAAGGTAATCGTCAAAATCCGTTGGGAAAAGCACGCCGCGCGGCACTGCCTTTACTGAGTGGCCGGAACGGCCTACGCGCTGTATCAGCCTGAAAACCTGCCGCGGCGAGCCGTACTGCACTACAAGTTCAACATCGCCTATGTCTATGCCGAGTTCAAGCGAGGAAGTGCAGACCAGCGATTTTATGCTGCCGCTCTTGAAGCCGTCTTCCGCTGCTATCCTGACCTCTTTTGACAGCGAGCCGTGATGGACCTCAACCGGCGCGCCGCTGCTCTTGAGCCAGTTTCCGACTTCCTCGGCAGTGCTGCGCGTGTTTACGAAGAGCAGCGCGCGTTTGCTTTCCACGAGCTTCTTTATTTTCTGCAGCCTTTTCTCGCGGTCGGTTTCATAGACTATATCGAACTCGAATTTCTTTTTTGCGTCCGTCTCGGCGACTACATAATCCCTCTTCCCGAAAAGAAGCTCCGCGCCCTCGTGCGGGTTGGGCAGCGTGGCGCTTATCCCTATCCTGCTGAACGAGGCGGCCATCGCAAGGCGCTCCAGGGAGAGCGAAAGCTGCGCCCCTCTTTTGTTGTCCAGGATGTCGTGCAGTTCGTCAACTATCACGTATTTAACATTTCTAAGATGCCTTCTCATTACAGGGGCGACGAGCAGCGCCTGGAGCGATTCTATGGTGGTCAGGACTATCTGCGGCGGATTTTTCCTCTGCCTTGCCCTTTCCGAAATCGTGGTGTCGCCGTGCCTGATGTCGCTGCTGATGCCGTAAATCGAGCACCATTCCTTGAAGCGCTTCAGGAGGTCCCTGTTCAGGCTTCTCAGCGGGGTTATGTACAGGGCCGCGATGCCATTCTGTTTCCTGATGCCTGACAGCACCGGCAGGAGGGCGGCTTCTGTCTTGCCGTAACCGGTCGGCGCTATGATTAGTATGTTTTTGCCGGCGGCTATCTCCGGAATCGCCTTTTCCTGTATGTCGGTCAAGGAGCCGAATCGCTGGGAGAGCAGCTCTGCTGGGCTTTTGTCCATAATCATTTTTTGGAAAATCGCCTTATTATTTCTTCCCATTCTTCCTTTTCTATATCAATATCCAATGTCTTGCGCCTTGATTTGAATCCTGACACTATGCGGACGCTGGCTCTCGTCAGCCTTTCCAGGCTTTTTATGAGCTCCGCGTTCGCCCTGTTCTTCTCTGCTTCTTCAGTCAGCCATATCCTTATCCTGCCGTCCTGCCGCGTTATGGCGAATCTGGGCGAGCGCGGCATTACCATGACATCAATCAGCATTGCCCATCGCTTCCATCAAAGTCTTTTCGTTGACGGGGCCCGCATAGGTTGTACCGCCTATTATCGTCGTCGGGTGGGTCTTCACGCCGTGCTTTTCCTCCAACGCCTCGACTATCGAACTGCCTATCCCGCCATCAAACGCATATATCCTTATCCTGTCTTTGTTTGGAAGGCCGTCCCTTGCCCTGAGTATGGCGTCCCCGGCTTGTTTGCAGTCCGTGCAGTTTTTGTTGTCATAAAAAAACATCACAATTGCATATTTGTCCCCGCACTTTTCATTTATCTTCTTTGCCAGCAAGTAAGACTGCGCCTGCAGTACCATGTAATCTTTTTTTACCTCGCCAGAGGAAAATCCGCGCTCTTCCTCCATCAGGTTTATCCTGTATCCGACTTCCTCCCGCTCAGCATCAAGATGCTGCAGCTCGGAGCGGTAAACCGGACAAAATGAGGTATCGTTTTCTTCAAGAAGCAGGAGCAGTTCAACCCCGAAAATGCGCTGGTTCAGCGAGGCGATGTTCCTGTCGATGGCGTTCATCGCGTCCTGGTTTATTATCGTTCCTACATAAACCCCTGCTGAAAAAAGGGCCGCGGCAATGATAAACGCAAGCATATAAAGTTCAACCGATATCTTTCTTTCCATCAAGCCACCTTCACCACGAGTATTTTTCCATTTTTAATTCCTGCAATACCATAAGGAGGTTGTACCCCATCATAAGGTACCAGTAGAAGAAGTAATAAAGGATTATCGGTATGATGCTGACTTTCTCTTTTTCAAAGCTTTTCAGCACGAGCGCCAGCCAGATGACCGAGGCAGCTCCGGCGAAGAACAGCGGGACGGTTATCGGGCTGACCCCAAGCGCCACGCTCTCAAGCAGGACATACTGGCTGTAATATGGCTTGTTTAACAGCGCATTGACCATAAGTCCGAATACGGTAAAAAAAGCAGCAAGCGTTATGAAATTCAGCGGGATGAAGAATAAGCCGAAATCACCATACTTTGGATTTATCAGGTGCCGGTAATTCCAGTAATTTCTCACCCCGCCCCTTTGCCACCTAACCCTCTGCCTGAGCAGGTCTTTGATATTGTCAGGGGGTTCTGTAAATACCTCTGCCTTTACCGAGCTTCTTATCCTGAAATTGTGCTTTTGAAGGCGCAGCGCTATTTCCTGGTCCTCCACAAGATTGTTTTCGTCAAAACCCCCCACTTCCCTGAAAACGGATGCCCGAAACATTGAAAACGGGCCTGGCGCTACTGGCACTGAATCTATGAAACTCAGGAGTTTTCTGGAAAAAATTATCATTAGGTACTCTATCCTCTGCAACTCAACAAGCAGGTTTTTTGATGGTTTTATTTTTATGGCTGGCGTGACTGCCGCCACCTCGCCATCTTTCCTAAAAAAGGCAAGCAGCTGTTTCAGCGTCTTTGGCATCACCTCGGAATCCGCATCCATTGTCACTATGAATTCGCCCTTTGCGAGCCCTATGCCGCGGTTCAGCGCAGCCCCCTTTCCGGAATTTTTTTGCGTGAATACCCTTACCCCACGTTCTTCAAATTTTTTTGCTTCGCTTTGCGTTCGGTCGGTTGAGCCGTCGTCTATGATTATGATTTCAAGTTTTTCCCTTGGGTAATCGAGCTGCAGGAGGGAGCGCAGGCATTTTCCTATGCATTTCTCTTCGTTATAGGCAGGGATTATTATGCTGACCAATGGAGCATAATTTTCGTCTATTTCCGGTTCCTCATCATAATTCTTTCTGTATGTAAAAAGGAGAAGAAAATAGAAAACCACAGTGAATACGGCGAAAAACGCGATGCTGTAGTTGACTATTGTAATGATGTCCATCCGCTATCATCTGCTCATATTCCGAAAAGCAGGTTTTTTGAGAAGAATATGGCAAGCAGCATGCCGCTGAGAAGGAAGGGCACGAAAGGAGGCAGATTGGCGTATATCCATAGCGTTTCCAGGCCGCTTTCCTTCAGTCTTGCGAGCTCCTCTGTAGTTACCAGCCTTTTTATGCCGTAGTCGCGCACTACCTTTGGGTCAATGAGCTCTATCGCGACAACATCCTCCGCCTCTATCCTATCCAGCGGAAGCTCCTCTGCCAGCATGAGCGTGATGTCCTGTTTGTACACCATGAAAAATATCGTCGCAAGGAGCAGGATGGAAACAATCCCAAGATAAACAGGCGAGAAGACCGGGGAATTCACATAAACGTATATGAAAAATATGAAAGGAATTATCAAAAGAAGGTAAAGCAGGTTTGGGGAGCCGCCCTGCGACATTATTTTTGTTGCGAATTTTATCGTTGCATAGATGGTGAAGAGCAGGCCCGCGTATATCATTGCCGGTATTATGAAAGGCAGATTGAATGAAAGGCCTGCAAATGAAGGCACGAACGGCACAAGAAGCATCATGGCCGCCATCGTGATTACATCAGCGCCGCCTATCTGGCCCATCCTGTAAAAGACATAACCAATTGCAGCTATGAAGAGTGCCGCGCCAAATGTGAATATGAGCACGTCAAAGTCCGGCTGGAAAAGGTAGGAAGCGATGTTTGTTACTATCGCCAGCCCCAAAAAGCCGTATAATACCCTATCCGGCACGTTTTTCCTGTTGAACAGGTCGTAATACGCGACAACCAGCACTCCGGCAAAAGCAAGAATCAGGCGTATCGTCTCGCCTGCGACTGGAACATTGCTGAATAAGATTCGCTCTATCAGCCCTTCAAACATAATATCCCCGATGTATTCTTATGTCGGAATTAATAAAAATGTGCTGGATGCGGGGGGCATTGCTATTCCATAAGGTTCTTCAGCGTCTCGCTTGTAAAGTCGTTTGAAAGCGCCTGGTCAAGGCCGGGTATGCCTGTTTCCAGGTTCGCCCCAAGTTGCTGGGTTGCGGACTGCCCCTGCTCGCCTGCCGCGGCCGCCTTCTCCACCACAGCAAAATCTATCTGCAGCATATTGCCGCATAGCGGGCATTTTCCAACCGCCGTCATCTGCTGGAGCTCTATATTGCCGTTGAAAACAAAATTCATCTCAGTACCGCATTTGAGGCATTTCACATTTCTTTTAAGGTCCATACGATCGCCTTGTATCGCCATCTCGCAAACAGAATAAAAACATTTCTGTTTTATCAAATTTAGCCGGCCGTTTAAGCCATTGATATTTAATAAAATTTAAATATTTAATGATTTATTAAATAGCCATGGCAGGCAGGAAAATCAGATGCGCGGTTGTGGGGGTCGGCAATTGCTTTGCCGGTCTGGTGCAGGGGATAGAGTATTACAGGCAGCATCCAGAGATGGAAATCATCGGAGTGATGCATCCCGAAATAGGCGGGTATTCAATACACGACCTGGAGTTCGTCGCCGCCTTTGATGTTGACAGCAAAAAGGTCGGGCGGCCGCTCAGCGAGGCGGTTTATGCAGAGCCGAACAAGGTCAGATGGGTGCCAGAACTCAGCCGGATGCATGATGTGATAGTAAAGCAGGCGCCGCGCCTTGACGGCATCGGGCATTATGTTGAAAAGGTGGTGGTGCCGGTTAAGGACCGCCCGATTGAAGAGCTCAGAAAGGAGATTCTGGAAGAATTGAAAAACAAGAATGTCGGGATACTCGTTTCCTATCTTCCCGTTGGCTCGGATAATGCGACTAAATTCTGGGCGCAGGTTTGCCTTGATGCAAGAATAGCTTTTGTGAACTGTATGCCGAGCTTCATTGCTTCCGACCCGGAATGGGCAGAAAGGTTCAGGAAGGCAAACATCCCTGTCATCGGAGATGATATAAAGGGCCAGGTCGGTGCCACTATAGTCCACCGCGCGCTTGCCAGATTGTGCGACGACCGCGGCACCCGCATAGAAAGGACATACCAGATAAATGTCGGCGGGAACACAGACTTTCTTTCTATGAAAGAGCAGGAAAGGCTGCATTCCAAGAGGATATCAAAAACAGAAAGCGTGCAGTCGCAACTGCGGCAACGCTTACCGGATGATGCGATTTATGTTGGCCCATCTGACTTCATTCCGTTCCTGGGCAACACCAAGCTCATGTTCATGCGCATAGAGGGCAGGATGTGGGCGAATATCCCGTACAATATGGAGGTCCGGCTTGAGGTTGACGACAAGGCAAATTCAGCAGGCATAGTGATTGATGCGATAAGGCTGGCAAAGCTCGCCCTAAACAAGAATATTGGCGGCCCGGTCATTGCCGCATCGGCTTATCTTATGAAGCATCCTCCGGTGCAGATGAGCGATTCCGAGGCAAGAAAGGCCCTGGATGATTTCATAAGGGGCTAGGCTAAAAACAACCGCCGGGCAGCCGTTAGAATTTTGGCATTATGTCCGGTTTCTCGTCAGTCAAATTGTTGAAGTACGGCTGCCAGCTTATAACATATCCCACATAAGCCGCGATTATCCTGTTTAATATCTCAATCCTCTTCCCCAGCACGAGTACCGCCAGGAACTGGAGGGAGTAGCAGGCTTGCGCTATCATCCCGAACAGAATCATGATCAGGCCTATCACTATGTAGTATATAAACCGGACGAATAACTCTATCCTGCTGGCGCTCTCCTCAAAAGGAAGCTCAACCTCAACTTTCATACTTCATAACCTCATTTTTTCCTTTTAATCAAATCAACAAATAACTGCAACAGCAATCTTGCGCCGGTCCCGCTCGCGCCCTTTTCCAGATACGGGTGTTGCGCGTTTATCAGGTCAACGCCTGCAATGTCAAGATGCGCCCATCTGCTCTCGCCCACGAATTCTTTCAAAAAGGCCGCGCCTGTTATCGAGCCTGCTTCGCCGGTATCGCTTATGTTCTTTATGTCGGCTATCTCGGACTTCATCATCTCGCCGTATTCCTTCCAAATCGGGAAAGGCCACACCCTCTCAAAAGTTTCGTTGCCAGCTTTTTGCAGCATTTCTGAAAGCCCGCTGTCATTGCTGAAGAGCCCTGCAGCGTGCCTGCCCAATGCGACTATTATTGCCCCGGTCAGAGTTGCCACATCTATGATGTAATCAGGCTTTTGTTCAGCGGCGTAAGCGAGCGCATCGGCAAGTATCAGCCTGCCTTCCGCATCAGTGTTAAGCACTTCTATGGTCTTGCCGTTGTATGCTTTCCAGATGTCGCCCGGCTTCTGCGCGCTGCCTGAAGGCATGTTCTCTGCAAGCGGCAGGACTGCGATGAGCCGCATCGGGAGCTTCAGCTCCGCCGCCCCCCGTATGGCCGCCAGAGCCGCAAGCGCGCCAGACTTGTCATACTTCATCTCGTGCATTTTTGCCGATGGTTTTATTGATATGCCTCCGCTGTCAAAAGTGATGCCTTTTCCTACCACCGCGCAAAACGGCTTCGCCGCTCCTTTGTACTCAAGCACCACAAGCCTTGGCGGGTTTGCGCTGCCGGAGCCTACTGCCAGCAGGGCATTCATCTTCATCTTCCTCAGCTCCTTATCGTTGAAAATCCTTGCCTTTAATCCGTATTTCTTTGCCAGCGCTGAAGCCTCTTTGGCGATGAAGTCCGGAGTTGCTATGTTCGCCGGCAGCTCATTCAGTTCTCTGAGGTAATTCTGCGAGACGGCAAATATCCTTCCAGCCCTTGCTTCTTCGCTTACATCCTCCGCAGTCACGAGCGTTATGCTGTCCAGCATTTTTTCTTCGGGTTTTGACTTGAACCGCAGGCACTTGTAATCCGCCAGCACTGCCCCTTCAACGAGCAGCCTCGCCGCTTTGTTCATCTTTGGCACTACAATCCCGACAGCGTTGTATTTCAGCGATTTGGCAAGCCTGACTGCAGCACCGCCTGCCCTTCTAAGAAAGTCCTGCTCAAATTCATCTTTTTTGCCCAATGAGAAAAAGGCTATCCTCTTGTATGGTCTGCCGGTTACCGCCGATGAGTAGAGCGTGCAGGCCTTCCCCTCAAATGTCCTGGTATCGTTTTTCAGTGCATTGAATTCCGGCGGAAAATCTTTTTCAAAGCCGACAAAAACCAGCAGGTCGCCTTCAAAATGCCTTTTTGCTATAACATCCATGAAACCACGGATTCCTATATGCTTTTAATTTTAAAAGTTTAGCTGTGAAGCTAGATTATGGAAAAAAAGCCAGACATTCGCTTTGGGCCTGCCGGCATACCCATACAATGCGATGGAAGAAGCACGCTTGAAGGGGTAAAATGCTGCGCACAGCTCGGCCTTCGCGCGATGGAGATGGAGTTTGTTCAGGGCGTGAGGCTGAAAGAAAAGGATGCCGAAATAATAGGGAAAGCAGCAGAAGAGGCTGATGTCTCCCTTTCATCGCACGCGCCTTATTTCATAAATTTCTGCTCAAAGGAAAAAATCAAGGTGGCAAACAGCATAAGGAATCTATTTCAATCGGCAGTAATAACCGCGGCAGCAAGGGGCAGGATAACGGTTTTCCATCCCGGTTTCTACCAAAAACAAAGCCCTGAAGAGGCATATGCGGCCGCCAAAAAAAACCTGCTTGAAGCTTATGAAAAGATACGGTCTGCAAAAGCAGGCAAGGTAATCCTTGGCGCTGAGACAGTGGGCAAGAAAAGCGCGTTCGGCGGCTTCCACGAAGTTGTCAGGCTTGCGGCAGAGCTTGATTTCGTGCAGCCCGTCCTTGATTTTGCCCATATGCACGCCAGAAGGGATTTCCTGATAAGGAATGAAGAGGACTACAGGAGAATTTTCGGCATTCTTGAAAATGAGCTTGGGGGCTATGTGAATCATTTTCACTCGCATTTCTCGGAGATAAAATACAGCGACAAGGGCGAGCTTTCCCACCTGCCGCTCGGCACCAATAACGAGCCGCCGATAGAACCGCTGCTCCGCGTTGTCGCGGAGAATGGCTACAGCGGGGCCATCATATGCGAGACGCCCAAACTGGACATAGACGCGCAAAAAATGCAGAAGATCTATGAGAAGCTGCACGGTGAAGAAGATGGCAAAAAGAAAAAAGGATGAAAGCACGGCAAACCGGAATGAGAAAAAAGAAGAGCTTCTGGTTGATTACTTTGAGAATGCTTCGGCCTTTTTTGGTGAGAGGAAAAGCAGGTTGCACGAGCTTGAAAAGCACTATAACGAATCATACTCCCGGGACATCAAGGACGAGATGAACATAATCAAAGAAGAGATAAAAAAGAAACGCGCCGAGTTTGTTGATAAAATATACGAAAACTCAGAAGAACTCCGATATCTGAAAAAATATTTTCCGGATTTTTTCGCCATTCTGCTTGAAGAGCCTGAGATTGGCAAGATAATTAAAAAGCACGATCTGCTTTTTGACAACCTGGAATTCCCGCAGCCAGCGCGGCGTTTGATGGAAATAAGAAGAGCCAGAATGCAGCTAAAAGATGCAATAAAGTTTCTTGAAAAATGGCCAAGCATCATAAAAAAGAAGCAGTTAACAGCTACTTATCCGCTGCTTGAAGGGGAAATAACCAGGGATATGGAAAGCTCGGAAGCAGTTGAAAAACTGAAGGAAATGGACCGGGCATTGAAAAGGGAGGGGTGGAAGGCCATAATCAGCGATTTGGCATTGTTGAGGCAGGTCGCAGAGCGTTATGTCCAAAAACGGAAGAAACTCGACATTGAGATCCTACAACTATCCAATATTTACGAAGATGCCAAAGGCAAGGGCACTGTTGCTGAGTACAATGCCCTCAAAAGGCTTGAGAACGCCAAAAAGAAAAGAGAGAAGCTGGATAGATTCATAAGAAGGCTTATGCTCGCAAACACGGCATTTCTGGATAGCCTGAAGAAAAGCAGAAACTGGTTAAGCCGCTCTAAGAAAAGCGAATTGGAAAAAATCGCAGAGAGCGTGGCGTCAAAAAAAATAAGGGAAAAAATCTGGCTTGAATGGATGCGCAGAAAACTTGCCTGATTATTTTTTCTGAAGGGCCTTTCTTATGCTCTGCTTGTCGTTTTCCCCATATGCGGGGTTTTTTTCTATTACCTCGTGAAAGAAATCCCTCAGCATGCTTATCGTTTTTTGCTTGTTTGCGGCATACGCTTTTTTTATGTATGCCGCGCTTATCTGGTTTCCTTCAAGCAGATAACATACCGCCAGGTAAAAATTGGCTTCCTGGTCGTTCGGTTCCATTTCCAGGCAGGAAAGGAATCTCGCCTTTGCATTTTCGGTGTCAAGCATCTCAAGGTATGCCAGACCGTCAAGAAGCATGGAATCGCAGTTTTTTCTTATTGAAAGCGACCTCTCAAAATGCTCGTGGGCCAGCTCGTAATTTCTCATCCGCATTGCTATGATTCCGAGTAGGTACCAGGCCATGCCGTCTTTGCTGTCTTTCAGTATGCAATCGTCAAGCTTTTTTTTGGCTTCCCCATATTTTCTCTTGGCAAGAAGCGCCTTTATCCGTGCCTCTTCGGTTTTTTCCATGCAATTGTTATTTCCAGCATTCTTTAAAAATTATTCTTAATATGATAACATCCGGATATTGCCCGGATATGCGGCCGAAGCAGGAGACGGCGCCGGCGCAAGCCAAGGTTTATAAAGTGTTTCATTTATATATTTGTATGTAAGTGGAAAAATGTGGTAGTATGTTCATTCAAAGGAAGAAAGAGAGGCAGCAGTCGCAGTTGCCTGGCGTGCTGTTAGTAGACTATATGAATGAGCGGGAAACTGCAAGGCAAACCGGCATAAGCGTCAGGTGTGCGCTGGGGCTTCCGGAAGCCGCTAGAAACGCCGGAAGCGCAAGCCTGTTTTTGGCTGCCGCAAAGAACGCCGAGAAGCGCAACCTCCACGAACTTCCGCGTAATCTTCTCCGTTTGATTAAGGAGCTTGCCTAAGGCAGAAGTTTTAAACTTATTTCTTTTCAATTAGTTGATTATGGCAGAGCGCTTCGGCATAGTTAGAACTAAGCCCGAGCCATACCGGGCACTTGAATCGTTAGAGATCTCCAGGGAGCTCCTGAAAAATGCCGAAAGATATTTTGAGGAAGGAAGATATCCGGATGCCTATAACGAAGCGCTTGGGGCAATCAGGATGTCGGCCGCGGCTTTGATGTTCATTGACGGCAGGATCGCGCCAACGCTGGAAAGCGCGACCGAATATGTCCGGGAGTTTTATCCCCAGCTGAATGCCGAGGAATGGAGGCGGCTTGAGCTGAACAGCCCTCAGAATAGGGGGGCGTTTGTCAGGATTATGGACGCATTGGGCGTAAAAAAAACGGACGAGAGCACCGAGGCTGGCAATGCCGTGACGCTTGCCAGATATTTTGTCGCATATGCAGACAAAGCGGTTGGCGGCGGCTTTTTAGAGTGAGCTTATGGATGTAAATAAAAACGAACTCAGGGCGAAGTTTGCTGCAGAATGGAAAAAACATTATGAACTCAACTCGCTGATTTCAAGGGGCTTTGAAAGGCGGAAGTGCAGGAAATGCGGCAGGAACTTCTGGAGCATCGGGGAGCGCGAATTATGCGCTGACGCCGGCTGCATAGGGTTTCAGTTTATCGGCAACAGCCCTGTAAGCGACAGGCTGGATTACACCGGAACCTGGAAGAAGATAGAGCGGTATTTTACCGAGCATGCCCATACCTATGTCAAGCCCTATCCGACAGTCGCCAGGTGGCGTGATGACCTTTATTTTACGATAGCCAGCATAAATGATTTTCAACCTTATGTTGTCAGCGGAGAACTGGATCCGCCTGCCAATCCGCTTATCATCCCCCAGCCTTGCATACGTTTTCCTGACGTGCAAAACGTCGGTGTTACCGGCTCCCATTATACCAATTTCGTTATGATAGGGCAACACGCGTTCAACAACGACCGCACAGGCATGTTTTATTGGAAGGACGAGGCCATAGGGCACGACATAGAATACCTCAAACGGCTTGGAATCCCGCTGAACGAGATTGTTTTTCAGGAGGATGTCTGGGCAGGCGGCGGAAATTTCGGCCCGAGCATGGAATACTTCGTGCAGGGGCTGGAACTTGGAAACTGCGTATTTATGCAGTATGAGATAACTCCTTCAGGCGCCCGCGAGCTTCGCACAAAAGTGATCGACATGGGCGCAGGCCTGAGCAGGCTGGCGTGGATAACCTCCGGGGATCCGACCAGCTACGAAGTCGTCTTCGGCAAGGTCATAGAGGAAATGAAAAAAGCGGCCGGTATAAAGAGCGACAGAAAACTGTTGGCCGGTTTCACGAGGCTCGCCGGCAGTCTGAATATAGACGAAGTTGACGACATTGAAAAGGCGAAAGAGCGGGTTGCTGCAGGGCTTGGCATGGAAAAGAGGGAGCTGTTTGCGAAGCTTGAGCCTCTGCAGGCGCTTTATGCCAGCGCTGACCACCTGCTTACTTTGTTGTTTGCGGTCACTGATGGCATGCTTCCCAGCAACGCCGGCGGCGGGTATAATCTAAGAATGATACTGCGCAGGACTTTCGGTTTTGACGACCGTTTCGGCCTGAACCTTGACTATGGAAGGATAATAAGCGGGCACGCAGCGCACCTGGCATATCTGTTTCCGCATCTCAAGGATGGCGTGGAAACTACGATAGACGTAATCTCCGAGGAAAAAAAGAAGTACGCGGCTGCAAAGGAGAAAGCCCGGCTCATAGTCGCAGGACTCATAAAGAAAAGAAAAGAAGAAGGCGGGGCTAAAAAGGAAAGGGTGGAACCGCGCGGGGCGGGAGCGATAACCGCAGAAGAACTGGGCGTGCTTTACCGGAGCCATGGCATCCCGGTTGATTATGTTGTTGAGGTTGCGCGTCAGAATGATATTGAAGTAAAAATACCCGGTAATTTCTACGAGATGATAAGGGAGGGAGAGGGAGAAAAGCCTGCAGAAGAAGAAAGAAAAAAAGTGCTTGATGTGGACGTATTGGAGTATCCAAAAACCGAAATTCTGTATTATGATGAAGCCGGAGAATTTGACGCTCAGGTGTTGGGTGTACTGCCTTTAGGCTATGTGATATTGGATAAGAGCGCGTTTTATCCTGAGGGGGGAGGCCAGGTCGCGGATACCGGGCAGATAGGCGATGCGGAAGTTATTGATGTGATAAAAAAGCACGGTGTGATGCTGCACAAGGTTAAAAACTACCAAAAAATAAAAAAAGGGAAAGTCAGGTGTGTCGTTAATCTGGAGAGGAGGAAGATGATTACCATCCACCACACCTGCGCCCATCTTCTTAATGCGGCAGCGAGAGCGGTTCTCGGCCCGCACGTTTGGCAGGCAGGCTCTTACAAGGACGAAGAGAAGGGCCATCTTGACATCACTCATTACAAAAAAATAACTCCGGAAGAGCTGGATGCGATAGAAGATAAGGTGAATGGATACATCCGGCAGGACCTTCCCATCCGTGTTGAGGTCCTACCAAGAAACGTGGCCGAGCAAAAGTACGGATTCAGGCTTTACCAGGGCGGGGCGGTGCCGGGCAAGGAGCTGAGGGTGGTGGCGATAGGCGACATAGATTACGAAGCCTGCGGCGGAACCCACCATATGCTGAAGACAACCGGGGAGATGGGGTATTTCAAGGCAGTAAGGCGCGAGAGCGTCCAGGACGGCGTTGAAAGAATAACCTACAAGGCCGGAAAAGCAGCAGTTGCTTATGTGCAGGAAAGGGAAAAAATCATAAAGAGGACAGCCGCAGTTGTGAGCGTTGGCGACAACGAGCTTGAAGCGACTATGAGAAGATTTTTTGAGGAATGGAAGCGCCAGCGCCACGCAATAGAGCAGATGGGCAGGCGGCTCGCCGACAGCGAGAAAGAGGGCATACTGGAAGAATTCAGGAAGAAAAACCGGCCGGTTCTCAGGATAACCGACCTTGAGGGGGATGCGTTGAAAAAGCTCGCTGCCGCGGTTTCGGAAGAAGACGAAAAAATCGCATTTTGCATAATGAACCGGGCGGGGGACGTTGTCTGTGCTGCCGGCCGGGATTCAGCCCACGATGCCGCGGCCCTGATGCAAAAGGTGTTTGGGCAGCTGGGCGGCAAGGGCGGCGGCGGAAAAAGAATAGCGTTTGGGAAGGTCTCAAAAGTCGGCGCGGCCGAGCTTTAAAAGCGACGGCTTTTTCAGGAATTCAAATAATCCGGGATTGCTGCTGAACTCAGTCAGGAGGTCCTTGCTTTCAAAAGAGTATCTTTTGTTTATCTCGCCCGCTTTTACTCTCTCGTTTCCGGAGATTATGTAATTTGGATTCTGCACGATGGTTTTGTTACCCAGGACATAGTATGCCGCGCCGTGGTTGCGTTTGAACATCGAATAGTTTGGCGTAAAAACATCCGCCACGATATTTGCCAGCAATAGGTCCTTTTTGGCCGCGTTTATGCTTGCATGGCAAAAATTCGGAGGTATCAGCAGGACATCCCCTTTTTCCGCCTCAACAATGGAAACGAAAAAAGCGCCATTCATCAGCTCTTTCTGCAGTATGAAAAAAGCATCTCCATCAAGAACCTGATAAACCTCAGGGTAAGTGAGTTTTTTTTCCGCCACCGGATGGCAATGCCCGTAAGTTTTAGCGCATTCGTCCTCATTCTTCCATTGAGGTATAACGGTTATATCGTATCGCAAGTCATTGCTTTTCATTACTTCCCTGTACATGTAATAAGCATCGCCTGCGCCCTGCGGCTGGTCTTTCAGGACATCTGCGAGTTCGGAAAATGTTCTTATGCTTGGTCGTATTGCTCTTTCGTCCGCGATTATGGTTCTTTGCGCCAGCTCTATCCTTATGGGCTGCTCATACAGGATCATGACTCAATTACTCCTTTCATCTTTTTAAATTCCAGCTTTCTTTCCAATGCTTTATTGACCGCCAGCTTCTGGTTTTCAAATTTTTTTGCAACCGTTTTTGCCAATATCAGGAATTCGTGACCGGTTCGCCCAAATTCTTTTTCCATCCGCATAATCATTTTCAGCATGCCTACCAGCAAAGCAGCGTTTATCGTACCGCTTCCGTTCATGCTTTGCAGGTGTGCGCTGAGCACGCCCTTTGCAAAAATAATTTTGTACCTTATTTTCTTGTCTTTTATGTTCATCAGGTTGATTCTGCCCATCAGGGTCGCAAGAGCCGTCCAGTCCTCGGTTATAAGGCTTGCTGTCAGTGGGTCTGTCAGTGTTTTTTCTGGGTGCATGCTTTGTTTATTTTAGTGCAAATTTAAAAATATTCTGCATTCAAAAGCAACATAAATTATTAATAATCCCTTCTGCATAAAATCTATGCTTGCTGTCACTGCCCTCAGCTCACATTCGTTCGCCGAGGTTTGTTTGACCGACGATTCGGTCAAAGCCCTCAGCTTGCGCCGAGGTCGCATAAAGGTTGGCGTGAAATCCGGTAGTGCGTCGGTCTTGAAAACCGATCCCTCTGGGATTGCAGGTTCAAAAACCCTTGCTGAAAGCAATTGTTTGGCAGGGCTGAAAATCCTGCCCTCGGCGTTTTCCGCTAAATCAGCCTAACAAGGTCCAAAAAATCGTCTTTTATGCCAACTACGCGGAGGCTTGCGCATCTCACCCTTGCATTCGCAAGGGACGAAAAACTCGGGCTCGTCCGGCCTTCATCGCCATTAATGAGTTCTTTTATGTAGGTTCCGGCTTCCGCGGTTATCAGGAATTCTGCTTTTTTGCCGGCTTTTGACAGAAGTTTCACATCCAGAATCCTTCTTTTTCTTTCAAGAAAAGCGCGCCGGTGCTCCACGCGCTGCGGCGTCTTCTGCCTTATTTCAGTGCCGCTGAGTGCCAGCACTTTTTGCAAACTCTTTTCGTCGCATTCTTTATCAAATTCCACAATTGCGGCATAGGTTTTGTCAAAATGCGACGCTGCAATAATCTCTACTGCACGGCGCGCCGCAGCCCTCATTTTGAAAACTTCAACATTTCCCTTTGCATTTATTTTTTTTTCGGCAAGGCTGAAATCGATCTTTCTGTTTTGCGCTTCCTTCAATTGCATTATGAACGGCCTGCCGGCTTCATTCTGTACATCTATGTCTTCCCGACCGCTTGCATGCATCGTGTAATCCTTGGAGTTCGCCATTTCTTTCAGGTCTTCCCCTATTTCCTCTTCTACGGAGTGGTAAAGCTTTCCGCTTCCACCGCATTTTTCGCAGCCTTTGCCCCCGCATTTTCCGCACAGCCATTTTGTCTGTGATAAGCCGGTTGCCAGTTTTTTGTATTTTCCGAAAACAAACAGGTCGTTCCACTGGAATTCAACGCTGGCTGCGGGCAAGCCGACTTTGATTGTTACATCGCCATCGCTTTTTGGTTTTTTTCCGGTTGCTTTTTTTATTTCGTTGTTGAGAAAAATGTTTATCGCGGTTTTTATGCAGACGGTTCCGTCCAATTTTTTGTCCCATGCCATCTCTTCTCTTGCGAGCCATCCGTTCGGAAGCGAGGTTGAGACAAAAAAGGATTCTGCTGGTGCCGGCAGCGTGTCAGCAGCCTTTTTTGCTATTTCCGGCAGCTGAAGCAGGGCGCCGTTGCAGATAAAGCAGGGGGAGCCCTCCTCGAAAGAATTATTCTTGGAAGAATTGCAAAACCTGCAGAGTTTCATAGATTATTTTTGACGGCCTAAGTTTATATTGTTATATCCCTGTGCGGGATTGACGGTAGACCCTCCTTTATTCTGTAGCCCTCAAGAATCAGCGAAGTGCGTTTTATTTTCGCTTTTTTTGTTTCCGGTATCTTGCTTTCCAGCAAATTATCCACATAAAGCCCAAAATCTGCAAGCGTGGTGCTTCCGTTGTTCAGGAGCATTTTGATGACCTCGATTACGAGTTTTTTGCCGCTTTCATCATCGCCCCACACACTCAGCGATATTGCAACCTGGTTGATGAAGTGCATCTTGTCTGTTTCGCTCATTGCTTTCCAGTGTCTTAGTAATTTCTCTTTCGTTTCATCTTCAACATCGTCAAACATTCCCTCACCCCGCAGCCCATTTCTTCAATCTCTTTGGCAGTTCGTCTGGCTTTGCGCTTTCAAGTAACGCATACAGCTCCATCGCGCTGTTTATTGCCCGTTCTTTAGGCACAAAATCCTTTTTCAGTGAATCGAGCGTATACCGAACCCATTCTTTTATCTGGTCCGGTCTTTTTGTTCCGGCTTTTTGTTCGCCGGCTTTCCGCGCGGGTTCTTCCATCCCGGTCTGCCTTCTTTCATATGCCATCTTTTCCAATTCGCCCAGATTGAGCCGCGCCTGCCTTCCGCTTTTGTATATTTCCTCCGCTTTTCTGAATATGTTGTCCAGCAACTCGTTGAACTCTTTCCTGACATCCTTTTCCTTCCTGATGGGCCCTCTTGCCATAAACGCACCATATGTATAGATTCAAAAATGTTTTATAACTTATCTGAGATATTCCAATGATGAAGGTACTGGCAATAATAGAGTCCATAGGGCTGGGGCACGCCGTCAGGAGCCTTGAAGCGCTGAAAGAATTCAAAAAAAATGGATGCGAAGTCAAGGCGATAGCAAGCAACTCTGCAGCCTCATTTCTGGTTAGGAAAGGAGTGCCAACCTTTGACATACCTCTTTCCATAAACCTGACGAAAAAAGAAGGCAGGTTTGACATGGGTAGAACCATACTTGAAAACATCAGGTTAAGCAATATTGCTGCCCTGGCAAGGATAAGAGAGGTACTAAAAAAGGAAAAGCCAGACGGCATAATTATAGACACGAGCCTTATCGGCCTCATAGCCGCCAACACTGCAAGAAGGAAGAATACACCGCTTTTGTTTATCAGCAACGATAACACTTACCAGAGCGGCATAAAAGAGAGCGGCAAGGGGCAGCAGCATAATCCAGGCATAATTGATAATTTTGTGCAGACAGTGGTTGACAGTTACATCGTGCCGGATTTTCCGCCTCCCTATACCATATCTGAATATAATCTTTTTTTGCGGCCGAAAATGAATTTTGCGGGCCCGCTTTCATGGGCTTTGCACCAGAAGCCGGATAAAAGAGCGGGGGGAATATTTTTAACACAGGGCAAGTCAGGCGTCTGCTCAGAAAAAATAGCACGGCTGTTGGGCAGGAAAGCGCCGGCGGCGCGCGAAAGCGGTTATACCGAACGTTTCTTAAAGTCAGAAATAATCATTCATCACGGCGGCCACACCACTGCCATGGACAGCATCCTTCTTGGAAAGCCGCAGGTGGTCATCCCGGTGGACGGCTATGCGGAGCGGGAAAACAACGGAAGAAAGATAGAGCAGCTGCGGCTTGGCAGGATGGTTTACGAGGCACATTTGGACAAGAATACCATTGAATATGCCATTGAAGAAGCAAGGCAGTACAAGAGGCGCATAGCCTTTTTCTCAAGGTACGCCCGCTCATATGATGCGCCAAAGCGGATATGCTCCATTTTTGAGTCGTTGTGCAGGAAATAACTGCCAAGGGGGGAATTCGAATCCCCGACCTCTCGATTTCCCAGCTATCATCGGCTTTCGCCTCAACACTCATAGGGTTTTTTGCCTATGAGTCGAGCACTCTAACCAACTGAGCTACCTTGGCAATGCAGCAGGCAAACCCGCCAGATAGAATAATCTGATTAAAAAATTTTTTAAGATGATGGGATGCAGGCCGTGAACTGGACGACATCGGGCCGGCCGGCTTTCAGCCAGACTTTCTCCATCGTTATGCGGTGGCCGCTGCATGATGTCCCGCGGCCGGATGCGGTTATTATGCCCTCTATGTGCATTTGAATGCCGGTCTTGGCTGATATCTCCCCCATTTTCGCCTCAAGGATGTTGCGGTTTAGCGGGTAGTACGCCAATGCGCCGTTAAGGTAAAGGACCCGCCAGGCGTCGTTGGCCAACTGGTACTGGTAGATCGCGTAATTCGGTTTTGTATAATCAATCTGCAGCAGCGCATAGGTTGCGAAAAGGAAAAAGAAGAGAAATGAAAATACTGCCTCAAGGGTTTGCATAGTCACCACATACGTAAAGCTTTTTTGTTTCCAGCGAGTTTTTTTCAACTACCAGCCGGTAAATGCACATCTCCATTTGCCCGGGGCTGTCATCGCCCAGCGAGATTGCGATCCTGTGCCTGCTGTTCGCGTTTACCATCGTTTCTATTGCGTTGATTTTTGCCGGGTCTATCAGATTTGGCTGCAGGTTGTTTTGCCCATCTGCGACTGCCGCACCTTTTTTTACCGCATAGTCGGCTGTGACTACGAGAAAATTGAACAGCTCTTTCTGGCGCAGGGTTGCCGTGGCGTCATCGTGTATCAGCACCATAATCTGAAAAACAAAGGCAAGAAGGAACATAATCGGCATTATGCTGAGCAGGGCGTCATATGAGACAAATGCTTTGCACTTATGTAAACGTCGCATCTTCGTAGCACCCCGCAAAAATCCCTGAGAACTCCTGCTCCATGCCGGCCTCGGCAGCAACCAGCTTTATCACCCATTTCTCAATCCTTATCCTTGCCGTTGAAGTTTGTTGCCGGACTTGTTTCGGAGGGACGACATCGCTGTTGCACAAAAGTTCGTTCATAAAAATGTCGTTTTCCACAAGCGCCCTGTGACGCGCCGCGACGCTTTGTTTTTGCGCGAGTTCGTAAGAATGCAAAAGCGCCTGTGCCATAAGCGAGATTGCGATGAGCGTTGTTGCAAAAAGCATTAGCATCTCAATCGTGACCTGCGCTTTCATGGCCCAACATCACCTATGCTCACTGGCGGCATGTCAAATACCACATCGTCAAATCCGGGATTCTTTATCGTGATGGTAATCGGCGTTTTTTGCGTGTGGCTGTCTTTTTTTATTTGAAGTACTGCCCCGCTGAGCGCTTTTCGGCCATCATCCGGGCGGACCGGGACCGACATTGCCGGCAGATTGCTTAAATCAACATTGAAAACGCTCACGACTCTTTTTTCATCCGATGGCTGGGTAATCCCGCAGGGTTGGGTTTCACAAATCGAATAACTCAAAGAATACAGTGGGTCGACCGATATGAAGAAAGCCATCCCGTCGGTTTCAAGGCCGTTCAGCGAATTGATCTTTTCCACCGCCTTTTTATTCACATAGTATTCAATGCAATCTATGTTCGGGACCGCGCTCACGTCGCCATCCGCCAGCCGCTTGCTGCAGTCTGAAGCGGCATAGCTTTCACAATACGAAACCACCCCTTCCACTGCGCCTTCCCGCGCCGCCTCTATTACCGCTTCTTTTATGTTCATCTCGGCTTGGTAGTACCGCTCTGTCCACAATGCGCCTGCTGAATTTGAGTATTTTGCGTTTATGTCAAATTGGATGAGCGAGATTGTGAGGAGGCAGGCGGCAAAAACAATCAAAAAAGTAAGATAGCCCCGCATAGCCATTGCCGCGTCTACTTGACTTTTACCGCGTAAGAGCCTATTGTGTTTATTGATGCTATTTTCGCTATTTCGGAGTGCTCCGGGTCAAGCACTATCACCAGGCCGGCAAAGCGTTTTGACAGCTCCCCGCCGCATTTTGGGCATGCTTTGTCTTCACCGTATACTACCATCCTGCAATCTTTGCAAGCTCTCATTTTTTCTCCTCCTTCTTCGGTTTCTCGGCCTTTTTGCCCTCATCCTGTTTTTTCTCAACCCAAGAAAGCAGGCCCAGACCGTCAGGCCGCATCGTTAGGCCTATCTTCGTGTCGGCGCTTGTTGTCTTGAGGCTTATTGTTGAAACTTTCACCAGCGCCAGATCGCCTTTCTTTATGCTTTTCCTTGCTGCCTTTGACGACAGGGTCTTGCTCTTTTTGTCATAGAAGAATTTATCCTTCCCGACCTGTGAGATGTGGATGAGGCCTTGGAACGGGCCGATTGACGCGAAGGCGCCGAATTCAACCATATCCTTTATCTCAGCCAGGAATACCTCGTTTACATAAGGCATAAAGGAGAGCGATTTGAACTTTACCGAGTAATAGGCGCCGGCGTCGCCCGGTATCACAACCCCCTCCTTGCTAACTTCCGGGTCAAAGACGACAAGAACCATCCCGACTTCCCTGAATATCCTTCCTTCATATCTTTCCCGAAGGATGTGCAAGGTGGCGTCCTCTATTGTGCTGCCGAACATTGTTGGCGGTATTCTAACCTTATCCTCAATCAGGTTTAGATAATACATAAAAAATCCCTGCTGTCAGCAATAGCACATTTATTCTCTCAATCTTATTTTTAAATCTTTACCTGCTCTTCATAACTTGCGCTATCCGGTCAAATGCCTCGTTTATCTGCTCTGGCGGCGGCAGGAAGACCACGCGGAAATAAAGCCCTTCCACCGGGCCGCAGGCGCTTCCGGGCACCACGACTACGCCGTTCCTGAGCAACTCGCGGGCGAATGCCCAGTCGTTCTTCCATTTGGCGCTTTCAACTTTCACAAACGCGTAAAACGCCCCCCCGGGGCGGGCGGCCCGCAATCCGTCAATTTCCTCAATCCTTTTCATAAGAGCATCCAAATGCGCGGCTATTTTGCGGTTGAATTCCCTTATGTGCCCCAATCCGCCGCGCAAGGCAGCCAGGTAGCCCCGTTGCATCTCCCAGTTGACCGAAAGCCTTTGGTTGCACAACCGCTGAACCGCAGCCTTGACCTTGTCCCATTCCCTGCCGTGGAACGCAAGATAGCCTACGCGCGCGCCAGGATAAAGATAGTTCTTTGAAAGGCTGTTTCCGGAGATCAGCGGAACATCCTTGGCGATTTTCCTGAGATTGACATAACCCTCGTCAAAAACAATATGCTCGTATGCGTCATCGGATATCAACGGCAGCCCGTGCTCGCCGGCGATATCCACGATGCCTTCAAGCGTCCTCCGGCTATAAACCTTTCCGGTCGGGTTGTTCGGGTTGATGACCAGTATCGCCTTTGTGTATTGCGTTATCTTCTTCCTCATGTCGTCAAGGTCCGGCTCGTAAGATTCATCGCAGTTGTAAAAGTCCAGCGGACCGTACGCCAGCCGCTGTTTTGTTGGATAAAGAGGATAGGCTGGAAGCGGCAAGAGGATGCTTCTGCCCGGGTCTGCCAGCGCGTTGAACAGAAAATCTATCCCCTCGCTTAGCCCGCTGGTGACAAAAACATCGCCCTGCTCGACCCCCTCATATTTTGCTATCTCCTCTCTCAGCTCCGGGTCGCCTTCCGAAGGGGCATAGCCGGCATATTTTCCATCCAACGCCTCTTTTACAGCGTCAAGAATGTGTTGCGGCGGCTTGAATCCGTACGGTGCAGGGTCGCCTATGTTCAGATAAAGCATTTTTATGCCGGTTTTTTCAAGTTTTTTTGCCTCTATTACTATGTCCCTGATTGGATAGCTGACAAGTTCGCTTCGCACCGAAGGCTCAACCAGAAAAACCACCAGTTATTTTAATCCGAGTATGTCTTTTGCGAGGGCGAAATGCTCATCCACTGGTTTTATCGCGACTTCAGTGGTGTCAATCTTTCTGCTTACTATATAAAGGCTTTCAAGATTAACGCCGCGGTTGGCGAGTTTTCTTGTTATCTTGGCCAGCTCGCCGGGCCTGTTTATCATTTTCAAAACAATCACTTCTGCTTCATGGACCTTTTTGACAGCAGGCAGTTTGGAAACGGATTTCACTGCGCTTGCAGGGTCAGGGGTTATGATGCGGAACACCGCATCGCCGTTCTTTCCATAGGCCGAGATTGCCTCAATGTTGACGCCGACAGACCCGAGCGCCTCGGCAACCTGCGCCAGTGCACCCACCTCGTTTTTGGCAACTATTGTAAGCTCCTTCATAAAACCAACCTTTTTGTATATATCTTTGGCATTGTTTTTAAAATCTCCGCTGTTTTTTTATTTTAAATATCTTTTTAAACACAATTATACACAAAAGGTAATATGGACAAAAACAGCAGCAGCGATAAAAGCGCCCTGGCTCTGCAGGAAAAGAAAGCGCCAAAAAAAGAAGACGGATGTCAGCCTGCCCCGAAGGATTTTGGACGGGCGGCCGGAGGATTTGGCCTGTTGCTGGAGGAAGCCGGCCAAAATGCCGAAATCCGGAAGAAAAAAACTGAAGGCAGGGCGTCAAAGTTGCTGGTGGCAAAAAAAGAGAAGCAAAAGCCGGAATCATTCATCAATCTTGTTGATGTTGCGCTTGACAGCTATGACGACATATTCTCAGACTTTGACCCTTCCCCGTATTCAAAAAGGACTCTTTCCATGGACTTCATAAAAGAGATTGAGGCAAGATGCAGCGCCAGCAGGGAGAAGGATGTCACATTTCTTTTCTCTCTCCCGAAAAAAATGCGCAACACGAAGGACGAGGCGATAATAAAAGACAGGTTGATGAAATATTTCGCCAGCCAGATAGAAGGGCTTGAAGAAGAGGCACGGGGGGAGCAGAAATTCAGCCTTATGCTTATCGGCGGAGGCGTCGTCTTCATAGTGTTGTCAAACCTTATCGGCGCGTATTCCAGCGAGAATTCCCTGTTGCTTAAAACATTGCACGAGATAACCCTGATTCCAGGATGGGTTGGGGAATTTCTCGGAGTCGAGAAACTGCTTTTCAGCACAAAAAAATTAAAGGAAAGGGAGAGGCTGTACAAAAAACTGCGCGACTCCAGCTATATTTTTGTCTCAACCGAGGATATGGTGAAAAAGATGGGCGAGAGGGCTGTGCAAAAAACCGATAAGGGCGAGAGCGGGAACGCCGCACCGGCGCCCCAGCCCCAAAACCCAGGCGGCGCGTAAGGGGCGCTGCATGGACGGCGGCGAACATAAATGGTTTTAAAGCAAGCAGTGGAATTAGAATCAATTAGAATCAAGAAGGGAATTGCATTATGGTAACAAAAAACGAAGTTCTGAAGAAGCTCAGGGAGGTCATTGACCCGGAGCTGGGAATTAGCATAGTGGATATGGGGTTTATATATCGCATAGAGAAGAAAAAGGGCAAGGACAAAAAAGACAGTTTCTACATAGAGATGACCTATACCACTCCTGCCTGTCCGCTTATGGGTTTCATAGAGAGCCAGATAAGGGAGAAACTTGGAACGCTTGACGCTGACTTTGACATAAGGGTGGTCTTCGACCCGCCCTGGACGCCTGGCCGGCTGAGCAGAAGCGCAAGGAAAAAATTGGGAATATGAAAAAAGTGATTGAGCGATGAGATTGACTTTTTTTGGCGGCGCGGGGGAAGTTGGAAGAAGCTGCGTGCTGCTTGAGGACGGCCGGCACAAGCTGATGCTTGACTGCGGGATAAAGCTTGGGGAAAGGGTGGAATTTCCCCTAATAAGCGACGAGGAGTTGAAGCGCGTCAATGACGTCGTGATAACACACGCCCATCTTGACCACAGCGGATTTCTTCCGCACCTTTATTCAAAGGGGAGCAGGCCGAACATTTACCTTACGAAGCCCACGCGGGACCTTATAGGCGTCCTCCTCGCGGATTATTACAGGATACAAAAATCAAGGGGCGAGGTCTTCTTTTCAATGAAGGACGTGGACAAGGTTTTGGAAGTAGCAAAAATGCCCGAATACGGCGAAAGCGCAGGCAGCCGCTTGAAGTTTGAAATGCGCAACGCGGGCCACATACTCGGCAGCGCGATGGTGTATTTCCCAGAAAAGAAGCTGCTTTATAGCGGCGACATATGCGCGAGGAAGACAAGGATACTTGACGGCTGCGAGCAAAAATTAAAGGCAGAAACGCTTGTTGTTGAGTCGACCTACGGGAACAGGGGCGACATCCTGCCGACTTACAAGGAGGCATCGCAAAAGCTTGCGAGGATAATAAACGAAACGCTTGACAAAGGCGGCCACGTGCTTATACCGAGTTTTGCGGTTGGCAGGGCGCAGGAGGTCCTGCTTCTGCTGGACGATTATATGCGTTCCGGCGCGATAAGGGAGAGCAGGATATACGTGGAGGGAATGATAAGCAAGGCATTGAGGATATACAGGCACAATGCGATATACGCAAACGACGACATAAAGAAAAGGATACTGATGAGCGAGGAGGACCCGTTCAAGAGCAAGCGCTTCCACAAGCCGCGGACAAAGGACAGGAGCGATGTCCTGGCAGAGCCGTCCATAATCGTGTCAACATCCGGAATGCTCACCGGCGGGCCGGCGTTGTTCTATCTTGATAAATTCCATGACGACCCGAAGAACAGCCTCGTGTTCATAGGTTATCAGGCCCCCGGAACGCTCGGGAGCAGGATCGCGGCAGGAGAAAAAAAGGTGTTTTTTGGGGAAAGGGAAATTGAAATAAGGATGCGCGTCGAGCAGGTCAAGATATCCGGCCATGCGGATTACAACGAACTTTTGCAGTTTATAAAAAACACCCAGGACCTTAAGAGGGTCTTCATAATTCACGGAGAAAAGAGCGACCTGAAGGACGAGCTTGAGAAAAAATACGAGGTAATCGCCCCGCGGATTTTGGAAACCTACGGTTTCTGATTTTTTTACTTCCGTTTTTGCTTCTTCTTTGCTTTGCTCTTTTTAGCTGGCAATTTTTTGCCGTAACCCGTCCTGCCTTTTTTTGCTTTTTTCCTGCTCCGTGCCTTTCTCTCTTTTTTTGCTTTTTTCTTTTTCCCGGTTGCGGCTGCCGGCCTTGTCCTTTTGCCTTCTGCGATTCCTTCTTTCTCTTTTCCAGATTTGGGCTCTGTCTGTTCCTCAAAGCTCAATTTTTCAACCAGTTTTCTTATCAGTTGCCCTGCCTTTTCAGACATATGACCACGCTATCCTGTTTGATATTATGTGTGCTCTGGTTTAAATTGGTATTCGGTCAGCTATCCCCAAGCTTTGCGACCGCGATTTCTTTTATTGTTATGTTGTTGTTGACGGCGACCTCGTATAGGTCGCTTCCTTCAGTCGGCTTGCGTTTTTCCCCCTTTATCCAGTAATACGGATGGCCATATGGGTCTTTTCTCTCCTCGACCCTCACGGCAAACCTTTCCGCCTGAAGTTTTTTTGGATAGACAATTCTGGCTTTTTCAAAATGCTCAAAAGAAGGCAGGTTGACAACAAAAAATTTTCCAGCATTGAGTTTTGGCTTCAGTAAGAGGAACAGCTCTTCAACTTTCTTTTCAAGCAGGTCCCTTTTCCAGTTTTCCGCCTTCATCCAGCCCAGCCTGTCATCCTCTTTTCTGTATAGCGAGAAGGCGATTGAAGGGACATTGTACATCGCCGCTTTCCAGCAGGCGCCTATTGTTCCTGAACTTATAAGCGGCGAGATGCCGGCGTTGTCCCCCCAGTTGATTCCGGATAGTATGGCATCCGGCTTTGGCATTTTTTTTGAGTGGATTGCAAAGAGCACGCAGTCTGCCGGATTCCCGTTTATCGTGTAGACATCCTTTTCGTGCTCTATCAGGCGGAGCGGTTTGTGGAGCGTGAGCGCCGCGGAAACCGCGCTCCTCTGCCTGTTGGGAAGGATGGCATAGGCGTTTTCAGCATGCTTTTTGGCAATGCGCAGCAATATATTCGCGCCTTCAGTATGCCCGTCATCGTTTGTCACCGCAATGTTCATCTGATCACCTTACGGATAGAGCCGTGTCCTGTCGCGTGGAAAGAGCATCGCTTCCCGTATGTTTTGCTGGTTGCATATCTTCATCGTGAATCTTTCAAGCCCTATGCTCCAGCCGCTATGGGGCGGCGCGCCTGCCTTGAACGCCCTGAGATAAAATTCAAAATCGGCAACATTGAGGCCGCGTTTTTTCAGCTGCTTCTCGATAATTGACCTCTTGTGAATGCGCTGTGCGCCGCTTGAAATTTCAAGGCCGCGATACATAAGGTCAAAAGCATGGCAAATCTCCTCGTTGTCTTTCGAAGGCATGGAATAAAACGCGCGCACCATAGTAGGCCAGTCGTAAATGAAATAATATTCCTCCCCTAGAATCTCAAAGAGCTTTTTTTCGGCTTCCTTTGAAAAATCCTCGCCCCATTTCATCGGGAATTTTTCTGAATTGAGCCTGTCAACAAGTTCGGTGTATGTATAACGGGGTATTTTTGAATGAACCGAAAGCTCCCCGAATTTTTCTTTTATCTCTTCACCGTGTTTTTCCCGCACTTTTCTGAGTATGTAAATCACGGTATCCTCAAGAACATCCATCACATCTTTATGGTCTGCGAAGCCCATCTCTATGTCCATTTGTATGATTTCGTTGAGATGCGTGGTAGTGTTGTGCTTTTCTGCCCTGAAAACAGGCATGGTCATCATGACCCTGTCAAAGCCGCCTATCACCGCCAGCTGCTTGTAGAGCTGTGGCGACTGCACCAGATACGCTTTGTTTTCAAAGTACTGCAGTTGGAAGACATCCGCGCCGCCTTCGGTTGCCGCGCCGGTTATTGCCGCGGGATGAATCTCAACAAAGCCATGGTGCCCGACTAGCCTTTCACGGAATGCGGTCGCTACGGTTGATTTGACCAAAAAAATCAGGGCGGTCTCGCTTCTCCTGAGGTCGATGTGCCTGTTGTCAAGACGGGTATCTAGCTCAGAAGGCACCCTTCCGGTTGGGTCCACGGGAAGCTTTATCTCCACGCTGTTGAGCTGTTCCAGGGTTTCTGCAACCAGTTCAAACCCAGCCGCAGCTATCTTGCTTTCTTTTACTGTCCCTGTGAATGAGAAAACATCCTCTTTGTTAAAAGCCAGGTCAAACATTTCGGCAGGGAGCATATCTTTTTTTAGCAGCACCTGCATTATTCCGGTCCGGTCGCGCAACTGTATGAATTTTATTTTTCCAAGGTCGCGCGTGTCGTGAACCCAGCCAGCGACGGTTATCCTCCTGTTTATCTCTTTTTTTGCGTCCGCGATATAATGCGTTCTGTACATAATTATCCCATCATTCTATTATTCCTAAACATATACATTTTTAAGTAATTACTCGCACTATGTTTTGAGAGATTGTTATGCTTGCCGGTCTTCCATTGTCATTATTCCCAATAATACTCGTTTCACTGCCTGCCGGCGCGTGGCCGATGATCTGGCTTTCCCTCGTCACCGGGATCGCCGTTGCCATTATTTTTCAGCTGGTCTCTGCGGTGACCCAGCATCCGGAGCACAAGGCTCTGGCAAACGAAGAGCTTGCCGCACTTTTGTTTTCCGCATTCATAATCGGTTTTTGGGTGGGAAGCGACGCCTTGTTTTACAATCTTGTGGGCGCCATAACGCAGGGCGTTGCGGCAGGCCCGTCGGTTCAGGGACTGCCGACCAGCCACATTGGCCTTTCACTGCTGCAGCTTACGGTGTTTCAGGAGGAACTAAGCTCGCTTTACCTGCGCCTTTCGCTTATTGATTTCTTTATCGGCTTTATGTCAACATTGAGCTTTAACATAGGGATGCTCCCCGGCGGCATTGGCATATTTTCCATCCACATCGCACCGTATGCCGGGCTCTCGCTCATTGCCAATGCGATGGCAACGCTTATTTACGGCGTTATGCTGCTTGCGCTTTTGACCTGGGGGAAGAGGCTGCTCCTGCTATTCGCCAGCACGGCTATACCCATCATATTCCTTCCGTTTGGCCTGATTCTGCGCGCCAATCCATTCACCAGAACAACAGGTTCGACCGTGATAGCAGTGTGTTTCGTCCTTTACTTCGTTTATCCTCTTGCGACATCGCTTTCTTTCTATTTGATATTCGACGTGTACGGCCTTAAATTCGATAATACCTATCTTGAGCAGTTTACGCCTTTCAAAACGCTTATGGGCGAGCAGGAAATAAGCGGAATGATTGATGATATCGGCCAACGTGACAGGGCTTTGAGCGGAGCGCTGCCAGACAATTATGGCGAAGCGGAGAAACAAGCAAGCGAAATCGGGTGCGGTGTCAACCCGAACGATGGTTTACTCACAAAACTGGTTAAATACCTTTTCTGCGGCATTGACAAGCTTGTCGGCGCCGTCAGGAAGGTGCCGGTCGTCGGCAACTTTATCGGCTTGGTTTGGGATGCAATGAAGGCGATGCTATCATACAGCGGCTCCTTCTTTAAGTTCCTGTTTGGATCTGGAAGCATCCTATTGCCGGCAGGAATGACCCTTGCGGTATACACCATACTCACCGACGCCATCGTAAACATCTCCGAGCTTCTGGTTGTCGGGCTTGTCACAACAGTTTTGGAAATAATGATAAGCGTGACGATGTACCGGAACATCGCGCTTCTTATAGGCGGCGAGGCCGAGCTGATGGGGTTGTCAAAACTCGTGTGATGCTATGAAAAAAATGCTGGTTCTGCTATTCCTTTTCTCCTTCGTTTTCCCGCAGCAGGCAGACATAGTTGGAAAAACCTCTGAATGGGCAGGCATAATCCAGGGCCTGCTTATAGGCCTGGTTATGCTTGCGGCCATACTTTCAGCCACTGCATACGTCGTGGCTGGCTTTTTCGGCGCGGAAACCCGCGCAAGGATACAGCAATGGGCGCAGAACCTTATTGCGGCAAGTTTCATTTCGCTCATTGTCCTTGCAGTGCTTTATCTGGTGATGCCGGACTATATGACAGGCGGCGTGCCGTCTGCTGATTTGGCCGGAATATTGCTTGAATTAATCAGGCTGGCGCGGGACGCGCTTTTTAACCTCATCGTTCTTCTGATAATCATATCAGTGCTTGTCTATGCGGCCGGCCAGCTTTTCGGCGCGGAAACGAGAGCGAGGGCAACTGTCTGGTCGCAGGCAACAATAGCCGCCACCATTGTCGCCGCCATCATCTATGTCCTGTTGTTTGAGATAATCCCTGCCCTCTTTGATGTCCAGCTGCCGATACCGGCAATGGACATATACCAGCCGGTAATCATCCTCACGGTCCTCCTGATGGGGATGATAGTCCTGATTACCTATCTTGGCGCGCGCATCTTGCGCATCCCGGAATGGGAAGCTTATCTTGCGGTGGAGCTGTCTGATCTTGTCACCGCCCTTCTTATCGTGCTTTTTGTCGCCGGCCTTTTCTCTGTCAGCACGGAATTCGCAAATTCACTCATTAAAACTTTCGGCCTTGGTGTTGTTGGTAGTGCGCAAAGCCCTCCGGAAGCCGCAGCAAAAATACTCAACAGCATAATAAAAGATGTTGAGGAGGCAAGGACCGACATGTACACGATACAGATGTGCACATCAATACTGAACACTTTCTACAAACGGCCCGGAGAAGCCGCGCTTAGTGTTGTTTATAAGCTCTTTCCTGGCATAGACCTGTTCGCGACGATGTCCGGCGCGGTGGTCGGGAGCCTGATAATGCTTGAAGCAAGCCTTAAGGCGCAGCTGGAGCTGATACAGCTGGTAGACGCGCTCACTCCGGTCCTGCTGCTGCCTGCCGGAATCGTTCTGCGCTTTTTCCCTCCGACAAAAGATGCCGGCTCTTTCCTGCTTGCTGTTGCAATCAGCCTGCAGATCGTTTTCCCGTTGACATATGTCATAAACGCAAAAGTCTTTGATGAAATCGGCATAGTTTATCACAGGCCTTCAGGCCTGATCGCGATGCTGTGCGGCGTGGATTTCTTCGCCGCCAGCATTCCATCCCTTCTCATTCCAAAAATAGCCGGCATATTCAGCACCTCGCTTGCAAGCAGCCTTGCTGCCGTTATCACCCCGCTTTTGTCCGAGGGTTCGCTGTCAGCCATGAAGATAATAGAGTACCTTGCCATAATAGATTACACGGCTACCGTCTCGCTCTTCGGTTTTTTCGCTCCAAGCATATCCATGGTTTTTACGGTTGCGTTTATAAACGCCTTGACCAAATTGATAATAAAAAGGGATTAGCATGGCCGACCCTGTTGCGCTTATGATTGAGAGCCTGATGCAGAATTATCTGGGGGTCGCGGGAATGGCCTTCGGCCTAGCAATCTCTCTCGCTTCCCTGGTTTATCTGGTCGGCTCTGCCCTGATGAATGAAAAAATAAAGCTTTGGGCCAAGATGGAGTTATATGAGATCTTCTTCTCTGCAGTCATAATAGTGCTGATATTCATGCTTGTTCCGGTAGCCAGTGACATAACCAACGCTGCGCTGAATATAGGGGCAGGCGGCACTTCGGTTACCTCTGCCTACATAAAGATTCCAACAGCAAGCGGCTATAGCGAGGAGTATGTTGACCTTTGTTCTGACCGGCCCATCTTTGGTTATGAGAACATCAGCGCCTGCCATCTCAGGCTGGCGATATATTATTTTCGGACCCTGTACGAGGAGGGGAGGGTTTTTGGCTATAATATTCTAAGAACGTACTCGTGGACCTCATTTCTATCTGAAACCTCAGTTACAATCCAGGCAATCAGTGAAAAGATGGGAATGGTTATGTGGGTGCCTTGGAAGGGCCTTTTTGTTATGCGAAACCAAGCGCTGGAATTCTGTTTCAATTGGATAGTTCCGCTGATGACCCTCAACAAGTTTCAGGAGATATTTTTGAAGTTCTTTGCTGTTGCCGCATTCCCGATTCTGGTTGTTCTCGGGGGCCTGCTCCGCACATTCACATTCACGCGCCGGCTTGGCGGCCTGCTTCTCGGCCTTGCGATTGCCTGTTATTTCATCTATCCTGCGATATACGCATTGGGCGGCCTGCTTATTATAGAAATAAAAAACGAGGCGAGAGCTGAATGGCTCGCAAATAACAATGCCAATCCTTACGGGAGCAACGACCCGCCGATAATAAACACGCTTTTCATAAACCAGAGCGATGAGATTAAGATAGGGGAAGTCGGGATACTCGGCAAGTATGGCGATATTGAGAAGGAGATGATGAAGCGGGACTGGCAAAAGGAGTATGACAGGCAAGCGAGAGAAGAGGAGCTGAGAAAAAATGCCGCTCCCCAGATGGACCTTGGCGAGAAAGTAGGGGATGATAATGAAAAAGAGGGTTTGCTGATGAGAATAGCATCTTTCATCAAGGCTTTCTTTTCGTTTTTGTTCAGCCGTAATTTTCTTTTGGATACTACCGCGTGGAATGACGGTGGTTACATAGAAGTGACCGCACGCTTCACCTTCTTTTCCATTCTCTTTTCCCTGTTCGCAATATTCGGCACCATTGCTTCAATACGCTCGCTCACAATGACTCTTGGCGGCGATATTGAGCTTGCCGGCTTGACGAGGCTGATATGATGAGAAGATTGTTTTTCTTGTTTTTGCTTGCTGGCATTTGTTTTGCCCAACAGCAGCCTTCACAGTCTGATTTCACCGATTTTGTGAATGATGTTTTTGACGGGATGGAGACCAGCGGCAGGCTTTTTGTGCAGGGGGCCGCAGGCGGCGCCAGCACCATCGGCCAGATGTTTGACGCTTTTTCCTCAGCCGGCTGCGACGTTGGTCCTGTGAGTACCGAATATTTCTATATGACCTATTTTGCCGTGATTATCGTGCTTTTTGCCATAACCACTCTCTATCTTTTCGGCCACCTGTTGCAGATGCCGAACATGATAGCATTCGCAAAAAGCGAGTATTTCCAGGCAGGGATTCTCATAGTCCAGCTTGGGTTTAATATGGCGGCGCTCTTCGCAGGAGATCTGTTTTTTCGTTTGATGACGCAGAATGTCCCGCCCAGCGATATTGTCTATGGCGGAAAAACGCTTATTATAGATGCTGCTATTGCGTTTTCCCGCCTTATGGTATTTGAGATATCAAAGAACTACAGCGGTATCGTGTTTTTCAATATGGTTTTGCATACCCTTTACGCGGCCACAATGTATATAGGCACGAATTTTCGTTCTATGTACAACTTCAACCTTGGCACTGCCCTGAAGCCTTTTATGGACCTTGCAGGCATGGGGCTGCAGACGCTTTCCATCGCGTTGGGAGAATGGCTGGTCCACATAATCGTGCTGTGTTTCATAAAAAAATGGACCTGGACGATATTCATTCCGATATCGGTGTTTCTCCGCGCATTCCCCCAGACAAGGCAGGTCGGGGTTGCCCTTATGATGCTTGTGTTTGCGCTGTCTTTTTTCTATCCGCTTATGTTCATACTTACCTATGAAACGCACAAACTGCTTTCGCCATACCTTGTTGATCCTTTTACTGAGCTGAAGAACATGGCGACGCAGACAGGATTTTTTACCAATGCCGCCATGATACTTGCGATGGCACTTTTGGGCGGAGGCGCGATAGTGCCGGTGATAGGCAACATCGCCATCCTTGCGCTGTATGACCTTTTTAAGAACGTTGCTTATTACGTAATAATCATGAGCCTGGTGATGCCATTTTTCACGATATTTATTACGCTGACAGCGGCGAGGGAATGGGCAAAGGCAGCAGGCGTGGATGTCAATTATATGTCATTCCTTAAGATAATATGAAGGTGGATGGATGCTTGGCGCAGAACAGATTTTAGGTACGGCCGCAACCGGCGGTTTTTGGGATATTGCCGGCCATTGCGGTTATGCGCTTATTGTTTCATCAGTCGTGCTTGTTTTCATGTACTTATGGGCCGTCCTATGGAGAAACCAGCAGATGATCGGTACGGTAAAGCTTGAGATAAGCGAGTTGTTCGTTTCCGCCATTCTTGTTTCCTTTGTAGTCGGGCTTGTTGGAGCCCTAGGCACCCTATCAGTAGAGACCTTCCTGCCGCAAACTATGGTTCCGCCTGGCGCGCAGGGAAAGAACATTTATGTGGTTTCTGAAGACTATTTTATTGAGGTCAAGAAAACTTTTGTCGGATGGATAGAGACGACTTACCTGTTTGCCATAATCAGCGACTCTTTTGCCAGCGTCACCCCGTACACCAAGCCGTTCGGGGTCGGTTTTGTTTCCTCCCCGCTCGCAGGCCTTGGCTATCCGATAAAACAACTTCTCTCCAACAGCCTGCTTGCCCTTATGATAGCGTATTTGATAAATTATGCGCAGTACCTTACATACCTCTTTGCGCTCCAGGCTTTCCTGAAGTATTATCTTCCTTTTGGCCTGTTCCTGCGCTGCTTTACCCCGACAAGAAAGATTGGCGGAAGCATAATTGCGGTTTCTGCTGCCTTGGTTCTTGTTTTTCCTGTCTTGACAGTTATCAGTTATGCGATATTTTTTTCTTCAGACGGCCCGATTGCGGTCTTTAACACTTTTTTTAATTCCGGTCTTTTGTCCACTACCCTGAGCGAAGTTGGCGCAACAATAAAGGAGACCCTGCTGAAGCCGGAGAATCTTTCCATCTGGTCTTTTTTGCTTTTGCCCCTCTATGTCATTGTGGCTTTCATGAAATCCCTGTTCGGCGGATTGTTTTTCGTGGTGTTCGCGGCGGCAGGGGGCATAATCGCGCGCGCATTCTTGATAGGATACATAATGCCAACATTCAACATTCTCGTGCTTGTCCAGGCCGCGCGCGGCCTAAGCAAGTCCTTCGGAGAAGAAATAGACATAAGTTCGCTGACAAGGTTGATATGATGAAAAAGATGTCGTTTGTTTTGCTGGTCCTTTTTGCATTGGTTTCGGCACAGCAATCCGGTTTTCTTCGTTCTTCTTATGCCGAGTGGATGCCGCTTGCGATAGTCATCGCCGGCATCTCAGTGGTCGCCTCTGCGGCTCTTATTGTTCTTTCCAGGATGTTTTCCCTGAAAAATCTTGAGCAGATGGCAAAGGCAGAGTTCGTGTTTGCGATGTCAACCGTTGCAATTGTTATGTTTGCCGGAATCATCGTGGCAATTGGCGAGCCGTTTTTGGTAAATAACATACTTTCAACCGCTTATTTCGCGACATTCGGCTGCTTTACCTCTGTGCCTCTTCCTAACGCTCACACCCCAATGGATGTTGTCATGCTTTATCTTGAGCCGCCAAAGAAATGCGCCCAGACTGTCCTTGATACGCTTTATTATGTAAGCATCTATGTTGAGGCTGCGAGTTCGTGGTACGGTGAAATTTATATGAGCGACCTTGCCACTGGTTTTGGGTTTAAGCCGATTTCGGAGAGGATAAAGAACACCGCCGCAAACCTTTTTTTCTACCTATACGCTTATTACATTCTGGCATATGTATTGAAATTCATCGCAGCTTTTGGAGGTTTTTTCTTCACTGTCGGCATCGCTCTCCGCGCGTTTCCCCCAACCCGCGGCGCAGGCGCGTATTTTATGGCGGCAGCCGTAGGCTTCTATTTTGTTTTCCCGGCAGTTTATGTAATATTTTCTGCACTCACCTTGCCTTACAGCTGGTCAACAACAGAATTGACGAGCGGGACTTACCAGAACCCTGCGGCTTCGGCTTCATCATGCACTCCTGAAAATATAGACAAGCATTACGAGCAGCTTTGCATACGTCCTGATGTCCAGGGCCTTGAGGAGGCGGGCGTTGGCGGGGATTTCAACAGCGTTATGGAGGCGGTCCAGATCCTGAAAGCATTCAAGGATGTGCTGACCGGTTTTCTTGACCCTTCGCCAGACAGCGGAATCACCAGCCTCATCAACAGGATGATAAATGCCGTTTGCATCGTCCCCATCGTCGCCATGGTTATAACAATGACCTTTGTGCTTAACAGCACCAACCTTTTTGGCGGCAACATTCCTGAAATAGGAAGGGGGCTGGTAAAGCTCATATGACTTTCAGATCGCCGTGCTTTTGCAAAAGAGTTTTAAGCGTTTCGTGCACATTAGCATCGATGCCATATGGCTTATGGAGGGTGCTCTTATCTGGATTTTGGTTACGGGCCGACAGAAGATGATTTTGTGGTGCTCGTTTGGGCGAAAGGCACCGAGAAAATAGAGAAGCTGGCAGAGGCAATAGCTGCTGAAAGCAGCGTCGGCTCCTGGACAAAGCTCAAAACGATGAATGATTTTGTATGGAAGCATTATCGCGCAAGGGTCTATGAAATAATCAAAAGCGGCGAGAAGGCAGGCTTCATAAAAATCGCGTATCCGATGGAGCATTTTGACAAGAAGAACGTGTCCCAGCTGTTTGCTTCGGTTTTTGGGAATATCTTTGGCCTGAAGGAGCTTGAGGAGCTGTACATCTTTGACATTTCAATACCGCTTAAATACCAGAAGCAATTCAGCGGGCCATACGCTGGCGTTGAGGGCATAAGAAAAATTGTCGGAACGCAAAAAAACAGGCGGCCGCACGTCGGGACCATAGTGAAGCCAAAAGTTGGGCTTGCGCCATCTGAGTGGGCGAATGTTGCGTATCGGTCTTATCTTGGTGGGCTTGATCTGGTAAAGGACGACGAAAATCTTGTTGATCAGGATTTCTGCAAATGGAAAGACAGGCTGCACACTGTAATAAAAGCCATAGAGAAGGCAGGCGGGGAAACAGGCCAGAATCACGTTTACTCTTCAAACATAAGCGACAGATTTGGCAGGATGGCTGAGCGGCTTGATTATCTCAAAGAGATGGGCCTTCAAAAAAATGTTTTCGTTATGCTTGATGTATATGTGATGGGCATCGGCGCGCTGCAGGACATTTTGGGGCTTACCAGAAAGTACCGGTTCGCGACGCACGGCCACCGCGCAGGATTTGCCGCTTCAAACCGGGGCAGTTTTGGAATAAATTACCAAGTTTATGAAAAGTTCTACAGGCTTTTCGGAATAGACCAGCTGCACATCGGCACCGGCGTAGGCAAGATGGAGGGCTCACCGCTTTTCATAAAAAGGCTTCACGACATTGCTGAAAAAGAGGCGCTCGGCGAGAAGCCCCATCTCGGCTCGCTTGCGATGAAATTCGCGCCGCACATAAAGCCCGTTTTATCAATCGCCTCGGGCGGAATAGATGCCGGAAGGGTGGATGCCCTTGTTGCGCTGCACGGAAATGACACAAACATCCAGGCAGGCGCCGGAGTGCATGGCCATGCGGGCGGCACTGTTGCGGGGGCAAAATCAATGAGGCAGGCGGTTGACGCGGTGGTTGAGGGCGTGCCTGCTCCGGAGTACGCCAAGACGCATCCTGAGCTCAGGCAGGCGCTGAAGCAGTGGGGCTATTTTGACCCAAAAAAAATAATTAAGGAGCTGGCTTCTGAAAAAGCCATAGGAAAAAAAACAATGCGTGCCCTTAGGCTCCGGGGAAGGGCTGGAATAAATCTGTAAATTTAAAAGGAAAAGCCCGCGGATTTCAGGCATGGTTCTTTGCGCGCATGCATTTTGCATACGCTTTGCCGTAGTCTATTATCAGCTTTGATATGCTCTCGCTCATCGGATAGAAGCAGAAAAAATGCTTCCCAACCGCAGTGGAGCCGTCGCAACCGCGTTTTTGGCAAAGAGCCGACAACTGATTGTATAATATTCTATCAACACATACTTTTTTGTCCATATAACCACCTTTTAATTATCATACTGCCTGTTTGTCTTCAAACTTATTTTTTCTGGTCACCGCTTTAACTCTTGGATGAAAAAGTTTTTAAAGTGATTTATTGTGGAAGTTGCCATTAAAATTAACCAAAAACGCATGCGCAATATATAAAAATGTTTTGCAGCAAAAGAGAGAACTACGAACCCTGCTGCTGGATCGGTTTGCTAATGCTTTATCTGGCTTTTGGTTTATCTGTCTGGAGGTGCATTATGATAGAGACCTGTGAAAGATGCGGCGCGCAAAGCGCAAAATTGCAAAGATGCGATTATTGCAATCGCAAGTTATGCTCATCGTGCATAAAAAGCACAAAAAGAAAAAAAGCCGGCCACCTCAGGATATGCAAGGATTGCTGGGGCGAGGTTGGCAAAAGAAAGAAGTTTAAATCTTATAAAAAGGGAGAATATTGAGCATAACCGATGATAGTTGATTTGAGGTGAGCAAAATGGCAAAATACGTTGATATTGAAATGCCGAAGGAGCTGGTGCCGCAGGTTCTGGAAATGCTTTCCGTGGCCAAGGAAAGCGGAAAGGTTAAGAAGGGGATAAACGAAACGACCAAAGCGATAGAAAGAAAAACTGCGCAGTTGGTCGTGATTGCCGAGGATGTATCGCCGGAAGAAATCGTCGTGCATCTTCCGCTTATCTGCAGGGAAAAGGGGGTCCCATACGCTTTCATTCCGGCAAAGGCAGACCTCGGAAAGGCGATAGGCCTTGGTGTCCCGACCGCCTCGGTAGCGGTTGAAAATGCCGGAGGAGCCACCGAAAAGCTCCAGGACATCCTGAAAAAGCTTCCAAAACCGGCGCACGCCAAAAAATAGGTGAAAAACGGATATGGCTGGGATACCTGTTGAGATAGTTGAGATAAGGACAAAAACCGGCGTGTACGGCGAGATATACCAGGTGCTTTGCAAGGTGCTTGACGGCCCGGATACCGGCCGCGTGATATTGAGGAACATAAAGGGGCCGGTAAAAAAAGGCATGGTCCTGATGCTTCCCGACACCGAGCGCGAGGCAAAGGAGATAAAAACAAGGTGAGCAGATGGCTGTTTGTTCTTTCTGCGGCGACAATGCGCCAAAAGGCACGGGCGTGCTGTTTGTCAAAAAAGACGGCACCACTTACTTTTTTTGTTCCAGCAAGTGCAGAAAAAACCTCCTGAAATTGGGCAGGGAAGGCAGGAGATTCAAGTGGACAAAGGCGAGCAGGAGGTTCAAGGAGCTGTCTAAGGTGGAGAAGAAGTGATTGCCATGCGAGAGCGCACGCTTGTCCTGATAAAGCCGGATGCCATACAACGCGGGCTTGTCGGGGATATTGTTTGCAGGCTTGAGAAAAAAGGCCTGAAGATGGTCGGCCTGAAAATGCTTAAAATGGATGCGGGGCTTGCAAGGGAGCATTACGCCCACCTTGTGGGCAAGCCATTTTATGCCGACCTTGAGAAATTCGTTACAGCGCACCCGATAATCGCCATGGTTGTTGAAGGAAAGAGCGCAGTGGAAGTTGTCCGGCTTATCGTTGGGCCGACAAACGCGACAAAAGCCCCGGGCGGGACGATTCGCGGCGATTTCTCAAACAGCACTTCAAGAAATGTCATACACGCAAGCGACTCAAAGGAAACGGCGGAAAAAGAGATAAAGCGCTTCTTCAGGCAGCAGGAAATCTTTGATTACGAATTTGCAAACGAATTATTCCGCTACGCAAGCGATGAGTAAGGGCCGGCGTTCCGCTTTTTTTGAGCCGGCGCCAGCAATAAAAGATTTTTATAGCTTCGTTGCTATCTTTCTTTATCAATCCTAACGTGGTGATGTTTTGTTTAAGCGCATAAATGAAATATTGAATATGCCTGAAAATGAAGCTGCCAGCCTGCGGGGATGGGTTTACCGCCAGCGCACAAGCGGAAGCCTCGCTTTCGTTGTCATGCGCGACTCCACCGGAATATTGCAGTGCGCTGTAAAAAAGGACAAGGTTGACGAGGAAAGCTGGAGCGCCGCGACAACGTGCTTCATTGAAAGCGCCATGATCATTGAAGGGCGGGTGAAAAAAGACAGCCGGGCGCCCGGCGGCGCTGAGCTTCAGGCAGAGAAAGTGCGGTTTGTATCAAAAGGCGAACCGTATCCGATATCAAAAGATATGAGCGACGAATTTCTTCTTGATGTCCGCCACCTCTGGCTCCGCTCAAGAAAAATGACTGCGATAATGCAGGCGAGGCATTATCTGCTTTCCTACCTGCGCGAGTTTTTTGCGAAAGAAGGGTTTTTCGAGCTTGCGCCGCCAATAATAACCAAGGCCGAGTGCGAGGGCGGTTCCACCCTTTTTGAGGTGGACTATTTTGGCGAGAAGGCATTTCTGACACAAAGTTCCCAGCTTTACGCCGAGGTTTTCATGTTCGCGCACGACAAGGTCTATGTCCTGGCGCCTTCTTTCCGCGCGGAAAAGAGCAGGACTGTGCGGCATTTGGCAGAGTACTGGCATCTGGAGCCTGAGATGGCCTGGTACGACTGGAAAGACAACATGAAGTTGCAGGAGGAGATGGTCTGTTATGCCGTGCAGAATATGGTCAAAAATCACTCAGACCTTCTTGAGCAGTGCGGAAGGAATCCGGACGATTTGCGAAAAGTCGTTTCGCCTTTCCAGCGCCTTGATTACCTTGATGCGGTCGCAAAGGTGAACGAGCTTGGCGGAAAGATGAAGGAAGGCGAAGACTTTGGCGCTGACGAAGAAGCCCTGCTTACGAAAGAATACGACCGGCCGGTTTTTGTCCACCATTTCCCGTCAGAAATAAAGGCATTTTATATGGAAGACGACCCTGACAGGCCAGGGTATGTCCTAAACAACGACCTGCTGGCGCCGCGCGGCCACGGTGAAATAATAGGCGGAAGCCAGAGGATATGGGAGCTTGAAAAACTCGTGGCGAAGATGAAGAAATTCGGCCTTAACCCGGATTCGCCGGATTACAGGTGGTATGTGGATCTGCGCAGGTACGGCTCTGTTCCGCATTCTGGCTTTGGCCTTGGCATTGAACGCCTGACAAAATGGATACTTAATCTGCCGCACATAAGAGACGCCATACCATTTCCAAGAACGATAAACAGAATCTATCCATAAAAATCAAAGAGGACGCCTGGCAGGTATGGAAACAGGATGATGATATGGTGCCGCGCACAATGTCAACCCAGCATCCCGACAATGTCAGACAGCCGTTTTTTTGCAACGGGACGGTGTTTGACTGGGAGGATGAAATAAAAGAAGCATTCTATGTATTTTCCCACCTGGGGTGCAGGGAGCAGCTCTGGGACTACGAGGGCAAAGAGGTTGACAATTTCGTGGTGAAAAAGCTCCTTGCGAGATACGAGTCTTTTTTCAGGAAAAACAAAATCGGGAAGGACTTCCGCTTGACATACCGGGTGCCGAATCCAGTTGTTGAAAAAAACGATGCGAAGGTCCTGCTTGAAACCCTTATGAGCATTGCGCGGAGCGCTGATACCAACGCCTTGTTCTATGGGGAAAAGTTTGCGCCTGTTTTTGAGGTCGCCCTCCCGATGTGCGCTTCTGCAAACGACGCCATAAAAGTCAGGGAATTCTACAGGGATTACATCGCTAAGATAGAAGAAAAGACAATAGCAGACCAGACCATAAAAGAGTGGATAGGCGGGATAGAGCCAAAGGAAATAAACGTAATCCCGCTGGTTGAAACAAAGGATGCGATATTGAACAGCGCCGGCATAATGCGGGAATACGCCCAAAAAACAAAGGTGGAGGAGATGAGGTTTTGGATAGCAAGAAGCGACCCCGCGCTGAATTACTCTTCTGCCGCATCAGTTTTAATGATAAAACTGGCTCTTGACAGGATAAGGGAGGCAAGCATGGAAGAATCCTTGAGCGTCTACCCGATACTTGGCTGCGGTTCCGCGCCGTTCAGGGGAAACTTCAGGCCGGCCAATTGCGGGCACATACTGAAAGGCTATCCTTCGGTGCATACCTTCACGATCCAGTCGTCTTTTAAGTATGACAACGAAGAGAGCGATGTCCGCATGGCGATTGAAAAAATAGAAAACACCCCGGCCGGGCCTCCGTTGCAGGTTGATGAAACAAGGATAATGCCGATAGTGGAAAAACTAATCGGGCAGTATGAGAAGGAGGTGGCGCTCGTTGCGGACATGGCAAATGCGATGGCCGCCTATGTCCCAAAAAGAAGAATGAGAAAACTGCATATAGGCCTTTTCGGCTATTCCAGAAGAAGCAGGACCGGCATCCTGCTTCCGCGTGCAATAAGGTTTTGCGCCGCTCTTTATTCCTGCGGCCTGCCGCCCGAACTTCTCGGCCTCAGCGCCCTTGATCAAAAAGACCTTGATGAAGTGCTTCGGGTTTATCCGAATTTCCTGGAAGACATACGGGCTGCCCTGGCTTTTCTCAACCCGGACAATCTGGAGTATTTTCCCCAGCAGCTGCGCGCCTCGATAAAAAAGAGCCTGCAGTTGTTCAGGGATGATTACGAGGAGAACCAGATGCACAAAAAAATTACCGCGATAATCGTGAAGAACATGGGCGCGAGGCTTGATGTTGAAGAGGACATACTGCGTGCCGCGTGGGTGCGCGGATTTCTTGGATAGCGGTGTTCCGCTCAACTCTTCGCCGCTATTATTCTTTTTTCAGTTACTATCTTATCCATCCTTTCATCAAGCTCGTGCGATGGCAGCCGGTCAAAGAGCTGGAAATCATAACAAAGCCCGATCCTGTGCGCCTTTGTTTTTTTCAGGTACGCGTCATAATAGCCCTTTCCATAGCCTATCCTGTGCATGCAAAGCCCGAAAGCGATTCCGGGAACCAGCACCACTTCCGGTTCTGGACCGGGAATTTTTTCATTCGGTTCAAGGATGCCGAATTTTGCCGGGGCGAGTTTGTCAAAACCCAAAAACCTTACCATTTCAATATGATCGTTTGTGCTCGGGACCAGGATGGTTTTTCCTTCCGCAATGCAATGTTCTATTATCTTTCTTGCGTCTGCTTCGCTTCCTTTCGCGATATACGCCGCAATCGTCTTTGCCCGCACAACCTCTGGCAGGCGGATGACATTCTGGCATATCATTTCGCTTAATTCCACGCGCTCTTTTCCAGAAAGCGCGTCCCGCCTTGCAAGAATCCGGTTTCTTATGGCAGCCTTCATCATTATCCTTTGGGAGGGATAAATTTAAATTTAAATCCTGCCTAATGTTTTTCATGTACCGAGTTCTCTCCGGCCGCGAGCCGGCGGAAGCGATTTTGATAAACGTGAAAAGGCGGGCAGCCGCGCTTCCACGAAAGCCGTCATTCGCCATCGTTCTGGTCGGCAATGACCCCGCCTCGGAAGTTTATGTTTCAGGCAAGGTGAAAAAGGCAGCGGCGGCAGGCATAAACGCGAGCGTAATCCGGCTGCCGGAAAACACGCCGGAAAGGGAGCTTCTTGAGCTCGTGGGAAAGATGAATTCGGATGGCGACATTGATGGTTTCATCGTTCAGGCGCCTTTGCCCCAGCACATCAACCAGGACAGGATAATAAACTCAATCGTTCCAGAAAAGGATATTGATGGCTGGAGCATCCACAACATTGGCAGGCTTTTTGTCGGGATGCCCGCTTTTCTGCCCGCAACGCCGGCAGGCATATTGAAAATGCTTGAGTACTACAACATTGAGATTGAAGGGAAGCACGCGGTAGTGGTTGGCAGGAGCAATGTGGTCGGGAAGCCTGCAGCACTCCTTCTTCTGCGCAAGAACGCAACTGTTACGATATGCCACTCAAAAACAAGGAATCTCGGGGCGTATACCTCCCAGGCCGACATTCTTGTGGCGGCGGCAGGCAGGCAGGGCCTTATAACCGGCGATATGGTAAAGAAAGGAGCCGCAGTCGTGGATGTCGGGATAAACAAGACCGCCGAAGGCATTGTTGGAGATGTTGTTTTCGATGAAGTTATAAAAAAGGCGGATTGCTCGCCAGTGCCCGGCGGAGTCGGCCCTTTGACAATCGCTTCGCTTCTTGAAAATGTGGTGGAGGCTGCTGAAAGGAATGCTAGAACCGCTGGAAAAGCTTGGCACTGACCCGAAGCCGGGTCTGGAGAGGATAACAAGATTCATGAACGCCATCGGGAATCCGCAGGGCAATTACCCCGTCATCCTGGTAAGCGGAACCAACGGCAAGGGCTCTGTGACCGCTTATCTATCCAGCATACTCCGGGAAGAGGGTTACCGCACCGGCTCGTTTTTTTCCCCGCATATCATCTCGCCGTGCGAGAGAATACAGGTAGACGGGAAATGGATAAGCGAGGCGGAGTTAACGGAATATGAAAACATCATTCTCAACGAGGCTGAAAAAAATCCGATAACCTACTGGGAAGGCCTGGCTGCCCTTGCTTACCGCTATTTCAGCGATAAAAAAGTTGATTATGCAGTGGTGGAGGTTTTTATGGGCGGCAGATATGACGCCACGAATGCCGCAAACCCGGCGATATCAATAATAACAAAGATAGCCCTTGACCATACCGATATGCTCGGCAAAACAATAGAGGAAATCGCCTGGGAAAAAGCAGGCATAATAAAGGGAGGGGTTGCGATAACCGCAGAGAAGGAAGCATTGTCAATCATAAGAAAAGAGGCAAGCGCCAAAAGGGCCCGCTTCCGGGCGCTTAATTATGACTTTTTTGCCGAGGCCGCGGAGGTGCGCGATGCAGGAAACAGGTTCAATTTTCTTGGCTATGACTTTTACGGCGGCCTTGAGACACGGCTTGCCGGCCACTATCAGATAGAAAACGCCGCGGTTGCGGTTGCCGCCGCAGAAGAGGTAGGGGTCAGCGAGAATGCCATTCGCGCCGGTCTGGCTGGAGCAAGGCACTACGGAAGGATGCAGGTGCTTTCCCGCCAGCCGTTGATCATAGCGGACGGGGCGCACAATCCGGATGGAATCGGCAGCCTTGCGGCAAATCTTCATCTTTATGATTATGAAAAACTGGCAATTGTTTTTGCTGCAAAGAACACAAAGGACTGGGTGAGGATGGTCTCGCTCATCGCGCCATACGCTTTTCTTTTTGTTGCAACCGAATACGGCGAGGGGAGTGTTAACGCCGACGAGATGGCTAAAGAAGCCGGGAAGTATACGCGGGCAATAGCCGAAAAGAACCCGGCCGAAGCTTTGAACAAAGCGAAAAGATGCGGCGCGGTGCTGATATGCGGTAGTCTTTACCTGTTGCGGACAATGAACGAGAGGGGCATAATCAACCTCCGCCAATAGCGCTTACTCCCCGCTGCACGCTTCCATGTTGTTTCTTATCATGCTCTCTTCGTTTTTGTCTATTGTTTTGTGCTCCAGGCCGATGCCCAGCGCTTTCTCCAGCATCTCTTTTCCCTCGCGCGGTTTGCCTGCCGCACATTTTTCAGTTCCCTCTTCCACCAGGCTCTCCACGATTATCCTGTAAGCGGTTGAGGTGTACTTTTCCTTTTTTGCCAGGCTCTTCGGATAGAGCCGGCTGGAAGACAGCTCTAACAATTTTTCCGAGTATTTCCTTGCTTCTTTCAGCCTGCCGTTTCGCTGCAGGGATATGCTTAAGCCATGGTAGATGTAAGGGTCAGCGCTATATAATTTTAGGGCGCGCCCGTAATCGCGCACGGCTTTTTCATACTGCTTTTTGTTGTAATGGTAATCCCCATATTCCCTGTAATAAAGATAGCCCAATTCGGCGAAGCTCAGCTCGGCCAGTATCTCGTACCTGCCGCCGTCCAGCACTTTGTTTATTGAATCTGCCTGGGGGTCTATTATTATCTTTTTTTCATCGTTTTTTTCGTTCTTGACATTTATGTAAACCACAACGTGTTTCTCATCTTCGCCAGCGTTTTCCATATGGATAATGTAGGCGCCCCCATCCAGGTTTAGATGCGTTGCGGCTTCTGCAAGCACCATCGCAAACTCGCTGCAGTCGCCGCCTTTTTCAATCGTTTCGTCTATTTGGCGCGGCGGCCTTTTGTTGTAAGAACTGTCCGACAATTTAAGCCCGCCGTGCTTCACCGCAAAGGTTTCATATATCTCCTTTGCCTTTTCGGCTTCGCTTTTGCCTTTGTGCTCTTTTAAAAGCGCCGGCATTTTTTTTGATTTGAATTCATTCTGCTGCCGGGCGCCCCGATCTGCAGTCGCCCCCGCCATCTCAACAAGAGGGGCTGCGCTGGCATGCCAAAATGAGGCGCTTGATTTGGGCATTTGCGCTCCCCAGGGGATTAAGGCGCCCGCTGTCAATGCGGAAAGCAGCACTTTTTTCGTTGTCATCTTTTTTTTATGTGTATGCAAGTGTTTAAAAATGCAACGATGGAAGGAGCGCCGGAAAAACACATTATTTAAAAAACATAGGACAGATAACAAATGTCACTCTGCGTTGCCTTGTTGTTAGGGGATGGTAATGTACACTCATAAGGAAATAGAAGAGCGAATCGCAAGGTTTTGGGCGGAAAACGGGATTTATGAAAAAGCAAAAGCCAAAGCGGCTTCGTCTGCCGAAAAATTTTATTTTTGCGACGGGCCGCCCTATGCAACAGGACAGATACACCCAGGGACTGCCTGGAACAAGTGCATAAAGGATGCGGTTTGCAGATACCACAGGATGTGCGGCAAGGATGTCCGCGCCCAGCCGGGCTACGACACGCACGGCTTGCCAATAGAGGTAAAGGTTGAGCAGGAGCTCGGAATAAAAAACAAGCGCGAGATTGAGAAGTTCGGTATAGAGAATTTCATAAAAAAATGCAAGGATTTCGCAACCAGGTATATCGGCGTGATGAGCGGCCAGTTCAGAAGGCTTGGCGTGTGGATGGACTGGGATGCGCCCTATATTACATACAAGGACGATTATATAGAGTCCTCTTGGCAAACGCTCAAAATGGCCTGGGAGCAGGGGCTGATGCACGAAGGAAATTATGTTCTTCCTTATTGCTACCGGTGCGAGACGACGATGGCCAATTACGAGCTTGAATACGGCGAGGAAACAGACCCGAGCATATTTGTTAAATTCAGGATAAAGGGAAAGGAAAACGAATATCTTGTTATATGGACCACTACGCCGTGGACGCTGGTTGCAAATATGGCGGTTATGGCGCACCCCTCTTTTGTGTACGTGAAAGCAAAAGTGGACGGCGAGGTCTGGTATCTTGCAAAGGACAGACTCGACTATTTGACGGGCATGGTTGACAAAAGCGCAGTCGTGCTTGAGGAGATTCCGGGCAGAAAACTGAAGGGATTGGAATATGAGCATCCGTTCCAGGACAAGATAGGGAAGCAGGCCAAACGCGAAATCGTGCTGAGCGAGGAATATGTAAATCTTGAGGAAGGCAGCGGCCTTGTTCACTGCGCGCCGGGCCACGGCCAGGAAGACTTCATAATCGGCAGGAGATATGGAATAGAGGCGTTCTCCCCGGTCGATGAATCCGGAAAATACACCGGAGAAGCCGGCGAAGATTTTGCCGGCAAGAACGTGCGCGAGGCAAACAGCGGGATAATCGAGTTGCTGAAGGGCAGGGGGAGCCTGATTTTTGAGTCAAGGATCAAGCATCGTTACCCCCATTGCTGGCGCTGCAAGACACCTCTGATATTCTTGACTACAAACCAATGGTTCATATCAATATCAAAAGTCAAGGACAGGATGATGGAAGAGATAAGCCAGATTGACTGGCACCCAAAATTCGCCGGAGAGCGGTTCCGGGAATTTGTTGGCGTGGCGCCGGATTGGTGCATCTCCAGGCAGAGATATTGGGGGATACCATTGCCCATATGGAAATGCGGCAAGTGCGGCAAAATAACCGTCATCGGTTCAAGAAAAGAATTGCCCGGGGCAAAAGAGCTCCACCGGCCTTATGTAGACCGGATTGGGCTTGACTGCGGATGCGGCGGAAAGGCAGCGAGGATAAAGGACGTGCTTGATGTCTGGTTTGACTCAGGCAACGCCGTATGGGCTTCGCTTGGCGAGGAAGAAAAAAAGAAATACGGCGAAAGAAGCGAGATAATAATAGAGGGCCAGGACCAGATCCGCGGCTGGTTCTACTCACTGCTTGGCTCGGGCATTGTGCGTTATGGGAAATCGCCTTACAAGCGCCTCCTGATGCATGGCTTTTTTGTTGACGAGCACGGGGAAAAAATGAGCAAATCCCTCGGAAACTTCATTCCGATAGAAGAGATAATCGGCAAATACGGCGCTGACGCTTTTCGCATGTGGGGCCTGAGCGCCACGATATGGGAGGAAATAAGGTTTAATTGGAACGAACTAAAGATAGTTTATGGCGACCTTAACATAATATACAATCTTGTCACTTTCCTGGAAAGGTTTTATCCAGATAAAAAAATCGCGGACGCCGGATTGCAGTTCAGCGAGGAGGACAGGTGGCTTCTCAGCAGGCTTAACACGCTCATAAGGCAGTACAGGAATGCATTCGGCAATTATGAACTCAATGCCGCTGTCAAGAAACTGAGGGACTTTATCACAAACGATCTGAGCAGATTCTACATGAAGCTTGCCAAGGACAGGATTTCACGCGGAGAAAAAAAGGAAGAGGCGCTTTTCGTGATATACTCGTCGTTGCTGAGCGCGCTTGTTATGCTTGTGCCAATCGCGCCTTTCATCAGCGAGCATTCATACCAAAAATTTTTCAGGAAATTTGAAAGCGAGCAGTCGATTTGTCTTTTTAGCATGCCATCCGAGAATGCCGCACTTGTTGATTCAATAAGCGAAAGAAGGATGGAGGTCGTCAAGAACATAATATCTGTCGGCCTGCTGGCAAGGCAGCAAACAAAAATAAAGACAAGATGGCCGGTCAAGGCGGTTTATATAAAAACAAAATCAGAAGAAACATCAAATGCGGTCCTGCATTTCGCAAACATAATGCGCAACATGCTGAACGCCAAGGAGGTAAGGATCGTTGAAGAAGCGCTTGCCGGCGAGTTTGAGTCTGCGCCTTTTGAAGACGGAGCGCTTTACATAAGCAGGACTTTGGACCAGCAGCTTTATGAAGAAGGGCTGATAAACGACATCAAGAGGCGCATCCAGAATATGCGAAAAACCCTGAAGCTCGTAGAAAAGGACCGCATAAGCATTTTCCTGTCAAGCGACAAGGAGATCGAGGCGATAATTGAAAGGCACAAGAAAGACTTGTTGCCCCTTGTCAGCGCTGCTGATATTTCATACGCCGTTGTCGATGGGATGGAAGAAAGCGAGATAGACGGCAGGCTGGTGAAGATAAAAATACAGAAGGTTTGACCCCCGCCGCCTAATCTTCGTTATACCGGGCGGCATGCGACGAGCCGGGCTCATCGTCCGTGATCGCTGAGGATTTTTCTTATCTTTATAAGCTTTTCTCTTTCAATAAGAAAACCAGAGCAAGCAGAAGATTTGTATGGTTTGTATTGGCCAAGCGGCTGGTCGGATTGGTTATTATGTATAAACAAGCAATCGTAGTCAGGGCGGATTTGCGGATGGGCAAGGGAAAGCTTGCAGCGCAGTCGTCTCACGCTTCCGTAGTAGCTTACGAGCTGGTAAGGGGGGAATACCCCAAAATTGCGGCCGCGTGGCTTGCCGAAGGGCAGAAAAAAATCGTTTTGAAAGTTTCGGGCGAGAGCGAGCTTCTGGAGTATCTCAAAAAAATCAAAGAGCGCGGCATTCCTTGCGAAATCGTCCGCGATGCCGGATACACCCAGGTCGCGCCGGGCACCATAACCTGTTTTGGAGCCGGCCCATGGGACGAGAAAGAGCTGGATGTGGTACTGGGCAAATTAAAATTGCTTTAGGCGGCACCATCACCAGGCATTTACAGCTTTGTCAGCACCTTTTTTATGTCGCTCACCGGCATTTTTGTTATTATCACAGGTATCCGCTCTTTTTCAGATATCTTCAGCGCCAGCTTGTCCAGTTTTGTCCTTTCAATGTTGTGGAGAACGACCGCTGAAGGCTTGGAAGGACTTACGCGCAGCACGACCATCGGGCTTCTGCCGGTGCTTACGCCAAGAAATACGAACACCCTCTCGTTCACATTGCCGTAAAGGTTCTGAAAATACGAAAATGGCATATCGAGTATAACCTTTATGCTGTCTATCAGGGTATAGCCGTATATCTTTTTGTTTTCTATTATGTCCGCATTGGTGATTATTTCTCCTTTTATCAGGTTAACGAAATCGGCCAGCGGCATGCTTCTTGCGAACTCGTGCGTTTCAAAGAAATCTTCCGGGGCCTTTTCCTTTTCCACGAATTTCTGGGTTACCTTCCCGCCTTTCAACGCGTCTACTTCAAAAAGGGCATTAACGAACCTGTTGATTACGCCAGCGCCAGGCGATTTTCTTCTTCCGCCCTCGTAATCGCTTATTGTTGAAACCGAAACTTTCATGTGCCGGGCAAGTTCGACCTGGCTTATCTCAAATATGTCTCTCCATTTTTTCATCGTTTCGCCGGGTTTCGGTGAAAGCGTTATTTCGCCGGCTATCTCCAGTTTTATCTGCCTCATCCGACCACCAAATTTTTAAAACGACAAATGTTTAAATTAGTTTCGTTGATTGCGGATACGCCATAAAGGGGATTATATCATCCCGGGCAAGTCGTATCCGCGCCGTTCCATGCCCTCAAGCAGCGCGGTTTGCTGGGTGGGCGTGAGGATGATTAGTATGGATGGCAGCGTATGTCTTATTTGGAGATTGTTTAAGTCCAGTTCAAAAGCAGCGGCCAATGCGTTTTCTATGTCCGTGAGCAGGCCGCCCATTTTTTTTGCTTCCTCGCAGTTTTCCGTTGCCCAGGCATCAAACCTTTCCACAAGCTGCTCATAGGCGTCTTTTCCCAATATGCTCTCGCCCATCTCACGGTCAAGAAGCCCCTGCATCTTGATTGCGGCGCTGCTTCCGACCGGGGTTGGGAAAGGAACTCCCCTTAATATGTCCTTTGCCGTTTCTCCGCGGCCCAAGCCTTCAAGTATTTTTGCAATTGCCGAAGCAGTTATGCCCTCAATGATCATGCCCGCGTCCTCAGCCGCCATAAGATAGAGGTAGGAAAGAAAAGAAACATCGTCCATTATGCGAACACCGCTGATGACGCGGTCTTTCAGCTTTCCGATGTTTGGCGCCGTAATCCAGAAATCATAAACGCCTTCATTTTGGTGTATGGCGCTGATTGCCGTTGTCGAAGTCTTGATATCGCCCCTGAATGCGTACTCATTGATGTATGAGAAATACGCCTCAAGGCCCCATTCCCTGAGAACGGATATGCAGAGCGCATACAACTCGCTGGTTCGCGAGACCGGGATCAGCTCCATTCCTCTGTCCTTTACCGGAGAAAGCGAAAGCAGTTCCCCAGGTGTGAGGATTTTTGGGGATTGGCGCCATATGGCCGAATCGTCGAATACAAACTGATAACCGACAGATGCCTCCGCCATGGCGCTGTTTTGGTATTGCACCGGCGTGCAGGTGGAAATAAGCGCAAACAATTGTTCGTCAAGCGTTTTTTTTGCATTTTTTATTTGCTTTGCAAGAGCCGCAACCCGGCCTTCTTTGTCAGCATATGGGTAAATTGGAAGAGGTTTTTTCCGCGATTCTTCATCAATAGCCTTTTTCAGCCGGCCCAATGCTATCCTGAATTGCATTTTTTCGTTGGCTTTTGGGTTTGTGTCCCCCCATCTTATTACCGCGCTCCCGTTTTTCAGACGGAGCAGATTGTAAAATTGGAGTTCATGCACCGCCATGGTATATTTATTGTGGCAAAAAGTATTTAAAGGCGTTGTTAATCAGCCTTTTCGCTGAAACCGCTAAAGCTGCAACAGGTCGGCGGGCAGATTAAAAAGGTTTAGGCAGATTAAAAAGGTTTAAATATATATCTGATGTAAATAAGTTTCTACTAAATTTAGTGTTTTATAATTTGGTGATTAATTGAAACGATGCACAAGTTGCGGCAGAAATACCAAGGAATTCGCGGAGTTTCCCTGCCCGAATTGCAGCGAGAAGATAGTGCGTTGCAATTTTTGCAGGGAAAACAGGGTTAGCTATGCCTGCAAGTGCGGGTTTACCGGCCCGTGACGGTGTTTTTATGGATTACAACGTAGTCGCAAAATTAAAGATTTATGTTGACGAGCCGGCCAATATGGAGAAGGTCAAGCACGCGCTGAACAAGGTAGCCAAGGTTAGCAAGATATGGGAAGAAGAACTGGCCTTTGGCATAAAGGTATTGAAAGCGACCTTTCTGTTAAACGATGCCGCCGGCGGGATGGGCAAGCTTGAAGAAGAAATAGCAAAGATAAGACATGTGAGCCAGTACGAAGTAGAAGAGGTTGGAAGAATCGGGTGATGGTCGTGGCAGTTGGAAAATCTCCTCCAAAAAAGAAGGCAGAAACAAAGAAAGAGGGCCCAAAAGAAGAAAAAGTGCCTGCCGGGAAAAGGGGCATCGTGCGCATCGCAGGCAAGGACCTCAAGGGGCATCTTACGCTAAAGCGCGGTTTGCTGCAGATAAAAGGCATAGGGCATACTGTTGCAGTGGCAGCATCAAACGTCATAGTTGAGCAGCTGGGCCTGCCAAATAACGCTGTCCGGGTTGGCGACCTGAGCGACGAGCAGATAGAAAAGATAGACAGCATTCTTTACAATCTGGACAGGCACGCCATTCCGGTCCAAGTCCGCAACAGGAGGAAGGATTATGTTACCGGCGAGGATAAGCACTTCGTAATGAATGACCTTATATTCGCGACAACGCAGGACATAGAAAGAGAAAAAAAGGCATATAGCTGGCGCGGCTACAGGCACGCTTACAGCCAAAAGGTTCGCGGGCAAAGAACCAGGAACACTGGAAGAAAAGGCATGGCGGTTGGCGTTTTAAGAAAAACGATTCTCGCTGCGCAAGGCGCGGCGAAGGCAGGCGCAGAGAAAGCAGGAGCCCCGGCAGCACAGCCAAAGGCCGCCGCTCCTGGAAAAGCAGCTGGTGCGCCGTCGGGCACGCCGGCGCCGGCTGAAAAGAAGAAATAGGTGGGTAAATGGGAGATCCAAGACGCCTGAGAAATAGTTTTCCAAGACCAAAAAAACTGTGGGGCGAGGAAAGAATCGCGAGAGACAGCGAGCTGAAAAGCGTTTACGGCTTAAAGAACTCCGGCGAGATATGGCGGGCGGAGGAAGAGTTGAGGAAATACAGAAGGGAGGCAAGAAGATTGCTTTCTCTGAGCGAGGATGAGAGGGCTGAAGACGCAAAAAAAATTCTCACCAAGCTGGCCCTGCTTGGCATTATGAAGAAGGGGGGAATAGACGATGTCCTGTCGCTTTCAGTCCGGGACATTCTGGAGAGGCGCCTTCAGACCATCGTGTACCGAAAAGGGCTTGCCAAGACGATAAGGCAGGCGCGCCAGCTGGTAACGCACGGTTTTATCAGGGTCGGCGAGCAAAAAATAAATATTCCGAGTTATATCGTTTCAGCCAGGGAAGAGAATGAGATAACCTACGCAAAGCAGATAGACCTGAGCGCGGGCGAGATGAAAGGAGAGGGGGCAAAAGATGCAGAAGAGCGCGCCAAGCCGCAGAATTCCGAAACAAAAACCGATTCTGCGCCGCCGGCAGCGTAAAGGGGTGAGAAAATGAGCGAAGAAAGCAAAAAGGAAGAAAATGCCGCCCAAAAAACAGAGAAACCGGAAGAGGCAAAGGTGCCGGCAGCAGCACCTGCGCCAGCACCAGCCGCAAAGAAAAAGAGGCTCATCCTGCTTAATGTTTATTCGTCAAAAAACGACACCATCATAACAGCGACCGACATTTCTGGCGCAGAGACGATTGCGTGGGCAAGCGGCGGGATGATGGTGAAAGCCCATCGGGAGGAAGGAAAGCCCTATGCCGCGATGCAGGCCGCGCTGAAGGTTGCCACGACCCTGAAAGACCGGGGCATAAATTATGTCAATGTCCGTATCCGGGCTCCGGGCGGCGTTGGCGCAAAGACGCCGGGCCAGGGTGCGCAGGCAGTAGTCAGAACGATAGCAAGAAGCGGCCTTAGGATACTCAAGATAGAGGACGTTACGCCGCTTCCAACCGACTCGATGAAAAAGAAAGGCGGAAGGAGGGGAAGGAGGGTCTAGATGGACGTCTCTTTGCTGAAAAAACACGAAAACCGCATAGAGTTTTCAATCAGCGGCATATCCCCGTACTTTGCAAATATCATACGAAGGTACTCAATGATGCGGGTGCCTGTTCTTGCAATACAGAAAGCGGAATTCTACGATAATACCAGCGCTTTCTGGGACGAGTACATCGCGCACAGGCTAGGCCTGATGCCGGTTTTGACCCCTAAAAAAATCGTCAATCCCGAAGTCACCTTCTATCTTGACTTCGAAGGGCCGGGCATCGCTTATGCAAAGGACCTGAAATCCAGCGACCGCGACATTGCCGTGGCGAAGGAAAACATACCGATAATCACTCTTGGGGAAAAGCAGCACGTAAAGCTGGAGGCGAAAACCGCCCTCGGGCGCGGCATAGAGCACGCAAGGCACCAGGCGGGCCTAGTCAGCTATGGAATGAAAGACGGCACATTTGGTTTCTTTGTTGAGAGTTTCTACAGCATGCCGCCATCAGAGGTCATAACCCGCGGTTGCGACGAGGTTCTTTCCGAAATAGCGGAACTTAAAAAAGAATTGAAATAATTCTGCTCTGGCCGGCGCGGGAATTCCAATCGCCGGCTTCAGGCATCTGCTTTGCTTATGCAGGGGTGGCGGAGGTTTTTTGCTTTTGGCAAAAACCGCAATGGTCAAACACGCGCTGACGCTGAGTCGTGGCGCCAGGCGTGGGCTGAACGCGCCAGCTTGAGGGGCTGGTGGGTCAACGTGTGACAGCGCCGGTTCACGGCGATGGAACGCGGCCTAAGTCCCTTCTAGAGTTCAAATCTCTACCCCTGCACTCTAATATATCCAAAAAGAGCAACGGCAAAGCCGGTGGAAAAGGCCATCGCACACCATTGGCATCGGCGGCGATGGAACGCAACTAATCCTCGATAAGCCTGTGAATGCTCGAGACATCAATTACATTACAGGCGGTGTCTATGTTAACGCCAATTTGTTCATAGAAGGCAGTGCACTCCCCCATGCACGCGAGCATAAATTCCTCTACACTGCCGCTTTCTTCAACCACCTCGCTGCCATATGCTCTCTTCATGCGATCCATTTGTTCTTGGCATGCAGTTGTGCACGTCTGCCTGACATTTTGTTTGCAGCAGGTAGTCGCATCGCCAAGCCCTTGCCCCTTTACCATATCAATACACGTAGTGAAGCAATCCGGGCCACTATCAAACTCCGTGCCTGTGTCTTTCTCACATATTTTACTGCACGCATCCCCATAAGTGCCATATGGGCACAGGCCGGAGGAGGTTGTGATCGGGCCACAACAACCCATAATGAATATGCCTGCAAGCAACAGGCCAAATAACATCGGTTTCATGGCGGGTATTCGCCACAAAATTAATTAATGCTATCGCTTCAGGGAGCCGGCCCCGGGTTGCCCGCCCTGCACTTGCCATTTTTGGCTTAATCAGGCCGACCTCAATATTAATATTTTTAACCCCAGAATAGAAGGCATGCATAAAAAAATAAGAAAGAACATAAGTGACATAAAATCCCTGAAAGTGCAGGGTGCAAGAAATGTTGCTAAGGCAGCAATTCAGGTTCTTATGCTGCAAGCCCATCTGTCAAAAGCAAAAACCTTAAGGACTTATACAAAAGAACTTCTCGCGCTTGCTGATGCTTTGCTTTATACGAGGCCTACAGAGCCGATGATGAGGAACCTTATTGAGGACAGCAGCGCTTTTCTTGCCGAGCAGTCTAAAAAAGCAAAGACAATCGACGAGGTGAGGGACCTCTTCGTAAAGAGAGAGAAAGAGGTGCTTGAGAAAATAGATGCGGATGCGCGCAGGCTGTATGAATACGGCGCCAGGCTTATACCGCAAGGGGCGACCGTCATAACGCATTGTCACAGCTCAACCGTAACGAACATCCTGAAAAGGGCCAGGGAAATAAACAAGCGCCTGAGTATCATTGTCTGCGAGACAAGACCGAGATACCAGGGAAGAATCACAGCCGCAGAACTGGCAGCCGCAGGTATAAACACAACACTCATTGTTGACGGCGCCTCAAACATGTTCATGAAACAGGCGGATCTTGTGTTGGTCGGTGCCGATTCAGTAACCAGCAGGGGCGATCTGATTAACAAGGTTGGCACATCGGCAATAGCGCATGTTGCGAGAATGCACGATGTTTCATTCTATTCTGCAGCGGAATTGTTCAAGTACAGCAGGAAAACATTCTATGGAGAGCTTGAAAAGATTGAGGAAAGGGATGCCAGGGAGGTCTGGGAGAATCCTCCGCGAAAGGTAAAGGTGCGCAACCCTGCCTTTGATGTGACTGCTGCCAAGTACATAAACGGATACATAACTGAAGCGGGCGTAATCCCTCCCCAGTCTTTTTTTGCGCTTGCGACGGAAAAACTCGGACTGAAATTGTTTGGGTAGGATGGTGATTTTATGGCTATTAAAAACAAAAAAAATAGCGCGGATGAGGAAATAAAGCAAAGTGGAAAAAATAATGCCAAGACCTTTGTTGAAAAGGAAGTAAAAAAAGTGGATGTCTGGAGGCTGAAGAAATACGTCTGCAAAGTCAAAAACATAGGCATATTGACCGGCAAAAATGTCATTGTCCTGAACAAAGAGCAGGCGATGAGCCACGACATTTATGAAGGCTATAGGACGCTGGTCCAGAAAAACGACACTGAGATAGTGGCCATAGTTGACGTAAGCGAGGAAGTAGTGAAGCACGGCGAGGTCGGGATTTATGCCGACATTGCAAAAGAATTCGGATTGAAAGAGGGCGATGTTGTTGAAATCGTGCACATGGACCAGCCGGACTCCATTGCCTACATAAAGAAAAAACTCAACAAGGAAGTTCTGAATGAAAGGGAGATAAGGATCATCGTAAACGAAATAATGCGGAACGAGTTAAGCGAGATAGAGGTATCCGCGTGGATAACCGCCGCATATATAAATGGTTTTGCCGACACCGAAATAATCGCGCTTACCCACGCCACCGTTGATTCGGGCGAGCGGCTGGACCTCGGGAAAGAGCCAATAGTTGACAAGCATTGCGTGGGCGGCGTGGCGGGCAACAGGACGACAATGATAATCACGCCCATAATCGCGGCAGCAGGCCTTTACATTCCCAAAACCTCCTCCCGGGCGATCACTTCCGCCGCAGGCACGGCAGACACCATGGAAGTGCTGTGCAACGTTGCATTCAACATACATGAGCTGAGGGAGATTGTGCTTAAAACTCACGGGGCAATGGTGTGGGGCGGCGGGATGAAGCTCGCTCCGGTTGACGACAAGCTCATCAGAATCCGCCACCCGCTGAGTCTTGATCCGGAAGGCATGCTTCTTGCAAGCATACTTGCGAAAAAAAAGGCGGTTGGCGCGCAGTATGTCGTCGCGGACATTCCGGTCGGCCGCGGCGTCAAGGTGCCATATTATGAAAAGGGCCAGGAGCTGGCAAAGCATTTCCTGCGCATCGGCAACCAGATAGGGATAAAAATTGAAGCCTTGATTACCGACGGCGCGGAACCTGTTGGCCAGGGAATCGGGCCGGCGCTGGAGTGCATCGACGTTTTGAAAGTGCTGTCCGGCGAGGGGCCGGAAGACCTGAGGCATAAATCTATTCTTATGGCCGGCAAGTTGCTTGAGCTTACCGGCAGGGTTGAGAAGGATGCCGGTTACAAGGTGGCCGAGGAATTGTTGCTTTCAGGCAAGGCGTTGATGAAGTTCAAGGAGATAGTGGAGGCGCAGGGCGGAAGCCCAAACATAAGAGTAAGCGACATTGGTTTGGGGCAGTATACCTATACTGTCAAGGCAGAGACAAAAGGGACGATATACCACATAGACAATCACATAGTGTCAAAGCTTGCAAGGATAGCGGGAGCCCCACGTTCAAAAGGGGCCGGGATATTCCTGCACAAGAGCCGCGGCGACAGGATACTGCCAGGAGACCCGCTTTTCACCATATACGCTGAAAGCGAGCAGTCGCTCGATTATGTAATAAAAGCGCTGGACAAGGTGGAGCCGATAGAACTGAGGAAGATACTTCTCGGCTCCATGGTGTAAAGTTTAAAAATAGTTGTAATAGTAATCTCCATACAAACCCGACGTAGCTCAATGGTAGAGCGATCGGCTGTAGTTTGCTGGCAAATCCAGAATTTGTCTTCTCCATACGGAGAGATAGGTCGCTCAGATACCGATAGGTTCCTGGTTCAAGTCCGGGCGTCGGGATTCTTAATGACAGCCCAAGGGGGCTGCTTCGGTAATTCTCAGCGCCCCCTTAGTCCGTCACCGCCCAAGCCCCCACTGAGACTT
>JBBIHC010000003.1:0-88805 GCA_037447235.1 Microcaldota archaeon
GTTTAGACGGTGTTCATCGGTACCGGCTGGGGGAAATGTTTTCTTAGTATTTGCTGGTGTTTTCTAGGAGCCGTTTAGACGGTGTTCATCGGTACCGGCTGGGGGAAATGTTTTCTTAGTATTTGCTAGTCTTCTTCAACACGCCGGGTTATACTTTTTCCGCAGTTGCGTAGGTGTTCTTTACACCTGTTATCTTAACCTTGCACACTTCATCCTTCTGCCCGTTTTTTACGAAAATCACGAAATCGTCCTTTTTTGCTATTCCGTCGCCTCTCGCGCCAACGCTTATTATCTTAACCTCAATCACATCGCCCTCAGCAACCGGCTTGGGCATGCTAAAATCCTTTTTCACAAAACCACCAGTGCTTAGCAAACTCATCCGCACTTTAAAAACTTTTGCGCAGCCCGCGCAAACCCCATAGGTAAATTTTTAAGCGCTTGCAGTTCCATTCTATCCTATGAGGTTCTACGACAGCCTTGAGAGAGACTTCGTCAGCTTTCAGCCGGTGGAAGACAAAAAAGTAATATTGTACGCCTGCGGGCTTACCCCATATGACGAGGCGCACATCGGCCATGCAAGGACCTATGTAGCATTTGACGTTATAAAGCGCTATCTCAGATATAAGGGATACACGGTCTTCCACATACAGAACATAACTGATGTTGACGACAAAATAATAAACAGATGCAAGCAGAATGGCTCTGACCCTAAAACCCTGACGGAAAAAAACCATTCAGAGGCATTGGAGCTTTTTGACATGCTTGACATAATCCGGGCGGATGTTTACCCAAAAGTAACGGAAAACACAGACGCGATCATCAACCTGATAAACAAAATCATTGAAAAAGGATATGCGTACGAGACATCGACCGGAGTCTATTTTGATGTCTCAAAATTCCAGGGCTATGGCAAATTATCAGGCCAAAACCTCGATGAGATAAAGGCAGGTGCAAGAAAGGAAGTTGACGAGACAAAGGACGGCCCTGAGGATTTTGCGCTATGGAAAAAAACGAGCGGCGAGATAATAGAGTTCAACTCGCCATGGGGAACCGGCAGGCCCGGCTGGCACATAGAATGCTCAGCAATTGCGCTTAAGTATTCCAAAGGAAAAACAATAGACATTCATGGCGGGGCCCGCGACTTGATTTTTCCGCATCACGAGAACGAGATTGCGCAAAGCGAGGCAGCAACCGGAAAAAAATTCTCAAAATACTGGCTTCATACAGGATTCCTCACCGTTAATGGGGAAAAGATGAGCAAATCGCTCGGAAACTTCATAACCGTCAGGAACGCCCTGCAAAAATTCCACCCGATGGCGCTTAGGATATTCTATCTCAAAAGCCATTACAGGAGCCCGGTCGATTACAGCGAAAAAAGCGTGATGGAAGCAGGCGAGGTTTATGAAAAAATAGCCAACACCATCGACCTTCTGGAAGAGGCGCTGGCAGAAAAGAAGGATGGCGGACAGGCATTTTCCTGCGAAAAGGCGGTCGCCGCGTTTTATGATGCTATGGAAAACGATTTTGACACTCCTATGGCTCTCTCCGCTCTTTTCCAGTTTATTCACATGATAAACAGCGAGACGAGCAAGGATGTAGTTGACAAAAAAGGGCTCACTGCCACAAAGAAAGGCCTTCAGCAGATGCTTGAAATCCTTGGCATAAGAATGGAAAAAAGAACGCTGACGGCAAAAAAGGATGTTGTTGCCGTAGCCGAACGGTTCGGCATAAAAGAAAGCAACCCTGAAAAAGCGATAGGGCTGCTAATTGCCATGCGGGAAAAAGCCCGCAAAGAAAAGAACTTCAAACTCTCGGACGATATCAGGGCAAGATTAAGAGAAACCGGCATAATCCTGGAAGACAAAAAAGAAGGCGTGAGGTGGAGGCTGGAATGACCTACAGGTTCATTGAGCACACTTCAGACATAATCATAGAAGCCGAAGGAAAAAGCTTTGAAAACGCCCTGGAAGAGATAGGAAAAGGCATGATAACGCAGATGGGCTCGAAAAAAGCAGGAAAAAAAGACAGGATTGAATTCAGCGTCGCTGGAAGGGAAAGGAAGGAAGATGATGTCGTTGCTGTCCTGACCGAGATAATAGCAATATGCGAGTCAGAGCCCTTTATGCCTGCTGGAGTCAGCATAAAAGAATCGGGAAAAGGTTTTCTTGTTGCGCTGGAAGGCGAAAAAAAACAGCCGGAGAACATAATAAAGGCGGTCACTTACCACGGCCTGAAGGTAGAGCAGGACAAAGACAGGTGGCGGATTACCGTCCTGTTTGACATCTAGAGCAGGCCGAGCAGTTTAAGCAAAAGAAGAATGGCAACGCCCAGCAGGCCGAATACTGCTGATATGGCAACCGTGGCAAGATTTATCCCTATCCCGGCGCCGAGCAGGTTGAGGATCAGCAGGGCCACGATGCCGAGAACAGCATTTGCGATGAAACCGACAATCATCTTCACTATTCTTTTCAGGACAGCGAACACGAGCAAAGCGAAAAGAAACAGCACAAGCAGGGCAGCAACCAGTTCAACAAGGTACATGCAAAAAATGGGGTGAAAAAAAATAAAAACAGTTCGTTATGCGACAGCAGGCATCAGGTGAAGTTTTTCAGCCTTTGGCAGGTTCTGGGTAACGGTACTTCCTGCGGCTTTCTGGAAGGCGGTTTTATACTATTGTCAAGAAGAATGTATCTAAGCTCAGGGCCGGAATATTTTCTGAGAAAAGCCCATACTGCCTTTTCAACCTTTTTGCTCAGGCCTTCCCGCTCAAGCAGGTCCTTAACTTCAAAAAACCACTCTCTTTTCTCACAGACATTTATCCCGTTGAGAAGAGCGGATTCCAGCCTTTTCTTCATCGAAGGCTTCGTTGCCTTCTCAAACAAATGCGCCAGGGACCTGACCCTTCCCTCGCTTTCGCAGAACCTTATTAATTCGTTCATCACCCGCTCGCTTAAGTCATCTCTGTTGCACAGGCACAGGATGCCAAAGGCTTTTTTGTATTTTTTGCAGACTCTGATTGCCGCAAGTGTCGCCTCTTCGCTCAACTTTTCTTCCCTGAGCAAAAGGTCCACTTCGTCTGACAATTTCATCCTGTCGCAGACCATTATCGCCTTTACAAGCGCCTTCTCGGTTTTTTTCCTGAGAGACTCGCTCATTTCTTTTTTGAGCAGCTTTGCCAGAACGAAAACCTGGCCCTCCTTGACAAGGTTTTTCAGCCTTCTGAGCGCTTTAGCCTCGTCTGCGTTATCCTCCATGATGTCTTCCATAATATCACGTTTATTATCTGAAGGGAATATTTTTTAAATGTTATTATTTGGATTATTTAGTGGATTTTATACCTGATGCGCGGGCAAACGGCAAATGTCGGCAAACAGATTAAATCCAGAAAAGGATAAAAACATAATGTATTATTGTGTTGTTATGGGGATGCTTGAAGAGATACTCTCAAAGCTTGAGATAAGGGAAACTGCCTCATTATACGACCACGAGCAGGCGATAACGAAAAATCTCATCAAGCTTAAAGAGGGGATGCTCAACATCGGGCAGCTCGTCGACCCAATCATCACCGACAAAAAAACAGGCGTAGTGCTTGACGGCAACCACAGGCTCAATGTATTGAAAATGATAGAGTGCAAACTGACGGTTTGTCAGATAATAGATTATCAGGACGATAAGATAAAAGTCGGAACCTGGTACCCGGTTGCGACGATAACAAAAGAAGAACTCCTGAAGCTTGATTCAGTCAGGTGCGAAAAGGTTGAAGAAAAAACTGGCAGGGAGGCTGTGGACAATCTTCGCGCGCCTCTTCTTGCTATAACCCCCGGGGGAGAAAACTATCTGCTCAATCCAGGAAAATACAAATTAAAGGAGATGGTTGAAGAGCAGAGGTATCTTCTCGGCCTGCTTGACAAATTTAATCCGAGCTATCTGCCGCTTGAGGAGACGGGCGAAAGAATGAAACTTGGGCAGACCTTGTTTTACAGGCGGACTTACACGAAAGAAGAGATAGTGAAGTTCGCATTGGAGCATTCGCCGCTTCCTCCAAAATCAACAAGGCACCTGATTCCGTGGAGAATAATAAGGCTAAATATGAGGCTCGGATGGCTGAACGGCAGCAAAGAAAATGCATGGAACGAAATGAGGAATATGCTTGAAAAAAGGGTTTACAGCTGGAATGTCAGGAAATACTACGAGCCGGTAATTGTCATATACTGATTTGTGAGGTGGGTGCGTGATTTTGCTTGCCCCGGGCCCGGTCCCGGTTTTGGAAGAGATAAGAATGGCGCAGACAAAGGAGATGATAACGCACAGAAGCAGGGAGTTCAGCGCTCTTTATGAGGATTTGTGCACTCGCTGCGCGAAGTACTTCAATGCGGATGAAGCGTATGTGATTACTGGTTCGGGCGCGCTTGGCTTGGAGACACTTGTATTGAATATCTGCAGGAAAAACGAGAAAGCTGTCTGCTTCCCAAACGGCGAATTCGGCGAAAAATGCGCAGAAACTGTTTCCTGTTACACAAATGCAGAAATCCACAAGCACGAAGGACCGCAGGGCTGGAGCATAGAAAGGGCAAAGGAAAAAATAGACGAAAGCGGGGCGCAGGTGCTGGCGATGGTTTACAACGAAACCGGCTACGGCTTGAAAAACCACATAAAGGACATCTGCAAATATGCAAAATCAAAGGGAATGCTCACGATAATTGACGGCATTTCTGCGTGGCCCGGAACCGAGCTTGATATGAGGGAATTCGCGATAGACGGCTTTGTTACCGGAAGCCAGAAGGGAATCGGCGCGCCGCCCGGCATGGCATTGATGGGGCTCAGCAAGCAGGCGATAGATCTCATTATGAAAAGAAATGACATACCCGCGTACTACTGCAACCTTCAAAGGCACAGGAAAAGATATCTGAAAGACAAACAGACGCCGAACACGCCGGCAATATCCTTGTTTTGGGCCTTGCAGGCAGCGTTTGATGTGCTGGACAGAAAGGGAGGGGTGCCGGCAGCCATTAAGCGGCACGAAAATGCCGCAGCGCATGTGCGGAAGCGTCTGAGCGAAATCGGCTTTCCGATTGTCGCTGAAAAGGGTTTTGAGTCAAACACGGTGACCGGCTTTGTTTGCGGGAGCGCTGAACAGGCGAAAACAATAAGGGAAAGGCTGGAAAAGGAGTTTGGCATAAAGATTGTCGGATGCCGAGGAATCTACAAAGACAATGGGCTGCGGATAGCCCATATGGGCAATTTTGAGCTCCCCTGGCTTGACGCCTGCCTTGACGGAATAGAAAAAATAAAGAAAACAATATAAAGCATAAACACGGGTAATAAATTATGAAAGCGAAGGCGCTTGTTCTGACCGGCTATGGGATAAATTGCGACAACGAAAGCAGGTATGCTTTTGAAAAGGCTGGCGGAAGCGCTGACATAATCCACATCAACAAGCTGATAGAGCAGCCGAAAATGCTGGAGGACTACAACCTGTTTTTCATTCCCGGCGGCTTTTCCTACGGCGATGACCTCGGCTCCGGCAAGGTTCTTGGAAACAAGATAAGGGACAAGCTTGGCAGCGGGCTTCTTGATTTTTACAATGCAGGAAAACTCATAATAGGCGTGTGCAACGGCTTTCAGGTTCTTGTAAAAGTCGGCCTGCTTCCGGTTCCGGATTTCAGGCAACGCGTGACCCTAACGACAAACGATTCAGGAAAGTTTGAGGACAGATGGGTGTTTCTCAAGGCAAACGAAAACTCCCCTTGCATATTCACCAAAGGAATGAGAATGCTGTTGCTTCCGGTAAGGCACGGCGAGGGAAAACTGGTTATGGACGATGGGATAAGAAAAGAAATATGGGCTGAAAACCTGGCGGTGATGCAGTATATCGGCCCGAATGGCGGGTTAAGCGGTTATCCGTACAATCCGAACGGCTCGGTTGACAGCATAGCAGCGCTATGCGACAAAAGCGGAAGGATATTCGGCCTTATGCCGCATCCGGAGGCGTTCAACATTCCGCAAAACTGTCCTTACTGGCCGCTCGGGATAGTGAAGGAAGCTGCCGGCCTTGCTTTTTTCAGAAATGCCATTGATTATCTTAATGAGAAATTCTGACTAAATGAGCTTTGCTATTTCTTCAGCAAATTTTTTCGCCGCATGCGGCCCTTCTGCGGTTATTGTTTTCCCATCAACCACGACTGGCTGCGGCAAAACGGCTGCGCCCTGCTTTTTCAGATAATCGGCGGTTGTCATTCCAAACTCACTGTCTGGCCCTCGCCATACCGTCGCCTTCTTTCCCTTCAGAACTCCTGCCTTTGCAAGGATGGTGGGCGCCCAGCATATCGCGCTGACAACCTTTCCAGCAGCCGCAAAATCCTGCGCAAGCCTTATGGCAGCCTGCTCTTTCCTGACAAGCGGGGTGCCTGAGCCGCCGATAAAAACAACCGCATTGTAATCGCTGGCGTTTATCCCATCCAGACTGTATTCTGCTTCTGCGACTGCGCCGAGCATCCCGCGGCACTTCCCTTTTTTCGTGCTTGCCACAGCTACTTTGTGCCCGCGCTCCTCAAAATAAGACTTTGGCACCAGGAATTCCTCATCCCTGAAATTTTCCGGCGCGATTATCATCAAGACGCTGGCCATCGGATCACCAAAAGCATTAATTCCTGTTTATTTTTAAATATGCTGATGCTTAATTATATGAGGTGAGGCGATGGCAGAAACGCTAATGAAAAAAAGGGAAGAGGAAATTACCGCGCCGCCAGGAAAGTTGGCTGGCGTCAGGATAGTTCGTGCCGCAGAAGCCGCGACAAAAACCGCGCAGGAGAATGCCTTCAAGGCAGCGCAGCAGATTAGCGACTACCTTGAAAAGGCTGGCGCAAAAAAGATAATGCCTGTGAACAGCGAACTTCGCCAGATTCTTTTTGGCTGATAGGGTGCGGGAATGAGAAAAGAATTTTTTGAGAATGCAAAAATACAGTACGCTTATGACGACAAGTACAGGATATACAGCATGGTGGTCTGGCTGAACAAGAAACCGAGAGTCCTCACTTTCCGGGTTGGCAGCGACATTGTTGAAGTGTCCCTCTCGGACCTGAAAGGAAATGTGCTTGAGGTGCTGTCGCACGAAAACGGGGAGTTGCGATTCACAAAGAAAAAATAGGTGCTGACAGGATGGAAGATGTGAAAAGGAATGCTGCCCTCGGGGCGCTTACTTACGTTAAAAACGGCATGTGCATAGGGCTGGGAAGCGGCTCCACTGTCAGGGAATTCGTGAAGCTGCTGGCTGAGAAGGGGAAGAAGGAAAAACTTTCAGTCTGCTGCGTGACCACATCAACAGACACAAGGCTTCAGGCAATAGAGGAAGGATTGTGGGTAACCGAGCCTGACGCCATAAGCGAGATAGACCTGGCTGTAGACGGTGCTGACAAGGTCACCAAGAAAGCGCTGCTTAAAGGAGGGGGCGGGGCGCTTACAAGGGAAAAAATAATAGATTACAACGCCAAAAAGTTTGTAGTGATTGCAGACGAAGGCAAGGTGCAGGATGTCCTGGAAGGAAACGTGGCACTGGAGGTTTTGCCGTTTGCAACCCCCTTCGTACTGAAAAGGCTGGCGAAATACAAACCAAAAATAAGAATGGCTGTGAAAAAACTGGGGCCTGTAATAAGCGACAATGGAAGCTTTATAGTTGATATGGAGATGCGCGTGGAAGATCCTGAAAAAACAGAGAAGGAACTTAAAAACATCCCAGGTGTGATAGAGAATGGGATATTCACAAAGTTCGACGAGATAATAATCGGCACGAAGAGCGGCTGGAAAAAATTGTAAGGCGCTTAAAAATCAAAGATCTTTTTTTGCTTTTTTTCCTCAGCGCCTTTTACTGTTTTGTCGTCAAGGATGAGCTCGCCAAAGGCGCCGTCATATCCAGGCAGCCATTTGACTTCCTCGTGTCTTACCTTCAATATCGCTTTTGCGACTTCTGGTGAAACTGCCTGATATATTAACGCTTCTTCGGCCTCAAAAACAGCGAACTCGTTTCCGAAATAACGAATGAGCCCGTCGTACTCTTCCATTACCGCCCCGGAGTATTCCGGCTTCCCGAAGACTTTTGATATAAGAAGCGTGAGGGGCACTATGTGCTGGAATGGAACGGCTCCGGCCGGCTTCTCTCCGGGCTTCCTGTCTGCAAGCCCGACAACCCGATGAAGCACGCCCACGGTAACCGGCTTTCTGCATACCGGGCAGATGTTTTTGTGTTTTATGGATTCCCACGGAGACCAGCGGATGCCGCATTTCCTATGCCCGTCATAATGATACTTTCCTTCTTCAGGATGAAATTCGTATGTTTTTACAAAACCCTTGCGGGTCGAAATCGCTTTTATTATGGAGCGGTAATCAACGCTATCAATTTCAAAGACATTCGCCTCCCTGCCGAGCTTTTCCGGGCTGTGCGCGTCGCTGTTTGAGACAAGCGAGTACCTGTCAAGCCTGCTAACCATCCAGTTCATCGCAGGGTCGCTTGAAAGACCCGTTTCAAGCGCAAGCACGCGCTCTGCCTTGTCCTCAAATGCCTCCTCCACAGAATCAACGCCTGTTTTTGAGCCGAAGATTCCATACCATGGCGTCCAGGCGTGCGCTGGTATGATGAAGAAATCCTTTGATATCTTTTCGCATTCTTCCACGAGTGCGGCAGACGACAAGCCCAGCATCGGCCTTCCATCAGCCTTGAGGTCTCCGAATCTTGCGAGAGCATCGTTTAGCTGTTCTGCCTCCTCAAGCCCCGGTGCCAGAACGACATGATGCATCCGCAACTGCTTCCTGTTTAACTCGTAAAAAAGCGCCACTTCGGTTGACAGGATAAAATAGGTGCCTTCATACAAAAAGAGCCCTTTGTGCTTGTCCTGTTCGTCATCGCTTCCGAGCAACCTTTTTACCTCTTGAAAATAAGCCGGATGAGTAAAGTCGCCAGTTGCCACTGCGTTTATTCCTTTTATCTTTGCGCCTTTTGCAAGGCCGTCAATATCGCATCTCTGGCTTGTTGCCCGCGCATACTTGCTGTGAACATGGAGGTCTGCGATAATTCTCATTTTCCAAACCGCCTTTGTCTTTTTGCATATTGGCGGAGCGCATTCTCAAAATCCTTCCTGCCAAAATCAGGCCAAAGCCTCTTGCAAAAATAAAGCTCGCTGTAAACGCTTTGCCAAGGCAAAAGCCCGCTCAGCCTCTGCTCGCCCGATGTTCTTATTATCAGGTCCGGGTCTGGCAGGCCGGCGGTGTACATATGCCGGCTGAGCGTTTCTTCGTCAATTTCCTTGTATCCCTTTTTTATTATTGCGTTGACCGCATCAACTATTTCCGCCCTGCCGCCGTAGGAAAGCAGGAGGTTGAGCTGGTACTCCTTGTTTTTTGCGCTCAATTCCTCTGCTTTTTTTATCATACTGTATATGTCTTTCGGAAACAGGTGGAGCCTTCCGAAAAAGCGCACCCGGAGGTCGTATTTGTTTTTCTCATCGCTTTCGATTGCTTCCTTCAGGTTTTCCCTGAAAAGCCCGAAAAGCCCGCGTATTTCATCGCTCTCCCGCTGAAAGTTTTCTATGCTAAACCCCCACATTGTCAGCATGCGTATATCGTATTCCTTGCACCATTTCATCACGTCGCCGATGTGCCTTATGCCTATCGCATACCCTTCCTGCTTGCTTTTGCCGTGCTTCTCGCTCCATCTCCGGTTGCCATCAGGAATTATTGCAATATGATGCGGCAGTCGCCCAAATTTTTTCATAAACCTATTAGCGGTTGCGTTTTTTATAAATTTATCTAATACACGATATCGGCCAGTTTTCCTTTTTTCTTTGCAATTTTTAGTTCCCGGGCGATCCTTCTGCCCATGTTCATTGGCTCTTTGTAAGAAAAGACCGAGTATTGGGAATTGGGAACATAGACATTCGTCCCCGCCACTATCCTAGCGCTGACCTCAAAGGTGAATATTTCCAGATCGTCGTTTATTATCGTCTCTATGCAAAACGGCCCGAATATGCCGCCGAAAAGGTCGTGCGACTTCTCGTATATCTTCCTGCCGATTTCCATATAGTCGTAAAGCAGCGACTCGCGAAGCACCATCGGCTCGTTGCCGATAACCGTGAAAGACAGCGGCGGCTTGAGCCCAGCAGAAACCGCTCTTGCGATTTCATCAGCGCTGCTCTCAACCCGCTTGTCAACGCCGAGCAGCTCTATGCGCCCGTATTTTGTCGGATAGCCGATTTTACTTATCAGCGATGAAAAATAATGGGGGTAGGCGCGAACGCCGATTATGAATTCCTGCAGCAGGCAGTCCTTATCGTAGCCCACTTTTTCCTCAAATTCCTCCTGCGAATTTACGATGAGATAGCCGTGCCCGCCTTTTGCGCCCGGAAACTTGACCAGCGTCGCCCCGTCTATTTCCTCCGGCTTCAGGATTCGCGGGGTCCTGACGCCGGCCGCCTTTATCCACTCTATCATCTTTTCGCGGTTGCGCTCCCAAAAAATGCTTTTCCTGTTTCCGTAAATAGGAACCTCAAGAGTGTCAAATTTTTCTCCGGTGTACTCAACAAACGAGCCGTGCGGGATTATTATGGACTCGCGCGCCACCAGTTCGTCCACCGGTATGTCGCTGTAACTGTCAACGACGATGAACTCGTCCGGCCTTGCCAGCGGGAATGATTCGTAAAGCGCCTTTTTGTCCCTGAGCACCAGCCCGACCGTTTTCACGCCTTCAAGCCGTGCGCTGTGGAATATCTGCAGCGAAGAATGGGAGCATATCGTGGCTATGCTGAATTTCCTGTAAGTGGACAGAATCCCGTCAATCTTTTTCTTTTCAACCATATTCCATATTGGGCAGAAATGTTTATTTATCTTTATTTTTCATTTTAACATGACGCCTGATTATATGGACGAGAATGAATTTCGGGATTGGCTGACGCCCTATACCGATGCTGATGCATTTATTGAAGCACTGCTTCATCACGAGCCGAGCTTCCGCGTAAATACGCTCAAGATAAGCAATGGCGCATTTGACAGCATCAGCAAGCTGAAATGCGCAAGGTGCGGCTGGTACGGGGACGCAAGGATACTTGAAGAGAACATCCAGCTGGGAAACACTTTTGAGTATTTTTTGGGTTATCTGCATCCGCAAAGCCTTTCCTCCATGATTCCGCCGCTTGTTCTCGGGCCCGAGGAAAACGATTACGTCCTTGATATTTGCGCCTCGCCTGGCTCAAAAACCACGCAGATCGCAGCAATGATGAGAAATACCGGGACGCTTGTTGCGAATGACCTGCCCGAGCGGGAGATGGCGCTGGTGCCGAACATAGCGCGCCTTGGCGTCGTCAACGTGATAGTCACAAACAAGGATGCAAAGGAGTATCCGCTTAAGAATGAGTTTAACAGGGTGCTGATTGACGCGCCCTGCAGCTCGCTTGGCTCAAGCTTAAACGCCTCAAGAAGGTTTTCCGGAGAAGCTGCAAAAAAAATCAGCGGCGTGCAAAAGAGGATAATCGTGCGGGCCTTTGACGCGCTTGCGGATGGCGGGGTGCTTGTCTACTCCGTGTGCACGCTTGCACCGCAGGAATGCGAGGAAGTCGTACAGTTCTTGCTTGAAAAAAGAGGCGGATCTGCAGTTGAAAAAATACTGTTAGACATACCGCACGAGAGCGGGCTTGCGGAGTATGGCGACGGGATAAGCAAAACCTGGAGGGTGTACCCTCAGCAGATAAAAAGCGAGGGATTCTACATCGCTAAAATAAGGAAGGTGCAGGCATGAGATTCAAAAATGGGGTGGAACTCAGGAAATACCTGCTGGAAAGATTCGGCCTGGCCCTTCCGCAGGGCATCCGGCTGACAAAGACAAAGGGGCACGGAATAAGGGTGCACGCAAAGAGCCTCAGGACAGAGCGTGTTTTCGGCCTTCCTGGTTTTATGGCATACTCAAACAAGTATGGCCTGAACTTCTGCTTTGTGCAGCTCTTCGGCCATCTTGCTAGGAGGAATATCATAGCGCTTAACGAAAAGGAAGCGAAGGAGTATGCAAGCGGGAAACAGATAAAAAAGAAGCTGGCGATTGAAAACGGGTTCGTGATACTCGCGCACAAAGGCCACATTCTTGGCCATGGGACTTATGACGGAAAGGGAAGCATAAGCTGCCCGCTGCGCGAAAAAAGAAGAAGAAACATAAACAACTCCATAATGCCGTGGCCCGGAAGAAACATATAGCAGCTATCGCGCTATTCGTCTTTTTTTTCTTTTAACAGGAGTTTCAGCCGCGCAATGAGGCTCCTGGATTCTGATGCCTGCTTTTTTTCCGCCTTTTCGCCGCCCTTGCCATCTTCGTTTTTCTCGTCTGCCCGCTCGCGCTCTTCGTCGTCTTCAGAATCATTCGGCTTTTCTTTTGGTTTTTGGGTTTCCAGCAAGCCGGGCGGGTATACCAGCGGAATCGTCCTCTCGCTGTCCCTCAGCCTGCTGTTTTTGGCAGGTTGTGGCGCTTGCTCTACCAGAGGCTCTAGCATTTTTGCCGGCTTTGTTTTTTCATCTGGTTTATTGCCGCCGTTCTGCTTCTTTTCGTCGGCATCCTTTGGTTTTTCCACCATGCTCCCACCAAGATATTATTGTGTTTTAATTTATATTATTGTGAGAAGTATTTATATACCTATTGTTAAAACTGCTGGCGGGGCGGCGCGGTCGACCGGAACGGGCGGAAACAACCGGCGGCACTATATAGATTTTTAAATATATCAAAAATCATACATATGTATGAGAGGCACAAAGACGGGCAAAACCGAATCAAAATGCCCCACGGCGGCCGGAATGCACAGGACTGCGATGGACATGATCAGGAAAAAAGCGGTGGTTTTTTTGCTCTGGCTCCTTTCAAAAAAAGAAATGCACGGCTACGACATCATAAAGGCGTTGGAAAGCGAACCGATGCTCAGGATAAGCCCGAAGCCGGCAATGGTATACCCGGTGCTAAACGGCTTATGCAGAAAAAAACTGCTTTGCTGCAGGTTATTGAAGGAAGGAAGGCGGGAGAAAAAAATTTACAGGACAACGAAAAAAGGCGGAGAATACGTAAAGATGGCCAGAAAAGAATATGAAAAAAGCGGGCTCTTGCGCCAGTTCATAAGGGAGATGGTGCTATGAGAAGAACCGCGGCAAAAAGCTCCAGAGAAGAAGGCAAGGAAATCATAAGGCTGGAGAATGTCTGCAAGACATACAGGATGGGCGAAGGAGTGAAAGTAAAGGCGATATGCGACATAAACTTTGTGGTGAACGAGGGTGATTTTTCATGCGTTTTGGGCCCGAGCGGCTCGGGAAAATCGACATTGCTGCACATTATGGGCCTGCTTGACACGCCAACAAGCGGCAGGGTTTACATTGACGGAGTTGAGACAACCAGAATGACTGCGGACGAGCAGGCTTACATCCGGGGACAAAAGATAGGATTCGTCTTCCAGATGTTCAATCTAATAGGCTCCCTGAAAGCCTGGGAAAATGCGGCCATACCGCTCACGATAAGGGGCGTACCGCTGGCGGAGAGGGAAAGCCGGGCAAGGGAGCTGCTGACGCGGCTCGGGCTTGGCGACAGGCTGGAGCACTACCCATCGCAGTTAAGCGGCGGCCAAAGGCAGAGGGTTGCCATAGCCAGGGCCCTGATAAACAACCCTGCGGTAATCCTTGCTGACGAGCCTACAGGAAACCTTGATTCAAAGACCGGAAAAGAAGTGATAGACATACTGGCAGACCTTAACAAACAGGGAAAAACCATCGTTCTTATCACTCATGATAATTCGCTAACTAGGATAGCGAAGAGAATATGGAGAATTAAAGATGGTAGAATAAGTGAGGATAACAATGAGGTGTGAAGATGAATTGTATGAAGTGGATTTTTGCATTTTTGTTGCTTGTGACAACGGCATTTGCGGCTTTGTCCATAACCGGATATACGACTTCGCAGGCAAGTTACATTCCTGGCGGGCAGGGCTATGTCAGCATAACGATTACAAACCCGAGCAGCGCAACAGGCGATTCAATGACGGCTGTGACTTTAAGCATAACCTCGCCTGCAGAAATATCGGTATCCGGCCAGGAAAACATCGGGGACATAGAACCGCTCGGCTCCAGAATAGTCACCCTGCCATTCCAGATAAAGCCGGACGCAAAAAGCGGGTTTTATTCAATAAATGTCCGGGTTGGCGGCTATTTGAAAAGCGGCGGCGCCGGGACGCAGAACTACTACAGCACGTCCATATCCGTTCCGATAACAGTGGTGCAGCTGCCGATATTTTCAGCATCGGCGAAACAGAGCCTGCTGAGCGGCATTGACAATGTGGACATCGTGCTCGCAAACAACGGCGGAACAGCAAAAGACGTGGCGATAAGCGTTGACAGCAGCGGCGGCATGGGAATGCTTGGGGATAACCAGCTTTATCTCGGGGAGGTAAAAAATAATGCGAGCTTCACGCTTATGATAGACTCAAGGAATGTCCAGGACGGACCTGCCGAGATACCTTTGGTAATAAAGTACAAGGACGCGCTCGGTGCATCCCACGAGGAAACTATCAATGTAAGAACCACTGTGAAGAAAGAGCAGCTTGAGATAGTTTTCACGCAGGACAGCGAAGTGATAACGAAAAAGGAAAGTAATCTTGTGCTTAAGATAAGGAACAACGGAAAAGAAACGATAAGGAGCCTCAAGGTATACTTCACCGACCCGCTAATCAGGCTGAAAGACGGCGATTCGCTGTCATACGGCGATATCGCTCCGGGAGAGGAAAAAAGCGCGCGGATAACGGTCTTTGCAAGCCATTCGCCGGGCCTCAATCAGGTGCCGGCCAGGATAACCTGGGTGGAGAAGGACATTGAAAAGGAGGAGGCAAAAAACATACCGTTGACAATAACCTCTGACGCCGATGTTGCGGTGTATATGGAAGCAAAACCTGCGCCGCTTGAAACCATGGGAGAGCACACGCTTTCGGTCCTGGTCTCAAACCTAGGCTCTTATGAGATAAGCAATGTTGAGGTCGAAATGGAGTCTGAAGCCTTCCAAAACATTGATGTGAGCAACAAACAGTACATAGGCAATCTTGCAAATGACGATTTCAGCACAGTGCAATTCAAGATAAGGGTAATCGGCGCGCCCGGCGAACAGACGGTAACCTTAAAGGTAAATTACCGCGACTCTTCCGGCGAATGGAAAAGCAAAACGATAACACAACCTGTAATGATATATGAAGGCGAGGGGCAAAACGGCGGCCAGCTTTATATCATTGCCGGCGGAATCGCGCTTCTCGCGGCTGCCCTCTGGTATTTTTTCATAAGGAAAAAGAAGGCGTAAAAAATGCGGCTTGCCGAAATGGTGTCTTATGCCGTAAACGCGTTGAAGTACAGGAAGCTCCGCTCTTGGCTTACCATAAGCGGCATTATCGTCGGCATATGCACCATCGTTGTGCTGGTGGGGCTCGTCCAGGGCCTTAAAGATGACATAACCGAACAGGTGAAGGGATTCGGGTCAAATACCATCATAATATCGCCTGCAACGCTTTCTGGCACCAGCATAGGCGGCTCGGTATTCTCAACGACAACAGGCAAAATTTATATGAAGGATTATGAGCGCGTCAAAAAAGTCGCTGACATAGAATACATAACCCCGGTGATAATCGGCGCCATAAGCGCAAAATACAAGGACAAGGAAATGACTCTTTCGGTGTACGGCGTGGAGCCGGACCTTTTTAGGCAAACAACGACAACGATAAAGATAGAAAAGGGGAGGTTTCTTGCCGACAACGACAGGCAGGCCATCGTCGTAGGGCATAACGTGGGCCACACTAAATTTGACCAGGACCTTGAGATGGGAGCGCCTATTTATCTTGGAGGAAGGAAATTTGAGCTTGTTGGCATACTGGAAAGCATTGGAAGCTCGTTCACAAGCTTTGACGATGCTGTTTATATCCCGATAGAAGAGGCGCGGGACTTATTCAGCAACCGGCTTGCTGAGAATGAGATAACGGCAATAAGGATAACTGTCAAGGAAGGGGCAAATGCTGAAGAAGCCGCATCTGAAATAAACAACATCATGCTATCGTCACATCGGGTAAGGGAAGACGAAAAGGATTTTGCCATCACCACTGCCGCATCAATAAACAAAAGGGTGGAAGACATAAGCGGCGTGCTTACGCTGTTTATGGGGGCGATAGCTGGCATATCGCTGATTGTCGGCGGCATTGGAATAACAAACACAATGTTCATGGCAGTGTTGGAAAGAACGAGAGAGATAGGGACTCTAAAGGCGATGGGCGCCGCTGAAAAAGAGATAAGGGAGCTTTTCCTTGTTGAGAGCACCATAATAAGCACGGCCGGCGGTCTAATCGGCCTTGTGGCAGCATACCTCGTCATCGCGCTCATAAACATTTCCGGCGTTGTTCCGGCAGCGTTCATTCCGTGGGTTGCTGCAGGCGCTGTTTTGTTCTCAGCCGGCATAGGTATAATCGCCGGCTACATACCTGCAAGCCAGGCGGCAAAGCTTGACCCGGTGGAGGCGCTAAGATACGAGTGATGCGATGAAATTGACGGATGCGCTCGCCTATGCTGTGCAAAACATGAAGACCGCCAGCCTGCGCTCCTGGCTGACCATAATAGGCGTAATAATAGGGGTCATAGCGCTGGTATGCATAATGGCTGTAAGCGAAGGCGTTCAAAAAGAGATAAAAAGCATGCTGAGTGAATTCGGGCCGACGATGATGTTCATCGTGCCGGTCAATGTTGAGGGCACCGGAGCCTCATCATTCACGACGCTGGCTGGCGCGCCTTCAACAAGCGCAAAGCTTACGGAGAGGGATGCTCTTTCAGTGGCAGGCATCCCGGGAATAAAGGAAGTCAGCAGGATGCTGATGGGCAGGGCATCGCTGACTTTCAAAAACACGAGCATAACAGCTCCGGTTTATGCTGCAGACGCAAACATGTTTGATATGTTCAAGGACGACATGAAGCTGGAAAGCGGAAGATACTTCCGGGATGGCGAGCGGGGGGTAGCAGTAGTCGGAAACGATGTCAAGACAAAGATGTTCGGGAAGAAAGGCGTTGAAGTCGGAAGCGTGGTTGTCATAAACAACAAAAACTTCCGCGTGGCTGGGATATTGGAAAAATTCGAGGGCTCTTTCAGGGAATCTGACGATGCGATGATTCTGATACCCTACGATGACGGGAGAGACCTGTTTTCAAGGCAGCTCGCCAAAAACGAGGTAACGTTCATATATCTGGAGGCATATGAGGGCTATTCGGTGGGTGAACTGAAAGAGAGGATAGAGGAAAAAATAGCGTCCAACCACAAGGTTTCGCTTGATGACAAGGATTTCTCTGTCATAACGCCTGATTTTATTGAAAGTGTGGTTGGTGGCATTTTCCTTCTGCTCAGCACCTTTCTTATCGTCATAACATTGATTGCATCTTTTGTTGCCGGCATAGGGGTCGCCAACACGATGTTCATGGCTGTGCTGGAGAGGACAAGGGAGATAGGCGTGCTGAAGGCCATGGGCGCCACTGAAAAGGATATCCTGCTGATATTTATCATAGAGAGCGTGCTGATAGGGCTGATAGGGGGCTTGATAGGCCTGGCTTTGTCTTATATAATTCTGCAGGTAGCCGAAGTCTTTGGCGTGCCGGTTTGGCTCAGCCCAAATGTGATATTGACCGCTGTTGTTTTCTCAATGCTGGTCGGCGCCATTGCCGGCGCGGTGCCGGCAAGGCGGGCCGCGGCCCTTGACCCGGTGGAAGCGCTCAGGAGCTAATTTTAATTTTATGCTTTAAAAAATAGTTATGCGGATAAGGATTTTCATAGACAAAAGCGTTAATGAGAATGCGGCGTATTATTACGAGCTTGCGAAGGAAGCGAGGAAAAAAGCCGAGAAAACCGGGCAGGCGATAAAGGAGACGATAAAGGCAATAGAAAAGGCGGAAAAAGGCAAAAAAGAAAAAAAGGTGCGAATGAAGAAAAGGAAGGAATGGTACGAGACGTTTCACCATTTTTTTACTTCCGGCGGGAGGCTGGCTGTCGGCGGGAGGACTGCGCAGCAAAACGACCTGGTTTTCAAAAAGCACATGGATGAGGATGACCTGTTTTTCCACGCAGACATACAGGGGGGCTCCGCAGTGATACTAAAAGACGGGCTGCATGCCGGAGAGGAAGAACTGCTTGAGGCTGCGCAGTTTGCGGCTAGTTTTTCAAACGCGTGGAAGAATGGAAATGCTTCTGTGGATGTCTATGCAGTAAGAAAAGGGCAGATAGCGAAGCACGCCCAGGGAGGGTATGTGGCGGCAGGCGCCTTTGCGATAACAGGGGATAGAAGATGGTTCAAGAATGTCCAGCTCGGCCTCAGGATAGTGGCTGAGGAAGGTGCTGCGAAGGCAGTGCCGCTCCTTCACAAGAAAAAGTTCGGGAGGGAGGCAGCGGTTTACCCTTCAAAGGGCGGGAAGGAAAAGGGGGAAACGGCAAGATTCCTGTCGCGAATCCTGGGTGCTGAAGAACAAGAGATAGCGAGCATCCTGCCATCCGGCAAGACGATTGTGAAAAAAACTAGCTAAATCCTCACATTTTTAATTGGTTTTTTGCAACTACCTATCGTGAAACAGATTCCCCGCGCTTATCAGCTGGCAATATTCAATTCAATAATGGAAAAAGGAAACACCCTAGTCGTACTGCCGACCGGCATGGGAAAAACGCTGATAGCGCTGATGGCGATTGAAAAAATGCGCAAAAAGGGCAGGTGCCTGATGCTCACGCCAACAAAGCCACTCGCAAAGCAGCATTATGAAAACATAAAGGAAATACTTGAAGCGGGCGATGACGAGATAGAACTTATGACGGGCGACAAGCCGGCAGAGAAAAGGGCGGAGCTTTACAAAAAGGGCATAATCGTTGCTACGCCACAGACAATAGCGAATGACCTGGAAAATAAGATCGCGCCGCGCGATTTCGTTCTTGTTGTTTTTGACGAATGCCACCGGGCGGTGGGAGATTACGCGTATGTCAAAATAGCTGCCGCGCTCAAAGGCGCGCTCGCAATCGGGATGACTGCTTCCCCCGGCGGAAAAAAAGAAAGAATCGCGGAAGTGCTTGGCAACCTCGGCATAAAGAACATAGAGATAAGGACGAGCGAGGACCCGGATGTCGCCCCTTACATAAAGAAAAGCACGATAAGATGGATTCCGGTGGACCTCTCCCCCACGCTGAGAAAAATAAAGGCGACGCTTGACACGCTCGCGAAAAGGTATTCGCAGGAACTGGCTGCGCTCGGGTTTCCGCCGCCGCTAAGGCACAAGGGGCTGTTCATGCAGCTTGGCGAGAGGATACGCGCAACAAGCGGCGGAAGAAAATTCCCTGCAATGCTGAAATACTACGCGCTGCTCAATGTCTTGCATCTTTCAGAGCTCCTTGAGACGCAGGGCGTCCACGCGATGCGTAGTTATCTGGAAAGGCTTGGCGAAAAAGACGGCAAGTCGGTCAAAATGCTTCTGAAAACCCCGGAAATAACCGAGATAAAAAAAATAATCTATACCAGCGATGAGGAGCACCCGAAACTGGGCAAGATGGTTGAGCTGCTCCGCTCGCTTGGCGGAAAGAAAATAATAGTGTTCGCCCAGTACCGGGACCAGATAAGGAAAATCGAAGAGGTAGTGAAAGCAGCGGGCATACCGGCAAGGCAGTTTGTCGGCAGGAAAGAAGGAGTAACAAGGAAACAGCAGGAGGAAACAATAGCAGAATTCCGAGATGACAAATTCAAAGTGCTTATCTCAACAAGCATCGGCGAGGAGGGGCTGGACATACCGAAGGTAGACGCTGTGGTGTTCTACGAGCCGATACCGAGTGAGATAAGAAGCATACAACGAAGAGGGCGGGCGGCAAGGCTCAAGGAGGGGGAGGTTTACATACTAATGACGCGCGGCACGCGAGACGAGTATTACTACTGGGCTTCGGTAAGCCGCGAAAGAAAAATGAAGCAGATACTTTACGCACTGCAGGCAAGGATAGCCAGGGAAAATGCCGGAAATGGAAATGCTGTGAGAAATCCTGGCGCCGGAAGAAGGCAGGCCGGCCAAACGAAGATAACGTCATTCACCTGAGGTTCCTCAGGAATTTTATCTCATCCTCTTCAAGAAGGTAAAACTCTTCCAAAATTTCCGGCTTCATTTCAGCGAGCACCGGAAAGTACAAACTCGCCTCTTTCGCATTCGCATGCACCACCCTGCCGACCTTCAACCCTATGCTTTTCAGCATCGCCCTTGTTGCAACACTGGCACCCATCTTTCTCAGATAAGCCGGAAACTGGTATTTTGTAAACTTCCTGTATGGCTGGCTCTTGGCCAGCGCCACGCCTGCGCTCATAAGGTCCAGGGCGTACTTGAGCATGACCCAGCTTCCGCTTCCGGTCCTTCCGAAAAATATGTCAGAGCGCGACAGCCAGAAAAATGCCCTTGCGATGTCCCTTTTATCTTCATATTCCTCAGGAATGTTTTCTTCTATCCACAGGTTAAGCAGCTCATAATCCACATCGCCCTTAAGGGCTTCGCGGGCTTCTGCATATGTTGAGGATTTGAACACGCTCCTGACGCGCCAGAAGATATCCGCTTCGCGCTCCCTGACGCTCGGCCTTGCGGCCTGCAGGTCTATCAATGCCGAACGCACATCGCCGTTTGAGTTTTCAGCAAGTGCATCAAGCTCTTTGTCACTTATCGCAAGCTTTTCCTTTTTGGCAATTTCCGCAAGCAGCTTTCTTATCGAGGCCCTACCCACCTTCTTGAATTCTATACGCTCGCATTCCGCCCTTATCGGCGCCAGCTTCTTGTCCCAGATGTCGGTTGCGGTAAGCAGAACCGGGCAATTGGCTTCCTTCAGCGTCTTCACGACCGCGCCCAGCCCGCCGGTGTCTTTTTTTCCTATGAAGATGTCGACATCGTCTATCAGTATCAGGCGCTTTTTTCCGCTAAGCGTGCCTGTCCCAGAGGCGGTAAAAACGATGTGCTCCACCCTTTCCCTGTTCCTGAGATCGCTTGCACCCATCTCCATTATTTCAAGGCCGTACTGGGTGGCGATGGCGTGGGCGATGCTTGTCTTGCCGACGCCCGGCGGCCCGTAAACAAGAATCGGCTTCCTCCTGTTCCCCGCAACCCAGTTCAGGATCCATCGTCTTATGGCTTCCTTCGCCTCATCGTTGCCTATTGATTCCTCTATCTTCCGCGGCGAATACTTGTCCGTAAAAAGCTCCGCCCTTTCCATCAAAAGCACCTGAAAAATCACCACACTGATTTGCCAACGATCTTTTTTATTTCCTCCAGCAGCTCTTTTTCCTCTTCATTCAGGATGCTCATATTCTTAGCCCACACGTCAAAATCGTCCTTTGTCATGTAAGTGTATAATATGTCGCCTTCTTTGGCATCCTTGCCAAGCACGATTGAATCGCAGGACAGCGCGACCTCCATCCCCCTGTCCGCCTTTTCCAGTTTTGTCTTCTCGTGCTGTATCTCCCTCACTTCGCCTATGACTTCACCGCTGCTGTTGATTAGTCTCGTTTCAGGCTTCAGCGAACCCCGCAGCACCTTTATGCCGAAAATAGCCGGCTTGCACATCCTGAAGCAGCAGCCCGGAAGGATCCTGATTTCTGCCGGCCAGGGCAGTTTTGCCCATGCGCCCTTCTTGCTTTCTTCCTTCGCGCCTGCCACCCATTTCTGGTAATTCTCCACTGTCTTGTATATTATGTCGCTCGTCAGGATTGGTATTCTTTTGTTTTGCGCTTCCGCGATTGCGTCATCCATTGCGTAGACATTGAACCCGAGGACCGCTCCAAGATATCTGTCTTCGGCAGAGACTATCTCCGCTTCCAGCACGTCCTTTCTTGTTATTTTCCCTATGCCTGCCGCCTTCACTGGTATTTTGTCTTCGGACAGGAGCCGCATCAGCGCTTCAAGAGAGCCAAGGCTGTCGGCCTTGACCACAACTCCCAGCTCGCCCCTTGTGAATATGATGTTCTTGTACAATCGCTCAAACTTGGCCATTTCTTCGCTGCCTTGAACAACGCTCTCAATCGGGGAGCCGCATATAGCTTCCTCAAGGTCCGGCGCGAGCAACCTGATGCCTGCGGCAGCCGCCACGGCATCTGCCTGCATATATTTTTCCTTCCCCCCCATGATGTTTGGCATAAGAAGCCCCCTTATTCTTGTCTTCTTCACGCCGTTCAGTGCAAGATAGAAGACCTCGTCGCCCTTCTTGAAAACGCCGTCATAGAGAATGACATCGGCGACTGTTCCAAGCCCTTTTTCCTCCTTTATCTCCATTATGCTTCCCTTGCCTGCGCCGTTTTCATCCATCTCAAGCTTCCCTTCAAGGAATTTTTGGCTGAGACCGGCTATCAGCATCAGAAGCTCACCCAGCCCTTCTTTCGTTTTCGCGCTCACCGGAATTATTGCGACCTGCTTGCGGAAGTCGCTTACCCTGTCAAACCGCTCGCAGTCAAACCCGTACTCTGAAAGCTTTCCCATGAGGCCGTAGATCTTTTCATCCAGCCTTTGTTCTACGTATGGGGGCTGACGCGAAAGCGATTGCAGAAATGACGCAGTGTCCTGCTCCTTCCAGCCGTTTATCAGGTCTATCTTGTTTGCCGCAATGACAAAAGGTGTTTTGTATTCCTTGAGTATTTTCAGGCTCTCTATCGTCTGCGGCTGGAACCCTTGGGCAACATCAACAACCAGAATGGCAATATCAGCTATGCTTCCGCCCCTGTCCCTCAAGTTCGTGAATGCCTCATGGCCCGGAGTATCTATGAAAAGCAGTCCTGGGATTTTCAGGTTAAAGTTAAGACTTCCCTTCAGATCCGCGGCAAGCTCCAGAATGTCCTCTTTCTTTACATAACTCGCGCCTATCATCTGCGTTATCCCGCCCGCCTCCTTTGATGCCACGCGAGAGCCGCGTATGGAATCAAGTAGCGATGTCTTTCCGTGGTCGACATGGCCTAAAACGCAAACTATCGGCGAGCGGATGAGCATGAATGGGATTTAACCTATTTTGGATTATAAACATTTCTGTTATTGGATCCCAAAAACTGGAAGCAGCCTGAAAGCCGCGGCGCCAAGCGCAATGGCGAAGGCGATTTCAAAAACCGTGACAAGAAGCGCCTTTTTCCACCCGAATTCATTTGCCAGCGCGGCAATCGTCGCGGCGCACGGAATGTAGAAAATCGTGACTACGGTCAGGACGAGCATCTGCAAGGGAGTAAGCACATCGCCGAAATTTTCCGTGCCAAGCAGCGCGGCGAGAAGCACGATGACAAGCTCTTTCCTGAGAAAACCGACAACGAATGTTATGCCGACGATGGCAGGCAATCCGAGCAAGCCAACAGTTATCGGAGAAAGAAAACCAGAGATCGGCGCGAGAAAGCCGAGAAAGTCAAGCGTGTTTATTGCAAATGTTGAAACGATTATTATCGGAAAAGCGATTAAGATGAACTGCCTTATCTGGAGAAAAGCGCGCCTCATTATTGAGAGGATATCGGGCACATTGTATGAGGGCATGCTCATTATAAGGCCCGTTGATTTTTTTATCACGAGCCTTGAAATCAACAATCCCAGAACAAATATGACAAGAAAGTTGAAAGCGTATAAACCAAGAACCCACCAAAAGCCCATAAACGCGCCCACGAGCGCAAGTATGACGACGCTCCTTGCAGCGCAGGGTATCATGGTGGCAAGCAGGGCGGTGAGAAAGCGCTGCTCGTGGGATTCCATTATCCTGCATCCGATGCACGCCGGAACAGAGCACCCGTAGCCGAGAAAAAGAGGGATGAAGGCTTTGCCGTGCAACCCGATTTTGTGCATAAGGCCATCGGTAAGAAACGCTATCCTTGGAAGATAGCCTGAGTCCTCCAGAATAGCAAGAAATACGTAGAACGGCAACAGGTATGGGATGGCGATTGTAATGCCTGCCACTATGCCTTCAACAACCGCCTTCCAGAAAAAAGCGAAAAACCAGTTGGAGGAGATTTCCTGCGGAACAGCCTGCTTAAGATGCCGCATCACTTCAAGAATGAACGCGGAGGTTGCATCGCCCAAAGTGAAAATGAAAAAGAACATCGCGGCGAGCGCGAGGACAAGAAAAACATAGCCGAGCTGCTCGTGAAGCAGAATGGAGTCGAGCTTTTCAGAAAAAGGTTTTTCCACTGGCTTTTCTTTCTGGCACCTGCCCACAATGCGATGGATATAGTCATAGCGCTCTGAAATTTTTTTTGGGGAGCCGGCCGGGGGTTTTTGTTTTCCTGCCTTTTTCCTGTACGCGGCATTAATGCTTTTTATCATAACCTGCTCTATTCCCTTGCCCTGTGTCGCAACAGTTGGCACTACAGGCACGCCAAGAACTTCTGAAAGCTTCCTTGCATCTATTTCTCTTCCTTTCTTGCGCGCAACATCAATCTTGTTAAGGGCGATGACGACATTGGCACCAAGCTCAAGGAGCTGAAGCGTCAGGAAGAGGCTTTGCTCAAGAGAAGATGCATCAATTATATTTATCACAACATCCGGCTTTTCTTTTTTTATGAAATCTCTTGATATTTGCTCTTCCTGCGAAAATGCGTACAGGGAATACGCCCCGGGCAGGTCTATTATGCGCACATGCTTTCCTATGAAATTAAGCCTGCCTTCGAACTTCTCAACAGTCTTGCCCGGCCAGTTACCAACGTGCTGGCTTTCGCCGGTCAGCTGGTTGAAAATAACTGATTTCCCGGCATTCGGATTTCCGGCAAGCGCCATCAAAATTTCTTCCATCATATGACCTCGACATATATCTTCTCTGCGATTCCCCTGCCTATGGCAATCTCGCAGCCCCTTGCGCGCAACTTTATCGGGCAGCCATATTTTGACATCTGCAAGACTTCGACAACGGTGCCTTCTGTAAGACCAAGCTCCATCACCCTTATCAACGCCTCCCTGCCGCCTGCGATGTATGCAATTCTTCCTTTCTGGCCTGCGTGCAGGCTGCAGAGCGGTTTTGCGGTTTTTGCAGAAGCAGCCATTTCAAAAGCGCGCTCAGCCTCTTTTGAGAGTGCGTGTTCAAGCGCGCAAGCGTCCTTATGCGCCTTTCTCCTTCCCAGACCGAACTTGATAAGGAAATCCTCGAGCAGACGATGCTTCCTGAGCATAGCTTTCCCGGCATCTTCGCCTTTATCCGTAAGAACCGCGCCCTTGTAGGGGACAACTTCCACGAAGCCCATGCGCTCAAGCTTTTTCAGCATCTCGCTCACGCTTGCAGGCGAAACCGAAAGCTCCCTCGCGATGCCTGTTGTTGTTATCTTCTCGCCCTTCTGCTTTTTCCTGTACATTATTTCAAGATATTCCTCAATCTGCCTTCTTTCAAGCGCCATAAAATGTTTAGGCATGCCTAAATTTAATAAATGTAACGGAAGGGCAGAGATGCGGAAGCTATAAAAACATAGGCGCCAAGTTATATGTACGGCCTTCCGTATAATTTTTTTGACAAGTATGCTGTGCGGAAGTACAGATTCCACGGAATATCGCACAAGTATGTATCAGGAAGGGCTGATGAAATCCTTGGAAAGAAAAAATCTGACCTGATAACCTGCCATCTTGGGGCAGGCTCGAGCATAATAGTTGCTTGAGCTCCAGTGGAAGCCCTCAATCTTAATTGGCTCCTTCGCGAAGTTCTTCCTTGCCTCGCTTTCCGAGCTTATTATGTATGCTGATGCGCCGTCAACGGTATTAAGCGCGCTTTTCACCCTTGTCGGCCATGCAAGGAACCCCATAAAAGCCATGCAGGCAAGAAATATAAGCGTTTCGGGTTTTTCGGCAAATGCTCCGCAACGCGCATCCATTCTTAAATCGCTTTTTAAATGTTTTCAAAGTTATTAGAATAAAAGAGGTGTAGAATATGTATGGAGTGTCACCGCAGGCTTATGACAGAGCGATAACCGTCTTCAGCCCGGACGGCAGGCTGTTTCAGGTTGAGTATGCCAAAGAGGCGGTAAAAAGAGGCGCAACCGCGATAGGGATATGCGCAAAAGACAGCGTGGTCTTTGTCGCATCAAAGGCAATCCATTCAAAACTCATAGTAACCGGCTCTCTAAAAAAGATTTTTGAAGTTGACGAGCATGTCGCGGTAACTGCAAGCGGGCTGATCGCGGACGCAAGAAGGCTGGTGGAAACCGCAAGGGTGGAAGCGCAGCGCCACAGGATAACCTATAATGAGCCGGCTTCTGTTGAGACGATTGCCAAGAGCGTCGGCGACCTGCTGCAGATTTACACGCAATACGGCGGCATAAGGCCGTTCGGCGTTTCCCTGCTTATAGGCGGCGTGGATGCGAGCAAAAAGCCGGAATTGTATGAAGCCGAGCCAAGCGGTGCGATGACTGCTTATCATGCGGATTCCATAGGCTCGGCAAAAAAAGAGGTTGACGAGTACATGGAAAAAAAATACAGGCAGGACATGACGACCGAAGAGGCGATAAAACTTGCTGTTGACGCCCTAAAAAAGACAGAAGAAGGCAGCACAAACCTTGAAATCGCATACATCCCGGTAAGCACTGCAAAATACACGCCATTAAGCGAAAAGGAAATAGCAAAATACCTCAAATAAAGCTATTGGCTGACGACAGTGCCGCTGTGTTTTTTTCCTTTTATTGCGCTTTCTATTTCCTTCATGTCCTTTGAGACAAAATGAGCCTCTATCCTGCTCCTGCCAAGCAGCCGGCAGGCGAGCATGTCAAAAACGAAATTAGTGCCGGCCAGCCTCCTGTCTGAAGCGGCGCCGAGTGCTGCAAGCTCATCGTAGGTCATTCTCTCAAATTTTCTGGCATTCGGGTTTTTCCGCGGATCGCTGTCGTAAATGCCGCTGATGCTGCTTATGTTAACCAGCCTTTTCGCGCCCATCGCCTCAGCAAGCAGGACTGCATCGGTGTCCGTGGTTATGCCGGGGATGGTGCCGCCCATGACGATGACCCGCGACGAGCACGCGGCTTTTTTTGCATCAGTGAAATCAGTAAGCACGGCCGGATGGGCTATGTCGCGCATCGCCTCAAGCAAAAGAAGCGCGTTTTGCCTTGTTGACATTATCGCTATTTCATCGGCATTGAACTCAGATGCACCAAGCTCGCGGGCAGCTGCCGCATAGAGCCTTGCTACGCTGCCGCCTCCCGCAACGATTCCCAATTTTTCTTCTGATTTCCTGATGATGCCGGCAATGCCGGCGATAAATTTTACATCCGGCCTGCCTTCCGGGTTGACACAGCTTCCGCCGATAGATAGAACAACTGCCATTTATTCACCTGAGTCGTATTAACAATTAAGGTTAAAATTACTTTGCAAGCTTTGTTGATTATGCTTATTATAATATGCGGGCTGCCAGGAACGGGAAAAAGCACGCTTGCGCGTGAGCTTGCAAGGATATGGAATGCCGAGCACATAAACAGCGACAGCATAAGATTGCGGCTTCTTGAAGAAAGAACCTACAGCGAAAAAGAAAAACTGATGGTATACGAACGAATGCTTGAGGAAGCCCGCAAACATCTGAAAAAAGGGGAAAACGCGGTATTAGACGCGACTTTTTACCGGCAGGCCCTGCGGAACAAGGCAAGGGAGACGGCAGAGGCTGAAAAAAGCGGCTGCATCATGATTGAATGCGTCCTGGCTGAAGAAAAGATAATGGAACGGATGGAAAAAAGAAAAAATGCCGGGGATGAAAGCGAGGCGACTTTTGAGATTTACAAGAAGGTAAAAAAGGAATATGAGGAAATAAAAGAAAAACACCTGGTCATAGACACAGAAAAACCGCTCGCAGAGCAAACAAAGGAGGCCATGGAGTACGCTAAAAAATTTGGCAGTTACGGCAACTGCATAGAAACCCACATATCAAAGATTTACATCGTGGGGGATTTTGCCTACAAGATAAAAAAACCGGTAAAATTCAGCTTCCTTGATTTCTCAACTCCTGAGCTTAGAAGGTTCTACTGCAGGGAGGAAGTAAGGCTGAACAGAAGGCTTTGCCCTGATGTCTATATCGGGGTTGTTAGGGCGGAGGCGCATTTTGGCGGTTATTTTTTTGAAGATGGGCGGCAGCAAGCATCGCAAGCCGAAGATGATGCGGGATGGGAATACGCAGTCAAAATGAAAAGAATGCCTGCTGAAAGGCAAATGGACAAACTGCTTGAAAAAGGAGAAGTGCAGGCGGAGGACATAAAGAAAATCGCGGCTGTTGTTGCCGATTTTCACAAAAATATCGAAGTAATAAAAGACAAAAAGTACGGCAACCCTGCCCTCATAAGAAGGCAGGTGGAGGACATAGCGGCCCACAGGAAAACGATGGAGAAAGCGGCAGGCGTGGGAAAGACTATCGATTATGTTCTTGAAAAATGCGCAAAATTTCACGAAAACAATATTGAACTTTTCAAAAAGCGGCAGAGCGGAGGATTCATAAGGGAATGCCACGGTGACCTTCATTCCGCGAATATAATAATCGCGGACAAGATTTACATATTTGACTGCATTGAATTCAATCCCGACTTCAGAAACATAGATGTGGCAAGCGAAATAGCCTTCATGGCAATGGACCTTGACGCCTATGGAAGGAATGATCTGGCTGGGCTTTTTGTAAGAGAGTACCTAAGACGCTCAAATGACGATGACGCATTGCGGCTTCTTGATTATTACAAGTGTTATCGTGCAAATGTCAGGGCAAAGGTCGCGGCGATAGAATGCGCGCAGGGGCAGAATGCGAATTCAAAGGAGAAGATTGTAAAATACGCGGGACTGATGGAAGAGTACGCAAGAAAACTTATTGCCTGATTACGGCTTTTTTATTATGTTATCTATCCTGCTTCCTTTTCTTTTCAGCAAGACAATACGCGAAGCCGCATCCTCAGAAACCCGGGCATAAGACGGAAGCTTTTCAAGCAGGGAAGAAGCAAACTGCCTGACATATGCATGGGATGGCATATTCTCCTCCTTCAGCCGCTTTCTTGAGTTGCCAAGAAACATATACGCCTTTATTTCAATAAAAGCGGGCTCTGCGCCCTCAAGCATTTTCGCAAATGCCTCTTTCGCCTCTTCGGAATCGTTCACGCCCTTTATCAATGTAAGCCTGACCACGGTCCTGCACTTTAGCTTCTTCAACAGTGAAAGGCTCTTCCGCAGCCTTTTCCAGCCGTCAGCATATGCCGGGCGATTGAGCCTCCTGAAGCTTTTTTCATCCCACGCATTAAGCGAGATGTATAGCTGCGTGGGCAGGCATTTTTTCCTTGCAAGCCCCTGAAGGCGCTTCGGCTCCTGGCCGTTTGTAACAAGAAAAATGCTCCTGACCTCCTTATGTTTTCTAAGTTCTTTTATCAAGTCGCAGATAAAGGGGTATATGGTTGGCTCTCCGGAAAGCGATATCGCCCAGTGGGAGGGGAAAAGCCTGTAGCCCTCATCATAAAACTTTTTGTCAGTTTCTGAAAAACCTCCAAAACCGCTCAACAATTTTTTTCTTGCTTCCACAATGCCGCCTACTATGTCTGCCGGCGCATCAGGCTCCATTTCTTCAAAAGCGGCCTTTTTCATCCACTCCGCCGGCCTCCAGCAATGCACGCAGCTCTGCTGGCACCACAAAAACGCCGGGCTCATCTGCGCGCAGCGATGGCAGTCTATGCCGTAAAACTTCTGCTTGTAGCAGACGCCTTCTCCGCGCAGCGCTTTTTTTGTCCAGCTGCATATCTGGACCGCTGAATGCCTGCCAGCGAGTCGGTATTGGGCCCTAAGAAAGCGCCTTATCACTTCAGTTTCCATAATCAGCCCACTGGAGCAGGATTTACCTTTATATGGCCCTTGAGGTCCGGGTAATTAAGCGAAAAGAAATCGCATTCAAATGCCTTTGACATGAGCGTGGTGGCATTTTTTCCAGGACTTATCATCTGGCTGTCAAAAAGGCCGGCGCAGGTTGCCGAGCGAGGATAGGCGCCCCGGTTCACCCACACTATGGTATCCCCGACATTGACTTCAAGCGAGGATGGTTCATATGAAAAATCTTTTATGAGGACCGTGTATGTAGCCGGCTCGTAGTTTTTTGTTGTGGAAGAAACTTCAAAGTGCAGCGAGCGGTATACCCTCGGAACATAAGAGGAGCCGTCATTATGCACCAATTCTACGTATAACGTATGCTCTCCAAGAGGGACATTCTCAAATGTATACGATTTTCCGTAAACGTGCATCGGCGGGCCGCCGTCCAGCACAAAAACAAAATGGCCCTCGCCGAACTTCTTTTCGCCCCCGATTTTTATGACGAAATTCGTCGTGCTCAGTATAACCGAAACCGGGCCGCCGCTGCCTGAGACATCTATAACCTCGTCTTCCTCCGGGGCGATTATCACGAAAGACGGCTGGACGACTGGCTGCGTCTTGTTTTCTGCCATGCTTCCGCCATCTGCCCCCTGGGGCGCCTGCTCAAAACAGCCAAGCAGCAAAAATGATGCCGTCAGAAACAATAACAAAAATTTATTCATAAACACACCTAAAAAATTATGATGGGCAAGATTTATATTATCTTTTGTTCTATTAGGCTCAAGGTGGGAAAATGAAACTTGTTGTCGGCAATGCACCAGCATTAAAATCAGCAATAGATGCCATCGTAAGCATCGTTGAAGAGGGCGAATTTGAGATAACAAGCAGCGGGCTGCAGCTGAAGGCGATGGACCCGTCGCAAATATCAATGGTGTCATTCACGATGCCAAAAACCTCTTTTGAGGAATACAGCATAACGGAAGAGAAGAGGATAGGCGTCGACATAGGCCAGCTCGCAAGCGTCCTTTCCAGGGGAAAAAGCGGCGAGAAGGTCGAGCTCTCGATAGAAGACGGAAGGCTTGTGGTAAAGTTCTATGCCGCAAAAAGAAAAAGGACATTCAAGGTGCCCTTAAGAGAGCCTGGGGAAAAGGTGCAAAGGGAACCGAAAATAGAATTCAAAAACCACGCAATCGTCAAGGCGGACGCGTTGAAAGAGGTTTTGAAGGACTCAAAGCTGGTCAGTTCGCACATCAGGCTGTCCGTAGCGCCAAAGCAGTTTTTGGCCGAAGTGAGGGGGGACAATGGCGAGATAAGGGAGGAATTTGAAGAAGGCGGCGATGAAGTCATGGAGATAAAAACCGCGGCAATGGCAAAATCAACATTCCCTCTGCAATATCTTGAGGATATGCTCAAGGCCGCGCCGTCAAACGCTGCGATCAGGATAAATCTTGAAACAGACAAGCCGTTGAAGCTGGAATATGCCATAGAAGGCGCTTCCGTGGTGTACTATCTGGCGCCGCGCATAGAGACGGAATAGCGGTTAAAGCATTTCCGCTTTTGTTGCGCCGCCGGCATTCTTGTCCCTGGACAACTTGTAAGTCCTGGAGAAATCAGCTCCGATTAGGGCTTCTTCGTGTGTTATCACGAATATCTGCTTTACCACCTGCGGGACCTTTGCCTGAAGGGTTTCAGAAAGCAGGGCGATTGCCTGCGAATCAAGATTGTGCGTCGGCTCGTCAAGGATAAGCCAGCTTAGGTTCGGCGTAAGCACCATCGCAAGGGCAACGCGAAGGGTGAGCGCGGCGCACGCCCTTTCCCCCCCGCTGGCGATGCTTTCAAGCGGCTTCCACTGGCCGCTCTCCAATACCTCAAAAACATAGTCCTTTTCAGTAACATCAACCCTGAGCGCCTTGTAGTTTCCGTACGGATAGAATATGTCCCATATATCATTCATGGCCGTGTTTATCGCGTCTATGAGCTCCCTTCTCAGCGAGACCTGCGTCTCGGCAAGCGCGTTCTTGTAGACCTTAAGCTCTTCCACGGCTTCCTTTGTCGCCCCTGCCCTGTTTTTTATTGAAATCATGTCGAGAAGCTGCGCCTCAAGCGCCGTCTTGTTTTCGCCCAAGAGCGCCCCTTCTTTTTGCAGGTATTCCAGTTTCGTCCGAAGTTTTTGCTCTTCCACCTTTTTTTCCTCAAGCGCCTTCCTTCCAGACAGGTAATCTTCTTCGTTGTATTCCATCTTCCTTTGTTTTTCCTCTGTTTCCGCAATCCTTTTCCTTATCTCGGCCGCCATCTTTTCCCGCCGCAGCATTTCTTCCATTTTATTAAGCTCCACCAGTTCTCTTTCTACGATATCCTGCATTTCCCTGCTTTCGTTTTCAAGAATGCCTGCTTTTTTGGCGATCTCTTCGGCTTCTGCTTTTAGCGCGGCCCTTTCCTGCTCCAACCCGGTTTTGTCGATTAACTGCTGCCGCTCGCTTTTAATCTGCTGCTCCAGAAGCTCTGCTTTCCTCAAAATCTCGTCGAACTTGCTGCTTTCATTTTGTAAAATTTCGATTCTGGCGGCGAGGGCTTTCATTCTTCCTTTGGCTTTTGCCATCTCGGCTTCTTTCTTTTTCCTCACTTTAGCTATCCCATCAACGCCCAGCACGGTTTCGCAAAGAGGGCAGGCGCTCGCCGCAGGCGAAAGATGCTTCAGCATGTCCTCGGTTTGCGCCACGGATTGGAGAATGGCTGCCTTCTCCTGGCCTTTTTCCTCAAGCTCTTTCCTGCGCGCCTCAAGCTCTTTTTTTACCCCCGCCTCGTCTTTGCCTTCAAGAAGGGTGCCCTTCATGGAGCGCAACTTTTCCAGCCTCAATAATCGCTGCTCCTGCTCCCTTATCCTGCTCTCAACAACTGCCAGTTTTTTGTTTATCTCAACATCTTTTTTCTTAAGTTCAGAGATTGTTTTTTCCGCTCCGGCTTTTTTATGCCGCAATTCAGCGATTGCCTGTTTTTTTGCGGTGTACGCTTCCGGCTTGACCTTGGCCAGCCCCTTTTCAAGGCTTGCCGCCTGCCCCTGCAGGGAAGCGAGCTCCCTTGACAGAGCCTCCAGCATTCTTCTGTTTTTTTCCAGGATTTCAAAACGCGCCGCAAGTTCGGCAACCACTCTTTTTGCTTCCGCAGCTGCCTTTTCAGCCAATGCGAGCTCCCCACTCAATTTCCTTTCCTTTTCCGCCAGTGCCCTTATGCCATCCGCGACTTCGCGCTCCCGCTCCTCGCTGTACCTCTCCATCAGGGAGCGCGCCACGCTTTCAAGGCGGTTTGTTATTGATACCGTTGCCGCCCGCGCCTTTTCAAACCTGTCAAGACCAAGTATCCTGTCAAACTCCTCCTTCCGCCTCTTTGGGTCAAGCGAGAGAAAATAGTCTATGTTGTTTTGTTCGGAGTAGATCGCGCGGGTAAAAAGGTCATAGTCAACGCCCAAAACCTCTTCAATGAGTTCGGTAACCGCGGTTGCTCCGCTTTCCAGGTGCGTGTTGTCTTTATAGATGTCGGCTTTTGAGAACATCTTCCCGTTTTTCCTTTCGATCTTCCGCTCAACCAGATAATCGCTGCCGTTCCACGAAAAAGAAATGCTGACTTTTGAATATGCGGAACCGTATCTTAGGATGTCCTCAAGCTTAAGCCTCCTTCTCTCCAGAGCCGGGAAGGTGCCGAAAAGGGCAAAACTGATGCCGTCAAGGACTGCGGTTTTTCCGCTGCCCATGATGCCCACGAGGAGATTAGTGCCGTAGCCGAACTCCATTTTTGTATTCTCGTGAGAACGCCAATTGACAAGGCTTAGTGATTTTATCATCGATCTTATTTGATTGATAATTATTTTAAAGAAGTTAGAAAACATAGATGCGGCCGTCGGGATTTGAACCCGAGTCGCAGGCTTGGAAGGCCCGAATCCTGACCGCTGTCCGCTGCTGCAAAACCCTAGACTACGGCCGCATCGGATAATTTAACACACTATGCTTTTTTAAAATTAATACCACAAGATAGCTTTATGAAATTTTTTATTGACAGTGCGGATGTTGAGGAAATCAAAAAAGCGGTTGCCTTGCAGATGTGCGACGGCGTGACGACAAACCCGACGCTTATTATGAAGGCTGGAAAAAAACAGGAAGACGCGATAAGGGAAATCGCGCGGATTGTCAGGGGGCCGATAAGCGTTGAGGCGGTAAGCGACGACGCAGAAGGGATGGTAAAGGAAGGGATGGAATTCTCAAGATGGGCGTCCAATGTGGTAATAAAGGTGCCTATGACAAAGGAGGGCCTGACTGCGGTGCGGGCTCTTGCAAAAAACGGCGTGAAATGCAATGTCACCCTCGTGTTCTCCGCCGCCCAGGCACTGCTTGCAGCAAAAGCAGGCGCGGCTTTCGTTTCGCCTTTCGTAGGCAGGCTGGATGACTCCGGGCAGGACGGGATGGCTGTCGTCCGGGACATAGTCCAGATATACCGGAACTATGGCTTCACAACCGAGATAATAGTCGCCTCGGTGCGCTCTGTGAAACACGTCGAGGGGGCTGCAAAAGCAGGCGCCCACATAGCGACAATCCCGCCGAAGGTTTATGAAGAGATGTGGAGGCACGCGCTGACCGACAAGGGGATAGAAATATTCAGGCGGGACCACCAGGAATACCTGAAAAAGGTCGGAAAGGCGTAAAATGGCGGTCAAAACAAATAGGTTTTTATTTGGTTTTTGATTGATTAAAAGCAGGGGTGCAAAAATGAAAGATGCAAAAATATTTTTGACATTGCCGCTCTTGCTGGCAATTTTGGTTTGCGGCGCTGTTATTGCAAGCGGATGCATACAAATGCCGCAACAGACGGCACAAGCAGGCCAGCCGGCAGGCCCTTCACCGGACAGCGGCAGTTGCGCTGTGGGGTCCTGGGTAAGAACCGGCAACTTTGAGTACAGGATAACCGGCGTGGAAACGCATAGCATTGCCGGGAAGACCATGCAGATGTGCTGTATGGAAAAGATAGCAAACGGCCAAAAATCAAAGGTTTGCAACGGCATGGGGTCTGAAATGTACAGCATCGTCTGGCTTACTGATGAGGAAACAGGCGGGTTATACAAGGCCGCCGAGATATACGAGCAGGGCGACAAGACGTGCAATATAGGATATGACCCAAGCGGCGAAAAAATAAGCGAAATGTGCGTTTAAAGAGAATGGAAACAATAAAAAGGTGAAATAAAAAACATGAGGGAAAGCATACCGCTCACGTGGAGAAGGATACCGGAGAGATACGGCCTGATAGGTTCAATGTGTGAAACCTGCGGCCGGCATTTCTTCCCGGCACGGGCCATCTGCCCGACATGCAGAAGAAGGGGAAAGATAAAGAAGCTCCAGTATTCGGGAAAAGGCAGAATATATTCCTATACCGTGATACATAGCGCCCCGACCGGTTTTGAGGACCAGGTACCGTATACCATAGCAATAGTTGAACTGGAAGAAGGGGCGAGAGTGCTTGGCCAGATTGTGGACGCGCCAAACGGCAAACTGAAAATTGGCGCTCCGGTTGAGCATTGTTTCAGGATAATACAGAGAGAAGATCCCGAAGGGCTAATACATTACGGCTTCAAGTTCAGATTGGTGCAGGACAACCATCAATAGAAGCTTTCCCACATCTTTTCAGCAAGTTTACCTGTGTACATAAACCGGTCAACATCTACTTTTTCTTTTCTGTGTTTTTCCAAAAACAGGTTTATCTTTTCTATAAGAATCTCTTTAAGCTCGCCGCTTAGGAGCGCGCCTGAGCGATAATCTTCTTCTATTTTCTTGAGACGCGAATCGTCAGGCTCAAAAAGCATCTTCAGCCATTGGAAAGAGACATCTATGTCCGGGTTGCCTCCCTTTTTCCTGTGCTCCTCCACAGTAGGCTGGCCGCCTGAAAATGCGTATTTCAGGATTTTTTTCCTCACGGCTTTTTCATCGTCAGTGAGCCATATCGCGCTCTCCGGCGCGCTGGCGCTCATCTTGCCGCCTGCGCCCTGCAGGGGAGGGATGAACTTGCTGTGGATTGCCGCGGTCTTCTGGTAGCCAAGGCTTTCCGCAATGTCGCGCTGTATCCTCCAGTAAGGATCCTGGTCTATCGCGTTTGGGATAAGGCATCGCTTTTTCTCGAAAAAAGTCGGGACTATCTGGTAGGCGGGGTAAAAAATAGCGCCGATGTTGGTTTCATTAGTAAAGCCGAAAACCGCCTTGGCTGTAGAGAATGTTATCTTTTTGGCGGTCTTGAGCACAAGCGGGTAGACATTTTTTATGTACTCGCTGTCATTGAATATGAATGTCCTGTCCGGGTCGAAGCCAACCGCGGCAATGTCTCTTATGTTTTCCGCGGCGTATTTCCTGACGGCCTGCCATTCAAGATCTTTTTTGAACAAGAACTTCTCATCGTCTGTTATTTCTATGTATAGATTTACGCCAAAGCGCTCCTGGAGCCATTTTGTAAATACGAGCGGAATGAGATGGCCGATATGCATCGGCCCTGAAGGCCCCCTTCCGGTGTAAAGAAAAAACGTCTTCCCCTTTTCGTAATCTGCCAAAACAAGGTCAAGGTCCCGATGGGAGAAGAAATAACCGCGGCGGAGCATGATGTTGTCGTCTCCTGCAGCCTCAGCCAGCCGGCGGTAAAGCGCGTCGCTTATTCTTTGCGTTCCGAACTCCTTTATGAGCTTGTCGTAATCAACATCACCGCTGACTTCCCAGGGCGTCACTTCGTATCCTGCCATAGCGGGTATTCCAAAATAAAAAATAAAAATGCTTGCTGTGCAAGTTGATTGATGCTTGATGTCCATATAATAGGTGGCGGGCCGTGTGGAGCCATAGCAGCAATAGAGGCGGCCAGGCTTGGCAAAAACGTTCTTGTCAGTGAGGAACACAAGAAACCCGGCGGCAAGCCGTGCTCCTGCCTTCTGTCGCTCAGCGGCCTTCAGACGCTAACCGGGCATCTGGCGTGGAAAGAGAGCGTGGAGAACGAGGCATATGGCGCAGATATTTATTTCAGCGGCAAAAAGATGACAGTGGAAAGAAGAACGCCGGTTGCGGCGATCTGCGACCGGGACCGCTTTGACCAACTTTGCATGGAAGCTGCTGAAAATGAAGGAGTGAAAATAGAGTACGGAAAAAGAGTCATTGGCAACTATCGCCCGAACAATATCATAGGCGCAGACGGGGCGAACTCATCAACCGCGGCTTTTTTCGGCTTTCCCGGGATTAAGCGTTTCATAGGCACTATTCAGGGCGAAGTAAGGGCGGATTGGGACGAAAAAAAGGTAAAGGCGTTCCTATCACGGGATTACCCGGGATTCTTGGGATGGATAGTGCCAAGAGGCGGCAGAAGGTTTGAAGTCGGCTGCGGGGTAAGGCTGCCGAACAATGCCAAGAGCGCGTTTGAGAAACTGGAAAAAAGGCTTGGCGTCAGCGCGGCAAACAAAAAGATGTCCATAATACCCGCTGAGCCAAGGCCAACTGCTGCAAAAAGAGCTGGCAGATACGATGTAAGGCTTGCCGGGGATTCTGCAGGGCAGGCAAAGGCGACAACGGGCGGCGGGATATTGTTCGGAAGCTGGTGCGCAAGAATGGCAGCCAAGGCAAGCAGCCCGTTGGCTTATGAGATAGCATGGAGAATGACGTGTGGAAAGGAGCTCTTTCTTCACGGAGTAATACGAAAAATCCTGGACACGATGGATGACCAGAAACTGGAAAGATTTGCGGGCAGGATGATGGAAAACGGCATGCAATCTTTTCTTGAAAATGACTGCGATATGGAGCACGCGAGCAAACTTTTTGCCATCGCAGTCAAAAAGCCGGGAATGCTGCTTTCCTTGTTTTGACAGCCCAACAGCAACATTTTTAAACTCTTTTTAACACTATTTAACCATAGAAGTGGTAAAATGCTCAGGATATTAAAAAACAGCAGGAAGGAACTTTATAAAAAATACATCTGTTCAGAAGGAAAGGAAGCAGACAAGGCTTTGGCAGAGGTTGTGGAGAAATACAAATCCTTTTCAGAAAAAGAAAAAGCTGATTTCAGGATGGTAGTTGGAAAAAACATGTTGAAAACGGCTAATCGCAACAGCGGCATGCACAAGGTGCTGAAGCTGGCAAAGGAAATCGGCAAGGCCACCGAATGGAAAGGCGATGAAACCGACCCAGATATTGTACAATCAATAAAAAGCATTTTGGAAAAAAACGAAGACCCCTGCCTGACAATAGCTGCGCTTGATGCGCTTTACCACAGCAATTACGGGGAAGCGGAATTTTGGGAAAAGATGCTTCACAAAAGCGCGCCTGTTGCTCTTTTTGTGGTAGAGAGGATAAGCGATGTTGAAGGCGCAGAAGAAGTTTTCAGGAGAAACATTGACGCACTGATAGCCTTGTCCGACCAAAGCAAAAAATGCAGGGAGATGACCCTGAAATACCTGAATGAAGCAAATGACGAGGTAAAGAAAAAATTGCTGGAAAAACTGATAAGCGAGGGCGTCCACAAAGATCTGTTGCCGGCAATACCTGCTTTATTTGAAAACAGGCAAACAAGGTATGCGCTCCTTGGATGGCTCACGCGCGGCGAGATTAAGATAAATGTTGATAGAACAGAGTTGCCTGCATCTGACATTCTGCCAGAATTGACAAGAAAAATAGAGGAAGTCGGGCAGGAACTGGTAAAGAAGGCAGTCAGCATGCTGCCAGGGCTGCCGCCACAGGAAAGGCTGCCGGTCCATCATTTTCTCGCTACCAGAGGAGTGAGGGTAAAGGATGAGGAATTGGAAGAAAAGATTGAAGAAATGATAGGCAGTAGATTGGAATCCGCCTGCCCGGAAGCCCTCATAGAAGCTTATGACGCCAGTATGCGCCTCCTGATTTTTAACCCTGAAAGGGGCAGGAAAATGATGGAAGAGGTATTCCGCGAGGCGGCAGATGTCCTGGAAGACGATGCAGCCGATGAGAAGCAAAAAGAAGTTGCTGCCGCCGTTTCCTTCCTGTACATAAGCAACTTTCAGAAAAAAGGGGAAGAATTTCTCAGGGTGCGCGAAAAGGCCCTTGGGATACTGAAACGAAATGGGAGGGTGGCACCCATTATTTAAAAAATCTCGCTGCAGAATATGGATTATGACAGATTCTGATGAAATCATCTCTGATATAGAAAACAACATTGATGACTTTAGGGCTGCCGGAAAGATAACCGCCAAAATCAGGGAGGAAAGCAAGCGCCTGATAATGGTCGGCGAGCCGCTGCTTGACATAGCGGATTACATAGAGCAGATGATAGAAAAGGAAGGTGCGAAGCCCGCTTTTCCGGTAAACATCTCGCCAAACGACATAGCCGCGCATTATACCCCCGGCATTAACGACGAGCGCACCATAGAGGAGAATGACTTGTTGAAGGTTGATCTCGGCGTTTCCATAAACGGCGCGATTGGCGACAGCGCCTACACCGTGGATGTGGGCGGAAAAAACCGGCAATTGGTAACCGTTGCCCAGGAAGCGCTTGAGGCGCTGATAAAAGCCATAAAGCCGGGAGTTAAGGTTGGCGAGCTTGGCGCGATACCCGAGGAGACAGCGAAAAAATACGGCTTGAAAACCATAAACAACCTCAGCGGCCATATGCTAAAAACAGGATTGCTGCACGCAGGAATAGACATACCGAATGTAAAAACCGAAGACGACTATGAGATAAAGGAGGGCGAGATATACGCAGTGGAGCCCTTCATAACAAACGGCGCAGGATATGTTGTTGAAAGCGACGAGGTTGGGATATTCAGTTTTTACGGGATGGGAAATATTTCGATGAGACAGTCAAAGAGGATATTGGAGCAGATAATAAAAGACTACAGATTATTGCCTTTTGCTGAAAGATGGGTAATCAGGAAATTCAATTCTAGGATACTTGTAAACGCTGCGCTTCGCGAGATGCTGGAGAACCATATAATAAGGGGCTACCCTGTGCTGAAAGAGGCAGAAGGAGGCCTTGTGAGCCAGGCAGAGCATACCGTACTTGTTACGGCAGACGGATGCGAGGTCCTCACGAAGTAAGCTGTTATTTGTTATATGTGAACCAATTTCCGGATTTCTTGCACTCCAGTGGCTCATCGGGAGTTTTTGTTATCCCGCATATTTTTAACTCGCCTTTTGCTGTAATGATTGTCGGATCGGTAAAGCCACAGTCCTGCAGGAGGTTGTTTTGCGGGGTGCCTGAAAAGTTGCCTGAGAAAACGACCGGGACGGTGTTTATCGCATTCGTTTCCAGCCTCTTGAATGTGTAAAGCCTTCCTTCAGGATTCATCAGGCAGCACCTGTCCTCTTTTGGGAGCAACCCGATTATGTCAGCATCTGCTTCTGTGAGTTCAGAATAAGGTATATTTTTGAAATAAGTATGGGCCCCGTCAGAATAACTTCGCATAAGGCAGGTTATTTCATCCTGAATGTCGCTGCAAAGTCTGCATTTATTGCTTATGACGCCTTTCGGGCATTTGTAAGGTCCGCTCGTGCCTCCGCGCGGAACGCAGGTGGTCCCGTCCTCGCATACCATTGCCTCGTCAGGGCAGTATTCGCCTTCCGGGCATTCCTCGCAGTAGAGATAACCGGAAGGGGTCAAATCCCCATCGGCAACGTACCAGATGGTGCTACCGCCCGGTGCGACCTGAAAATCGTATTGCGGCGCGGTTGAGATCTCCCAGGTATCGCTATGGTAGAAAGAAGGTGTGGTGATGGACGAGGTATCAATGCCTCCTTTGCTTCCCCCGTCTCCTGAAGATTCTGAACTTCCTGTTTCAGCGCCTTCTTCTTCAGGCGGATACAGCGCTATGTTCGTAGTAAGGGTGGAAATGCCGATGAAATCGTATGTTCCCTCCTGGAAAGAGCAGAATTTTGAGTCAAAGCTTCCCTGCTCCCGGACAATTGCAGCCTCATCTGAAGAAAACGGGGAATACACTATCCCGATAATTCCTGCCTTCCTGAGCTTGTCCCTTGAAAGGTAGATTGTGGAGAAGAAATCTGCATAAATTCTCCTGATGCTTTCCTTGTTCAGCTCATAGCTGGCGCCGCTCATGGCAGGCCAGCCTGTCCCTTCGCTGGTATTGATATTAAACACAATGACCACCGGCACAGGCTGTTTTTTGCCGATACCGCGGCTTATGTGGTTTATCGTCCATGCATAGGAATACATCCGGTCAACAACAACATCAGCCTTTTCCTTTGCGGTCATGTCATCCCATTCGTCAAGCGCTGCATAATCGCGCATAACCTCAGCAACAGGGAAAAAGACGACTGCCGCGTCAAAAGTGGTGGCTCCGCTGTCCCTCTCCGCCGCCCATATGTCGCTTATGGCAGAATAAGCATCCTGGTCAACATAGTTCATCCATATGTATTCCCCGCCCATATAAGAAGCGGAGGATGCGAAAAACGGCACAGCAACAAGGCAGTTTTCGCACCTGCTTTTCACCAGCCTTGATTCCTCCAATGCTCTGGCAGGATCAACTGAATGCCCTGTTCTGTCATAGCCAATCAACGCGATGACCGGCCCGACGCCTTTCACTTCCTTCTTGGGTTCGGTTATGATGCTGTAGCTGTACGGGGTGTATGTTCTTATGCTCCCTTCTTCATCGCACGCGATCGTCAGGCCGTTTTCGCTGACATGGCAGCTGGGATCGCTCAAATACCGGCTGTTGGCGTCCCTGAAATCAACGATCGGCAAAATGCCATTCTTCAAATAGTTGGTAAGCATGGAATAGGTAATGATGCGCTGATAAGAATAAACGACCCACTCTATCGCGTATTCTATACTGCCTCCCACCTCTCCAAAAGAACCGAATAATCCCCCGTCTTCACCCTCTTCGCTTTCCTCAGGCTCGACAGGCGCCTTTCCGTAAGCCATGGTGGCATAGGTGCACGGCTCGCACCAGCCATACTCTTCAAGCACAGGGAGATTGTTTTGCTCATCAAGCTCGCAATCCCCAAGGCCGAATATCAGCGTAAGGTATCTTGAAGCAAGAACATAATGGGTTTTGGTGCCGTCATTGTTCATATGCAGCTCTGCCGCATAATCGCTGTTTGAAGTGAAATCAACATAATCAAGCATCTTGATTGTCTCATTTTGGGGGAGCGCGAAGACATTGTTCCTGGCCAGCGCCACGTATTCCGGCTTTTGAAGCCAGGTGCCGCTGCATTCTGCCGGATAGCCCGCGTCGTTTTTGCACTTATAAAAAGCAAGCGCCCATGGCACGCTTGCAAGCGCGATCTGGCTTGAACTCGCGCGGTCTTCGTTTGACACCAATTCAGCCAGCGCTGCCTTCTGATTGTCTTCAAGATTCATAAGGGTCAGTGACAAACGCGGATTCTCCACGGCCGCTATCCAGGGCATAAAGTACGTTGTGTCTATTACGACATAATCTTCATTTTCCCGCATATTGCAAATCTGGAAAATGTCGCTCTCCTGCGGCGAGGAAGGCACTCCGCCGGTCGCAAAGCCTATCACGGGTTTGTTTAAGCCTTCAAACCAACCATCATACACTATCGGGAAAGTGTCGTATGTCTTAGTCTGTTCATTAATTATCCTGAATTCGTTCTTGTTGAAAAAGTATACCGTTCGCGCAGGCGGGTATGCGGTATTGCTTTCATTTACCTGGAAACGATAGCACCAGTATATATCATGCAGGGGCTCCTCCCTAACATTTTTCCCAAGATCAAGCCAAGCAGGTCCATAATCCTCACTGCACGACTTGCCTGGTGTAAATAACGCCCGTATATCGCTATAAAACCCGGACGGGATTGTTCTTGTCTGCACAGTAACGGAACCGGCAACATTCTTCAAGGTGGATGGATATGAGGTGTACGGGCAGGGGATGGTATTATAACTCATGTCGCCGCAGCGGTCGGTCGCAAGAGCAATGGCAAGCTTGGTAAGCATGTTAACGCTGTCGCCCCCGGTAGGCTGGGTAAGCTCCTTGGAGTCATAACGATTGTCCCTTATTGCCATTTCCAAAGCATATACATCGATTGGCGTATATGTTATATTCGCGACCATAGTGCCATCAGGCAGCATCTCAAACGAGCGGTTTTCTACCGAGGTGCAGACAGCCACCTTTCTGCCGCTTATGTAATCGTAATAGCATTCAACCGGCACCTTTGAACCGTCGCGTTTCACGATGAATGAGCGGTGGTAATCCTGCTTGTTGCAGTTGCCTGACATGCATTCGCTTGAAGAGCACTCAAACGGCGCGGTCTTGTGCTGCACAAACATAAGGTCAAAATACTGCGCGGCAAGCGCCCGCCTGTAGAAAACACTGTCAAAAACGCCTCCGGAATCAACGCGATAGCCAGATGGGATCAATGTCTCCTGCGATTCCTTTGTGGTATAAAAGAACGGGTATCTCTCCCTTGATTCCAGCTTGTTCTCTTCGCTTACGCCCTCGGTGTAGGGGGCACACTCATATTTGGAAAGGTAAGCGGTCGGGCCCCCCAAAGAAGAGACGGAAACAAGCGAATCGCACGCTCCGGGTATTGCGCACATCTCAAAATAGTTCATATACCTGTCTATGCCAGTGGTCGGATTAACGCTGCAGAACATATCTGTCGGCGGAAACAAGTATTTGTATTTCTCATAATCGCTGAATAGCAGGCTGTTGTTTCCTATTCCGAGCCTGAAGCTGTTCACAAGAGAGCCGGTCCTCTCGAGCAGTTTTGAAAGGTTTTCATCCATGTCAAAAAACTTGCAGTCAGCCTTGTAAAGCGAAACGCCGCTTTCCTCGCCGCTTGTGAGAGGCACCGCCGCACCGCTTTTCATCTCCTCCTCGGTGGGCATGGGCGGCGGCAGCTGCGGCCTGTAAAGGAAATTGCCGCAGACCATCGCTCTGCAGTCCGCCTCAACGCAGGAGCGGTCTTCTTCTCCCCCGCATATCGGAACTTCGATCGTTGTCTCGCCCTTCGCCGGGTCGTTTAATGTTATGTTGCAGGTATTCCTGTTGATGTCGCACCTGCTTGTTGCAGGATCGTAATCAATGTCAGCTGGAGGGTTTATGAGAATGCACCTGCCCTCCTCCTCAACAATAGTGCGGTTGCAGCAGCTCAGCTGCTGCGTCGGCGTGTCAAGCGGCTTCTCCGCGGTGCAGCCAAAAAAAAGCAGGAAAATCAAAAAAAGAATAAGCAGTTTCTTCATCATATCACCCTCGCTGTCATGCGCAGGAGATCATACGACTCCTCTCCAAAAATATAAATCAGATACCTGATTGCTATCAGCGTCATGAAAAACACTGCAAGAGGATGGATGATTAGCGATGCATAAATCCTGGCAAGGTCGGTCGCGAGTGCGGTGTCGCTCGGGCTTGCAAATGCGCTTTCGCCTGTGGCAAAGTTCACCATTGAGACGAAAGATGAAAATGTCGGCAGGCAGAAGTTTGAGCCGGCCGGCGCTGCCGGCGCCTCCGGCTGCGGCAGCTTGACAAAACCCGGGTCGGTAATTATGAATAGGTAGGGGAAGATGAAGTAAAAGCCAAACGCGATTGCTATGAAAAGCGAGCCGATGCCCCTCGTGAAATAAAACGAGCGGAGAAGAAGGCCGAGCGGCAGGAAAAGCGTGAGCATGGACATCTTTATTAGGGCGATGAAGGTTATCAGGGCGTTCAGGGCGATGAGCAGGCTTATCGTGAGCGCATTCTTGTACCTGAACGACTCGATCGTCTGGTAAAGGTCGCTCAGGTACTGGCCGGAAAATACCGGAATGCCGACAATGCTGAAATGGGTATAAAACAGGAAATAGGCGCTGTTTGCCTCGTCCCTTATCGCATTGTGAAGGCTTTCAAGCGCCACGGCCTTCTCAATTACCTTGCACTGCATCACGGCAAGCGCGCTGTCTATTCCCTGAACCGTGATGGTTTGCCCTCCGCAGGATATTGTGCCATATATCTGGCTGTTTATGTAGTCTGAAAGGCTGCCAACTATAAGGACAAGAAAAACCGCAAGGAAGAAGGTGGCGGCAACCTGGAGCATTTCCGCCTTCGTATTCCGCTCAAGCTCTGCCAGGTTGAATGACCTCGCAAGAATGTATATCGTAATCTGGATTACCATCGCGATGAAAATCGCGGCAACGCAATACACCAGCCAACTTCCCCATACGGAAGACAGATCAGCCATAATCACACCAACTGACTTATTCTACTTAAATCTATGTCCTCCCCGTAAAACCTTGCGAAATAGCGGACAGTGGCAAGAGTGGCGGCAAGCGCAAGCGAAGGCAGGGCGAATGAGACGACAAACGCCTTGCCTGCTATTGAAAGCACGGCAAAAAAGTCATCTTCGCCGTCAGGGAAGAATTTTTCCCTGAGCATGTCATCGTTAGTGTATTCCGTAGTGCCAAGCGCGCCCAGTATTGAGCCGTAAGCGAATTCGCTCCAGCCGCTCACGCTCTCAAACTTTCCTTCATCCAGGCTAAGGCGCTCCTCAAACAGTATGCTGTCGCTCGCAAGCGAGAAAACGGACAGCACGAGCGGATAGACTATGAAAAAGGCAAGGCAGACTGACATAAGAGCCGCGCCGAGGGAGCGCAGGTAGGGGAGGGAGCGGATGATGACTGCGGCGGGCAGGAAGAAAAGAATGAAGCCCTTGTAAGCAAATAAAAGTATGAAAAGCATATTCGCGGATGTCAGAAAATAAAACAGCGTGGTGCCGAAAATGGTGTTCAAAGCGCCGAACCTGCCCCCGTAATTTGCCAGCGGCGAGTATGAAGTCCCTGAGCTCCCGAAAAGGCAGCCAATTCCGCCAAGCGTGCAGTCAAATGAGTAGCGGTAGACGAAAATCGAGTATGCCGACAGATAGTAGCGCGTAACATTCATCGCATAGTGCGCATAATCGGTGGTCCTTAGCAGGTAATTCTCAGCCTCGTCAAATATATTGCCGCTGACTGCTGAATCCCCGCCAAACAGTCCTCTCACCGAGCCCGCATCAAGCGAGCAGAAGAGGTTCATGCCTGCGAGTATGAGGATAACTGCTGACAAAGACACGAAAAGCTGGACCAGCTCGGTCTTTGCCCAGGTAAGCAGCTTTGGGTGATTAAGCAGGAGGCCGATGTAATATGTGATTATGGTAACGACAAGGGCGAATACAGCCGCCCCGCCTGCAAGAGGGAGGATGGTATCATACATCAGCCCGCCGGCGCCAAGAAAACCTTCGCAAACTCCTGCCATCAAATCAGCCTCGAAATAGCCGAAAGGTCGACCTCAATGCCGCCCAGAGCGGCAACCGCCCGTATGCCTGACACAAGAGCCAGCAGGTAAACAATCGGGAAAAGGATGCCCTTTATCAAAGCGTATCTGATTGCGGAATCGAGAAACTCCGTCATGCCCCTGAAAACGCCTATCGCCTCGTTTTCATTGTGGTTGACCGTGTCTACCGGGTCGCACTCGCTCACGCTGGCAGAATGGCTTATTGTCTCATCCGGATAAGCACTGGAATAAACTTCCTCCATCGCATATATCGTCAACGGAAGCACCACGTAAAGCGAAAACGCAGCCGCTATGAGGAACGCACCAAGCGGCCTCGTGAGCTTGAATGCGTGGAAAAACAATCCTGCCGGAAAGATGATGGTCATCCCGATGCTCGCGCCGAGCGCAACAAGCGTTGACAGGGAGGAATACTCTGCGAGAACAAAGGAGACTATGCCTACAGCCATATTTGCCGGTGATGATAGTACGGAATAGCCGCCGCAGGAAGTCGTCGTGATGGATGCGGAAAAGACCTGGCAGATGTCCATTTTTGAGCCTTCTACGGAAACCTTTTCATAGGTTGCAATGTTGTCAAAAATGACTGAGAAGGTGGCGAGCGTTCCTGACAGGGCGGCATTCGTTTTGTCGCGCAGCCCGCCCTCGCCCATCATGCTGTCCAACCCTTCTGATATGACCACGAACGAGCCCAAAAGAACAGCCGTCACGAGCAGGTGATAAAGCTCATCCTTGGCGGTTATCTCCAGTGTCTGTATGCCAAACCCCCGCCCGGCCATAAATAGCAGTATCAGCACCATTGCAGACAGCGTTAGCGCAACCGCCCCTGCTTCCATAAAAGGCGGCTTGCCTGCGGCAAGGCAAACGGAACAAAGAAGAATCAGGAAAAAGATTGCCTTGTCCTTCATCATAACACCTTTGCCAAGCCAGGTATCTCTATGTCGCCGCCCAAAAACCTTGAAAATGAGCGGATGAACATTACCGTAACCAGCACGTTAAAGAGAGGCAAAAGATAGACCGGCACGAGGAGTTTGGATACATTTGTCAGTATTGTGGGGCCGATGTTGCCCTCAACCAGCAGCTTGACATCCTCCCCGGTTTTCTGCTTCCCGGTCGGTTTTGGCGTGCATAAGGCCTTGCACTCGTCGTCCGGCCTTATCGGCGGGTTGTAAAGATATGCCTTCTCGGTGAATATGCACCCGGTGCAATCAGGATTGTTCGGCTTTGGATAAACATAAACGCAGGTATTCTGGGCTATGTCAAGCGCATCGCCAGAAGGCGGAAGCGCAGGCCTTTCGCACTTTTCCGCCCAGGTGCATTGCGTAATCGCGTTTCTTATTTCCTTCTTATCTGCTTTTTTTGATTGCAATTCCCTTACCTTCTCCTCCCAGGCAGGCGTGCCGTCGTGGTAGTAAACCCTGCAATCCAATTTTGAAAATAGGCAACAGGAGACCAGGGCAGGGCTGTTTGGGTCGTCGCATGCAACATTGCCGAAACAGTTGTTTTTCAGCGGAGGGATTATCTTGCATTCATCAGGGCAGCTCCCGCTCTGTTCCGTGTCAACATTTTCAACAAACCTGACAAGCTTGCATTTTTCAGTAAGCCAGCCGCAGCTAACCTGGTTTGAATAATTGGCGCACTCGCCGGACCAGTAGGGATAAGGCAACTGCCTGCACTGGGCCGGGCATGGCGTGATGTCAACTACAAGACCCCCTGTTTCCAATTGCATGTATTTTTGCGCTTCATATTCGCAGGAAAATATCGTTTTTCCCCCAACCACATACTTGTCAAGAGCGCCGCTAGACAGGTTAATTGCCAGCTCCACCGCCCGCTCCATATTCTCCTCTGGGGCGCACGGGTCGCTTTCCTGCAGCGAGTCAAAGATAAGGGCGGACAGCTCTTCACTATCATTAAACTGCACGAGCCTGCCCCCGACCTCCATATAGGCAACCGGCACCTCCTTCTGGCATTCTGCAGGGCAGTCAGCGCCGAATGCGGAGAACGGCGCATCACCGTAAAGCGTTATCTGCATCGCAAGCCAGTCAAATATGTACATAAGCGGGAGGACAACCATTATGCCGATTGCAATGGCAATCAGCAGGCCGCCAAGCCGCCGGGTGAAGAAGAATGACCTTCCAAAAATGCCGAAGGCAAGCAGAATCGGACCGATGGAGGGGCCGACTTTTGTCACGAAGAACTTTTGCGCCTCTATTGATGAAAAGAGATTTTGGTAATATTCAAAGACCGCGGCGGCCCTCTCGCTGTTCAAAACAGCCCTTCCGGTATCCCAGTTCGGCAAACTCATCCCGAACTGCAGGCACGGAATGGGGAATATCAGGTCGCTGCAATAGACATTGTATCTTGCGCTGATGGTCTTCACATTTTCCACGGATTCCTTCAATGCGGCAAGCGCGTTTTCCTTTATCGTTGATGAGTAGTCCTCGAAATAAAACGAAGCCGTCTCGTCAAGGCACGAGCCCCAGGCGCAGGCTAAGCCAGGCACACGGCTCTCGGTAACAAGATAGCCTGTAAGAAACTCGACAAATGCCAAAACCCCGACAAACGCCGCGCATATTATCGCAGTCGCAATTATCTGCGACACTTCGGCCTGCGCCCACGCCTTCAGGTCGGGCATTTCAAAACCGATTCCAAGCATATATGCAAGGCTGACTGCCACTGCGGATATCACAAGTGCGAGCACGATGGCGCTCTGCCAATTGGTCAAAAGCCCGCACGCCTGCTGCATCCAGGGCGTTTTAAGGCTGTCGCAGCCGCCTGGCTCCGAAGATGGCTGGCACTCCTCTGCAGCAGCAAGAGAAAGCAACGCGAACAGCATCAATAACCATTTAAGTTTCAGCCAATCACCCGCAATGCCTTGTCAACTGCCATAACAAAAGTTATCGTTAGGGCAATTGTAAGATTCGGAAGGAAGAATGCCATGGGCACAAGCCGTGCGACCATCCAGAGGGAAAGCGGAGAAGCGCAGACATCAAAGCCAAGCTCCCTGTCCAGCGGCTTGTCAGCGAAAATTGACGCGTATTTGCCGCAATCGTCAAACACCGAATAGTACATGAAAAAATTAAACGCGAGAAACAGGGGAAATACCGCGTACAGCGCGAGGCAGATGCCAAGCAGGATGTTGCCTGCAGAGCGGAAAGGAGGAAAGAAGCGGAAGACAAAGGCTATTGGCAGTATCCAGGCGACTATCGTGTCGCTTATCAGTTTCACGATGACCTTCTGGATGCTTACTGAAAGCCGTGCCGGAAAGATGTATGTGTTTAGTATAATGTCTATTTCGCTTGCATACACGCGCTTATAAGATTCCATATATGTTGTCTTCGTGCTTCCTCTTATAATGTCGCCGGCGCTATAAGCCCAGCCGGCGTCCTGCAGGTATTTCAATTGATGTTTTGTAAGCTGATAAATCATATTGTCAACTTCGTTTTCTATGACGCCCAGGCTGCAGCCGGCAAAATCGATAGGGCTGACCTGGACCGGGCAGGGACTGTAGACTGTTAGCGATGAAGCGCCAAATTCAATGAAAGCCTGCGAGAATACGCAGCCTATTGCGATAACGCCGCCAAAGCACACCAGAAAGATGGCTGAGAGAACAAGATGGTACATTTCGTCCTGCGCCAGAATAACATACTCCGGCCTCTCAAAAAACCTTCCTGCCAGATAGAGTATTATGGTAGCGGCTATGCCCAGGCTGATAACCGCGGCGAGAAGAGTCCCCTGCTCTGAAATCACTGTGCTTAAGACATCCACGGTGCAGGATTCAAGATAAGCGAAAGAAAATGCAGGGAGCAGCAATGCAAGAAACAGCAGTCTCATATTAATTTCTCCACCCCGGGCAGGTATATTTCCCCTCCGAGCGCGGCGGAAAGCGAGCGGATGCCGCCGATGGTTATCGTGCCTATCAGGAGGACATTGACATAGGAGACAACTATCAAGGTGTTGACATCCTTCAAGAATGCATAAACGATGTCAAACGCCTTTTCAACATCAAAGTTCATGGTCAGCATGTCAAGCCCCATGACCATGGCGCTAAGGCCGAGCGATGAAAGCGAAGCAAGCAGCGGATAGACCACATTGGCAACAAGTTGGAAACACGATGCAAAAAGACCCGGGCCGGCGATTGGGATAAGCAGAAGCGGGGAGCAGACAATCGCGGCGAAAACGCTTTCGCCCATGGCCAGGGCAGTCCTCAGAACTTCTCCTATGGTGCTTGTGCAAAACAGCGAAAAAAGCCCTCTTCCGAAAGCGCCTTCCTTGCCTGCGGCAAGCACGCTCAGGTCCCTTGAAGCCAAAGAAGGCGATGGAACGCCTATGACATCATTGAGCTGGTCCATAAGAATGACGGAAAGCGGAAAAAATATTGCAAGGCCGAGGGCGACCGCAATAAGAGTATTCCCAAGGCTTCTTGTCAGTGGAAAAGCCCTGAAGGAGAATGCTGCCGGAAAGAGAAAGTGTGGAACCACGATGAAAAAGAAGTCCAGCAGAACTGCTATCGCCTTGTAAAGAAAAAGAACATTCGTCATCCCGCCTCCGGCGGCCGTAAGCGACGATAGCAGAGGATAGACGCCGCCGTACCGCGATGAAGAGAACCCGGCATAGATTATAAAGCCTAGCGAGGCGTAGCTTGAGTATGTTGAGACAAAACGGAGCCGGGCAGCGGCTTTTATCAGCGATTCGTATGCAGCAGTCACCTTGCCGGCCATTCCGCTAACCGCGCTTTCCGCAGCTGATTTCGTGCAATCAACATCGGTAAATCCCTTGACGATAAGGTCGCTTGAAGCGACAAATGCAAGGAATACCACAAAAAGAACAGCGGTTACAATGACTTCCCTGAATTCGTTTTTTATCCAGGCATCAAGCTGCGGCATGCCGAATGCTCCGGAGAATGTTTTTATTATTGAAAGGAAAACGATTGTGACAATGAGAACCGCAACCGGCAATGTTGCGTATTCGCTTGCCGCGTAATCGGAAATGGAATCAACCGGCGAGCAGGCATCGCTGGCAAATGACAGCGTTGCCAGGAGCAAAAAAACTACGGCAAACAAACGCATATGCCATATTCTCAAATAAATATTTAAAGATTGCTTACAAAGAGCAGATTTAGGTCATTCTACCGCTATGTAAAGGGTTGGGTCACGAGTTAGACCCAGCATGTCATTTAATTCTCCAACGTATACGATATTGTATGCTGTTACATAATTTACTGCTAAAATAGGGGTATCTGGTTCTATTTTTAGTTTCAAAGCATCCATAAGGTTATTAGCTGGGATTACATAAAACCGTACATAAGTAACGACTCCGCGGATATTGTTCTGGGCCCTATACTCTTCAGATAAGGGGCCGGCATGAATGCCAAATTCAATAATAGAAGTTGCGTACTTTAGGTCTTTGCCTTTCATTGCCTTGTATACCTCTTCCAATATATCAAATTTCACGATAAGAGGATAGCCTTGTTTTATATGTATTGTACGTTTATACTGTATTTCTATTGCATGCGCATACTCAGACCCGTATTCCACAATCCCTAAACCTCCATAGCTTGAGGGATTGGTTTGTTCTGGGGAGACCAATTCGTATTCAAGTAAACGTGTGTAAGGAGTAATAACTAGAGATTTTGGGAAGTTTGCGATTTTTGGATGTTCTGGAAGAACGAGTCTCGCCACCAAAACATTCTCGGTGAACTTCGCATACTCAATGAGACCGGGGTTCCCAAGCGCGAAGTCAAATGTGTGGCGAATGTCTGTGTTTTGTCTAAAAATTATGGGATTCAAAAGTGATGAAATGTATATGCTAAACACAGGAAATTTATATTTATTCGGTGCTCTCAAATTAGATATTAACAATGGTGTAAAACCTGTCTGTTTGTCAATATCGTGAATGTAGATATGGCCTTCGTCAGTAACATAAGGAAAATTTATATTTATTGGGGGTTTTGTTGTAGAATAGCTATCAACCACCTGCTTAAACAAATTTGCCTCAATAATGTTTTTTTGTAAAAGAAGCTGAAGTTTTTTGATCTTGATTTCTTGGAATTTTATTTCTTTTCCGTTTAAGTGTTTAGTAACAAACTTATGATGATCGGTCGAAGGATCTGGGGATAAAAGTGATTCTAGTATTGGAGGGGCTCGACGTGGTAAAAGCGCCTCGTCCACTTCAAATTCATCATCATTCTTTTCTAATTTCTTTTCTAATTGTTTAACAACCTGGTGTTTGTCTCCAGGTTCTTCAGGCTTAGTGTTTTCAGCAGCTTTACTGTTGATTAAGCCGCAACAGGTCAATAAGCCTGCAACAAGTACTCTACTCTTTAGTAGTTTTGCTAATGGGCTTTTAAGCGGGCCTTTAAGCTGCAGGCTTGGAGTGTTTTCAGATAATGGATGCCCATACCTAATCTTTTTCGTAACACCACGCTCCACTTTTTACAATATTATTTAGGCTGCAAGCTTTTATAAATTTATTTAATTTTTCATTACTTTAAAAATCTGGCAACGAGTAAGCTTTTTAAGTGCTTACGATGGAAACACATCATGAATAGGAATATCTTGTTTTTGCTGCTTTTTTTGCCTCTTTTGTACGCGCAGACGGAGGAATGCGTCAAATGCGAAGAGGTGGCGTTGCTTACGCCAACAAAAATGGTTGTTCTCTCTGATGAGATAAACCATCTTCTAAGAATAAGCCTGTACAACGCCACAAGCAGACAACCGCTCCCCAATGCCGTCATAATAATACATCGATATAATGGCACCGTGCACGCTTTTGAGAAGGTCTTCACAGACGAAAGAGGCAGCGCCACATATAATTTTTCTGCTTACAAGGACGGCTGCTATACCTACCAGATGCTTTTTTGCTCGTGCGAAAAGGATGCTGTAAAAAAGTGCTGCTTTGAGATAAACAACATAGACATAACAAAGCCTGGCATCCCGGACAGCATGGATGACATCCCGTTGGCGCCGAATCAGCCGCAACTGGAACCTTCCGAAATAATATATGACTACAGAGCATTCCCGAGCACTGAGATTTACTCGTACTGCAGGCCGCAAGCCGAAGCAGCTTCAACCCCGGCATTCTGCCTTCCGCTCGCAATAATTTTTGCCCTTTTGGGCGGAAGCCTGATGCTGACCGGAAGAAATCCGCTGCGGGGGTTTGATCTTGGCGGTATCAGGGTTGGAAGACACATAAAGTACGAAAGCAGGGGCCGTTTTGCCGGCTATACCGTCTCGCCTGTCCAGGTAACTGGCGTAATCAGAAAAGCAAAGGCGGAGAAGGTGGAGAAAGCAGTGGCGGCAACAGGAGAAGCAAAAGGACGGGTCGGCACGATAGCAGACAGGTTCAGGCGTCAGGTTATAACCCCTGTAAAGGGAGTGCCGGCCGGCATAAAGCAGGCAAAAGGAGCGATGGCTGCGGCAAAGAAGGACCTATCGAAAGGGGCAAGCGGAATTGCAGCACAGTATAAAGAGGCTGGAAAATTACTCGGCAGGGCTGGTCTTCAGGCGATTAGCACGCCAATCGATGCGCTCCGCACTTCAACTGGCGGACCGGAGATGATGATCGGACCGGATGGAAGACCGATACCGATAAGGCGTGGTGCAGAAATGAAGGGCGGCGGCGTGAGCGGCATATTTGCGTTGCTCGGGGCAATCCTGCCAGCCAAGATAAATGTGCAAAAGCTTCAGGCAGATTGCTATGAGCTGCTAAAGACAAGGGGCGAGCGAATAGCTGAAAAAATGATGTTGCAGGAAAAGCTTGAACTGCTTATTGAGAGAACAAAGGAGCTGACTGCTTTTCAGCCGGTCAAAGAAAAAGGAGGAAAGAAATACGAAAATGTTTCATTCACTCTTGAAAAAGCACGTCCGCCAAAGGTTGAAGGGCATGAAGTATTAAACGAAGCAACAACACCGGACGGAAAAAAAGCGTTCGTTGCAGGAAGAGAAGATGGATCAGTGGTTCTTGTTCCGGAAGGCACGCCTTTATACGGCAAGTTTATCCAGAAAATTAAAGAAAGCGAAGAAACGGTTGGAAAAATCAGGGTGGAAATACCCGGAAATGGCGTATACAGCATAGAAAAGGATGAAAAGGGGAAGATAAGAGTATACAAAGATGGGGATGCGATAGACATAAAAGACCCCAAAGTGCAGGAAAGCATAATAAAAGACCCCGCATACCGCGGGTTTCGCGGGGACGCCGGGCTTACCTTTACCAAGATAAATGTGGGCGGCAGGGGGTACTCTTTTTCAAAAAACGATAAAGGCGAAATTTCAGTTTATGCAACTATAATGCCAGAAAACGTAACAAAAACAAATCTAGGTGCAGGAATTGTTGCGGCTTATAAAGAGGCAATAAAGGCAAATTCTGATTTCGTTATAGGCAAAAAAAGCGAGATTCTAATGTCCTATAATGAAGCAATGGCCGAATGGCAACAAGCCAAAGAAGTGGTCCGTGCTTCGCAGGTCGAGTTCGTGAAAAGCAATCTGGAAGAGGCAAAAACCGGGTTTTTGGAACAGCCTGAAACAATAGAGGCCGCTGACAAGATAATGGTTGACAAAGTCAAAGGATATGTTGAAATGCTGGAAGAAAGTGCAGAAAAAATCAAGCCTTCCACCCGCACAGAAAAAAAGCTGCAGCAGAGAATTTTGGACGATGCTGACATGCTGAGGGAGGGTATTGCGCTTATAGGGGAATATGGAAAAGCCGCAATGCCTGAAAAACTAAAAGCAGAGGAGCGCGTAACGATAGAGCAACGCGTAAGCGGAGCAAAAGAAAAGCCAGGGGAGATCACCAGGGTTGAAGAAAAGATAGAGGAATACAATAAAAAAGTAAACGGAGAATTGGGCGAAATAATGAATGAATTGGCTGCCGGAATGGACGCGACGGCTTTTAGGATCAGGATGCGGCAGGCGGAGGGCCTGTCTTCAGTCAGGGACTATCTGGAGAGCAAAGCAGAGGGCAGCAGGGAGAAAGCGGTTGGCATATCAACTAATCTTCTTAGTAATGAAGAACTTGACAAGATGGTGCAAAAGAACCCTGGCCATCCATTCACGGGAGCGGCTGAATTGGAACGCCTGACAAGACATATTTCTAATTACTATGCAGACCTTTATAGAAGACAGGATTATGGGAAGCAAGAAGTTGGGCCTTCAAGAACACTGGAATATGAAAAGCGGCTTGACGAGCTTGCCGCTTCAGAAGGATTAGTGCTGAAAGACATGATAACAAACAGGGAACGTGTTGAATTTATCAAACAAACAAAGGGCCTATTGGCTAACGAGCATAGCAAGCTTGAAGAAGAAGAGCAGAGCCCACCATCAGTTTCTGCCGATAGCGGTGAGAAGAACAAAACAGCTGCCAAAAACGACAAGAGCACATAAGTACCTGTAAGAAAACCTAAAAACGGCTGCGGTGGCAGTAGAAAACCGTCGTCCACCGCTCCTATAAAACATTAGCATAACAGAGAAAACAGTAAGAAGCGAAGAAAACAGAAAGAAAACCTAAAAAGATTAAAATAAGTTGTTTTATTATCTTGATTGGGCCTGTAGCTCAACTTGGACAGAGCGCCTGGCTTCGGATGCGCTCTCCTGAATGCAGGAGTGACCAGGCGGTTGTGGGTTCAAAAGCCTTGTGCCGTCTCAGACGGCTTGGCTGGCAATCCTGCCAGGCCCGATTATCAATCAACAAGTGAAAGAAATATGGAAAAAATGGTCATATACGAAGGGCTTCTTAAATGCGGCATATCCGAGCTTGACGCAAAGATAGTGCTTGACTGCATTGTAAGAAAAACGTCGTGCTCCTGGATGAATAATGATGAGATAAAGGAAGGCGCTGAAGAAAGGCTGGATGATTATCTAAAACAGTACGGCCTCTCGGTTAAGATAAACGAAAGGCCGATGACGAATAAATACATCTGGGAAGTAAAAGTATTGAATAAATAATGCGACCAGAAAGTGCGCAGGCAAGAGCGTCGCATAGTCTTTTTTTAGTGTAAAAAATCAATATTTGTGAAAATAAAACCCAGAAGTAAAAAGAATGATTTTTAAAATGTTATGTTCAAAGCCATTAGTATATATTATATATGTATATATAATATATTTATAATCTAAGGGTGGTTTTATGAAAAATGAGGAGATAAACCTGGTTGATGAAGGGTTTGAGGAGATAGGAGAAGCGAAGAAGCAGCCTGCAGGGCCTGCTCCGGGCAGCCAAAACAGCACTGGGGCGCAGCAGCAGGGCGCAAAACCCGATTTCAGGGTAGTCCAGCCGGACAGGGACAAAAACGGGAATATTGTATACACGAATGTTGGCGGGATGTGGAAAAACATATCAAAAAGCGGTAATGAATTTTATACGCTCAGGATAGGGCAGCTGAAATTGCTGGTTTTCCCAAACAACAAATAAGGCGATGTTATGGCAACAAAAAAAATATATAAGGAACTTGAGGACCTGCCAGGCATCGGAGAAGCAACCGCAGAAAAACTAAAGGCAGCCGGCTATGACAGCTTTTCCGCCATAGCTGCGGCAAACCCCCATGACTTGGCAGAACTTGTGGGCATGTCGGTTGAGGCGGCAAAAAAAGCCATAGACGCGTCAAAAGAAGCAATAGACATCGGCATAGAGCGAGGCGACCAGGTTTATGAGAGGCGAAAGGCAATAGGAAAGATAACTACCAGTTCAAAAGCGCTTGACGAGCTTTTGGGCGGGGGAGTGGAGACTCAGGCAATAACCGAGGCATATGCGCGCTTTAGCTCGGGAAAAAGCCAACTCGCGTTCCAGCTTGCAGTGAATGCCCAAAAACCCGTGGGCGAGGGTGGCCTCGGCGGCGGGGTGCTTTTTATAGATACCGAGCACACATTCAGACCTGAGAGGATAGCCCAGATAGCGCAGGCTGCAAACATGGATCCGGTAGAAGTGTTAAAAGGCATTTATGTCGTTCGCGCGGAAAACAGCGACCACCAGATGGTCGTGGTGGACAAGGCCGCAGAGCTGGTAAAGGAAAAAAACATAAAATTGATAGTCGTAGACTCCCTTACATCGCATTTCAGGTCAGACTATATGGGCAGGGGTGCGCTGGGGGAGAGGCAGCAAAAGCTGAACAGGCATGTCCACGACCTGCAGAGGCTTGCAGACGAATACAATCTCGCAGTATATGTCACAAATCAGGTAATGGACGACCCGGGAATGATGTTTGGCGACCCGACAAAGCCCATTGGAGGGCACGTCCTTGCGCACGCTTCCACCTACAGGTTATATCTTAGAAAGGGGAAGGACGAAAAAAGAATCGCAAGGCTGGTTGATTCGCCGAACCTTCCGGAAGGCGAATGCGTTTTCAAGGTGACAAAAAACGGGGTAAGCGACTAGATTTGAATTTTTTATTTTTTCCCTGCCGCGGCGGATAAAGGCATATTTATAAATTTTATCATATAAAACTACATATTACAACAAAAATAGGTGTCCGGATGGATGAATTCTACAAGCTGCTGCTTGCGGCGCAAACCGAAAAGGAAGAGGATGGAAGGATAGCAAGCGGATTGAAGGCAATCGAGCTATGCGTCACCAGGGTATGGGACGACAAGCTTCTTGAGATGGCTGCTGACAAAAAATTGCCAAAAGAGGTAAGGAGGGGGGCTGCAGACAGGCTTATTGACAAATTCGTGGCAAAAGGATGGCATCAGGATCTCCTTGAAATGCATAATAACAAAAAGCTGTTGCGGGCATCCAGAAAAGCCGCAAAGAGGGCCGTGAATGCGGCGGTGTCAAAAGTGATAGAAGAGTGTAAAGAAAAGGGAAATTACATGCCGCTTGTCAGGATCGCACTGAACAGACGATTGCCCAAAGCGGTCAGAAAAAAGGCAGACATGGTGGCGAATGGCATGATATACAAAAAACCGAATATGGCTGCGGAGCCGGCAGCCCTGCCGGGATATGATGAGCTGGTAAAGCCCGGGCGGGAATTTCTCCACGGATTGAAAAAGAATGGCAAGCCCACACTCAAGGAAAGAATAAAGCACCTGTTTTTGGCAAGATGAGGCGAATGCTGCGGGGAGCCGGAAGAATTATAAAAAAATTTAAATACATTTGTAATTAAAAGTAAATGCTGATAAAATGGCGGAAACAAAAGACCTAAACAAACTTATCTCCCTGACTTTTGACGAGAACCCGGCAGTCAGGATGAAAGCCGCCGAACTTCTCGGAAAGTACGATGACCCGGCTGCTGTCTTTGCCCTGATGGAACTCAATTACGACAAGGACCAGATGGTAAGAAAAAAGGCACAGGGGATAATAAGCAGCAAAAAGGAAAGCGGCGGCATTGAGCTTCTCTCATTTGCCGAGCTGTTTTCAAAGAACGCCGCAACGAGCGAGCAGGAAAAAGAGATGCCATTGGACAAAAAGGAAAAGATACTGTCGCCCATATCAAAGATGTTCGAGAAGCACCTTGGCAGGGAGAAGGCAGAGTTGGTCAAAAAAAGGATGATGCCGACCATAGAAAAGATATACCACCGCTCAACAACCAGCAAAAAACCAGAGGAAGCGGAGGAGCACGGAAGGAAGGTAATACAGGAATTTCTCACGAGCTATCTAGATGCCCTGTCGGATTTGGATGAGCTTAAGCATGAAACTGCCGCCCCCCAGCAAAAAGTGGTGCAGGAAATGGAAGAGGTGCCTTTGGGCAAAGCCGAAACCGAGGCCAAGATGGGCGAACTGGAAGTGCTGGGCAAGGAAGTGGCTACTTCAAAACTGGAAGAGGACCTGCAAAGGATAGAAAACGACGAATTGATGGAAATCAGCGAGGAAGAGGAAATCAAAAAACTGCCGGACACTTTTTTCAAAAAGGCTTATGAGATGATGATGCTGTCTGGCGGGGACCAGGAGATAATGCAGAGGGAGGCGGAGCGCATGCTAAAAAATGCCGAGCGCGACATAAAAATCGCGTTCAAGCTTGCAAGGAGGAAGTTCAGGGAAAAGAAGATAACCGACCTCACAAAAATAAGAGACGGCATGAAAAACATAAATACAGACATTCTCGATGTAAAAGAAGCAGAAACCTTTGAGTATGAAAAAAGCAAGAGGAAAAAGGAGAAGGGCTTGGCAACCAGGATGGTTGTACAGGATGCAAACGGAAACGAAGGCGTCATATTTTTATATGACGGCAGGGGAACTGCTGTCAGGCCTGGAATGAAATTGAAAGTGATAAAGGGGCAGGCAAAACTTTTTGAATCTTCTGGGGAAACAATAATAACAATAGGCAAAAGGGGAGAGGTTTACATAGTATTGTAGGTGTTCGCGATGGAGCTAACCAAGTATGAAGAAGCCAGAATAATCGGTGCAAGGGCGTTGCAGCTTGCAAAAGGGGCGCCTCCCTTGATAAAGCCGAAGAAAGGGATGAGCTTCATAGACCTGGCAAAAGAGGAATTGAAAAAAGGCGCTATGCCCCTCGCCATAAAAAAGGAAAAAGTCATTCAATCAGAATAATCTCATAATCCTGCCCGACTTCTCTTGCAATTATCCTCCGTTCGTCTTCTATCCATTGATACTCCTCAAATGGACCATAGGAGTATCTTACAACATAGTGCTTCCTGCTTCCAACATAATCAACTCGTATTACTTTTATTGAAAGATTAAGGTCGCAGACGGACTCGTTGTTTATCACAAAGCAACCCTGCACGCTCCATTTGAAATCATCGTCAAGCGCAAGCATCCACGGCTTGAAAAAGAAGAGCCCTTTGTCATTGAGCGTGATGTTGGAGCCGCTTTCATCCGTGCCGTCTGAGCCGATGCAGGATAAAGGCGTGCTGCCTTCAGCATACAGCCAGACACAATCAGCCCCTTTTGCGGCAGCGAAAGAGATGTTTTGGAAGGTGCTGCCATCGCTGCCGAGGATTTCGTAAACGAGCGTAGTGCCCGGCGCTATGGAAAAGTTCCTGTTTTTCAAAAGCCCTTCCTCTTTGTAAATAATTTTTTCCTCCAGAACAGGCGGCTCTACCTTTACGAGCAACGGCGCAGCGAACAGCAGCAGCAAAACAACCGCCAAAGCGACCAAAAACTCGCTTCTCATCATTGCACCCGGGCTATTTTCCCGAATTTGGCGTATGGCTTCGATGTCGGCGTCTTTAACTGATGGAAGATAACCTGTGAAATCCTCATCCCCTTGTGGAGGATTACCGGGAAAGGCGCCAGATTGACGATTTCAAGAACCTGGTGGTTGTCGCTGCCTGGCTGGACAATTGCGGACGTTATGTGTATTGAAAGGCCCATTCGCGCATACCTGCTTCTGCCTTCGAGCTTGCCCATTATGTCCAGCGCAAGGCTTATCTTCTCTACTGTCCTGCCGAGGCACATGCCGCCGGGCGGCAGGATTACGCTTTCCGCCCTTATTTTTTTGTGCGCTTTTTTGTAGTCAACTTTTGCCAGGTCGACCGTTTTGCCAAGATAGATTTTTTTGAAAAACCACCATTCGTTGCTGAGCGTGAGATCAACGCTGCCCGGCCCAAGCTGCCCATCGCTGAAAGGCCTTATTTTTATCCTCCCATCCCGCATAGCTCGACGTATGTCGGCATCAGAAAACGCCATATCAGTATAAAAGCGGGCATAATTAAAAACTTTTTTAATGATATAAAAGCGGGGATCAAAATGAGAGTAGCGATAAGCGGATTTGGAAGAATAGGAAAAATGTTTTTGAGGGCCGCGGTGGCGCAGGGCGCCCTGGGAAAAAATTTTGAGATAGTCGCAATAAACACCAGAAGCGAAATGAAGATGCACGTCCATCTTTTCAAATACGACTCGGTATTCGGCAAATTTGAGGGCACGGTAGAAGAGAAGGATGGCTTTTTCATTGTCAACGGCCACAAGATAAAGTGGATAAGGGAAACCGACCCGCTTAAATTGCCGTGGAAGGAGCTCAATGTAGATGTCGTTGTCGAGAGCACGGGCGAGTTCACGAAACGTGAAGAGGCGGGGAAGCACCTGACAGCAGGCGCAAAGTACGTACTTTTGTCCGCTCCGGGCAAAGGCGTTGACGCGACGATAGTGCCGGCCGTAAACGACCACATCCTTGATATGAAAAAGATGAAAATAATATCGCTCGCCTCGTGCACTACGAACTGCCTCGCGCCTGTCCTGAAGGTGATTGACGCAAAGTTCGGCATTGAGAGCGGTTTCCTAAGCACGGTGCACGCCTACACAAATGACCAGAGGATATTGGACGGAAGCCACGAAAAGGACTGGAGAAGGGCAAGAGCAGGAGCAATAAACATAATACCGACCACGACTGGTGCGGCTAAGGCAATAGGTGAGGTATTGCCGCAGCTAAACGGCAGAATGGATGGCATTGCTTTCCGCGTCCCGGTTCCGGACGGCTCGCTTAACGATATGGCACTTGTGCTGAAAAAATCTGCGACGGCACAGGAGATAAACGAGGAATTGAAAAGGGCAGGCAGGGACGAACTTAAAGGGGTGCTTGAATACACTGAAGAGCCGCTGGTGTCGAGCGACATAGTGGGCAATCCCCATTCTTCAATAGTCGACGGTCAGCTGACAAAGGTGATAGGCAACCTGGCAAAAATATCGGCGTGGTACGACAACGAATACGGCTACTCAAACAGGCTGGTGGACCTTCTGAAAAAGATGGCAAAAGGCGTTTAATGATAAAAATCAACGAAAAAAAAGATGATTACCGCCAGAAACACCAGCAAAAATGACATATAGAAAATAGTGCGGAACAGCCCTAACGCGAAGGATGTGAGAAACACTGAAAGCGACTGATGCTGATCAAGCAGTTTTGCAATTCTGCCGAGAAAAGAAAGGAAGACCAGCGCGGGCGCGGAGATATAAGCTATTGAGAAGGCAAGCGAAAAGGTCGGCATCCTGATTGCGTTGACAACATCGTTTTGCTGTCCAAGATAAAAAACATACGCCAGAAGCCCAGCTACGAAGACAAAGGTGTCAAAAACCCTGCCGCTTGCCGGATAGATGATTGCCTCCAGTTCTCTGTCAAGAAGTCTGAGCGAGCGCGGCAATTCCCAAAGCAGGAAACCTGCCGCCATCAGCAGGCCGGCATTGAGCAGGAATGCAGAATCTACAAATGCCAAAAAACTCATTTTTTCACCCTTGCGATGAGATCTTCGAGCTCCTTCGGCTCCACATAAAGGCGGTACTTGCTCATCACGCTTTTTACATCATAACTGCATTCAGCCGCAATTCTTTGCAGATTTTCTCCGGTTATTTTCTCAAATTTTTTGACAGCCGATGCGACGGGCTCGCCCTTTGCCACCAGCCTGAGGATCTCGGGCATTGCCGCCTTAGCAAACCTGCCTGCCGCGTAATGCGAGAAAACCTTCCCCATAACATCATCAACATCCTTGACCTCCAGCCCTTCCCTCCTCAAAGACACAAGCGTGTTCTCAAGCGTGCTGGCTATCATCACCGGCTCCACTGATGGAAACTCCCTTGCAAGCTGCTCAAAAAGGGCGAGATTCTTTGATTTCAGCATCTGCTCCGCCATTTCCTTATTGAGCATGGAAAGCAGCGTCTCGCGCTTTTCTTCCAAGGACGCGCCTTTCTGCCTTTCAATCATCTGCAGGAATTCTTTTGTAACCCGAATCGGAGGCACATCAGTCTCAGGATAAAGCCGTGCCCTGCCTGGCAGCGGGCGCATAAAGGAAGTCGTGCCATCCGCGTTCGCTTTTCTCGTTTCCTTTGGCACCTCCTCCATTGAAGCCCGCTCACATACCTTTTGAAGCGCCTTCTTTGCCGCTGCCTGCTCTGCGACAACAAGCACAAAAGCGTCGTCCGGCTGCATATTAAGGGTTGTCCGGAGTTCCTGGATCTCTGCCGGTTTTATGCCATATTTCTCCATGCTCTCGTCGCTGTGTATTATTCCTTTTACGCCGGCTGTTTTTGCATAATCGCTCATCTCCGTCCCATATCGCCTGTTGGGACCTATTTCCCAGCCAAGGATGCCTGCGTGATGCGGAAGTTTAAGCGCAAAAACATGCTGTCCTTCGCTTATGCCGCTTTTAATCAGCTTTGCCTCTGTTGCGGCAAATACGTGCGTCACATCAACGAATTCTTTTTTTATAAACAACCTTCCTTTTTGCTTCAGTTGTTCCAAAATTTTTATCAGCTGCTGCTGCCGGTTTGCTTCAATCTCCAGGAGCTTGGGCAGCATCTTCAGGTCCTGCGCGCCTTTTATCTCCACCCTTGCGCCGCCTTCCACAGATACATTCACGTCCTGCCTTATGGTTCCAAGGCCTCTTGCGACATTTCCCGTAGCCCGCATTATCATACCTATTTTTTCTGCAACCTCAAGAAGGTGGCCGCCGTCTTTTATGTCCGGTGCGGTGGCTATTTCAATAAGCGGAATGCCAAGCCTGTCAAGGCGGTATGTCACCTTCCCGTTTTCCGCCTTCACTATGCCGGCGCTTTCCTCCTCCAGCGCTATTGTCTGTATGCCCACCCTGCCTTTGCTTGTCTCCAGCCAGCCGCCAAGGGCAATCATCGCCGTCCGCTGAAAACCGCAGGTATTGCTTCCATCAATGACGATTTTTCTCATGACATGAATTTCATCAACAGGCTTTGCATTCAGGTGGAGCGCGATTTTCAGCGCCATGGCAAGCGCCTCCGTATTCATGCTGTGCGGCGGCTCTTCGTCAAGCTCCACCAGGCAGTTGTTGCTTCTGTAAGCAAGATATTCAAACTGCTTCCTGTTCTCAAACTCGTGCCGCGAAGCCTCGTCCATCTCGCCCATTTCGCTCAGCACGGGCCTGAGCTGCCTGCGCACAACAAAATCGTGCGGCGCATTTTCGGCAAGCTCGGATGGGCAGCTGCAAAAAAGCTTGTGCGTAAGAAGGCGCTGGTGTATCTCAATGCCTGCCTTCATAAGCCTGCACCCCGCTGACCTCGCTTCTTTCGCTTATTTCCCCTGCGATGTTTTTCATCATGAGCTCGGCCACTTTGCCGGGCTTTTTCTCGCGACCGAGAACCCAGCAAAGCTTCACGAAAGCTGTTTCCGGCGTCCAATCAGCTCCGTCCCCAATTACTCCTGCCTCCTTAAGCAGCCTGCCTGTTGAATACACATTCATGTTTATTCTGCCGTAAATAGTCTGCGATGCCATAACCACGGCAATTCCGCTGTCAATCAGCGACTTGATGTTTTTGAAAATTGAATGCGCATGCTTGTCGTTAAACGCGTTTGTGGGCACATGGCCAAGCCCGGTCCCGACCAGTACAACGCCGTCATAATCTGAAAGCGAGTCTATTATCTTTGGCTTTATGCCCGGGTGGATATAAACCATCGCGACATTGTCGCTCATTTTCTTGTCAACTATCAATTTTCTTTTTTCATCTCTCGGTGCAAAAGAAGAAAGCGGCTCAAGGAAGCGCTTGCGGTAGTCAACCACGGCAAGCGGAAGGGAATTGACGGACCTGAAGGCATCCCTTCGCGAGTTGTGGAATTTCCTCACTCTTGTTCCCCTGTGGAGATGGCAATAGCTGTCGTCCATCGTTGCGTGCATGCAAACCGCAACCTCAGCCATATCAGCATTTTTGGCCGCCCATACAGAATTCAGCAGGTTGAGCTCATTGTCGCTTGATGGCCTGTCACTGCTTCTTTGCGCTCCGACAAGAATGACCGGCACCGGCAGCTGCTGGAGCGTAAAAGAAAGCGCTGCCGCAGTGTATCCCATCGTATCTGTTCCGTGCATTATCACAACGCCTTTTGCGCCATCTTTTATTTCACCGGCGACCTCGTCAGCCAAAATCTTCCAGTGCTCCTGCGCCATATCCTCGGAAAGCAAAGAAAATATCTTTTTTACCTTTATTGAAGCCAATGCAGACAGCTGTGGAAAAGTAGCTATCAGCTCCTTCGGGCTAATGACTGGATAAACCGCGCCGGTTTTGTATTCTATTCTTGAAGAAATGGTGCCTCCGCACCCAAGGATGGCAACCTCGCCTTTTCCCTCGTCTGTTTTTTGCTCTGCTTTCTTCTGTTCACCTTTTTTCACAAGCGAAATTTCGCATTTTTCAAACACTACCCCTATGTTATAGCCGTCGTCAAGCTTTATGACAAGCACGCTCGGGTCTCCCTGCACCCTCGGCATCAGCACTCCCTCGTACTTCGTCCCTTCCTTCGTTATCGCTATCCTGTCGCCTATCTCAATGTTCCCTTTCTTCAACAACTTTTCAATCTCATCCGAGTACATTTTCCCGCCTTATTTTGTATATTTTTACCGCCCCGTTGTCATACACTTTGTCAAAACCTTCAAGCTCGTCAAGCACCAGCGCCTTGTAGATGTTTGAGTCATAGAAATGGGTCTTCCTGTCTTCGTAGCCATCAACAATCTGGCCATTCTCAAGCCAGACCTTCTGTTTTGTGTAAACCGTGGTGAATGCCATAAGCGGGCCCTGGTTGTACGCGCCATCAAGCCTGGACGGATAGACAAGGAATGCCTTGTTAACCCTTAAATCGCCGTTTGGATAGGTCTCATTAAGATAGTAGGTGCCTGTCATCTTGTCCCCGGTCGCCAGCTCGACCTCGCCAACGCAGTATGCCGGCACAAGATGAACATAATTCGCGCAAAAGTACCGCACCTGCTCGTTTGTTATGCTTCCCACGCACTCGCCAGGGTAATAAATGCTGTATTTCTGCTCGCCGTTCGGAGGGCCGATGTAAACCTTTGATGCGACAAAGCCCGTCTTTCTCGGATTTTCGGATATAACGCAGGTTTTGTCCTGCGACACGTATATGACTTCAAAAAGATTCTCCCGCTCGCAGTCTGACTGGCCCGGCCAGTATGAGACATTGGTCCGGTTGGCGTGCACGCAGCCAAGATAATTCAGCGCACCGAATTTTGCCCCAAAGCCCTCGCTGCTTCCAAGTATCTCAACATCAAAAAGCGCATATTCGCTGCCGTAATCCTGCATGGTTTTGAGCAGGTCTTCCTCGTCTCCCTCGGTATAAGAATAAGCAACGCGGTATATCATGTCCAAATAGGCATGCTCGTTTCGCAGGATGCTGTTCCTCTGGCCAAAGAAATTTATCCAATGCCCGTAATCCCACCAGGATATAATCCTCGCGTCTTTTTCCGTATGATCTCGGATCCATTCCATTGACGATATCCAGTAATCGCTTAACTTGTTGCAGCGGACAAGCGCTGCCCTGTAAAGAAGCGGCGCTTTTTGCGGATCGGTGTAATAATCAAAACCAGGCAGCGCTGTTATTATACAAAGCAACTGGTTGTATTGATTGTTTGTTCCAAGTTTTGCATAGTCCATCGGATTTGCAGCAGCAGCGCAAACAACCGCGTCGCCGGTTGCCTTGCAGGCAGCGTCAAGTTTTTCCTTTGCCGCATATGGGTCGTCCTGAAATCTCACATTGAAGTTGCTGAGAGCCAGGCCAAAAGCAAGGTTGGTGTAGAAAAACTGCAGGATAAGGATGGCCGTCATCACGAGCGCAAGCGCATAGCTGCTTTCTTTGATTATCTTCCTGTTTTTCAAAAAGCGCTCTGCAACCGAGAAAACATAGGCGATTCCGCCTGCGATGAAAAACGCGGCGTAGATGGTATACTTTGCTTTCAGTATGCCAACAATAAATGGCGGGAAAACAACTGCCATAAAAAGAAGCGGGACAAGCAGCTCTTCCGGCTTTTCTTTCCTTTTCTCATAAAGATGATAGGCTGCCGCAGCGACCATGGCCGCAGGCCAAAGCATAACAAAACTGTTTGCCTTCCAGTCATAGGAAGCATTTGATGAAAGGACAAAATTGATGGCGCTGACCAAAACTGCGAGCAGCATATTGCTGAGCGAGGAAACGATTCCCAAAACAATGAGCAGCGGCGAAGCGATAAGCGCGAAAAAATTCCCGGAGTTGTTGTCAGGGAAGAAAAATGAGATTATGCTTTCATAATTCGCACCGGCAAAGCCAATTTCATCTGAAAAGTCGTGGCCTGCCATTCCCTGCTCTGCTATCGTCCTCTCAAGCGCTGTTTTATACTCAACAACAGCGAAGCCTGCCCTGCCCATTGACTTTACAGGCTCGGCAAGCGGCGAAAGCATGAAAACAAAAATAAGAAGCGCCGCGCCTGCAACCGCAACATTTCTGTCCTTGAATTCTATTTTCCTGATTTTGATTATGTAAAGCCCTGCGGGCAGTGCGAAAATCAACAGCCCGGTGAGCAGGCTGGAAAGCGCAAACCCGCCGGTAAAGAGCATGTCAAAAGAAGCGGCGCCGACAATGCCGACAGCAATGAACACCGCGTTAAGCTCAAGCAGGCTTTTCAGCCCGTCCGCGCTTTCGTTCTTGTAGAAAAGAACAAGGGCATACGCAAGCCAGAAGAGCGCAAGCACCACAAGCGCCAGGATAGCAGAGGCTGAACCAAGGGCAAGCGCGATGAAAGCGAGCCCTGACACAAACGCAAGCGCCCTGCTTTTCTCCTTGAGCATAAGCACATACGCTGAATAAAAGAATGCAAGCGCGAAGAATGCATATGGCTGGATTTCCATCTCGCCTGCCATAGTTTTTAGAAGGAACATCGGTGCAAGAGAGGCGATACCAGCACCAAGCACAGCATATTCCTGCCTAACTGCCTGCGAAAGAAAAAGATAAAAAAGCAGGACCGCGAGCGCGGCGGCGATGGGTGGATAAACCGAAGCGACGGCTGCCAGGAGCATATTGCTGTAATCATTGCTTCCATTGTAAAGGGAATACCACAATGATTCCATGTAAGCAAGAACGGGCACTGCCCGGTGATCAACATCGTGCGGCCACCACGCAGTATTGTCGTCCAGCGGATTAAAGCCAAGCGTGATTATCTGCTGGCTGATGTAAGTATAATAATAAGGGTCAAGCTCATAAAACACCGGCGAGTACGAACCAAGCCGTATCCAGAATGCAAGCAAGGCGAGAAATGCCATCGCAAAGCAGAGGAATGCCCTGTCTTGCGGAACCGCCATAATGTTTTTCGCAAATTCAACCGCATCTTTGTCAATCCTTTTCCATCCGGCAAGAGCGAGCGCGAGCAGCCACCAGACAGCAATAGTTGCGATGGCCAAATCATAGCTATACTTTATGCCAAAAAGAAGGAACAAAAGGAATGGAACAAGCTGGGGAACAGAGAAGCCGAGGCCCAAGCCCATTATTGACTTTTCAAAGGTTCCAAGTTTTGCGCCCTTTAGCAATGCGTGGCTTATGACGATGCCCGGAATGAAAAAACAGCAAAATATTATTGCCAATAACAGGTATGGATCGAACGCCAAAAACAAAAAACCACCTTTCAAAGGCTGTAGATATCCTCTTCCTCGCCGGTAAGCTCGCTGCTGCCGCTGAGCCTGCCTGTTTCTCCCTTCTGGAACATATATGGTGATTTCACGCCCGTGATTATTGCTGTTGCCTTTATCGTTCCCCTGAGTTCTGGATTTACCCTTGCCCCCATCTTGATTGCCGCATCATCGTTGAAGCTTTGCGTTATCATCTCGCCGACCTTTATTGCATCGCCCAATGTCAGGTCCGGCCCGCCTTCAAGGTGAAGAAGGCAGCCCTTCGCATCCTCGTAGCTGACATCCAGAAGCGGATGCTCCAGCGTGTTCTTCACGACTTCGTCAACCTTGTTGTGCCCTGATGCCTCGCCAAGCGAAATCATGGATATGCCGCCATGTTCCATCACTGTTTTGACATCAGCATAATCCACATTTATCAGGCTCGGGAACGATATCGCGTCCGATATTCCCTTCACCGCCCTCGTTGTTATCGAGTCAGCAAGCGCAAAAGCCCGGTCTATCGGCAGGTTCGGCGCGTAGGTCGAAAGGCGGTTGTTGTCTATCACGACAACGGTGTCGCAAACATCAACCAGCGCCCTTATCGACTGTTGGGCTTTTTTCAGCCGCACGCGCTCCAGCGCGAACGGATATGTCACGAATGCGATGACAAGCGCGCCCTGCTCTCTGGCGACCTCGGCAACCACCGGCGCGGCTCCGCCGCCGGTTCCTCCGCCCATGCCTGCGCAAAGGAAAACAAGCTCGTTCTCGCCTATTTCCTTCTTGAGCATCTGCCTGTCAGCCTCAGCGCATTTCTTTGCCACCTCAATGTCTCCTCCTGCGCCCAATCCCTTGGTTATGGTTTTTCCGATTAGTATCTTCTTCTCGGCTGAAATCATGTTCAGGTGCTTGCCGTCGGTGTTTATCGCAACCGTCCTTGCGCTTTTTATCCCTTCGCTCACCATCCTGTTGAGCGTGTTGCAGCCGGCGCCGCCTACGCCTATCGCGGCTATCCTGACATGAAAAAATTCGTCGTCTTTTTTTACTGCTGCCTGCTCCGCAGCCCCCTCCTTTGCCGCCTTCACAATATCGTCAAACATTTTTTCACCAGCCAGCCACAAGGCTGGACGATTATTTATGCAAGGAAAACTATTTATATATTGTTAATAGGTACTGAACAGGATATTTACTGCTCTCTCAGCGTACTGCTCCGGAATCTTGATCCTCCGCAGCGCCTTTCTCATTATGGCAAGCTCTTCTTTTCCGAAAGATTTCGTGATTATCAGAACAATCAGGTAAATGGTGCAGACTGCAGCGAAAAAAACGGCGAAGAGTGCGAGTTTGATCAGTTTTCCTGCTATAGATACATCAATGACTCCTGCTGCCTTTGCAATTTCGTCAAGCGGCAGGGAGCTTACCAGAGGCGAAACATACTGGGAAGCAACGAAGAAAAGAACCAAGGCAACAACGGAAGCGAGGGCCGGCTTTGCGCTGTCCTTTGGAAAACTGAAATCAAAAAGCCTTTTTGAATAGAAAAAGGTAAGTGCTGCCATAAGCGAGAATGAAAGCAGCGTGGCAAATGCCGCGCCATCCATTCCCCACGCCGGGATGAGGAACCAGTTGAAGACGACATTGGCAAAAGCACAGGTGCCGGTGATTGCAAGCTCTATGTCAAGCCTTCGCATTGCCGCGATTACCTTCATCGGCAGGAGGGAAATGGAAAAGAGTACAAATGATATCAGGTAAAGGACAAAAACATTGCTTGCGGCTGCGTATTCCGGGCCGTAAAACATCCTGAGGAGCAGGTCAGGAAGGCTTATCATGAGAATAAAGAATGGTGCTCCAAGGACGATGGACCATTTCACTGCAACCGCGGTCATCTTCCTCATCTCCTCCATTTTTTCTCTCCCGAAAAGCTCGGAGACCATTGGGAAGAATATCGTGAGGAGCGCGGAAAACGGGAGCAGGAGCAGATTGGCGAATGTTGTCACCACTGAGTATATACCGACCTGCCCCATTGCCTTTTCCCCGCCCAAAAAGCCCAGCATAAACCTGTCAGTTGAGGATGCAATGACATAGAAGGTTGCTATCAGGGAGAGAATAATGCCGAAATAAAAGACCTCAAGAACAAGGTCTTTTTCCAATTTTTCCTCGGCAGCGCCGTCTTTCAGCGAGTTGAGATCTTTCAGCATGAAGTACGAGTAGCCGATTATCAGCGGAAGGTAGGAAGCAAGATAGGCATAACCAAGCGATGTTGCGCTAAATGCAATCAGGAAACCGAAAGCAATCGTGAAAATCAGTTTTGTTATTCCCTGGAGGTTGTTCACCACCTGAAAATCCCTTATGAGTTTTCTGCCAACCAAAAATCCCCCGCCAAGGCCGGCAAGCTCGCTGAGGAAAGGCAGGAAGGCAAGCGCCTGGAACGCAGGGGCTGTTTCAGGCTTTCCAAGGACGGACGCTATGAAAGATGCTGAGAAAAACAGGAGGATGGAGAAAGAAAGCGAAAGGAATGAGCCGGCAAGGAACATTATTTTCATAAATGAGCGGATGATGGCTGCCTTGCCTTTCCCGTAAAGATAAGGAATATAGCGGGGCAGGGACTGGTTAAGCCCGAGGTCCGTGAATATGGTGATGAAGCTGACCACGCTCAGCGCAAAATAAAAAACCCCGATTTCCTCGGCGCTGAAGAATTTGGCAAGGATCACGAGATAAAAAAAACTGAAGAGCTTCAGCGCCAGCTGTGCCAGAAAACTCCATACCGTCCCTTTCGCCAATGTTGATGTGTCTATTTCTTCCATTCAAGCACCGCTGGTTCCTTTAGCGAGTAATAGGAAAACTTTTATTTAAAACCTTTGTAAGATACTTCCATCAAAGCGCAACAATGCAACAGAGGTGCGGCATGCCTGATCACGAACATCTGCAAAAAATTTCTGAACAATACAAGAATTACAAAGCAAAAACACTTGGCAATTTCAATGAAAACGATTTGAAAAGTTATATAGAGTATTCGGCTGAAGACGCATTTTTAAGGTATTTTAAGGGGAAGGATTACTGGGGCGATATTGTAATAGATTTCGGCGGTCGCGTCGGAGACCGGACGAGAAGACTGAGAAATGTAACGGTTGTTGAAATCGCAGAGGACAGCAGGGAATACATGAAAAAGCTCGGAATCAGGCACGAAACGAGCATCGATAAGTTCAAAGACGGCTCTGTTGACTTGATTTTTGCCTCGCACGTCCTTGAGCATCTTCACGATCCCTACGAATATCTGGTAAAGTTCAGGAACAAACTGAAGAAAGGGGGCAAACTGATGCTGGTTCTGCCGGTTGAAGATCACAGGGAAAGAGGACCGGGCTACTATGATGAAAACGGCCATATGTATTGCTGGAACATAAAAACAATAAACACCCTTCTCAGATACGTGGGTTTTAAAGTGAAGGAAAGCAAAGTATCGTGCTCCTGCGGCCTTGCTGGGCTTATCAGGGTGATTTTGCAAAAGCTTGGCGTAAAAAACAAAACCATCGCTGAATTCAATTACCACATCATAACAAACATATTGGGAAGGATATATGTAAAAGGAATAATGAAAATCTTCCCATACGTGCCGTTCGGCGGGGAGTTTTACATACTCGCTGAAAAGGAATGAACGATGCTAACTTAAGTTGCTCTTTTCCAGGAGTCCTGCAAATAGTTTTACTGCTTCTCCTGCATTTTCAGGCTTTACTGGATGAATCAGCGTTTTGCTTGTTTCCCTTCCCAAAAGCAAGGCTTGGACCGCCTGCAAAAGACGCCACGGCATCAGGAAAACAGCTTTAAACAGGCCGAAAAGAATATTCCGCCGCGATGCCCGCGATGTGATTTCATCAGTGTAAACTTGTGCTTTTTTTGAAAGCAGAAGGGAAATCAGAATAGAGGGAAGCATAAAAAAACGCAGAAATGATGAGTAGGGATAAACGCCGGATTGCCTGACTTTTTTTATCTCAAATCCCTCCTCTTTTTGGCTGGCTGGATAGAATGCCAGAAAATACGGTGATTTTCCAAGTGTCTTAAACAGCTCTCTGTCAGAAAAAACATCGGCAAAAAAGGAATAGAACACAAACCAAAGCAGGAATTTTATATAATATACCAGCGAGCGCTTTGCCAAAATAAGAAATGCCTTTAGATGCCCTGCCATATACGGATAAAACTTTTTTTTCTCTGCCATCTTGTGAAATACCGTATATCCCGCGCGGGAATGGGAAATATGGGCATTCTTGTTAACATAGACTAAACCGGCAGTCGCGAGCCGTGCAAGAAATTCAAAATCCTCCCCGCCCCTCCAGGTATACGGGGTATGAAAGCCGGCAATCTCAAAAACCTTGCGGGGATAGAATGCAAAACCATTGACATTATAGCTTTTTGCCACATCCGGATTAGCATCTTCCGGAGCGATGCAGAGAGGAAAAACAACCTTGTTCTCTTTTTTGGCAAGCTCCACGCACTCAAGAAAGGATTTTTTTGAATCTATAAACACATTGATGTCGGCTACGACGATGATATCATACCTTAGGAGATAACCAAGATACGCAGCAGTGAAAAAGGCGCCTGATGTGCCCAAAGAAATTTTTTCTTTTATATGCAGGGCGCTTATTCCGTCCAATGCGACAAAATCAAGGCCTTTTTTGTAAACAAAGATTGCATCAGCAAGGCTGCTGATTCCGCTGTTTTTCAGGTATTTGGCAAAATTTTTGAGTTCTTCTGTTTCTCCTGCAGGACAAACAATAACAATGTTTTTCCTTTTCTTTATATTAAGGAGAAAAGAGGAGGTTAGCAGGTTCAGATTATTCTTTGAAATTATTTCGTTTATTTTTTCTTCTGCCAGAAAATCATTTTCCTGCAGTTTCATTGCAGCACCTTAGTCAACTATGGGCCTTGCTTTTAAAGAACTCCTCTATTTTGCTGACTATATGGCGCACATCATCATCGCTCAGGTTGACTGAAGACGGCAGCCACAAGCTGCGCGCTGATATATCTTCTGTAACAGGAAAATTTCCAGGATAGCCAAAGGCAGGTTCTGAATGAAGCGGAGGGTATGCCGGCCTTGTGCCTATTCCTTTCTCTTTTAGAAAATCCATCAATGGCTTTCTGTGCTTCTGCTCTTTTACCAAAATGTCAAAAGAGCATAAGGCGGTTTCCCTGAAATCCGTAGGGGTAAGCTCTACTTCAGGAATGTCTTTCAACAAGGAGTAGTATAGCCGCCCCAATTCTTTTTTTCTTTTAACTCTCGAATCAAGCTTTTTCAGCTGCTCCATCCCTATGACTGCCTGAAGGTCGGTGACCTTAAAGTTCCAGCCCTTAAGTACGAAATGGTCAACTTCTGTCGACTCCCGCCCAAAATTCCTTATTTTTTTCATTTTCTCAAAGAGTTTGGTATTTTCTGTCACCACCGCCCCGCCTTGGCCTGTGGAGATTATCTTGGGCATGCTGAATGAGAAACTGCCAATATCGCCATAAGCCCCCAAGAATTTTCCGTAAGCAGTTGAACCGAGTGATTGTGCTGCGTCTTCTATGAGCCATATGTTGTTTTTTTTGCAAAAAGAGACGAAATCCTTTATGCGCTTTGGGTATCTTGCATTCATTGAAACCAGCATAACTGCCTTTGTCTTTTCTGTGATCGCTTCCTTCATCTTTTCAAAATCCATGCACAGCGATTCCTTTTCAATATCCACAAAAACTGCCTTGGCGCCGAATATTTCAACCGCAGTCGCTGTTGCGACAAAAGTATAGTCTGGAACGATGACTTCGTCGTCTTTTTCTATGCCTATGGCTGCCAAAGCCAGCATCAGCGATACTGTGCCATTCGCAACAAATGAGCAATGTTTCACTCCAAGACAAGCGGCAAGCATCTGTTCAAATTCCCTGGTTTTTTTGTATTCAGTTATCCATCCTCCTGACTGCATATATTTATTAACCGCCTCAATCTCTTCAGGGCCAAAAACCGGCTCTATTTGATTTATAAACTTCATAACACGCCTCTATTAACATCCTCCATCAGTTTCTCGCTTTGTTTTTTTATTAAAGTCCCGTCTCTTTTTCCAAGCTCTTTGGCAGGAATGCCTGCATAAAGCGTCCATGGTTTGTACTCGCCTTTTTTTACTAAAGAAAAAGCGCCGATTGATACGCCTTCGGGCAGATGAACGCCGGGAAGCACTACGACATTGCAGCCCAGTAAAACATGGTCGTCAATCTTAATCGGAGCGATATCTGATTCGCCACCATAGCCTTCTGGTATCGGCGGGCCCACAAGCTCTCCTCCCCTGTAATCATTTTGCCCGCCAACAAGGTTGCAGCTGGGGCCGATATTAACAAAATTTCCTATGCTTATTCTGGCCTTTGGCCCGCCTATCATATGGCACCCTGCGCTTATATGCGTAAAATCGCCGACGCTTAACTGGCAGGAGATATACGCAAAGTCGTCAATAATGCTGTTCCTCCCGACCTCGGCCAATTCCGGCCTTCTTATCCTTACGGTCTTGCCGACTATTGAATTCTTGCCAAGTTTTTTCAGCTTGGAAATGTCAAAAAATATGTTTTCCATAGCGTAATCTATATCAGCCATATTTTTTAATTTTAACCTGATAAAACCGCTTTGAGGTTGAACGATGAGAATCGCCGAAACTTTGATAGAGCCTGAATACCCTGTAAAAACAAGCGGAGAAATAATTATAGAAAACCGCGTTGCACAGATCACAACGGAATATGAAAACAGATATGAAATCGCAGTTATCAAAAGAGATGGTTTTGGAGTTGACGCCGCGGTTAATGCGATTTTTAGAATGTTACCGATACGCATCCTTAGAAGTTTTATGATGCTTCTTTTTGGAGTGCTGGCAATGCCAAAAATAAGCAGGATCCTCAAAAATTTTGAGATCGTAATAATCAATGGATATTTTACCGCTGTTTTTCTTTTGCCTTATTTGCTTTTAAGCAGGAAAAAAAGCATTTATTGCCCGCATACCCAGGTTAAGCCGAGTTGGATTAATGCATCGTTGATGGATTTTTTTGATGCAATAGTTTTTCTTTCTGATTATAACCGCACGGAACTCATCGGGCTAAACAAAAGGCTAACGACCAAAGCACATTTCATATATAACTCAATTCCAGACATTAAACGCAAAAAAACGAGGAAGGCGAGAAAAGAGTTCGTATGTCTATTCGTTGGGAGGGCAGTGGATGTCAAAAGGCCCTGGTTATTTATTGAAGGTGTTGCGAAAGCCTGGAAAAGAAACAAAAACATAAAAGCAATCATGGTGGTCGCCTCAGGGCCCTTGGAAAGCAGGATACGGGAAATGGTTACTGCAACAGAAAAAGAATGGGGCTATCCCATAGACCTGCGCTTAAACCTAAAAAAAACCGAGCTGGAAGTGGTATATGACAATGCATCGGTTTTGGTTTTTACTTCCACCCATCAAGAAGGGCTTCCGACAGTATTATTGGAAGCCATGCAGCACAGCCTGCCGATTGCCTGCACAGAGCATCCAAAGTTCAGGGAGTTTCTTGACGATGCAGCACTTTTTTTCACCGATGCGGAATCTCTGGCTGAAAGAATACTCGAATTGGCAAAAGACAGAAAACTGTACGAAGAGCACCAAAAACGCTCTTCGCAAAGATTTGCAATATTTTCACCCAAAGAAACCAGCAAAAAATGGGGGGAATTGTTTGACTGCCTTTCGCATGCTTAGGGCCTAAAGATTCTTTTCAGTTATCAGCCTTTTGTATGTCTCAATTGCTTCTTTTGCATTTTCAGGCTTTACCGGATAAACGACCTTTTTCCTCTCCTGTTTCCATTTCATAAAGGCGAGACCTGCCTGCACAAAGCGAAATGGCAGGAGAACCGAGCCTTTTATGATTCCTGCCAGCAATGCGATCCTTGGCATTTTAAGGTTTATCTCATCTGTGTAAATCCTGGCTTTTTTATATACGAGCAATGAAAGCAAGAGCTTTGGCTCTTTGAATACCTTATCAAGAAAAGATGATGGGAATGCCGCCTTTTCTTTTATCTTTTTGATTTCTGCTTTGGCAGAAAAATCTGAAAATGTATACTCTGTTGTGAAGCGATTGCAGTTTGAGAGCGCAATAAAAATGTCCTTGTCAGAAAAAACATCCCCAAAAAAAGCATAGAACACATACCACGCCAGAAATTTGACTGCTGCGAAGGCATCGCGTTCGCTATGGAATAGAAATGCTTTCATCAATCCTGCGATATAAGGATAAAACTTTTTTTTCTCTGTCATCTTGTGAAATACCGTATATCCGGCCCGCGGATGATAGATGCGTATTTCGCTCAACGGAAGCAAAAGGTCCGCGTTGCGAAGACGCAGCATAAAGTCGTAATCTTCGCCGCCGCGCCACATATAAGGCGTATAAAAACCAACTTTCTCAAAGACAGAGCGGGGAAACGCGCCCCATTGGTTTATCACATAAGTTTTGGCCGGAGCAGTATTTTCTTTTGGATTATTGAAAGGAACAACGACTTTCCGCAACTCGCGCGCTTTCTGCAAAAGAACGCGTAAAATATTTTTTGATGATGGCACTGCGTCGGTGTCAGCAATCACTATGACATCATAACCTTCGTGAAAAAGGGCATATGTTCCAGCGAAAAAAGCGCCGGAACTCCCGAGCGGGAAACTCTCCTCGGCATGCAAGGCGGACAAACTATCGAATATCCCTGACTTCAGGTTTATTCGCATGCCTTTTCTATAAAGAAAAAAGCAATCTAAGTCCTTGTGCCCTTCCAGTTTTTTCAAAGTCGCAATGAAATCCCTGAGCTGGCTCTCATCGCACACTGGGCAAAAAAGCACATCCCTGGCCTTCCCCTTCCTGTTATCTTCAAGCTCGGCGCATAAAGGTCCGATCATACCCCACCTTTTAGTTTCTCTTCAATAAAAGCGAACACTGTTTCTTTTGTTGTAGGAACTTTTACAAATCTTTCAAGCTTCTCCGTGCTTACTTCATAGTGATGGGTTTCTTCCCCGTGCTCTCGGATCTCTATTGAAAAATGTCTTGCCGCCTCTTCCAAAACGACCGTCCCTTTGCCGCAGATGTTGAATATTTCACGATTAAGCCCCATCAGTCTCTCCATCATTTCGGCAACAACAGAGGTATTGATGAACTGAAATCGCGATTTTGGATGGACAAAAAGCTTTCTGAGATAAATTAAATCGTAAATTGGGTTTTTTCTAAGCCCTTCCCCGACCATCCCGCCTGGTCTGAGGATAATCCAATTATGCGCGCGTTTCTTCACTACCAGCTCGCCCAGGTATTTGTCAAAACCATAATTTGAAAGTTTTTCCGGTTGTATGGCGGCATCCTCATGATTGTTGGCGGGGTTTGAAACATCGTTGTAAACATCCACGGATGAGATGTATATATATTTATCCGTTTTGAAATCCAGCAGGGTGTCCAGCGTTATCTTGACATTCATCTCAAAATCCAGTTTCGGCTCTTTTGCCGCGAGCAGTTTTTTTGAATTGCCGTTTGCGTTTATGAAAACATCAAAATGCTCGCCAATGAATGAAGCATAATTCTCCCTGCCAATGCCGACAACTTCGTATTTTCCGGAATCTGAAAAATGCCGGTAAATCGCAGAGCCGACAAATCCCCTATAACCCAATACTGCAACCCTCATAATCTCAGCTTGTCCATATTGCTTGCAAACCACTCGTAAGTTTTCCTTATGCCTTCTTTCAATTCTGTTTTTGGCTCAAACCCAAGCTCGTTTTTCATTCTCGTCACATCGAATATCTTTACAGGATGGCCGTCAGGCTTTGTTGAATCCCAGGTTAGTTCGCCTTCAAAGCCGACAGCTTCTTTTACCAACTCAACAACTTCCCTTATAGCTACTCCCTTGCCAACAGATATGTTAACCGGAAGGTCAGAATGATATCTTTCAAGCATAAGTGCAAGTGCATCCGCAACATCTTCAACATAAACAAAGTCCCTGACAGGCCTGCCGGTTCCCCAGACAACAACCTCTTTATCCCCTCTTTCTTTCGCGAAGTGGAATCTCCTTATCAGGCCGGGAATGACATGCGAGCCGGTTTCTGAAAAGTTGTCATAAGGCCCGTACGCATTGCCAGGGACCGCAGCCGCCCAGTCAACCTTGTGCTGCTTCCTGTAAGCAAGCAGCTGCAGGTAGTTCGTTGCCTTCGCAAGCGAATAGAACATCGCATTTTCATCCGGCAGCCCTTTGAAAAGCGATTCCTCTTTTATCGGGTTCGGCGCATCTTTCGGGTAGGAGCAGCCGCAGAACGTATAGATAAGCCGCTTGACGCCCGCCTTTCTAGCCTCTTCCAAAAAATAGGTGTTGATTGCGAGATTAGTATAAATAAAATCAGCTGGGTATGTCCTATTCGCCAGAATTCCGCCAACCTTTGCCGCAAGGGCATAAACCGCATCTGGAGAAACATCTTTGAAAAGCCTGCGAATTTCTGCCTGCTCCAGAAGATTGTAGTCCTTGGATGACACTGCAATAACTTCGTGGCCCTGCCTTTCAAGCCTCGGTACTAGGTTGCTTCCGATAAAACCAGTCGCACCAGTAACCAGAACTCTCATAACAAAACCTCAGTAATTCTTGAACCGATAGTCCCTGAAAGCCTGATACCCCCTTATGAGCTCTTCTATACCATATTCAAGTGAGTATTTGTAAGTGAAGCCAGTTTTTTGGATTTTTTCAGTTGAAACTATGTAGTTGCGCTTGTCAGGGTCCTGCCCTATCTCAGCATGGAAGATATTAAGCGAAGGGATTTTCTTTTTTATCAGGAGGCACAGCTCTTCCTTTGATATGTTGTAGTCCGGATGGCCGAGATTGAATATGTTGTCTTTCATCCTGTCCCAATGAACCATCGCCCACAAGAACCCCCTGGCCGCATCGCGGACATGCAGGAAATTCCGCTTGAATGTGCGCTCGAAAAGCACTATGCTTTTGTCGTTCAATGCCTTCAAAACAAAATCATTCACCAGCAAATCCGTTCGCATGCGGGGAGAAAAGCCGAAAAGGGTTGCAAGCCTGAAAGCGATTGAATTTCCCGCAGCCATCACCGCCTTCTCAGCCTCAGCCTTACTTCTTCCGTATGTTGATATTGGTGTTAAAGGAGATTCCTCTGTGCAGAATTTTTCGCCGGTTGTTGCTCCGTAGCCGGAATTCGTGTTGGGAAAGATTATTTTTTCGCCCTTCTTCCTGTGCTTGAGCAGATTCAGTACTGCCTGATGGTTGACCATCCAGGTCAATTCCGGCTTTTGCTCTGAGATGGGAAAACCAACGATTGCTGCGAGCGGGAAAATAAAATCGTATTTTTTCTGCGACAGCAAGTTCGTGATAAGCTTCTCATTTGTAACATCGCCGTATATGAATTCCAGTTTTCCGGTATGGAAAAGATTGAAAAGCGTATTTTGCGAGTATGACAGGTTGTCCAAGACAGTAACATTGAACCCTTTTTGTACAAGCATCTCCACCAGAACGGAGCCAAAATAGCCAGAGCCGCCGGTCACAAGGACAGAAACGCCGCTCTCTGCAAGCTTCCTTAACTTTGCCTCTGTTGGCTCATCAAAATCGTTTGGCATTAAACCGCCTCACTTCAATATCGTTATATGTATTATAAAAGTTTTCCTTTAAAACAGATTTTATGAAGACCCTTTACATAAAGGCACGGGCGCCATCGAGGATAGGAATCGGTGGCGGCGGCTCTGACCTTCCTGCTTTTTTTGAAAAATACGGCGGCGCGGTGCTCAATGCAGCGATAGACCTCTATTCCTACACCAAGATGCATACGAACGGCAACGGAGCAACCAGAATAATATCGCACGATTGGGAGATAACAAGGGAGATAACAGATACCGAACTCGAATTTGATCTTAGCAAAAAGGACAACGTCGACATAATAAAGGCTGTGATGAAAGAATGCGGCCTCAGCCCGATGGAAGGTTATGAAATCCTCATACACTCAATGGCGCCGAAAAACAGCGGCCTTGCTGGTTCGTCTGCCCTTCTCGTTTCACTCCTGCTCGTTATGTCAAATGTTGCCGGAAAGCCGATTCTGGACAGAAAACTGCTTGCTGAAGCAGCCATAAGGATAGAAAGGGACATACTGAAGAGGATAGGCGGCCACCAGGACCAGTATGCATCGGTATTCGGCGGCTTTAACTTCATCGAATTCTCAAAAGAAGAGACAAAGATTTATCCATTAAGGCTGCAGGAAGACCTTATTGCCGAACTGCATTCGGCCATGATGCTTTTTGAGACGCCTTACCAGAGAGCGAAACAGGCGCACGAGATTGAAAAACGAAAGGAGGAAGATGTGCACAAGGAAGGCGAAAGCGTGGAGCGCCTGAAAAGAATAAGGGATTACGCGTATAAGATGAAGGATGCAATCATAAGCGGCGACCTGCAGTCGCTGGGAGAACTGCTCCATAATTCCTGGCTTGAAAAGCAGAAGCTTCCGGGCGTTGCGGACAAAAACATCGAGCACTTGTATGGGATTGCGAGAAAAAACGGCGCTTATGGCGGGAAACTGTGCGGTGCAGGCTCAGGCGGTTTCCTTTTCATAATATCCGAAATATCGAACAGGAAAAAAGTCATCAACGCGCTGAGAAACGAGGGCGCGAACTTAGTAAATTTTGATTTTGATTTCAAAGGTGCACTCACATGGAGGACAGCGTACTGAAAAACAGGCTTAAGGAGCATATTGGGATAGCGAAAGCGATTGAGAAAGATGAAAAAATATCTGCGCAGGTTGAATTGATAGCGAAAAGGATAGTAGAGTGCTACGAGAAAGGCGGCAAGACGATATTTTTTGGCAACGGCGGCTCTGCCGCAGATGCCCAACACGCTGCAGCAGAATTTATGGGAAAATACCTGAAAAACAGAAAACCGCTTGCTTCGCTTACATTGACGACCAATACCTCGGCCTTGACAGCGATAGGAAACGACTACGGATACGAGGATGTTTTCGTGAGGCAGCTTGAGGGCGTGCTAAGAAAGGATGATGTTGTGATAGGAATCTCAACAAGCGGAAACTCGCCTAATGTAATAAAGGCGGTTGAATATGCGAAGAAGAATGGCGCGTTTGCAGTCGCGTTGGTCGGAGCAAGGAAATGCAGGCTTGATGAAATCGCTGATGTATGTATAAAAATCCCAAGTGAATCCACGCCGAGGATACAGGAGATGCATGAATTCCTGCTCCACACGATTTGCGAAATAGTTGAAAAGGAACTGTTTGGGGATTAGCTGGCGTTGCGCTTTTTTTGCAGCCTTTTTATCAGCCTTGCAGCATCAAGAAGATCGTTTGTGATGAATGACGGGACTGTCTGGTATTTTCCATCCTTTCCTTTCAGACCTTTTTTGAGCAGTATGGTGGTGCAGCCAACACTGTTCCCCATCATTATGTCAGCAGATGAATCTCCGACGAGGTAAGAGCGGGAAAGGTCTATCTTATGCTTTTTCTGGATTTTGAAAAGCATTCCTGCCTTCGGCTTCCTGCAGGAGCAGTTGTCTTCTGGCTTGTGCGGGCATACGAAAACGCCTGCTACCCTTATATGGTTTTTCCTGAACTCAGAGAGCATTTTCTTATGTATCTTTGCCAGCATCGCCCTTTTGATGATTCCCCGGCCTACCACCGACTGGTTAGTCACTATGAAGAGCGGCATACCGAACTTAGAAAGCCCCTTAAGGCCTTCAAGGGCATTTTTCTCAAACACAAACTCCTCTGGATTCTTTACATAATCACTCCTGTACCTGTTGATCACGCCGTCCCGGTCAAGAAACACGGCTGCTTTTCCCTTTTCCCTGTTTTTAAAGAACTCCCGCGCCTGAAGAAGAGACTGGAATGTGCCAATATCAAGAAAATAGCCGTGATTTACATAAGCGAATAATTTTTTCTGCTTTGCGAAAAGAGGAAACGCGTCTTTTTCTGTTGAGAATGCGTGGGGCAGTATGCCTTTTGCCACAAGGGAGTGCAGGTACCGCAATGCTTCCGGCTCAAAAATGTACGCCCCGGAGTTAAAAATACCAAAGCCGGTTTTTTGCTTTTCAAGGAACTTCTTAATGCATCCATCTTTACCCAGCACAAGCGCGCCTCTGCCTGAAAGCTCTCCTTCCATCGCATAGATACTAACAATGGCTTTTTTTTCATTATGGAATCTGATGAAATTTTTCAGATCAAAGTCAAAATAACTGTCACCGTTTAATAGAAGCACTTGTCTAGTTGGCGTAGGAAATGCATTCAGCAACGCCCCGCCGGTCCCAAGGGGCTCTTTTTCCTCAGAATAATTGATTCTAAGCCCGAATTTTTTTCCGCTGCCGCAATACCTGCGCACCATATCTGCCTTGTAGCCGACAAGAAGGATTACTTCTTTTATGCCCAAAGAAGAAAGGCGATTCAGCAGATAAAAAAGAAACGGCTTCCTGTTCATTCTTATAAGCGGCTTTGGAACATTGAAGGTGAGCGGCCGCAGCCGTGTGCCCAAGCCACCTACAAGTATTGCAACTACCGGCTCTTTGCCCATTTTTGCACCCTTTTGCGAATAAACTATCTACCCGCATATTTTTAAGAGATAACAGTCTATCTTAGATTTATGAAGATTGTGCAGGCTGTGCACGCATTCCCGCCGAGCCAGGGCGGCATAGAGCACCATGCCTATCAGCTGAGCAAGGAATTGCAAGAACTCGGAAACGAAGTAGTCGTGATAACAACGAGAGACAAAGGCATGAAAGCAGAGGAAGAGATGGATGGCATAAAGGTTAAAAGAATGTTTACCGTAAGGTTCCCGCTTTTTTCAGCTGCGAGGCTGCCTTTAGGCGCCTGCCTTGCGATGTTCAGGGAGGACGCGGACCTGTATGCCGCGCACGGCTATGGGCCGATAACGCCGTTGCTTGCCGCACTTGTTGCTTTTGTAAAACGCAAGCCGTTCGTCTTCACGCTTCACGGTTATCCCGAAGTGCGCGGTTTTAGGAGAATTTTCTATTACTTTTACAGATTTTTTATAGCGCCCTGGTTTCTGGCCGCAGCAAAAAAAATAATAATAGTGTCAAAAGCGAGTTTGAAAAAAATAGCAAAGGAAACGGATGAAAAAAAGATCATTTATGTACCGAACGGCATAAATGAAAAATTTGACTGCGCTCTGGATTTCGCCAAGAAAAAGAAGATAAGTTATATCGGCAGGCTGGATGAGGACAAGGGTGTTGATGTATTGATAAGGGCGTTCGCAAGGCTGAAAAGGAATGATCTCGAGCTTATGATTGTAGGAAAAGACGAGGGAGTGAAGAGCAAACTGCAGGAGCTGGCGGACGCCCTCGGCGTCAAGCCAGTATTCAGCGAAGTGCCATATGAAAGAATTCACGAAATTTATTGCCAGAGCAAGGCAGTGGTGCTTCCCAGCAGATACGAAGGTTTCAGCCTTGTCTGGCTTGAGGCGATGGCTTCCGGCAGGCCCATGTTTTCCACGCCGGTAGGCGAGGCACCCGATCTTTTTGAGCAGGTATATGATGAAAAAAAAGATCTCTTCCTTTTTAATGACGAAAACGGGCTTGTTGATAAGCTTAATTGGTTTTTAAGCGATGAAAAGAAGTATGAAAAAATAGTTGAAAGGACGAAGTATATAGTAAAGGAGGAATACTCCTGGCAGAATATTGCCCTGCAGACATTAAACGTTTATAAAGAAGCGCTTCAATAGAAAAATATGAAATGCCTAATAACTGGCGGTGCCGGCTTCATCGGCTCGCACATCGCAGACGCGCTTGTTCAAAAAAACCACAAAGTACGGATTCTTGATGACTTTTCAACAGGCGAAAGAAACAACATAAAGCACCTGCAAAACAAGCTTGAAGTTATTGAAGGCAGCATAACTGACAAAAAAACTGTTGATGAAGCGGTCAGCGGGACTGATTATGTCTTCCACCAGGCTGCGCAGGTTTCTGTAGTTGAATCAGTAAAGAATCCTGCAAAAACATGGGACATAAACATAAAAGGAACAAAACTGCTGCTTAACGCGGCCGTTGCGAACAGGGTAAAAAAAGTCATAACCGCGTCCTCCGCTGCAGTTTACGGCAACGACGGCGATTTGCCAAAAACAGAGGACATGAGGCCGAATCCGGTTTCCCCTTATGGCAACTCAAAGCTCATGAACGAGTATATGGCTGAGGATTACCTTAAAAACTCCGGCCTGAAAACAATATGCCTCCGCTATTTCAATGTTTACGGGCCAAGGCAGTCGCCAAAATCAGAGTATGCCGGCGTAATATCAAAGTTCATATCGTTGATGCTTAAGGGCGAGAGGCCAACGATATATGGAGATGGCGGGCAGACAAGGGATTTTGTCTATGTTGCAGACGTAGTAAAGGCGAACCTGCTTGCGATGGAAAGCAAAAAGGTCAACAGCGGAGTGTTTAACATAGCGACAGGAAAGCAAACCAGCATAAACGACATTGTGAAAACGATAAATATGATATTGGAAACTGATATTTCGCCAATATACGCGCCTGAAAGGCCTGGCGATATAAGGCATTCGGTTGCTGACATATCAAAAGCAAAAAGAGAATTAGGCTACAAGCCGGAATACGGTTTGAAAAAAGGGCTTGAAAAAACCATAGAGTGGCATCGCTCGCATTCTGCATAGTGTATTGCGGTGCACCATCACTCAAAAAACGAGCCAAGCGATTTCTGTTTGCCAAGTCCCTTCAGCTGATGCTCATCATATCCAAGCTCTTTCAGTATCTTCATGACTGCCGGCAATATCTGGTTGTTGATATAGTAGTCTGCATCGTAATCTGTTGCAGCATCCGCAGGAACTGCTTTTTCTGATATCGAAGCCCCTTTCCTGCCGATGACATAGGAAACAAGGCTTCCCTGCTCAAGCGGCACGCCCTTTGCAATGAGCTTCTTCGCTGCCGCCAACTCCGGGCTTATGACCACATAGCCTGCCCGCGGGTCCTTGTTCAGCTGCGTTATTATGACGAGCTCTTCCATCTTTACATTTCCATTCCTCACCCGTTCTATTGCATTGCGCACGATTTCGATCGCCTTTTTCTCGCTGCCTTCGTTCAAAATCGCCTCAAGCACTTTGTACTGCGTATCCTTGGCAATCGGCGACCAGTCCCTGCGCACAAGCTCAAAGCCGCGTATCTTTATCCTTCCATCCTCGCCAAGCAGCGCGTATTTTTTCTTTGCGCCCTTTTCTTCTGATTTCTTGCTTACGAAAACGCCGCGCTTGTAAAAAGCCTCAAGCTCAAGCTCCATTTTTTCCGGTAGTGATTTATTCACGCTTTCTATGAAATCAAGGACATCTTTCTTGTTTTTGTAAAGTAGCATCAGGCTGTCAGTGTCGCCGTAAAGGACGCTAAAGCCGGCCTTTTCTGCCTTCTCCATCGTTTCCTGTATGTATTTTCGCCCCCATGCCGTAACGCTCTCGCCGCACTCCCGGCAATACCAGCGCGAGCGGGCATACGCGATGTAACCATAGAATGAATTCGCCAGTATTTTGATCGCCTGGACCCGTGCGTTCAATATCCTGTATTCATCGTTTTCCTTTTTCACTTCCTTCAGCTTCCTTTTCAGCTTTGCGCGAAAATCAATTAGTTCTTCGAGGACTGCGGGCACAAGCGCCTTTGGTTTTTTCAGGAATTTCGCCCAGGTTGGAGATTCGTGAAATTCGCCGCTCGTTTTGTTTTTCACGAGGCTGGCCGGGTCTATGTTGAATGAGACTATGATGGACGGGTAAAGGCTCCTGAAGTCAAGCACTGCTATGTTTTCATAAATCCCGGGGTGGGGCAGTTTGACAAAAGCCCCTTTTATCGGCGCAGCCAGCCGCTCCTCTATGGTATCGCCGACCGGCTTTGTTGGTATGAGCTCGTTTCGCCTTGAAGCATTGAACATCAGAAGGTTCTCCACAAGCTGGCCGCTTGTTGACAGTGTGGTGTCAAAAAGCTGCTGCTTTGTCATGCTGCTCAATTCAAGTTCAAGCGGCAGGTAGGTTTTCCCAAGCTCCATCGTAAGCTGCGCATCTGCCATGGAGTAGGAAACCACATCGTCTATGTTGCCGGCATCCCAGGCTTTCCATATGTTTTCGCGCTCTATCTTCACCTTTCCCTTGCCCAGCACCTCGTTCGCAACAGCGTCCAGCGTAAATTCCGATGTCTTCAGCACCCCTATGAAACCGAAAAGCCTTATTATTGGGTAAAGGTCTATGTGTATCCTGTCTGCCAGCGAAACCCCGCCAACCATGCCCTTTTTCGTTGCCGTTATCCTTGCTGATTTTCTTCCAAGACTGAAATTTGCCTTCAATATTCTCGCCCTTTCTATAAGATAGGGAATGTCAAAGCTCGCAGAGTTGTACCCGAAGATAACATCGGCATCGTGCTTTTTGACTATATCGCAAAATTGCTCGATCATCTCTTTTTCGCCAGAGAGCGCATGGGCATATTTTTGGCTGCATTTCTTGTAGGTAAGAACGCCGCTTTCATTGTTGCTGTAACTTATCATCAGCACCGGGTCCTTCTTTGCCCTCGGCGTGCCAAGGGGGTTGTATGTCTCAATGTCAAATGCAAGTGCCTTAAGCTGAGGTGTTGCAGGTTCGCACGAGATTATTTTCTTTATCAGCCTTCCTTCCCGCTCATATTTTATTATGCCGTTTGGCGTAAGCTGGAAATCAAATATGAACCGCTTTGCGAAAGGAATATCAAATTCATATGCAGGATAAGGAATGGCGTGCTTGAGCGCCGGCACGCCCTTTGGAGAAGCGCAGGCCACTTTCAAAAATTTCTTTTTTTCAAAATTAACGATCCTTGAGGCAACCTGCACCCCAACAGGCCTTATCACCTTGCCGTTTTTTTCGACAACGATTTTTTTTATCGAATCGATCTCGCTTTCTGGCGCATCGACAAGGAAATATGGGTCATACTGAAAATAGAGTTTTGTTGTCTTTTTCCCTTTTATCAATAGGGAAGCATAGGTCCTGCCCCGCCTTGTTATGTAACTGACGCCAAGAAGATGGCCCTTCCTAACGACCATAACGATAATTCAGCATATACATTAAAAAGCTAAATAGTAGAAAAGCCACTGGTGGAAAAATGGACCGCGGAAAAAATTATGAGATAAAGGATATCTCGCTTGCAGAACAGGGAAAGATGAACATAGAACTTGCCGAAAGAAGGATGGGCGCGCTCATAAAAATACGGGAAAGATTCTCAAAAGAAAAGCCGCTGGCAGGCATCGCGGTCGGGATGGCACTGCACATAACCAAGGAAACTGCGGTGCTTGTCAGGACCCTTGCCGCGGCCGGTGCCAAGGTTGCCATAGCCAGCTGCAACCCGTTAAGCACGCAAGACGATGTTGCAGCCGCATTGGCAGATGAAGGTTTTTCTGTTTATGGTCACAAAGGCGAAAGCAACGATGATTACTACAGATACATCGACTCTGTAATAGCCGCAAACCCGAACATAACGATAGATGATGGATGCGACCTTGTCACCCGCCTTCATACCAAATTTCCTGAAAAAATAAAGAATGTAATCGGTGGATGCGAGGAAACCACAACCGGCGTCATACGGCTTAGGGCGATGGAGCGCGACGGAGTTTTGCGCTACCCGATGATAGCGGTGAACGACAACAAGACAAAGCACCTTCTTGACAATTACTATGGAACCGGCCAGTCAACGATTGACGGCCTTTTGCGGGCAACGAACATACTGATAGCCGGCAAAAACTTCGTGGTCTGCGGCTATGGGGACTGTGGAAAGGGAGTTGCATTGCGCGCAAAGGGGCTGGGCGCAAATGTCATAGTGACAGAAGTGGAGCCGTTCAAGGCATTGCAGGCAGCGCTGGACGGATACCGGGTGATGCCGATAAAAGAGGCAGCGCTCATAGGCGACATCTTCGTGACGGTGACCGGCGACAAGAACGTCATAGGCATTGAGCACATAAAGCAGATGAAAGACAATGCAGTGCTTGCAAATTCAGGGCATTTTGACGTCGAGGTTGATGTGCGCGGACTGGAAAGGATAGGCAAGAAAAGAAGGGTGCGCCCTTTCCTGGACGAATACGCAATGGGCAAAAAAAGGGTTTATGTCTGCGCTGAAGGCAGGCTTGTGAATCTTGCGGCCGCGGAAGGCCATCCGAGCGAGGTCATGGCAACCTCTTTTGCCGGCCAGGCCCTTGCGTGCGAGCATCTCGCAAAGAACAGGGGGAAGCTGCCTGCAAAGGTGATAGAGCTTCCGGCAGAGATAGACGACAAAATCGCAAGGCTGCAGCTTGAGGCAATGGGGATAACAATAGATTCTCTAACCCCAGAACAAAAGAAATATCTACAAAGCTGGCAGGAGGGCACCTGATTTATAAACTTTCATCGCCCAAGATAATAACGGCTGTGATGACGCGAGGTATTTCTGATTAATGAAGACAAGAGGGTAAACTGAGCCGTTTTTATGTTTTCTTACTGTTTTCTTGGCTTCTTACTGTCTTCTCTGCAT
>JBBIHC010000004.1:0-21988 GCA_037447235.1 Microcaldota archaeon
GCTACAATGAAACAGTCGGCTGCGTTGACTGGGACTTCCTGAACCTGACCGACGCGATACTCAACTCAACGAACTTCATCGCAGCGCCTGATTTCGTTTCTCTCAATGATACCAACGCCACTCAGTTCAACAAATCAGCTAATATCACCATAAGTGCAAACTGTGCCCATGTTGTTTACAAAAAAACCGGATTCCCAACAACAAGATTAGACATAGTAACAAACGGAGTTCAGGTCAGCCCATCTTACTTCAACTGCGCAGGAGGAATTGCAACATTCTCAACAGTCAATGCCTTCTCAGGCTATACAATGGGGCCTGAGCCGGGCTGTGTCAACCTTTCCGACCCGCTGACATACCAGAACAAGGTAGTTAATTTGAGCGGAGTATATTATATAAACAATGATACTGTGCTGTGCACTGACCATTATTACGTTTATGCTCCAGCAGATACGCCGGCATTGCGCATAAATGCTTCTAACCTCTATCTTGACTGCAACAATTCAGTAATAGAAGGCAATTATATAAATGGCACCGGCATTTATGTTGAAGACCTTGGGAATGTTGTCATAAGAAATTGCGAGGTAAGACGTTATTGGATAGGTTTCTATGACAACCATTCAACGAATACATTGTATGTAAACGATACTTCTTACCAGAACCCATTGCAAGGCTTTTATGCAGAATACAGTAATTATACGCGCTTCTACGGCGTTTCAGCTTCAGGGGGCAGCAGCCGCAATATCCTCTTGTTGTACACCAATCATTCTACGATAGAAAACTGCTCGATTCAATGGACAAACAACGACAACATCCTAATTCAAACTGGCTATAACAATACTGTTAAAGGTTGTGATATATCTTATAGTGGAAGTAGCAATGGCCACGGTATAAATATCATATCAGGATACAATAATCTGATAAATAATAATACGATCAGAACAGTTTTTACGCATAATGGCATACGCGTAAGTGGGAACAACAATACGATATCAAACAATATAATAAGCAACTGTAGCGAACATGGGATTTCGTTGGAATTTTCCCAAAATAATACACTGTTAAGTAACACAGTATACGACAACTCCCAGCACGGCATCTACCTAGATTCAAGCTCAAACAACAACCTGACCAATAACACGGCCTACAACAACACCAATTCCGGTTTTGTTATGGATAGGACCAATTCATCTACTTTGGCCTCCAATAACGCCTCCAATAACTCCGATTCAGGCTTCCGTCTGCTTGAAAGCTACAACAACACCCTGGATTCCAATAATGCTTATGGCAATTTTATTGATGGTTTTGTCTTGCAAGATAGCAATTTCACATTGTTGCTCTCAAACAACGCTTCTGAGAACTACGCAGGTTTTTACATGATTAACGGCTCCAACAACACCCTGACTGCCAATAACGCCTATAAAAATATCAATGGCATGTTGTTTTCACGGTCAAACGGAACAGTCTTGGGAAGCAATGCTATCTATTGGAATTCCGACGTAGGGGCAGCATTTGAAAATGGAGGCAGCGTCAGCGCGTCCGGCGACCATTACTATGATAACGCCAATGATGTCCTGCTGAAGGACGGGGTGGCGCTCCAGAATCTTACCGTCTCATTTACTGGCATCATATTCGACAGCCCTGCAGGGAACCTGTCGCCAAGAAACTACAGCACAATTTCCCTTTCAGACACGTTGCCTGGCGGCGAGCAGTATATCCTGAACTGGTCAGATGTGCCGTCAAGCTCATTGCCGCCAAGCCATACTTTCTTTGGAAAGGCTCTTGTGATAGTGAACTTGGGTGAGAATGTCTTAATAGATTCAATAATCTGGCATTGGGAGGCTGGCGAGGAAGCCGGCTACCAGCCGCAAGGATTTGCATTATGGAAGAATAACGGAACTGACTGGACCAACAAAGTTAACGGGCAGTCTCTTAACACAGGGGCCAGAAGGATAACAGTTACCAATCTCAACAACTTTAGCACATTTGCCATTCTTCAAGGGCCCTACAGCCAGCCGTCATATGAGGGCCCAACAGGATGCACCAAACAAGTTACCATATCATATACTACCAATTGCACAACAGACATGCTTACAATTATTCTTATGTCGAATGGAGAGCCGCTGAAGTATGCAGACGTTGAGCTAGCCAGCATTGAGGGCACGGTATACCTGACAACTAATGAAAGCGGAATGGCATCGTATAAGCTGCCGAACGCCACGCAGCCTGTTCTTTATACAATTAGATTCAATGAAAGAGGGGACTTTTGCGGCGTGAAGAAATCGTTTGAATACGTTTCCTGTCCGCCGGAAGAAGAGGAAGGGTGCAGAAACGATGATGATTGTGCTTACAACGAATATTGCCGCATTGCCGCAGGTCAGCAGACCGGCGTATGCACGCAAATAGAATGTGTCTGCGGCGAGATAAGGGACCATACCTGCTATCATTACGAGTGCTGCTCTGATTCAGAGTGCGGCGAGGGCCAGTATTGCGACATCATATCGCACACCTGCAGGCAGAAGGAGGCATGCACGGATGACAGCTGCTGCGCTGAAGATGAGTATTACAACGCGGTTTCCGGAGCCTGCGAAAAAATAGAGATGGGCAGATGCGGCTATATATCAAACCACAGATGGTATGATTATGAATGCTGCGCTGACGAAGACTGCACGGGCGGATACCACATAGCAACAAAGCAGAGCGGAATGCTTGGCGACAGTCATAAATTTACCATAACCGGCCCGTATTGCGATGTTGCCGCCCACGCCTGCCGTGTTGGCCCATTGCGCGACCGCAGTGTAACTATAAAGGATCCGCGAAATGCAATATCAACAATAAATACCTCTGATGCCGGGGAAGGGAATTTTGTGCTTGAGAACGAAGGCGAGTATCAGATTATGCTGATAAAAGAGCAGAAGCTGGAAGCCAACGCCACCATCACAAGCGTGAAAATAGAACGGCCTTTCGCATCGCCCATAGTTACCATAATAGAACAGGTAAGGGATTTCTGGTGGCTCCTGGTGCTCATGCTGGCCGCGCTTTTGGTTGGATACGTGATATACAAGCAGAAGGCAGGCAAAAGGTATAAGTTTAAGCCAAAAGAGGAAGAGGAATAGGCGGCGCAATTAAAAAGATGCGATAGGGGCCCCTTTTTTATTTTTAATATCTAAGAGCAGCGGTAACTAAAATACCCTGCTCAAACATATGCGCGTTTGCCGGTTCAGTGCGCCTGTTGGGGATTGAATATTATATTAAGCGACCTCAGAGCCTGACTTTGGAGAATGTTCCACGCCGTAATCAGCCAGACCGCCTTTCCATACCGTGCCGTATTTCTCTTTTAGCTGCTCTTCTATCGGCCTTCCGATTTTTATCGCCGCCGCGATGTGTTTTCCTTCTATGAATTCGCTTTCGTCTTTTTTGGCAAGGTCCCCGGCGAGCTTTATCACGCCGGCAAGGTTCCTCAACCTAAGCGTAAGCCCATCAACATTGTCAACAGTCTTGGCTATTCTCTTTGATTCTTTTACTATTTCATCTATCGCTTCCCTGTTTGCGTGCGGTATCTTTCCGTCTTTTTCTATTTCCTGCGCTATGAACTGAATTGTTTTGTCTGTATTTGTTTGATTGTATTCCATCCACGCATTTATGAGTATTTCATAGCCATCGCCGCGGATTCTTGAGCGGAACGGCGGTATGATGTATTTTATGTCGTTGATGTTCGTGGCGCCGACAAAAATAAAGTCGCACGGCACGCTTTCCACCCTTACTGCCGCGCCGCTGCTCATCGGGTTATGGCCCACGATTGTGAATGCCTTTTCCTGCATTGCGGTCAGCACGTGCCTTTGTACCTCGCCAAGTGTGGAAAGCTCGTCGATGAACAGCACGCCTTCGTGGGCAAGATGGACTGCGCCGGGCAAAACCCTCAGGTATGTCGGGGTCCCTATCTGCTGGTGGCCGCCGTAAGGGTCGTGCCTTATGTCCCCCAAAAGTTCGGTTTCCGTCGCCCCGGTCGCCTGCACAAAAGTCGAGCGGTCCAGCGGCACGATGACGTTCCTCTTTGCCTTTCTTGCGTCCTCGGCCTTTTTCAGCTCTTCCTGCGTCAGCATTATTACCTGCCCTTTTTCATCCCTTTCATAGACCACTATCTCGCTTGTTCCGTCAAACCTTCTTTTTGTCGTGGCGACCATCGGCCTTCCCATCTGTTCAGCTGCCTTCTCAAACGGCCCGGGGAAAAATTTTTCCGCAGAGCATATCGGGCATATTTTCTCGTTATAATCGCTGAATGCCCCGCAGCGTTTGCATCTGAAGCCGAGTCGTTCGGCAACGAATGCTGGGACATCATGCGGCGACACCGTTTTTCCGTGCTTTTTTTTCTTTTTTTCGTCTTCCTCTATCTGTGCCTTGGTCCGTATTTCCACTATGGGCTTTTCTGAATTCTGCGGGTTTTCAAGCACGGATATCTCATACCTGGGTTTTGGCATCACCGTGGCTATGGCTTTTGCTATCATGCTTTTGCCCGTCCCGGGCGGCCCGACCAAAAGAAGGTGCCTTCTTTGCGTCGGTATTATTTTCGCTATCTCCACCGCCTCGTCCTGGCCGATTATTCTCTGGAACGGGTCTTTCGGGACCTTGACTTCAAAGGTGCTTTCGTAATTTATCCGTATTTTCATTGTTTTTATTTAGGCAACCCTTAAATATAAATGTTGTGGTATCGCCGAAATTTAAAAGCCTCTGGAGGGGATTGAACCCTCGACCTTTCGATTGCCTGGCTTTGTCGCGATTGAAGCCAAAATGCATACAAGTCGAACGCTCTACCATTACGCGCCTTGCGCGGCTTCAGGGCAGGCGCCGTTCAAGGCTCTGAGCTACAGAGGCAGCGTAGATAAATAAATTACGCATCTGTTTTTATTTCTTTCACTATTACAGAAAAATGATGGAAATTTACACAGTAGCCAGCATAACGAAAAGCTGCGATGATGTAAAAATATTCGGGCTGATCCCGGCGAGCGGCAAGAACATTGATTTCAGGCCGGGGCAGTTCGTCATGCTTCATCTGCTGGACGCGAATATGGACTCTATCGACAAAAGGCCTTACTCAATCGCTTCAGCGCCGGGCAGCAACAGCCTTGAGCTTGCAATAAAGATCATAAACGGCAGGTTTACTTCCAAACTGGACAAGGTCGCGGTTGGCGAACGTGTCGGAATTGACGGGCCCTTCGGCAGTTTTGTTTTTAATGATGAGGCAAGAGCCGTTTTCATCGCAGGCGGCGTGGGCATCGCGCCGTTTATGGCAATGCTCAGGCACATAAACCACAGAAAACCAGCGGGCGAGTATCTGCTGCTGTACAGCTGCAAAACAAAAAAAGACATCCTGTATGCTGAAGAGCTGGAAAAATTAAGAAAGAAAATTAGGATAGTCGTCTTTCTCACAAGGGAAAGTGAAACACGCCCTGGGTACGAAACAGGCAGGATAGATTCCGCAAGGATAAAAAAATACGTTCCGGACGTGTCCGGTTATGCCTGGTTTATGTGCGGTTCTGTGGGAATGACTGCATCGCTGAAAGATGCATTAATAAAAATTGGCGTTCCAGAATCTTCAATAAAATCAGAAGGATGGGGATGATCGGGGCCATGGGCTAACCTGGTAGACTGCCGGCTTCGGGTGGAGCTCTTGAGACGGTTGCGTGCTCAGGGCTTCAAAAAAAGCCGGTGATCTGAGTTCAAATCTCAGTGGCCCCATCGCATCATATGCTGGGGGTGGAGTATGGCTGGCGATAACGAAAAAACCGGAATTGAAGAAACGGTTACCGAAATAGAAAAGAACATCTTTTCGCTTAAGTTTTATCCTGTCGCCGTGGATGAAAACGCAAAAGACATGGCGGTGAAAAACCTTGCCGGCATATACAAAAAAGGCAATGAGACCGTGAAGCAGCTGGTATTGTTTATGCTGCACGAAGCCCTGTCGCAGTACTATGATTTAAAGATAGTGCATGTTTACGATTATTTCAAGACAAAAAATCCACATGAGGACCCTGCTCAACTCAGGATGAATGTTTATCGCGCGATTTTCAATTACAATACCTCGCTGGAAGGCATGATTGAGGTAATCGGGCTTCTCGGAAAACTCGGCGAAAACGATGATGCTGCAAAATTGCTCACCTACCACTATGCCAGAATCGCGTCAATCGAGGTTGAATCGCACATCGCGCTCAGAAATGCTATAATAAAGGCGCTTGGAGAATGCAATTCGGTTTACGCATTATCCGCATTGATAACATATGCGCACCATACCGACAACGAGCGGACCCTGCAGAGGATCCAGGCAGCACTGGCAAGATGGGATAAAAAAATTGACCGGCTGAAAATTCCGGAAGCCAAAAGAAAAAAACTGAAAAACGAGCTTAAGCAAGTTATTATAAAGGAAACCGAAAAAAGCCCTTACAGGTGATTTTATCTACCATATAGGAAAAGTCTTGGATGTCATTTCCCCCCGGGAAGGTGTAAAAAGCGCTGATGGGAGCGTTCAGGCAGTGTTGCGGATGTGGGATGAGAACCTGCTTATCTTGAAAGTGGACAAAAAAATCAGCGGCAAGTTGAAGAAAGGCGACATAGTGCTTGCCGATTATACGCCGATTTCTGACAGTTCGCCATACAGGAGAATGGTCGTGACCAAAATAATCCCAAAAGAGCGGGGAGAATCCATACTGGGCGAATTTCGTTCAGAGCACGAAAAAAGAAAACAAGGCGAGGTAAAGAGGGCGCCGATGCCTTACATAAGATAGCCAATTTTTCAGATTTCAAACCCTTCCTTCTTTTCCTCCACCCAGACTTCATAGAAAAACGCGCTTCCCTGCCTTTTCTTTACAATCTCGGTTCTGAAGCCGCGAAGCGCATACATCTCGGCCATCTTTTCCGCTTCCATAATGTTGGTTGTCCTTCCGACGCAACGCATGCTATCCATTTTTCCGCCCCGCATAGATGTAGAAAAACCTCTGCAAGAAAGTGAAAACGCTTAAAATGGCTCCGAGCCAGGCAAGGTAACCAAACCACTGCGGCGCAAGGGAAGCCGAAACGAGCATAAGAAATATCAAAATTGTCCTTTCAGCCCTCTCAAAGAAGCCGCCTGCTTTTATGACTCCGCTCTCGTCTATCACTCCGCGATGATGGGCATAAGCGCGAACAAACGAGGTCATGCAGGTGCCAAAAAACAGCATCAGGACTATGGCCGGGCGCATGGACTCGTGCGGCAGATCCGCAAACAGCAGCGCCATGAGAATGGCTCCTTCGGCCAGCCGGTCAACAACGCCATCCAAAAAGGCGCCGAATCTTGTTGCCCTTTTCGTAGCCCGGGCGACCGCGCCGTCTATCGCGTCAAAAGCAACCGCGACAGCAAAAACCGCCGCAGCATAGTTAGTCTGCCCGTTGACTATGAGATAAGAGGCGATGAGCGCAGCCAGCAATGAAAGAAGCGTCCATTGGTTGGGGCTTAAAGGAATGAATGCCAGCGCCTTTCCTATGCTATCCTGCAGAGCCGCCGCCTTATGGCTTGATTTAAGCATAATATGGTAATGTATGGCATATTTTTAACGATTTCTGACATCTAATTACAATTTCATACACGCATAAACAAAACGCTTTAATATGTTTTGATTACCTAAATAAGATACTGATGCTCATTTTGGGTGCATGGGAGGATAACTGGTCGCCTTGCCAGCGCAGAAATGCGCTGGCCTAATCCTGCTAAACTGTCCGTTTCATATCCTCATTCAAACCTCAGCAGGAAAGTGGTCCTGTAATACCTTTTTCCTTCCCTCACACCCATCAGTTTTTTTGTCATCAGCGTTTTCAGCCCCATTTCATTGAGTATTTTTATTACTGCTTTGCTGCTGCCTGCGTAGAGGTCAACACCTTCCTTCTTCTCCTCCACTTTTGATAAAAAAGTTTCCCTTCTGAGAAAGTCAGAAAGCAGCCTTTGGTATTTTCTTACTTCATAGCCGTTTCCCCTGAGCTGTATTATCGCCTCAAAATAGCCGGCTGCCTTTCTGCTGCACTCCTGGCACATGGTGACTTTCTTTTTTGGCTCAAAATACCTTCTTACCTGTGCTTCGCTTCCGCCTTTTTTTATCGTGAATGTGAGCGTGGATGTCCTGCTATCGTATTCAACAGAGGAAAAATCGCCGCGGCATTTGCCTGCGACATACTCTTCAAATTTTTTTCTGTTGAACGGCTGCCACTCTCCCCTGAGGCGTATTCTGTGGCAATGGCCGCACTCTTCTATCTCGAGCTCCGGGAGTTTGACGTTAAATGGATAACAATCAACACAAAAAGCATCTATGAACCGCACTTCCTTTTCGCTTCTGCCGCATTTTGGGCATATCATGAATTGTTTTTATTGCACTGGTATTAAAATGTTAATTACAAGACGGCCAGAAAGCTGCGGCACAGATTTAAAAATCTTTTTGTAAGAAAAACACAGATATGAAAAAATCGGATTATCTGAAAGAAGAAATCAGGCACATAGACATAAAATCGTTTGACGCCACGCCGTTAATAAAACAATACAGGGATATGGCGTTTCAGGCGCGAACGCTTGCAAGAGCCGCTGAAATATATGAGCGCATGCTTTCTGAACCAGATTGCGGCATAATCCTGTGCCTTGCAGGCTCAATATTCAGCGCTGGGCTGAAAAAAGTGGTTTACGATATGGTGGACAACAACATGGTTGATGCAATAGTGTCAACCGGCGCGATTATCGTAGACCAGGATTTTTTTGAAGGTCTTGGCTTTAAGCATTATAAGGGGAGCCCAAAAGTTGACGACGACAATTTATACAGGAATCACATAGACAGGATTTATGATACCTTCATAGACGAGGACGACCTCCGCGTTTGCGATATGACTGTTGCAAAGATCGCTGATTCTCTGGAACCAAGGCCATACTCATCAAGGGAATTCATAGAAAAAATGGGAGAATATCTCGCAAAAAACAACAAGGGGGCGGATTGCGTAGTGAGGAGGGCTTACGAAAAGGGCGTGCCTGTTTTCGTGCCTGCATTTTCCGACTGCAGCGCAGGCTTTGGGCTGGTGTATCACCAGTGGAACAGGAAGGGCAAGCCGAAGGTTTCAATAGATTCAGCGAAGGACTTCCTGGAATTGACAAAAATAAAGCTTGCGGCTGGAGAGACGGGCTTGTTTATGATTTCCGGAGGCGTGCCGAAGAATTTCGCGCAGGATGTCGTAGTGGCTGCCGACGTGCTTGGGAAAGACGTAAAGATGCATAAGTATGCGGTGCAGATTACCGTTGCGGATGAAAGGGACGGTGGCCTTTCAGGCAGCACGCTGAAGGAGGCGCATTCCTGGGGAAAGGTTGAGCAGGGGTATGAGCAGATGGTTTATGCTGAAGCGACGCTGGCAGTGCCGCTTATTGCAAGCTATGCCTATCATTCGGGCTCCTGGAAAAAGAGAAAGGAGAAGAATTTCAACAGAATGCTGAATAACGACAAGTACTGAGGGTTAAAATGGGAATAGATTTTGTACCGAAAAAAGTCTTTTTTGTTAAGGGGGTTGGAGTGCACAAGGACCGGCTTGCCTCTTTTGAGCTGGCTCTTCGCGATGCGGGAATCCAGAAATGCAATCTTGTCTATGTTTCAAGCATATTCCCGCCCGGAGCAAAAATAATTTCCCAAAAGGAGGGGCTTAAGCATTTGAAGGCAGGCCAGATTACGTACTGCGTTATGGCAAGGGTGGAGACGAACGAGCCGAACCGGCTTATCGCCGCCGCAATCGGCCTTGCTATTCCAAACGACAAGAAGGCGTATGGTTACCTGTCCGAGCACCACAGCTATGGCGAGAAGGGAGTAAAGGCAGGCGAATACGCCGAAGACTTGGCGGCAACCATGCTTGCATCCACCCTGGGCGTCCCGTTTGATCCTAATCAGGCGTGGGACGAAAGAAAGCAGATATACAAGGCAAGCGGCTATATTTTCAAGACAACCCACATCTGCCAGTCGGCTGAAGGAAACAAGGATGGAAAATGGACAACCGCCATTGCAGCCGCAATATTGCTGATGGACGAAGGGGAAAATAAACAGGATGGCTAAGGGCTAAAAGCAATGGGCCCATCCGGGATCGAACCGGAGATCTTCGCTGTTCCTACAATTTCAGCCAAAGCCAAAAACGATGTAAGAGCGACGTCTTAACCACTCGACTATGGGCCCGTTAGCCCCGACCGGATTGGCGCCTCCTGCGGCCGCGCAGCAGCCGCCCGAAGGTTTCGAACCGGTGTCAAGGGATCCAAAGTCCCCTATCCTTGACCATTTTCCGTTGTTTTTGCCAACGCTAGACGACGGGGCTGTAGATGCTATTTCTTATCAAACACAGATTTTAAAAAACATAACTTTGTTTAATAGGTCATGGCCGAAAATCAAGCCGCTGAAGAGGGCCGAAAAAAAGCGCCTGATGTCAAGCGGATACTGAATTATGTTTCTCTGGCATTTTCCATCGGCAGCATTTGCCTCATTTTTGCCATTGGACTCGTGGCTTGGCTGGCCTTGGATGAATTTGAGAAAAAAATGGAGGCGGCAGCAAACAGCGCGTGCTCAGGCATTGCGGGAGCGGTAAATGCGCTTAACTCATTCAATGATGCTGTAGGCGATATAAAGAATTCCCTCAATGCCACCTCGGATTCTTTTCTCACTCTTGGCAATTCTTTTAGCACGGCCGCGCGTTCCCTTTCCCTGTTGAACAAGGAGCTTGGCGAAGAGGTGGGAAAGGCAGGGGAAAAGATGGCCGAATCGTCCGGATTGGTCTCGTCCGCTGATGAAAAAATCGGCGAGGCGCAGGAAAGCATCAGCACAGTCCGCTCCTCGCTGTTAAGCGAAAGAAACCTATTTTGCGATAGCAAGATAAAAGATGAAATCGGGAAGATCCGCATCGTACTGGTGCTCTGCCTCTTGGTTGCCTTTGCTTTTGCCGTAGTGTTGTCGCTGAATTCCATTTCAAATATATTGGAATGAAAAGACGGCGGTCGGATGGAAAACTTGTTTTCGGTTTTTCTCAAAAAATCAAACATCATAGCAATCGTCGGTGTCTCAAGAAACAGGGAAAAGTTTGGTTACAGGATTTACTCAACATTAAAGCATAACGGCTATTCAGTGTATCCGGTTAATCCAAAAGCGGAAAGAATAGACGATGACCGCTGTTATCCTTCATTGTCTGCGGTGCCTGAAAAGCCGGATGTCGTCATAACGGTTGTCCCGCCAGAAATTACGGAAGCAGTCGTAAGGGAAATGGACAGATTGAAGATTGGCAGGGTGTGGATGCAGCCCGGCAGCGAAAGCGCTTCCGCGATTGATTTTTGCAGAAGAAAAGGCATCAAGGTTGTTGCCAATGCGTGTTTTGTAGTGGACGGCCTGAAAACCGGTTTTGTATAGCCTGTTTTGCTCCTCTTTTTAAATATTTTGTATTAGTTATAATGAAGGTGATTTCATGTTGCGGGAGAGGTATGAAAAAAGAGCCGGGCTTAAACCTTGCGGCATACACACCGCGGTCGGCCATATCAATGAGTTCTGGAGATGGAAGGACATTCCCTATCTGAAAGACAATGAAGGGATGCTTCCGCCGTTTATAATAGCGGTTGGCAGCAGGGTGCGCGTAAAAAAGGCGCCTGATGTCCTGGGGCTGAAAGAACCTGTTTTTGTTGATGAAGTTGCCAGGGAAGAGGCCGGCCTGGATGCCTATGGAAGGGTGGCTCTCCTCGTTGGCATTTTTGAAGGAAGGAAAATCGCGTTTCCGTTGGCGGTGGTTGAGACGCAGATGGGTTGCCCGGCGACGCAGATCAACCTGAAAGAAGTTTTATATTATGCAAAAGATTGCGGTTATTGCCTTGGCGGCACGACGATTAAAAGCGACGGCATTTATGTCATTCGCGCAGGCACTGCCGCAGGCGTAAACAGCTTCTCTTCCAGCGAGCTGAGGCTGTCAATCGGCGACCTTGCAATAGCCAATGAAAATTATGGCTCGGTCGGCGCGATCATCCAGTCAAGGATTTCAATTCTGAATTTTGCAGGAGTGCAGGTTTCAGAGAAAGCGGACGCATTGCGAAAATCGCTTGCGGAGCAGGGGCTTTTTACAAGCCATGATTTTATGAGCCTTAAGACAGTTTGCTCATCAAGGCTTGTTTTTCATATCCAGGCAGCCGCCAATGAGCTTAAGCTGAGAAATATCGTTGGCGCCAATTTCACCAAAGATTCCCTTTATGCCGAGATGAATGAAGAGAGCTTTGCGTGGTTGAGGGACAATTACAGCATAGTGAGCACGGAAATGGAACAGATGGTGGTTGACATTCTTGCCGCTGAATTCAGGAAGCAGGGAATACCAGTCTACAGCGGCCTGATTTCCGCACTAATCGGCGCCATACCGGGAAAATCATTCCCGGAGAATGAGGATGAAAAGCGGGCTGCATGCGAAGCCGAGGAAAACGCCCTGCGTGTTGCCGCAAGGGCTTTTGAGAGAATAGCGGAATCCGTCAATGCTATCTGCTGACCGGCGCAGCTAAAACCGCCTGTCGAATACTTGTTTTTCCCTTTCCACTTCTTCTTTCATTCTTTTTATTTCTTTTTCCCCCTTTTCATCAAGCGCGGGGTTCCCGAGCATCGAATCCGCATACTCAAGGAATTCCTCATAATGTTTTGCCGGATTCTTGCACCTTGTCCCCCAGTCAAATATCGCGCATTTCATTTCGCGGCCAAGAAATTCGCCGTATCTGCGTAGGGTATACTCCCGGGTTTCTTCAGGCATTATGCTGTCCTCCCTTAAAAATCTGAGATCGGTGCCATCCGGCATAAGATGAAAAAGCTGCTCCGCAACAATCAGGCAAAGCGTGAAGCCGCCATCAGCTTTTTTCATTTTTTCTTCCATTTTTTTCAGTTTTCTTGCCCCTTCGGTGGAGCATGCAAGCGAGCAGATTATGATTTTTTTTATTTTTCCGTCTTTTTCCGCGGAAGCTCTCTCCAAATCGCCTATCGCCCGTATAATCGTTGAGCCGGTCGCTATGGTATCGCCTATTATGACGATTGCCTCCTGCGGAAGCGCTTCAAAATTCTCGTATGTTGAAACCGCGCGAAACTGGCCTTCAGTCCCTTCTATCCTCTGGCGTTTTATTCCAAGAAAACATTCGGGAAGCGCATAGCCGCGGGTCTTCCTGAAGCCGCCGGACAAATTGTAATACAGGCCCCCTGCAAGAAGCACAAACTCGACAACGTCACCAAACCGGCATTGCTTTAGTCCTTTTTCAGCTGCTATCCTGGCAAAGAGTTTGCTCAGCGTTTCCATCTTTTCCTGCAGTTTTTTTCCTGCGATATGCGGATTATACAGGATGTCGCGCGAAGCGTCGGAACAAAAAACATAAGTGTCCCCAGGGATTGCCGGCTCTTCTACCCTGTAAAGCCGGTATTCTGCGGTTTTTTTGTCAAGTTTTATCATATCTCTCCCCGCACATTTGCAATGCACCTTTTCGTTCCTGCGACGAAATCTTTATAAATGTTGCTTATGAAAATAAGAGATACTTTTAATGCGTCTGGCAGTAGTTGATATGCCAACCTGCCGCAGGTGGTGCCTTTTGGATAGGAAAAAGAAAACAAAAAGCGGGGCAGTTGATGTCTTGTCTTATTGTTTGTCGCCCAAAATGGAGATAGTAAATGATACGTCAAAAACACAGATTCTTGAAAAGTACGGCTTAAGCGATTTCTCACAACTCCCAAAATTCAGGTCCAACGACCCGGCCGTGAAGGCGCTCGGGGCAAAACCAGGCGATGTAATAAAGATTTACCGGAACGACCTGCCAGGGAAATACATCGCATATCGTTATGTTCTTCCCAGATAGGATTGGGTTATGTTTGTTTATGCTTGGAAGGTGTATGCATGATTCCTGATTTGGTTAATGCGTATTTTAGAAGCAACAGCCTGGTCAACCAACAGCTCCAGTCATACAACAAGTTTGTTGACGCCGGGATGCAGGCCGTGATAGACGGCATAGGCAGGGTACAGACAAATGTTGAGGGTTTCGAGCTCAAGCTCGGCAAAGTCAGGATAGAAAAGCCAAGGTATTATGAGGTTCGGGGCGGATACCGCTCCGTGCTGCCGCAGGAAACGCGTTTGCGCAACATAACATACGCCGCGCCGGTCTTTCTTGACATAATCCCCATTTTTAACGGCGTTGAGAGGCCTACCTACTCTGATGTTTTCATTGGGGAGATCCCGGTTATGGTGAAATCAAAACTCTGCTATCTTTCCGGTTTGAGCAGGACCGAGCTGATAGGCAACGGCGAGGATCCTGACGACCCAGGCGGCTATTTTATTGTGAATGGAAGCGAGCGCGTTTTGGTCAGCATTGAGGACCTTGTGCAGAACCACCTTATGGTCACGAAAGAAAAAAACGGGGTAGTCGCAAAAATATTTTCCACACACCAGGGTTTCAGGGCCCGCTGCGTTGTCGAGAGAAGCCATGAAGGTATATGGGCGGTTGAGTTCCCTTCAGCCCCTTCCGGCATCTCGCTTATGTGCCTGCTGCGCGTTCTCGGTGCCGCGAAGGACGAGGAAATAAAAGAACTGTTCGCCGGCCATCCGCTCGTGAGAAACGACCTCGCGCTTAATATCGAGGAGGAAAAGACGAAAACAAAAGACGAGGCGGTTGATTTTCTCAGCAGGAAGCTTTCCCCGGGCCAGCCGCTGGAGTTCCGTCTCACCAGAATGGAAAATCTCCTGGACAATTATCTGCTTCCCCATATCGGCGTAACAAAAGCAGAGAGGGCGGAGAAAATCAAATATCTGGTGAAAATGGCAGAAAGGGCAACATATGTAGCGTATAAGAAGCTTCCGCAGGATGACAAGGACCATTATGCGAAAAAGCGCATCAAGCTGGCCGGCGACCTCATGGAGGAGCTTTTCCGGTATGCCTTCCAGTTCCTGATAAAGGATCTTGTCTATCAGGCTTCAAGGGCAGACGCAAGAGGCAGGAGACTGCAGGTGCATACGCTGGTCAGGCAGGATGCAATGACGGACAGGATAAGGTACGCGATGGCCACCGGCAATTGGATAGCGGGCCAGACCGGGGTATCCCAGCTTCTTGACCGCGTCAGTTATCTTTCTACCATCTCGCATCTTCGCCGCGTGATATCCCCGCTAAGCAAAAAACACCCTCACTTCAAGGCAAGGGACCTTCACGGCACCCACATAGGAAAACTTTGTCCGAACGAAACGCCTGAAGGCCCGAGTTGTTCGCTTGTGAAAAATCTTGCGATAATGTCCGAGGTTTCAATAGGCGTGGAGGATAGCGAGATAGTGAAGCTGTTGAAGGCGTACGATGTTAAGGAGGAATGATGTTTATGGCAAAAAAGCAAAAAACCACAGTTTATCTGAACGGGAGCTTTATCGGTTATCATCCTGACGGAAAGAGCCTTGTGCAGCGATTGAAGGAACGAAGGAGGATGAATGAGCTCAATTACCAGGTAAACATATATTACAATAGCAAAACAAACGAGCTCCATATCGTAAGCGACAAGGGAAGGGTCAGGCGGCCCTATATTGTTGTGGAAAACGGAAAATCAAGATTAACACCGGAGATATTGGGGAGGTTGAAAAACAACGAACTTACATGGCAGCATCTGGTGAGAATGGGCATAATAGAATATCTTGACGCGTCTGAGGAAGAAAACGCGCTGATCGCTTCCAAACCAGAGGAAATAACGCCCGAGCACACCCATCTGGACGTTGATCCAGCAAACATATTCGGGGTGGTCGCAGGGGTTATTCCTTATTCCGAGCATAATTCTTCGCCCAGGATTACCATGGCGTGCGCCATGAGCAAGCAGTCCCTTGGGGTCTATGCCACCAACTTCAACACCCGCTATGATACGCGCGCTTATGTTATTTATTATCCTCAAGAGCCGCTCATAAGGACCAATCTGTATAATGCTTTAAATCTGAGGGAAAAGGCAGCCGGGCAAAACTGCGTCGTGGCGCTTGTCAGTTATCGCGGTTACAATATGGCCGATGCCATCGTTGTCAACAAGGCTGCCGTTGAACGGGGTCTGCTGAGAACGGCAATGTTCAGGACTTATGAAACGGAAGAGCGGACGTATCCGGGTGGACAGAAAGACATAATCGAGCTTCCGACCCCGGATGTCGCGGGGTACCGCGGCGAGGAGGCATATTCCCATCTGGATGAAGACGGCCTGGTGATTCCGGAAAGCGAAGTTAGCGACAAGGACGTGCTTGTTGGCAAGACTTCGCCGCCGAGATTCCTTGAAGAAATATCTGTTTTCGGCGCTGTTGAGGAAAAGAAGCGCGAGAGTTCGCTTGCATTGAAAACCGGCGAGGAAGGAAAGGTTGACTCCGTGCTTATAACCGAAGGCCCGAGCGGCAACCGCCTGGTAAAAGTCCGCATCCGCGGCGTAAAAACCCCTGAAATCGGGGATAAGATTGCGTCAAGGCACGGCCAAAAGGGCGTCATAGGGCTGCTTTTGCCGCATGAAAACATGCCGTTTACGGAGAGCGGCATAGTGCCGGATTTGCTTGTCAATCCCCACGCCATCCCAAGCCGTATGACTGCGGGCCATCTTCTTGAGATGCTTGGCGGAAAGGCAAGCGCCTTGTCAGGAGTTTTTATGAACGGCAGTGCCTTCAGCGGGAACAAGGCAGAGGATTATGCGGCAATATTGAAGAAAGCAGGTTTTGAGGAGCATGGAGAGGAAGTGCTTTATGACGGCTCCACCGGAAAGCCGATTCATGTAAAAATATTTGTCGGAGTGATTTACTACCAGAGGCTTCATCATCTGGTAAGCAATAAGATGCACGTGCGAAGCCGCGGCCCGGTGCAGTTGCTTACCCACCAGCCGACAGAAGGGCGCGCGCGCGAGGGCGGCCTCAGGTTCGGCGAAATGGAGCGCGACTGCCTTATCGGTTACGGCGCCAGCATGCTCGTGAAAGAAAGGCTGCTGGAAGAGAGCGACAAGACCGTCCAGCTTGTTTGCAATGATTGCGGCGCAACTGCGATGCACGATTACGCAAGGAACAAGGACCTTTGCCCTGTTTGCGGGGGAGAGAACGTCCATCCGGTTGAGATAAGCTACGCATTCAAGCTCCTTCTTGACGAGATAAAATCGCTTAACATCTTCCCGCGGTTGATATTGAAGAAAAAGGGGTGATTATCATGGAGATACAGAACGAATTGAAAAGCGCGCGATTTTCTATATTCTCGCCCGAAATGATAAGAAAAATGTCGGCCGCCAAGATAATCGTTCCGGATACTTATGACGATGACGGCTATCCGATAGACAGCGGCCTTGTCGATACGCGTCTTGGCGTGGTTGACCCGGGCCTGAAGTGCAAGACCTGCGGCGGCAGGCTGAAGGAATGCCCGGGACATTTTGGCCACATAGAGCTTGTGCGGCCGGTAATCCACGTGGAGTTCGTGAAACAGATATTTCACGTATTGAAGTCAACGTGCCCCAACTGCCACCGTCTGCTTTCCGCAGAGGTCAGGCCGATTGCCCAAGTGGAAGAAAAAGAGGAGGCGGAAGAAAAGAGGGCCAAAGCAGAAGAAAAAGCGCCCGCAAAAACCGCTTTTGAAGTGCCTTCCATACTTGACGAGGGGCCCAAGGAAGAAAGCAGGAAGGAGAAGGCCAAGGAAGAAAAGAAGAAACCCGGCGCGGCTGCCGAAAAGCCGGAAAGGGCCAAAAGCAACTGCCCGCATTGCGGGGAGAAACTGCCAGAGATAAAGATTCTTAAGCCGACGACATTCCTGAAAGACGGCGAGCCCATGCTTCCAAGCGACGTTCGCGAATGGCTCGGCGCGTTAAATGATGCGGACATACGGGCGCTCGGTTTTGATCCCATATATTCAAGGCCGGAATGGATGGTGCTTACGGTTCTGTCCGTGCCGCCGGTTAATGTTCGCCCCTCCATAACGCTTGAGACTGGCGAAAGAAGCGAGGACGACCTTACCCACAAACTTGTTGACATAATAAGGATAAACCAGAAACTGGAAGCAAACATAAACGCCGGCGCGCCGCAGTTGATAATAGAAGACCTCTGGGAACTGCTCCAATACCACGTTACGACCTATTTTGATAACGAGACAGCCAATATCCCGCCGGCAAGGCACAGGAGCGGAAGGGCATTGAAAACGCTGGCACAAAGACTTAAAGGGAAGGAAGGGCGTTTCAGGTATAATCTTTCCGGCAAGCGCGTCAACTTTTCTGCGCGTACTGTTGTTTCGCCGGACCCGCGCATAAGCCTCAATGAGGTTGGCGTGCCTTACGCAATTGCGGAAGAGATGTCGGTCCCGGTAGCGGTAAGCGAATGGAACATTGAAGAGATGAAGCAGTACATTCTATCCGACAAATATCCAAAAGCGCTTTATGTCATTCGCTCCGACGGCAAAAGAATAAAGGTCGTTGATTCCCCAGATATAAAGAAAGAGATAGCCGATAACCTGAAAGTCGGATGGGTTGTTGAAAGGCAGGTTGTTGATGGAGACATATCAATATTTAACCGGCAGCCTTCCCTGCACAGGATTTCAATGATGGGCCATCTCGTGAAAGTCCTTGGTGGAAAGACCTTCAGGATAAATCCGCTGGTGTGCCCGCCGTATAATGCAGATTTTGACGGCGATGAAATGAACCTCCACATAATACAGACCGAAGAGGCCCAGGCAGAAGCGCTTGAACTTATGAAGGTGGAAAAGCAGATTCTTTCCCCAAGGCACGGCCATGCGATAATCAAACCGCAGGAAGACCACATCTCAGGATATTATTTCCTGACGCAGGACGAGATGGAATTTACGAAAGAAGAGGCGGCAAATCTTCTTTATCTTGTCGGGATAACGGAGATGCCCAAGCCGGATAGAAAGCAAAATCGCTATTCCGGAAAGCTGCTCTTTTCTTTGCTCCTTCCGGAATCAGTAAGCCTTAAGATAAAATCAAAGATGGGCGAGGAAATAGTCGTGTCAAAAGGAAAGCTGTTGAAAGGGGCGTTGGACAGCAATGCGATGAGCGGCGAGCTCCTGGAGAAGATATTCATCAGCGAGGGACCGGAATTCACCGCGGCATTTTTGGACAACTCCACCCGGCTTGCATTGGAAGCCATTTCAATACACGGCCTAAGTGTTTCTCTTGCCGATTATTCGGTATCCGAAAAAGCAAGAAAAAAGATAGATGAGCTTTTGGAGAGGATGGACCGCGAAATAGACAACCTGATTATGCAATACAAAAACAAGTCGCTTGAACGATCTCCCGGCATGAGCCTGAAAGACACCCTGGAGGCGATTTTGGTCCAGATAACATCGCAAACCAGGGAAGCGGTCGGCAAGGTGGTGGAGGAAGACCTTACCCTCCAGAATCCCTCCATACTCATGGCTAAAATAGGGGCAAGAGGAAGCCTGTTAAACGCAATCCAGATGTCTTCCACGGTTGCGCAGCAGACGGTGAGAAACAAACGGCCTTCCAGGGGATACAGGCAAAGAACCCTGCCATACTTCAGGCCGGGTTTGCTCACAGGGAAAGAGCACGGTTTTGTGTATTCCTCTTTTGTCAACGGATTGAGCATACACGAGTTCTTCCATCACGCCATGGGCGGCCGCGAGGCGCTTGTAAATACGGCAATCAGGACCGCCCGTTCGGGTTATATGCAGCGCAGGCTGATTAATGCTCTGCAGGACCTGGTGGTGTACGAGGACGGAACTGTCCGCAATGCGGACTTGAGCATAGTGCAATTTATTTACGGCGGCGACGCGAAGGATCCGATGCTGGCATCAAAGGCTGAGATTGACGTTGCTGCCAAGCAGGACGATGTTGATACGGCTTAGGTGATGTTATGATGAAAAAAGAAAAGGTTACGGTTGCACCATACGAGGCAGTAGGTGTGGTGGCGGCCCAAAGCATAGGCGAGCCCGGCACGCAGATGACAATGAGAACATTTCACTATGCCGGTGTTGCAGAGCACGTCCCCACAGGCCTGCCAAGACTGATAGAGATAGTTGATGCCAAAAAAGAGCCAAAAAAACCCATAATAGACATATACCTGAAAAAGTCGATCTCGCGGAATCGTTCTGAAGTTGAAAAAGCGGCAAAACACCTCGGCTCGGTGTTCATTTCCGATATTGCAGGCGTGTTTGACGACCTTGTAAACTATCAGATAAAGGTAACTTACAATGAAATCGACGGCGCCTCCATGGGCGTGAGTTTTGCCGCCTTGAAAAAGGCGCTGGAAGACTATTCTGACGAAATGCAGGTCAAAGACACGACCATATCGATCAAGCCCAAAAAAAGAAAGAAGGCTGATAAGAAAGGAAAGAAGAAGGAAGAGCAGGCTGCAGCCGCCGGCAGCGAACCGGCCGAAGAAAAAATTAACGCCAGATACATCAGAAGAATGGCAAATAAGATAAAACAAACCCTGGTTTTGGGCGTTCCGGGAGTGCACAGGGCAGTGGTCGCAAAAGCCGCCGACGGAGAATACTTTATAAGGGCAAGCGGCTACAATATTCTGGGTGCGCTCACGCATGAGGCGGCAGACGCAACGCGGGTATACACCAACAACATAAAAGAAATCGAGCGCATCTACGGCATTGAAGCCGCCCGCAATGCCATTATAAAAGAAATAAAGGACGTTATGGATATGCAAAAGCTTTCTGTTGACATAAGGCACATCATGCTTATTGCGGATGCGATGACGCATTCCGGCACCGTAAAGTCCATAGGGAGGCACGGTTTAAGCGGCGAGAAGGTGGGTGTTTTTGGAAGGGCGGCTTTTGAGGAAACGGTAAAACACCTTATAACCGCTGCTTCCGTGGCCGTGGAGGACACGCTTGTCGGCGTTACTGAAAACATAATTGTCGGGCAGACCGTCCCGGTTGGGACAGGCAGGATAAAGTTGCTTCTGAAAATGAAATAATGGCTTGGTGATTTGTATGGCAAAGGAAGAGAGCGAGGGAGAGAAAAACGTTTCCGAGGCAGAAGTCGAAGAAAATTCAGCTGAAAAAATTCCGGAAAAGAAAAGCAAGGAAAAGCGGGTCGTGAGAAGGAGAAAGACGAAGGAAAAAGAGAATCCCCTTGTTGCTGCGATCAGGCTTGCAGTTGAGAGCGGAAAGACCGAATTCGGCGTCAAAAGCGGGCTTGCGGCTTTTCTTGCCGGAAAGGCAGCCCTTTTCGTAATCGCCGAAAACACCCCAGAAGAATATCAAAAGAGGGTTTTTGATCTCGCTGAAAAATCAAAAATACCAGTGATAGTCTTCCCTGGTTCAAGCATGGAGCTTGGCGCGGTTTGCGGCAAGCCTTTTTCCGTTTCCGTTCTTTCGGTTTATGATGCCGGGAACTCCAACCTGATGGCGTATGTGAAAAAATAACGTTGTCCCTTCCAAGTGATTTGATGGAGCTTACCGAGCGGGGCCTTTCTTTTTTTTCCTTGTTTGAGAGCGTGACGGGCGTGATGCCGAAAGATTTCTCCGAGGTCGGCGAAATGCTGGTTTTTGTCGTGGAGCCGGACAGGATGGGGAAGGCGATAGGGAAAAATGCGGCGAATATAGCAAAGCTCAGGGCAAAATTCAGAAAAAAAGTTTTTGTTGTTTCTGATGCGGAAGAGCCGGAAGCTTTCATAAAGAATTTTTTTAGCAACATCAACATACTTAACATAGAGGAACGGACCGTGATGGGGGAGCGGTCGTTTCTTGTTTATGTTGACGAGCAGGCGCGCGGCCTTGCAGTCGGCCGCGACGGGGAGAGGATAAAGGCACTGAAAGATTTTTTAAAGAAAAAGTTCAATGCTACTGCGCACATACGCACCCGCAGGGTGCTTCAAGACAGTGCGCTGCCGCAAAAAGACGCGGCGTCTGCGGAGTAAATGCAAAATATGCGCCTGCTGTCACTGCCCTAAGCTCGTTTCACTCGCCGAGGTTTGTTTGACCGACAATTCGGTCAAAGCCCTCAGCTTGCGCCGAGGT
>JBBIHC010000004.1:22088-85434 GCA_037447235.1 Microcaldota archaeon
CGCCGAGGTTTGTTTGACCGACAATTCGGTCAAAGCCCTCAGCTTGCGCCGAGGTGGCGGAATCCGGTTAACGCGTACGCCTGGAGATTCTTCTCCAACCTGTAAGCGTATCCCCTCACGGGGTTAGGAGTTCAAATCTCCTCCTCGGCGTTTTTATTTTTCTGCCCATTCGTGGATCAATTCGTAATCGTAAACGTCCTGGTATTTGATGCCGTAAATCCTCACCGCATCCACCGCTTTGGCGTTTTCCAATGTTATCTCTGCCTCAAATGGACATATGCACCTGCAAAAATCGCCTATGTTCTCCTCGTATATCTCAATCGTCCTGTTTTGGGCTTTCATGCTTATGCTTATGTTTGCGCAGCAAACATAGTTTTCCTTCTGCCTTATAACAAGGATGCCGTCCGCAGTTTTCTCCACTTTAAATCCCGCGTCCGGCGCAGGCCCGCCGCCTTCGCAGTAAGTTATGGTGTGCTTCATTTTAACTTCGTTGCTCTCAAAACACCCGGCAACAAGCAAAAATAAAATAGCAAAAAATGCAAGCATCTGCCCCGTTTTTCTCATCCATATCTCCTTCATCTTGCTTAATCAAAATAAAAACTGCAGTTTTCCGTTATCCAGTTCTTTTCTGCAAAGCCCTGGTTGACTTCCAGGACATATTTTGCCTCTTTTTGCGGATAATAAACCTTGCATTGCTCGGCGATGGAGCCGCAGGGATGCATCGGTATTATGTCAACGACCTTTTTGTCCCCATCAAAAAATATCGCGTCCAATGCCAGCGTCGTGTTGACCATCCAAAAACCGTGCCGGCCGGCTTTGTCAAAAACGAAGAGCATCCCCTCAAAATCCCCCAGCGATTGCCTGAACATCAAGCCCCGGGCCTTCTTGAACGGATCGGCTGCAATTTCCACAATGACATCAATCTTTTTTCCTTCAGCGTTGACGAGCGTTATTCTTTTTTTCTCAATGAACGACTGAGTATAAATGAAAGCTATCAATAGTGTAAAGACCAAGGCAAACAAGGAAAGCAGAAGAAATTTTGTGGGGTCGATTTGCATAATATCAGTTATATTTTTTCAAACCGCCCCTTGAGTTTCTCAAGCACTTTAGGCAGCGTAGTGTACTCCATCTCTTCAGGGGAAAGCCTGTGCGGCTCAAAGGGGCCGTGCCTTCTCATATAATCCGCTATCTTCAACGCTTTCTGCCTTGCACGGTCAAACGACTTGTCCTTGAACATGTCAACCGGCCCGACCAGCTTCCCTTCCGCAAGCTGGAAGCCAAGCGCAACAACCCGCGGCGGGCCGTCAAATCTTGAAGGAGTGACGTCTTCCGCGGCGCACGGCATTATCGGCCCGTTGTGGGAGCCGCGCATCCACCCTGCCACAAGATGCGGGAATGCGAATGCTTCAAGGACCTCCCCAACCGCCGGCAAACCTGCCTGTGCGCGCACTATGCCTACCGGGTCGTCCTTGCCGACATATTCGCCAGCGATTTGATAAAGTTTTTCAGTGCTGATGACTGCAACCGGTTCGTCGGCCGGCAATTTTGCGTTTTCTTTTGGGTAAACCCTTTTTATCACGTATCTGCTTTTTGCGCCGATGAGCGCAAGCAGGCTGTAAAGTTCTTCCGGAGCCTTAAGCACGACTTTCTTGCTGTTGTATATGTCAAAAACCTCGAATCTGAATCCTGGCATTGTCGGGTCTATGACAAGGCCGGCTGTGTTGAACGGGTCCGCGAACATCTTGTATACTGGCAGGTTAAACGCCCCGGGGTCGGTCTTGTCCATAAGAAATACGATTATGGGTTCGCTCTTTCGCTCGGCAAACTCCATTTCCGCCACTCCAGGCCCAAGCCCGCGGACGTTTCCTGAAAATGAGTCTGACAGCAGGTCCTGGCCGGCTCCATAGAGCTTTAATTTTTTTGCAACCTCTGTCGCAGCCTTGAAGCAATCCCACGCAAGGCCGTGTATTTCACTGTTGTCCGTTCCCTTGGAATGGGTTATGATTAGGTCAAGGTCGTCGCCGCAGCTGGCAACGTAATAATCAATTATCTTTCCGCTTTTTTTGGCTTCTTCAAGCTTTTTAGCCGCCTCTTCCTTAAGTTTTGGATGAACCGAAGAATGGCCGACCCATCCGCCCACATCCGCTTTTATTACACTAACAGTCACTTTCATTTTTTTACAACCATCCAGGGTGCGCGGAAGCCTTGGTTTTTACGCCAAGGAGGAGCGCAAATTCCATGGGCCTGCACCCGTGGAATCGGCTTCCGCCTAAAGCCCTTGTGTCTTCCCCCATAAATATACCTCGCAAGCCCAGGGCTTTAGCCCTGGGTGGTTGACCCGCTAAAAATGATAATATCTCTTAATCTTTTTATGCGTTTGCCCCTGCTGCGATTTCGCTCATTTTCTTCTCTTCAGTTTTCTTTACCTTCCTGAAAACCCCTGCTCCCCTGCTTCCTTCGCGGTAGATGGTTATTCCCTTGCATTTTAGCTTCCAAGCGAGCATATAAGCGTTTTCAACATCTTCAACGCTTGCTTCCGGCGGCATGTTTATCGTCTTGCTTACCGCCAAATCAGTGTACTTTTGGAAAGCCGCCTGCATCTGTACATGTTCCTCGGCAGAGACGTCGTATGCTACGACAAAGACCTCTTTCACATCTTTCGGTATCTCGTCCATGTTTTGTATGCTTCCCTCCTCTATTACCTTCTGCATCAGCTCGGGCGTATAAAGGCCGCGCGTTTTTAGTATGTGCTCAAAGACATCCTCGCTGTAATAGAGTTTCGTTCCGTCCATGACTTCTTTTATGTAGGCAAGGGCGAATGTCGGCTCTATGCCGCTGGATGTGTTTGCTATCATGGATATCGTCCCCGTGGGCGCTATCGAGGTTATTGTTGCGTTCCGCAGCGCATCGTACTTCTTTGCCCATATGCTCTCCTTGAAGCCTGGGAAAGAGCCGCGCGCCCTCCCAAGCTCAACACTCATTTTTCTTCCTTCTTCGGTTATGAATTTCATTACCTCATCGGCCACCTCAAGCGACTGCCTGGAGCCGTATCTTATGCCCATCTTATAGAGCATTTTTGCAAACCCCATCACGCCAAGCCCTATCCTGCGGTTGTATCGTGTTCTTTCCTTTATCTGGGGTATCGGGAATTTGTTCAGGTCTATCACATTGTCAAGGAACTGAACCGCGAGCCTCACGACATACCTTAATCTTTTCCAGTTTATTTTTTTTCTCCAGTCCCCCCTTGTCCAGTCGAATTCGGCGAATTTTTCAAGGTTTATGCTTCCAAGGTTGCATGATTCGTAATCAGGCATCGGCACTTCGCCGCACGGGTTTGTTGAGTAAATCTGGAACTTGGGCGTTTGGTTCTTTGCGTTCATCTCGTCTATAAAAAGCAGGCCCGGTTCAGCGGATTTCCAGGCGCTGTACGCTATCAGCTTGAACAGGCTTCTGGCGTTTATCTGCCTCACAGGCTGTTTTGTTCGCGGATTCACAAGGTCAAACTCGCCATTCTCTTCAACCGCTTTCATGAATTTGTCGGTCGCCGCCACGCTTATGTTGAAGTTTTCGAAGACGCCCTGGGTTTGCTTCATTGTGATGAACTCTTCTATGTCCGGGTGCCAGACATCCAGTATGCCCATGTTCGCGCCGCGCCGTTTGCCGCCCTGCTTGACAACATCCGTCGCGACATCGAATATCCTCATGAACGATATCGGGCCGGAAGCAACGCCCGCCGTGCTTTTCACTATGTCGCCCTTTGGCCTTAATCTGGAAAAGGAGAAGCCGGTGCCGCCGCCGCTTTTATGTATTATCGCGGTGTATTTGACCGCATCAAATATGGCGTCTATGTCGTCTTCCACAGGGAGGACAAAGCAGGCGGACAATTGGCCCACGGAAGTGCCGGCGTTCATCAGTGTTGGCGAATTGGGCAGGAATTCAAAATTCGTCATTATCTCGTAAAAAGCCTGCCCGTACTCCAGGACAAGCTCGTCATCGCCGCCGTAATTTTTTTCGTTGGATGCTATGAATTTCGCAACGCGCGCAAAGAGCTGGCTCGGTGTTTCCAGAACCCTGCCGTTCTCATCTTTCAGCAGGTATCTCCTTTCCAATACTTGTATGGAGTTCAGCGGCAGCTTCAGGTCGTCTTTCACGCCCAGCATCTTCTTTATTTCTCTCTCAACGTTTTTTCTGTGCCTGTAAAGTATGTATGCTTTCGCAGTTGTCGCGTGCCCCGCCTCTATAAGGGCTTTTTCGACCAAATCCTGTATGTCTTCTACCGTCGGTACGTAATCGTCCTTGAATTTTTCGCTTATCATTCTTATTACTATCCCGGTCGTTCGCTCGGCTTCCTTGCGGTCAGTTCCGCCCACTGCCGCAGCAGCCTTGAATATGGCGTTCGTTATTTTTTCTTTGTCAAAATCAACTATTTTTCCATCCCGTTTTCTGATTTTGCTTATCATCTCTCCACCTTTTGCTTCTTTCATATCCCGCGCATATCTCTTTTAAACAAAATATATAAAAAACATTGTAAATTCGTCTGTGAGAGATTTACCTGTTTCTTTATTTTTATACACTCTTTTGCGTTTTCTTGGAACAAAGTGAGCGGGCGGCAATCCGCTCACGGCCCGGCGTTCTGCTAATTATGGATATGCTCCACTTCGCCCTTTTCTTTGAAAAGTATGACTATGTCTGCGGTATTGCGCAAGGCAGCGCTGAAAGCAACGTCCGTCGCCACGATTATCGTTTTCTTTCCCTTTGCCTTGGCTTTTATGAGCACAGGCCGGTAGTCCGTGTCTCTTGTCATGAAGGCAAGGATGTCCACTTTTGGGTCAAGGACGTATTCCATTCCTTCTATCGCCATCGTTACGTCGACATCCCCGGTCGTTATCACCACTTCAAATCCCTGGTTTACCATCGCTTCTATGAGTTTGTCCGATGCGTACTGGTCAAGGTAAACCTTTGCGGCGCGAATCCGGCCGTATTTCGCCAGTTCTTTTTTTATTTGTTTCATATCCAGGTGAAATGACTTCCGTATGGTATTTGGTCCGTCTACCAAAAGCACAATATTCTCTTTTTTCCTTAATACTTCCTCCAATAATTTAAGCATGCGTTCACCTTTGCCATATCATCCTATTGTAAAATTTAAAAATTCCAGCGCATTTCTGGCAGTTTGCGATGCGACAATCTCAAAATCAAGTTTTTTTATCTCTGCAATGTAGGCTATGGCCTGCCTCACGTCGTCTGGCGTCCTGCCGACATAAGGCGCGTCGGTCTCGACAACAAGGTTTTCCAGAGGTGTTTTGCCTATTATCTCCCGTCTCTCTTTTGAGTGCAGCGGCGTTATTGATATGAGGCTGTTGTTGCTTATCGCCCGTTCCGCGTCGGCCATCTTCCCTGAAAAAAAGTGAAACATCACGCGATTCCCGAAGTTTTTTATTCTGAGCGCGTCTATGACATCCCGCATTGCCTGCCGGGCATGTATGACAAGCGGAAGACGGGTCTCTTCGGCAAGCTCTATCATCCTGTAAAAGGTTATTTCCTCCCTCTCTATCTCCTTCTTTTCCTTTGCCCAATGATAATCCAAGCCGCATTCCCCTATTGCGTTCGGCTTTTGTTTTTTTATGTAGTCGATCCATTCGTCAAGCTGAGCCAGGTCGGGCAATTTTATGACGCTCTGCGGGGCGATTCCAAGGCAAAACGGCAGATTTGATTTTTTTGCCATTTCCGCAGCTTTTATGTTTGATGGATGGGAATAGCCGCAAACCACCGGCAGCACGTCTTTTATGGCATAATGTTTTATCTCTTGTAAGTGGCAATGGGAATCAACCAGCATAACCATATTTAAAAAACTAATGTTTTAAATATCTCACATCTGAATTCAATTGAGGTGTTCTTATGGTGGAGAAAACATTTGCTAGTGCGAAGGATATAAAGGTAGGCAAATACGTACTGATAGACGAAATACCCTGCAGGGTTGTGGAAGTCGAAACCTCAAAAACAGGCAAGCACGGCGCCGGCAAAATGAGAATAACCGGCATAGGAATATTCGAGGGGCAGAAAAAGGTCCTTCTTACGCCGGCAGATGCTGATGTCGAGGTCCCGATAATAGAAAGAAAGACAGTGCAGATAATGTCGGTCAGCGGGAAGAGCGCACAGGTCATGGACACGCAGACTTACGAGATTTACGATATGGAAATACCGGATGAACTCCTGCAGAGCGCGGTGGCCGGAAAGGAGGTTGAGATCATAGGTTCCATGGGAAAAAGAAAGATGGAGCGCGTCAGGTAACGGTGATTTTATGGATATTGATATAATCTCAAAAAAAGAAAACAAGCTGCTTGGCAGAATCGAGATTGGCGCGGCAGTGAGCTACGAGGGGGTCATGCCGAGCAGGAAAGAGATAAAGGAAGCGGTATGCACCAAGCTGGGCTTTAATCCGGAGAATGCGGCCATAAGGCAGATAGATACGAAATTCGCCCTGAAGAAAGCCGGCGTGCTGGTTCATGCTTACCAGTCAAAAGACAAGATGATGAGAACAGAGCCGCAGCATATCCTGGTGCGAGAGGGCGTCGCAGAAAGGAAGAAAAAGGAAAAGAAGAAAGCTGCGCCGGCAGCTAAGAAATAAATCGGGGTGAATGATGATGGCTGAGGAGAAGAAAAAGGAGGCAAAACCTGCCAAACCAAAAGAAAAAAAGATAAAGCCCTATGCTCCAAAAAAAGCCTGTCCAAAGTGCGGCGCCGGGGTTCATCTTGCCGAGCACAAGAACAGGCTTTCCTGCGGCAAGTGCGGCTATTTTGAGAAAAAATGATTATGTCAAAAAATCTTTTTCTTCAGTGTTTTTTTCTTTCCGTAATTCTTTTCTTAATCCTGTTCTTGCTTGACAGGGGGAGCTATCTTTACGAGCTTTTTGTCCACTCCTCTTTTTTGGCTGCGGCCCTTTTTCTTTTGTGGGACGAAAACGGCGGGCTTGGTGGGTTTCTTAAAAAAATAGGAGTTCCGCCAGCGAATTGGCTTCAGGCGGCCGCCTACTCGGTAATGGGCCTTGCCGCCATAATCTCGCTTATGCTCGTTCTTTCCATTTTGCTTTCCTACATCAATTATGCCGACAATGAAAAAGTTTTTGAAAAACTGGGGGAAGTGCCCTTATGGATACTGCCGTTTGCCGTAATCGTTGCCCCGTTTACAGAAGAGATGCTTTTCAGGGGCGCGCTCGTCCCCCAGATAGGCATAATCGGCTCCAGCGTGCTTTTTGGAGCGCTGCATGTTTTTTACGGTTCGGTGATGGAGGTTGTTGGCACGATGCTGGTGGGCATCGTGCTGGCGTTTGTATTTAAACGGACCGGCAGCGTCGTGCCCTGCATTTTTGCCCATTTCGTGTTCAATTTGCTGACCATAGTTGCCGTGTTTTACAGCGGAGGCGCCATTTTATGAAAACCCTTGGGATAGAATGCACTGCACACACGCTTGGAATCGGCATATATGACAGTGAAAGCGGTATCGTGGCGAACGAGATCGATGCATTCAGGCCGATGCTCGCCAGGGGAATGCTTCCCCGCGAGCTTGCCGACCACCACGCGGCAGTTTTCAAAGATGTGCTTGACGCGGCATTGCTTAAAGCCGGATACTATCTGTCAGATATCGACTTGTTTGCTTTTTCCCAGGGGCCAGGGATAGGGGCGCCGCTTGCAGTCGGATGCACAGCGGCAAAGTTTTTGGCTCTGAAATACGATAAGCCGCTTGTTGGCGTCAATCATTGCCATGCGCACGTTGAGATAGCAAGCAAGGTTTCCGGTTTCAGGGACCCGCTTTTCCTTTATCTCTCCGGCGGAAACAGCCAGATACTGGTAAAGGAAAGGGGAGGTTACCATGTTCTTGGCGAGACGCTTGACATCGGCCTTGGAAACCTTTTCGACTCCTTTGCGCGCTCAATCGGCCTTCAGGGCCACGGCTCTGTCCTTGAAAAATTTGCCGATTGGGGAAAGTACATTGAACTTCCATACAGCGTAAAGGGGATGAACCTGGTTTTTTCCGGCCTGCTTACGCACGCGCAAAAAGCCGCGACCCATCACGACAAAAAGGACGTCGCCTATTCTTTGATGGAAACTTCCTTCGCAATGACCTGCGAGGCAACCGAGAGGGCGCTTTTCCTTGCGCGCAAAAAGCAGCTTCTTGTTTGCGGCGGGGTTGCGCAAAACCGCAGATTGCAAAAAATGCTCAGTTTGATGTGCGCAGAGGACGGCGTAAAATTCTCCGTGGCACCAGACGAATTTAACAGGGACAATGGGGCGATGATCGCTTATACCGGGCATGTCATGCGAAAATATGCCGTAAAAACAAAAGAAAAGATAAGGGCTGTTGCTCCGCGGCCTAATTTCAGGATAGACCAGGTAATCCTCTAAAGCGGTTCGTCAGTCGCCCAGAATTTTCTTTATCTGCATAACCGCGACATCTTCAGGATAACCCCCCACGTACTCGCCCTTCCCGCTGTTTATTACTGTCTTTGGCACTCCGACGACCCGGTATTTTGCCGCTATGTCCGGGAATTCCATCGCCTCGTATACATAGCCAAGGACCTTGCTGCTCCCTATGGCAAGCTTAAGCGCGATGTAGGCGGAGGTTGGGCAGTGCGGGCAGGTCGGGGTAACAAAAACCTCGAGTTTCGTGGGTTCGTTTTTTCTTTCAAAATAGGCGCTCGCGCCGGCGTTTATTCCGACAGCCCCGCCAGCCACCCTGAGAACCTCTATGAATGCGGTAAACTCGTATCCGGAAGGTATGCCATAATACCTGGGGTCGCCCCTCACGTTTTCGCCGCGTATCAGTATCACCGGCGCGTTTTCCACATTGAGGCTTCTTGCCAATTCCTGCTCTTTATCAAAATCGTGCGTCTCAAGGCTTATCCTTTTGGACAGGGAAGCAAGTTCCCGCAGCAGCTCCCTTATGTTGTTGCTCATCTGGGTCTGCCTGTCAAAATAGACAAGCTTTACATCTTTTTTCAGGCTTTTCAGGTGCTCCTCTATTTCCTTTTTCGTATTGTCGTCCAACAATCCCATAATTTCACCCGCTTTACTCACTTACAGGTCTTTAACATCTTCTATTGCGCTTTTGCCAGTGAGCATCTCGTACGTCCGCAGATAAAGCCCTGATGTTTTTTTGACTACCTCATTCGGCAATTCTGGCGGCGGCGGATTTTTGTTCCAGCCGGTGCTTTCAAGGAAATCGCGGACATACTGCTTGTCCATGCTTGCGAGATTCCCTTTTTCGTATTCTTCTTTGAGCCAATACCTGCTGGAGTCCGGCGTCATCAGTTCGTCTATCAGTATTATCTCGTTGTCCAGAACCCCGAATTCAAACTTCGTGTCCGCCAAAACCAACCCTTTCTTTATTGCGTAATCGTGCCCGTATTTGTAAAGCGCGATTGAGTAGTTTCTTATTTTTTCCGCGGTTTTTTCACCCAAAAGTTCCACGGCTTTTTCGTATTCGATATTTTCATCGTGGCCCACATCGGCTTTTGTGGACGGCGTGAACAACGGCTCTTTAAGCCGGTCGCCGTTTTTTAGCCCTTCTTCAAGCTCTATGCCGCAAACGCTTTGCCGCTGCCGGTATTCTTTCCACGCGCTTCCGGTTATGTATCCGCGGACGACGCATTCTACCTTTAGCGGCTTTGCCGCCCTTACCACCATGCTTCTTCCCTTCAGGTAAGGCGGAAGGCCGCCCGGCAGCTTCGCTGTGATGAAATGGTTTTTTACCAGGCCGGTTGTTTTTTCAAACCAGAATTTTGACAGCATGTTAAGCACTATGCCTTTGTAGGGGATGCCTTCGTTAAACACCACATCAAAGGCGCTCAGCCGGTCCGTTGCCACCATAAGAAGTTTGTCATCGTTTAGCCTGTAAGTCTCGCGAACCTTCCCTTTTCTTACGAGATGCAACTGAAGGCTGGTCGTCATTACGACTTCCATTCTGCCACCTTTTTGTCAGGATTTCGTTATTATCTGTATTTCTTCCGGGACCTTGTTGACATTGCCGATTTTTATTCCGACAAGGGTCTTTACTCCCTGTTTTGCAGCCAGGTCAACAAGCCGCTGCGTTATTATGCCGTCAAATACCATCGTGTGGACATCCCTCAGTTCGTTAAGTTTTTTTATGACATCCCGGACCGGCACCTCGGCTATCAACTGGTTGGATGCATTGTACATCTTTGCGTTGAGGGTATTCCCCAGTTTCTCAAGTTCGGCAAGCAGGGCTTCTTTTGTCGGTATGATGATTTCCCTCGGTCCCTCCGGGCGAGGCGCCAGGAAGGGGCGTTCCGGAGGGGTCGCAAGATGCGGCACTTCCCTTCTCTTCTCAAATTTTTGCGCCGGCTTTGCCGCTTCTCTCGGCTCTTCTTCCCGTTGCGGCATCCTTTCCTCGGCTTTGCCCTGCGGCTCCTGCTCTTCGTACATCGGGAAAGGCTTTGGCTCTTCCTGATGCATCTCCTTTCTTCGCCGCGCCATCTTTGCGGCGCCTTCCGCCGTCCCCTGTTCAAAAGGCACCTTGTTCCTTATGCATTTTATCAGCTCCTTCCTTGTCAGTTCCTCAACTTCAAGGCCGGTCGGAGCCCTTGCGATAAAGTCGATTTCCACGCCCCCCTGTATGAGCTCGTTCAGTATTATGTCGCCGCCGCGGTCGCCGTCAAGGAATATCGTTACCTCCTTTCTTCTGGAGAGCTCCACTATGGTCTTCGGCACTTTCGCGCCCTGCAGCGCTATGACGTTTGTTATGTCGTTTCTTAGCAGGTTGACTACATCGGCCCTTCCCTCAACCAATATGAGCTCGTTTGTTTTGTCTATGCCAGGCCCTGCCGGCAATCTTTCCGGCCCGTATTCCACTATCTCGGCTGTTTTTATCTCCTCCCTTATCATCTCGGTTATCTCCTTGCTTTCCGGTATCTCGGTCATTATCAGGTTTTTCAGCAGGTTCTTTGCGCGGCCGATCAGCGCCTTTCTTTTCAGGCTTCTCGTGTCCTCCACCTTTGTCACATCAAATTTGGCCTCGCACGGCCCCACGCGGTCCACGGTTTCGAGTGCGGCGGCTATTATGCACGTCTCCACCATGTCAAGGCTGCTCGGAATTTTTATTATTCCGACCGTCTTTCCGCCCTGCGGCCTTAGCTCAACCTCTATTCTCCCTATCCTGCCGTTTTTCTGAAGGTCCCGCAGGTCAAGCTCGTCCCCGAGCAACCCCTCAGTTTGCCCGAATATCGCACCAACGACATCCGGCTTGTCTACAAGCCCGTCCACCTCTACATTGGTGTAAACCAGATATTTTACCGTATCTATGTATGTTTTAGCCATTTTGCTCACCTTCCTCATAAAATTCTTCATATTTCCTTTTTATATCCTCAAAATACCTCAGCTTAAGCACCTTCCCGAAAACCTTTCTCGTTTCGCAGTCCACTCTTGCGATGCCTTCCAGCTCGTCCGTTATCATTTTTGCCAGCTCATTGCCGGCTTTGTCAAAATCGGTCATCACGATAACAGTCCTGTCGCCTATCAGCTCACGGAGCTGGTTTTTTCTTCCGGATACCGCAAGGATCTTTTTGCAGCCAAGCGCTTGCAGCGCTGCCTTGTCCCTTTTGCCCTCTACAAGAACGAGATTTTCCTTTATCCGTGCCAGCGCTTTTTCAAGTTTTTTTATGTTTTCTGTTTTTTTCCTTTCCATTTCCCTTACCAAGGGATCTTGCAAGATTAGCAGGAGTGCTGTGCATTGTTGACCTTTCCTTCACGGCTTATAGCTCCGGAGGCCATCCATGCACAGCATGATTATTACGCAGCATAGATATTTATTGCAATGCTGCCTTTTCTTCTATCAGGTCTATTACCAGCGGGAATATCTTCATTATATCCCCTTCGCTTATTATCCCCACGAGTTCGTTGTACTCATTAAGCACCGGAAGCCTCTTTATCTTGTTGTCCCTCATAGCTTTTGCCGCGTCCTCCAGCGGCGTGTCCGCCTTTATGACCCGCAAAGGTTTTGACATTATTTCCTCCACCTTTGTTTTGTACGGGTCTTTTTCTTTCGTCAGTGCCTTGTGTATGAGGTCGCGTTCCGTTATTATTCCGCGCGCCTTTTTATTCTTGATATCCTCGACCACTATGACAGAGCCTATGTTATATTTTTTCATAAGCTTTGCCGCTTCCGATATGCTTTCCCCGTAAGGAACGATCACGACTTTTTTTGTCATAATGTCTCCTACTTTCAAATCTGATCCCATGATTTACTATAATGCTATAAGGTTTTTAAAACCTGCCTAATTTTTTTCCGGCCGCCCCTGCGTTTAGTTAAACATTTAAAATTAGCATTTCTAATATGCTCATGGTAGACAGCGTAATACTTCTCATAATCGACGGCGTAGGGGATCTGCCAACGCCGAAAACCCCCCTGCAGGCTGCAAAAAAGCCGAATCTTGACAAGCTCGCCTCGGCTGGCATTACCGGGCTTTTTTCCCCAATAAAAAGAGGAATCGTCCCGGGAAGCGACACTTCGCACTTGCGGATTTTTGGCTACGACCCGGACATTTTTTATCCAGGCCGCGGGCCCTTGGAGGCGCTTGGAATCGGGATGCAGCTTGCCGAAGGCGACATTGCGTTCCGCGCCAACCTGGCCACCGTAAAAAACGGAAAAATAGCCGACCGGAGGGCAGGCAGGATAGCGACGGCCGAAGCAAGGGCGCTGGAAAAATACCTTAGTACCTCGATAGAGGGCGTAGAGATAACCTATAAGCATTCGGTTGACCATCGCGGAGCGATAGTTTTTCGCGGCGCTGGCCTCGGAGAATGCGTTTCTGACACCGACCCGCATGCTGTAGACGTTCCTATAAACAAGCCGGTTGGGCTTGACGGCACTGCGGAATCGCAAAAAACCGCAAGAGTGCTGGAAAAGTATATGGCTTTTTGCACTTCAGTGCTCTCCGCTGCACCGGAAAACAAGGAGCGCGAGAAGGAAGGAAAGCCGCCTGCAAATGCCCTGCTGCTGCGCGGCGCAGGCAGATATCGCAAAGTGCCGTCGCTTGAAATGAGGTTTGGTATCAGGGGCGTATGCATAGCGGGCGGGGCGCTTTACCGGGGCGTGGCAAGATATGTTGGGATGGACCTGATCATGCTTCCATCCGAAGAAAGCGAGAAAACGCTTTCTGGGAGGGCGCAGGCCGCCGTCAAAGCCGCCGAGGAATACGACCTGGTGTTTCTTCACGTGAAGTCCTGCGACAATGCCGGACACGACGGGGATTTCAGGAAAAAATGCGAGGCGATAGAAAAAATAGACAAGTACGTCATTCCGCTAATAGCCAAGAGCGGCGTGAGCATCATAGTTACGGGCGACCATTCCACTCCGGTGTCCCGCAAGGAGCATTCTGCGCACGAGGTGCCGATACTCATATATAGCAGGGAAGAGCGATATGACAAGGTTAAAAGATTTGACGAGATGAGCTGTATGGATGGCGGGCTGGGGCATATCAGGGGAAAGGACCTGATGCCGCTCATTCTTAACATCCTTAAAAAAGCCGAGAAATACGGGAGCTGAACGCTGAGGGGCGTGGAATATTATGGCTGAACAAAAATCATCCGGCATAAAACAACTGCTGAATAACTGGAAGGCCGTGCTGGCTCTGATAGCAGTATTCATTCTTGTTTTTGAGCTTTTTGCAATGGGACTGCTGGGCACGCGCTCCATTTTTGGAAAACCACAGGAGAAGCAGGCGTATGGCGGGACTGAATTTCAGGGGAGCATAAGAACATATGAGCCGTTTTTGTTCATATCCTCAACAGAGCAGCTTGGCGGAAACATCATAAATGAAATAAAAGAGATGCCTGGCGTAACGCAGCTGACTACGGAGACCGGCGGAACCATCATCCATCTTGACACAAGAGATGATGTTTATCCGGTCGCAGTCGCCTTAAGGAAAAAGAACATAACTGCCTATTCGCTGGCGAACATCGCTGCTCCGGCCGAGGTGCCGGTCCTGCTGGAAAACGGCCAGGTTGTAAACGCGAGCTGGTCGATAGCTGCGGTCAGGGCTGAAACGCCGGCAGTAATACCGGTTGACAGCGAGGTCACGGTAAAGATGATGGTCCTGGTCGAGAACAACAAGATAATCCAGTACGGGAACGCGATTATAAAAACGGATGAAAAAACGCTTTCTTTTGAGGGCGAAGTGCTGGATGAGAAGATAAAGCAGGTTTTTTATGTCCCCTGGGAAAAGCGCAATGATGTTGACGTGGCGTTGTTTGAGAACATGACTTTCAGCTATGAAAAAAGCAGCCTGGCGATTTTCTCTGAGGAGCTGCCCGTTGAAAAGACCGTTTTGGCAAGGCAGCTGGATTATGTTGTTTATGTAGACAAGAAAAGCGCGGTATTTGCCGATAATTTTACCGATGCCGGGAGAGCGAGTGCGGACCTTGGCGTCCCGCTGGTGTTCCAGCCATCTTTGCTTACTGTTGAGGGCGGCGAAGAGGTTGAGCTTCCGTATAACAGCACGCGCTCATACCTGTATGAGATAAAAATATTGCTGCCGGAATACTACCTGCCGGAAGAGTTTCAGGTTTTGGAAATAGAAAGCAGGGAGCCGATAGCCGGGCAAAAGGTAAATATGTCGGCAATGGTTTCGGCAGTCGGCCCGGTAGTCCTGGACATCGAAAATGTGACTTTGGCTGGTTGATGGCTTTTTTCTGCGACGGGCGGCGCATCATGCCGATTGCCAGGAGTTGCCTCTGCCTAACTGACCAGCTTGTTTGTTTTTGCCATCTCCTTTCCTTCTTCCAGCCCCTCCAATTTCACTGCAACGACCTTTGAGGCATTGTCCACCTTTGTCACACCGTAGACTATGTCGGAGTTGGCTATGACCGTGTCGTTGTGCGACACCACGATGAACTGGCTGTCCTTGCTCATCTGTTTTATCAGTTGCACCATCCTTTTGCTGTTTTCCTTGTCAAGTGCGGCGTCCACCTCATCAAGGATGTAGAAGGGCGCAGGCTTGAAGAACTGCAGTGCGAATATGAACATCAATGAAACGATAGATATTTCGCCTCCAGAAAGCGCATCCAGCGGATACTCGTGGTTTCCGTGCCTTATCTTTATGTACAGGCCGCTTTCAAAAGGTTCGTTGGGCTTGTCAAGAAGAAGATAGCCCTGGCCTATGTTTATGTAGGAAAACATTTTCTTGAAATTGTCGCTTACCCGGTTGAACGCCTCAAAAAACGCGTCTTTCTTGCGCTCTTCTATCTCGTCAATCATCTTCATTATGGCATTCCTTTCCTCGCTCAATTTGTCTATTTTCTGTTTTACCTCGTTTATCTCAGCCTCTTTTTTGGCGTAGGTTTCTATCGCGGCGAGGTTGACATTTGCCCCTATTTCGTTAAGCGCCTGCTCGGCTTCGGCCACCATTTCTATTAGCCTTTGCTTCGGCTGGTCGTCAAGCGTTTTGGCGCCGGCATATTTTTGAATTTCGGCTTCCAGGTCCCCGACACGCGTGGCAGTAGCCGCTTTTTTTACTTCGAGTTGTGCCGCCTCTTTCTCCACAGCAGCCATTTCCCTTCTCAATATGTCGTTTTCTCCGCCCTTTTCCTGAAGCTTTTCCTCGCATTCTTTTATTCGTTCGAACAATTGCTCTATCTGTTTTCCCTTTGCCCTCATTTGTTCCTCTTCTTCTGCAAGCTGCCGTTTCTTTTGCTCTGTTTCAGATACCGCGTTCTTTACTTCATTTTCGATGGCAACCGCGTTATGGGCCAGCTCTTCCAGTTTTTTTGTTTTCTCATAGAGCGACCCCTCAATGATGCTCCGCTCTTTTTTCTTTCCTTCCAAGGTGGCGCGAAGGGTGGAGATCGTCTCGGCAAGCTCCCTTGTTTTCTTGTTGATCTCCTCGTTTTTTTCTCTTTCCTCTTTTTCAGCGTTTTCAATGGCATCCGCCACCTTCCCGACTTCAGCGCCAAGTTCCGCGATTTTATTCTGTATGTCCCTTATGAGCGCTTCCGCTTCCGCGATACCCCGCTTTATGTCCCCCGCTTCCTTTTCTATTCTTTCCTTCTTTTCCCTGGTGCGGTTCATCTCTTCCATTCGCTGTTTTATGCCCGCCTGGATGGTTTTTGCTTCTATCTCGATTCTTGACTTTCTTGCACGGAGTTCGGCTTCCTGTTCCCTTATGCCGTACAATTGTTTCATAAGGTCCTCTTTCTCTTTCTTGGCTGCGGCAAAAGCGTCTTCGAGTTTTTTCAGCTGGTTTTGGGCGAGTATCCCTGTTTCGGCGAATCCGCCGGAAATCGTTCCAGCCATCTCGTATATGTCGCCATCATATGTCACCATCCTGAATCTTCCGATGCCTGCTTTCCTGGCGTCATCGTGATTTTTGAGCAAAAGAGTGTCGCCGAAAACATATTCCATCGCTTTTCTTAATTCCTGCCTGAATGATATTTTTGTTATGATGCGCTCAAATCCCGGAACACTTGCCGGCTCGCCCGACCTTATGCTGTCAAGAGGTATGAATGTGGCCCTGCCCGACTTCTCCTTCTTCAGTTTTTCTATGATCTTAACAGCCCTGTCTGCGGTATCAACGACCACATAGAGCAGCCGTCCGCCGGCCGCAGCCTCCACTGCGCGGGTCAGGGAGGAATCAAATTGTATCAGGTCGGCCACCGTCCCGTAGACCCCCCTTTCCTTTTGCTTTATCTCGTCTATGTACCTGAGGGCAGGATTCATAAGCTGCGGGCTTGCGCGTGCCCGGTATATTGAGGACTTTTCCTTGAGTTCAAGCATTTCCTTTTCCAGCTCGCCTATCCTCTTGTTTATCTCCTTTGTGTTCTGGAACAGCTCTTCAAGCTGGCGGCTTATTTCTTCCGCTTCTGCCGTCATTTCTTCTATGTTTCCTTCTCCACTTCCATGAATTTCGCCTGCAGCCAGCTCAGCCGCCTGTTTTTCAAGCATTTCGAGCTGCGCCTTTTTCGCTTTTGTTTCGGCACCTATCGCGGCGTTTCTTTCCCTAAGAGCCTGCAGTTCTTTTTCCAGTTCATCTTTTTTTGCCTTCATTTTGTCGATAGCGCCTGAGTCCCGTGTTTCGCCTGGTTTTGCATTTTTGGCGGCTTCAGCCAGCTCTTTTTCAATTTTATTTATCTCGTTTCCCAGATTTTCAACCAGCTTTCCTTCCCTTGCCAATTGCGTTTCTATGTCCTTTTTTTCTTTTGTTATTCTGCCAAGCGTTTCCCTCTTCTCCCGTATTATCTCTTCAAGGGCATTTATCCGCGCTTTAAGCCCCTCGATTTTCCTTATTTCTTCGGAAGTTCTCTGCTTTTTTTGCAGTTCCAGGGTTATTTCGGACTTCTCTTTTTTGATTTTTTCCGTTTCTGCGCTGTTTTTTTCCGTTTCCTGCCGGAGCTTTTCCAGTTTTTCCTCATTTTCCCTGCGCCGCGTTTCGTACCTTTCAAGCTCCTTCCTGCTTTTTTCCAGTTCTATTTTTATCAGTGTTGCTCTTGCGCTGTCAAGGTTTTCCTTTGATTGTTTGTACCTTACCGCAATGTCTCGTTCCTTTCCAAGTTCATTCAGGAACGCCATTCTTTCCCCAAGCACTATGTTTGCCTCGTTTATTCTGCCATCAACCGTTTCAAGTTCGGAAAGGGCTTCCTTCTTTTTTTGTTCGAAGTCAGATATCCCGGCCACCGCGTCAACTATCTGCCTTCTCTCCTTTCCGCTTATGTTCGCTATTCGCTGCACTTCCCCCTGCGCGATTATGTTCCGGCCGGAAGCGTCAAGGTTGTACTTTTTCAGCACCTCGAGGATGGACGAGCGCGTCGTCCTTTTGCCGTTCAGTCGGTAGATTATCTTCCCGTCGTCCCTTATCGCCCTCTTTATTTCGTACTTTTCATCGCCGTCAAACTTTATCCAGACCTCGGCAGTCCTGGAATTCACGTGAATCAGGTCCTTTACCTTTTTTGCGCGAAGCGATTTTAGCGAGGTTTCCCCCAGCGCAAAAACTATGGAGTCGGTTATGTTGCTCTTGCCGGCTCCGTTGGGCCCTGCCAGGCATACGACTCCAGGGGGCAACTCAATATTCAGGTTTTTGAATGACTTGAAGTTCCGCAATTTAAGATGGGAGATTCTTATCATCGCCTTTCTTTCTCTAATTAATATTAAAAACATATCTCATTTATTATATCAATTAACGTCATTTGCGTAAATTAGGGTGGTGTTGTATGAAAGGGCAACTTTCTGCTGAAATGCTGATTTTGATTACAGTAATCCTGGCCATAGTGGCGATTGCGGCCTACCAGCTTTTGAACCAGGCAAGGGCCGCCGCCAGCAGCATAAACCAGACTGCCGGCACAATTATGGGCCAGACCCAGGTTTGCCAGTCCGACGCCGATTGCGCATCCCTGAATTGCCCGTCCGGCACGCCGAAATGCAACCTTGGCGTGTGCGAGTGCGTTTAGCGGTATTTTTTAATTTATCCGCTTTATTATTTTTTTATGTACGATGTTGTAATAATAGGCGGGGGCCCAGCCGGCTTGTCCGCAGCCATGTATGCCGGCAGGCTTAAGATGAAGACGCTGGTCCTTGCAGGTCTTAGGGGCGGGACTGTTGTCAACACCAACGAGATAACCAACTGGCCCGGGATAAAGTCGATTGAGGGAGTCAAACTTGCGAAGCAGCTTGAGGAGCACGCAAAGGAGTACGGAGTTGACATAAAAGACACGGAGGCAACAGCCATAAAAAAGGGCGGAAAGGCCTTTGCTGTCACTACTGCTTCTGAAGAGAATTATGAGGGGAAGTCCATCATAATCGCGACAGGGACCGAAGTCAGGAAGCTCGGGATAAAAGGGGAAAGCGAATACGAGAATCGCGGCGTTCATTACTGCGCTTTGTGCGACGGCTTTTTTTACAGCAACAAAACAGTCGCGGTGGTTGGTGGGAGCGATTCTGCGGTAAAGGAAGCCCTTGTGCTTACGCAGTGGGCAAAGAAGGTTTATGTAATATACCGAAGGGAAAAGCTGAGGGCAGAGCCGATAAACCTTGAAAGGTTGAATTCAAATCAGAAGATAGAAGTGCTGACAAACACCAATATCACAGAGATCGCCGGAGACGAAAACGGCGTTAAGTGTGTGCTCCTGGACAGGGAGTATAAAGGAAGCAGTCGCCTTGAGCTTGATGGCCTTTTTGTTGAAATCGGCCGCGTTCCGAACTCACTTCTTGCAAAGAGCCTTGGCATCACGCTGAATGACGCTGGCGAGATTATAACAGACAAGAAAGCCCGGACAAGCGTTGATGGCGTCTTTGCCGCAGGCGATGTAACCGATTCGCCATTCAAGCAGGCGATAACTGCAGCCGCAGAAGGCGTAATGGCCGCATACAGCGCCTATAACTACACTAGAGATTGATATTTGACAGGCTTACAGGAATTTTGCCAGCTCTTCGAGCGTCTTTTTTATGTCGTTTGATTCGTAAACAGCCCGGCCGACTATTGCGTGCCAGCGCCCGCCGGCGGCTTTTGCCGCTTCCGTGATCGAGCCGCCCTGGGCTATGAAGCCGGGCGCATAAAAAACAGGCTGTTCCGCTCCTGCAGTTTCAACAAGCGCCTTTATTTTCTTCATCTCTTCCGGCTTGTTGCCCGGCACAACAAAGTCGTTTATGCCCATCTTTGCCGCGAGGCTGTAGATTGAATATATCTTATCATCGTCCAAAAAGCCGCCCTCGCTTTTTCTGTAGGCTTTGTGCGTCATCAGTCCGCCCACGATGACCCCCAACTTCGCATCCCTGCACGACTCTATCCAAGTTTTCTCTGTTTCAGGCCCTGCCTGCGGGAACAAAATAACAGCGTCAATTCCCGAAGACGCGCAGGCATCGGCGAACATTTTTCCGGTCTCGGGAATATCAGTCGCCGCTTTTTGATGATCATATACAAGCGGTTTGTCGGTATATCTGCGCGCGATTTTCACTACCTGTGGCAGGCCGTATCTTAACGCGAGATAAAACCCTATTTTGTAAGAGCTCACGGCCTCCAAATCCGCCGTTTTTTTCACTATCTCATCAAATCTTTTTGCGTCAACATCGCACGCCACCATTATGCTTCTGTCTTTTTTTATTATCATAGGATTACTTCCGTTGTACCGTACTGCCTGAAATACTCCACGACCCTGTTTTTTATGTGGGGCGAGGGGTTTTTCTTCTTTGCCGCGAGCGGCAAAATCTCTGTGGCATCGCTCATCGCGTAATACCCGACTCCTTTTTCGCGCATTACATCTTCAACCGTTTTTCCGTCATCCCGCCTTTCCATCCTGTTGGTCAGGCCTATCGCCGCCACAACATTAACGCCGGCTTCCTTCAATCTTTTCACCGTCTCGATCAGCGAACCCCCGGTCGTCGTCACATCCTCTATCACTACCGTTGCACCTTTGGGCATTCCGAGAAAATACCTGTCCTTGGGCTCGCCATGCTCTTTCGGTTTTCCCCTTCCCATCGCAAGCGCGTATCTGCCCTTGCCAAAATCCTTTTTTTGTTTCGCGTACCTGTATTGCGTAAGGATGCCTATCTTTGTCGCGCCTTCCGGGACGCCAAAAAAGGTTTCAGCCTTGAGGCCGATCGATTCCGCAAAGCTTATTATGTAATCAGACAATTGCTCGCTGAGGAAGGCATCTTCGGTCACCGTCCGCCAGTTGGCATACCAATGGGACAGCCTGCCGGATTTGAGCTTGACCGGCTGGTCAAAAAATCCCACCACATTATTTTCAATTATGAAATTCAAAAAAGATTGTTTATTGAACTCCATCCTATCACTATTTTGTCAACAGTGTCTATTTTTTTATGAGCTTTGCGTACACGAGCCAGATAGCGAGCAGCAGTATTACAACACCGCCTGCTATATAAAGCGGGTTTATCTCCCGAGATTGCACATTTAGGGTTATCGTCTTGTCATTATAGCCCATTTTCTTTATGGTTATCGTATGGCTTCCCCCAGCCAATGTCCACGTTGTCTTCTTGCTATCGGAGTACTCTTTGCCGTCAATAATAAGGGTAAAGCGCTCTACCGGCGAGCCGTCAGATTTGCTGTTTATGTAAATGTCAAACGGCTCGTTTTCAAATGGCGCGCTTGGTATTGATATTATAAAATCATCAAGGGGAATGCCAGAATCCCTTACGAAAGTTACCGTAGTGTATGTGCCTTCTTCAGAGCCAGCCACATCTTCCACCCTGCAACTTATCGCATTGAGGCCTTCCTGAAGCTCAACCTGGGGGTTGAGGTAGTATTCCCAGGTTCCATCTGCTTTGGATGTTGTTTCCCGCCACCCTTGGTCGTTTATTGATATGAATACCTGCTGCTGGCCGGTTGAGGATACCGATTTTCCCTTCACCTGCACTTCCTTGTGCCCCACGAGTTCACCATCCACGGGGGCATCTATGGAACATCCGCGGCTTGTGGAATATATGTAGACGTATTTGTCATTTGAGGCGAACATAAGCCTGTTTTGGTGGAAAAACGGCTGTCCGGCGATTTTCCCCAGCAGCGGCGTTTTCCAGACGAGCTCGCCGCTCGAGTCGTCAATTGCGTATACGCGCCCGTCACTTGCGCTTATGAAAATAACCTTCTTGTCGCCCAAAACGCCCTCAATCGGTTTTGAAACCGGGGCGAGATGAAGTTTTGCTTTCCACTCCAGCTCGCCGTTGCCATATATCTTGTAGACATAGGTGTCATCGCTTCCAAAATAAACATTACCGGAAGAAACGAATGGGGACGTCCTTACCCAACCGCCAGTGTCAAATTCAAACAGCGTAGAACCGTCAGACCTTAAGGCATGCAATTTATTGTCCAGGGCGCCGAAATATATTACGTCTCCGCTTATTTCGGGCGTTGACATCCATAATTTCGCTTCCAGTTGCCTGCTCCACGCCAATTTTTCATTCATGTTTATTTTTACAATGCTGTTTTCGGCAGTAATTATGACTGCTTGCTCGTCAACCGCAGGCTTTCCGTAAGTGTTGTTTATCGCATAGAACAATGAAGCGGTGTTCTCGCCTATTTTGTACACGCCCGCATTTGTAGTGGCAAAAACGTTTCTTGAATTCTTCCCCAAGCCGTAAAACGATGTTGGGGCAAGCGTCGCGTTGACCTTGGTGAGGTTTATCGTCCAGACGATCTTGCCGTTTTTGTCGATTGCGCTTACGCTGCCGTCTCTTGTGAGCGCGATTATCTTTCCCCCGAATTCAATTATGTCGACCGCCTGGCCGGTATTTGTTTTCCAAACATAGCTGCCGCTTGCCGGGTTGATTGCGTAGATGTTGCCGTCTGCCGAAGCGATTACAAATGCATCCTGGAACAAAATCGGTCGTGTTGTCGGTTCCCCCCTGATGTCCACCTGCCAGAGAAGCGATGAAAAAGAAAGGGAAACGGCCAGCAATATTGCGAGAATCTGGGCGGCTTTCATCTGCTCAACCCGCAAAAAGCGAATCGTGCTTTCCGGCGTCTATTTCCTTTATGATATCTTTGGCGTTTTTGCCGTCTATCGTTATGCCGATGCTGGTACAGGAGCCACATACTTCCTTGGTTACTCTTTTCAGGTCCCTCCCGAGCGAGTTTGTTTTTGATTTTGCCATCTTTACTACTTCTGCAAGCGAAACATTTCCTGCCGCTGCCTCGCGGTTTCCGGCCCCTTTGGCTATTCCAGCGGCTTTCTTGAGCAGCTCGGCGGTCGGCGGAGTGCCCACCTCCACACGGAATTCCTTTGTTTCGGTGTTAACTACCACTTTTACCGGCACCTTCATATTTGAAAAGGCCCGTGTTGCTTCGTTTATTTTTGCGATTACCTGCCCTGTGTTTATGCCCAGCGGGCCGAGTGCAGGCCCCAACGGCGGTCCCGCAGTTGCCTTCCCCCCATCAACTATTGCGCTGATTACCTTTTCCATTTAATCCCTCTCTAAAGAATCCTTCTTCATAAATATCAAATGATTAGTTTTTAAAGATTGATTATTTCAAAGCGCTTGTTCCCTTATTTCCGGATATTGCCGTAAAACCGGTTTAGCCAAGCTTTAAAAATATTTTTATCCATTTATTATAACGATTAGTTATAATGTGCGAGGTGAATTAAATGAAAAAACTGGAATATGGCAAAAAAGAGGCAAAGAAAGAAAACTGCCTTTCGGGGCAGAAGCAATTTAGGCATACAAAACTCGCTGCTGTTTTGACATCTGTTTTGTCTTTGATTCCATTTGGATGCAGCAAGGATATGGTTGCCAGAGATTTGGACAATGTCTTATGCAGCGATGAAGCGATAAGCATTGCGAAGCGAAACAATGAAGCAACGCTCGACATAAATCAGGGCGTCGTCTTCCCGAATGGCTATAAAATGGCGCTTGCTGATGTTGAAGGCGTGACGCAAACTGCCTTTTTTGTGCTTAAGGAGCCGAATGGCACCGCAATATACAATCTTGACATGAAGGAAGGGATTGACTATACGATCGAGTTTCCTGCGGTAAGCGAAACCATTCCTGAAGCGCGCTACAAGGTAGCTGCCTGCTCGGTCCGCTCGGGCGATGCGTCAAATGAAATTTCAGTTACGGTAAGAGCCAACACCGTCCTGAAACTTGAAGAACAGCAATGCACGCCAAACCTTGCGCCTACTGATTGTACCGCGGTGGAGCCGGTTGCGAGGACGGTAATGACAAAAGACAAGCCGTTGAAGGTCGAAAACGTCATGCTTTATTTTGAAGGCACGCTGGAGGAGGACGGAAAAAAGACGGCAGTCTTCCATTTTGAAGATTCCTGCGGGAAGATCCTGTTAAGGAGCAAGATACCGGAAGGCCATACCGTGACTTTCTTTATGTCGGGGGTATCATACGAAGTGGATTTGTTTGTGCTCTACTCGTCAGCAGACGGGGTTGAATGGGCGGATGTAAAAGTTGAAGTCGGATGCCCGAGCGGCTGTCCGGTTGCATCAATGACAATGAATGTCGGCGAATCAGTAATTCTCGAGGACGCCAACCTGACACTTCGTCTGGACGATGTCGAGCTCCAAAACGACGTAAAGAAGGCGTTGCTCTCCATTCTTGACGAATCAGGCAGTACTTTGGACAGGCTCGCTTTGGCTGAAGGCGAAACCGAGATCACCAGCGCAGGTTACAGGATAAACGTTTCAGAGGTAAGCATCGGCTACACTTTTAATGCGAAATGGGCGCGCATTTCAGTTTCGCAGATCGATTGCGAATAGTCCTTTTTTGTTTTTTTATCTGCTTTTTTTGACGCCGGCTCTTTTACAGTATCTACTTATGCGGCATTTGCTGCAAAAAGGGCTGACCGGCAGGCATATTGTCTGGCCATAAGCGACAAAAACACGGTTCAGTTTTCTTATGTATCTTTTCGGCACGATTTTAAGAAGCTCTTTTTCGGTTGCGTGCGGATTTTTTGTCCTTACGAGCCCCAGCCTGTTGCTTATCCTATGCACGTGCGTGTCAACACCCAAAGCCGATTTCCCATACGCCCTTGCTAGAACGATATTGCCGACTTTTCTTCCCACGCCGGGCAATTGAATCATCCCTTCAAGGGTTTGCGGGACATTTCCGCCAAACCTTTCCATGATCATCACAGCGGCTTTTTTCAGGTTCTTCGCCTTGACGCGGTAAAAACCAACCCCATAAATCGCCTTTTCGATAGTTTTTGACGGAATCCCAGCCAGTTCTTCTAGCGTCGTTGCCAGCGCCAGCAGTTTTGCTGCCGCAGCCGCTGTTTTTTCATCCCTGGTCCTGGTGGAAAGCATTGTTGCTACAAGGATGGAAAATGGGCTATCCGCAGTATTCCTCTCAAGCGCGAAGACCGGGGCGCCTTCCGCGTCCTTTTCCATAATATTCAGCATCTTCGCCAGCAAGCTTCCACGCATTTTTTCACGCTTTACACACACAGTAAAAAATTTAAGCCCTTTTGTTTTTATCTCCATCAGGTGGCCGGCAGATATGGCAATGAAAGCGTATGCGAAGGGAAGCAGGGCGGAACGGGAGCTGATAGACTACTTCTCGTCGCACGGATTTTCCGTGATACGTGCGGCCGGCAGCGGCGTTTCCTCCCTTTGCCCGGACCTTCTTGCATTTCGCCACAGCCTCCACTATGCGTTTGAGTCAAAGGCAATTGAGAAGGAAAATCTTAATATAGACCGGGAACAGTTTCTTGGTCACCTGAGATGGGAGGAAAATACCGCAATAACTACTTATATCGCGTGGAGAAGAAACCGCGAGGACTGGCTGTTTTTGCCGCTTTCTGTTTTTGAAGAAAACGCCCGGTCGTTTTCAATATCTTGGGAAAATGCAAAAATGATAGGGAAGAGAAAAGAGGAGCTTGTGTGAGGGCGTGGATATGGCAAAACTGAAAAGGGCGCTTGGCCTGTTGGAGCTGACGCTTGCCGGCGTTGGCATCATCCTTGGAGCCGGAATTTATGCGCTGATAGGAAAGGCTGCCGGACTTGCCGGAAACGGCCTGTGGATTTCATTTGCGATAGGGGCCGTAGTCGCCGCGCTTACCGGCCTGAGTTACGCTGAACTGTCGTCAACATTCCCGAAAGCCGGCGCTGAGTATGAATACACCCGGCACGCATTCGGAAGAAAAATAGCCTTTCTTGTAGGATGGCTGATAGTGCTCAGCGGCATTTTTTCCGCGACTACCGTAGCTTTGGGCTTCTCCGGCTATTTTAACGCGTTGTTCCAGACGCCGATAGTTCTGACCGCGGTTGTGCTGATTGCGCTGCTCGCCCTCCTGATGATGTATGGGATAAAGGAAACCGCGTGGTTTGCCATCGTCGGCACTTTATTTGAGGCGGGCGGGCTCATTTTGGTCATATTTTTTGCCCTGCCCTATCTTGGAAAGGTTGATTATTTTGCAATCACATCGTGGGACGGGGTTTTTGCTGCCGCGTCGCTGATTTTCTTTGCGTACATAGGTTTTGAGGAAATGACCAGAATGGCAGAGGAAGTGAAAGAGCCGCACAGAAATATGCCCCTCGGTCTTATCCTGGCGATCGCCATAACAACGATACTTTACATCCTGGTCGGGATTTCAGCCATAAGCGTGGTGGACTACAGGCAGCTTTCCGTTTCCAATTCGCCGCTCGCGGATGTAATCAATATCACAATGGGGAAGGAGGCATTTTCCCTTTTCAGCTTGATCGCCCTTTTTGCCACCGGCAACACCGTCCTTTTGGTGATGGTCTCCACCTCACGGCTGATCTACGGGATGGCAAGCTCAGGCGGGCTCCCAAGAATCCTGGCTTATGTCCACCCCACAAGACAAACGCCGTGGATTGCGATAATACTTAGCGCGGTTTTTTCGATTGTTTTTTTTATGGTAGGCGGCATAGAAAAGCTCGCAGCGATATCAAACCTTACCGTATATCTGACATTCATAACGATAAATCTGGCCCTGATAAGGCTGCGCTATGAGTTTCCTGAAATCAAGAGGCCGTTCAAAACGCCGCTGAGCATAGGCAGGATGCCCGTCCTGCCGGTTCTTGCCATCATCTCCTGTATTTTCATGATAGTGAATGTAGAAACAGATGCCATCATTTATGGAGTGGCAACTATCCTGGTAGGCGTTGTTGTTCTTTTCTTCCTTACAAAAAACAAAAAGAAAACTAATACTGCTCGCACTTGAGCATGTAATAGTTCCTGTCGTGGTCGCAGGACGGGCATTTTTCCGGCGGAGTCGGCCCCTCGTGCACATAGCCGCACTTCATGCATACCCACTGGACCTTTTCTGATTTTTTGAAGACCGTGCCGTTTTTTACCTGTTCCAGCAATTTCGCGTATCTTTCCTCGTGATGTGCTTCTGCCTTTCCTATCGCTCTCAGCCGCCTGGCGATTTCGGGAAATCCCTCTTTTTGCGCAACATCTGCAAATCCCGGATACATCTTGGTGGTTTCGTAATGCTCGCCCGCGATTGCCGCGGCAAGATTGTCCGCCGTCTTTTCCATTATGTGCGGCACTGGCGCCTTCTCAACAATGACATCATCCGTCTTCACACCCGTTTTTTCAGCAAGCGTGTTAAGCATTCTCATGTTCCATTCGGCGTGCTCCAGCTCATTCTCCGCGGTAGTCAGGAATATTTCGCTTATCTGATGGTATCCCTCCTTTCTGGCTATGCCCGCATACATCGTGTATCTGTTTCTTGCCATGCTTTCGCCGATGAAAGCCGCGGCAAGATTTTCCAGCGTTTTATAACTTCCCATTTGATCACCTGTCAACAAAGCGCATAATCCATCAAGACAAATATTTTTAAAGTTTCACGATTATTGGAGAAGCATGAAAACCTTGGTTTTATTGCTGGTCTTGGGCCTGCTGGTTTCAACGGCATTTGCGCAGCAGCCGTGCGTGTCAAGCGCGGACTGCGACGAGGACTCTTATTGCGGAAGCGACGGCTATTGCCACTCGTATTATGGCGACAACGGTGCCGGCTTTGATTACAATCTATCCTGCTGCGGCGCCGGCCTCATCCTTCTGGGCGGGCTTGCCGCAATTGTGCTGACGAATCAGAAAGGATAGCCTGATTTTTTTATTTTTTCTTTTGGCTTTTCAATAGATTGCCGAGATTTGTATGGGCAGGGCAGCGTTGATCAATTCCTTGAAAAGGCTGAAAAAATCGCGGATAGCCGGAGAGATAAGAAAAAAGGTAAAAGGATTCGCCTCTTTCAGCAAAAAACCCGCGAATGAGGCATTCAAGGAGCTTTGTTTTTGCCTGCTGACTGCCAACTACAGCGCAGAAGGCGGGATGAGGATACAGAATGCCCTGAACAACAAATTCCTGTCCTTGCCCGAAGATGAATTGAAAGACGAGTTAAAAAAACTGCGTTATCGTTTCCCGAATACCCGTGCCGCGTACATATGTGAAGCGAGAGCGCATATCCCGGCTCTAAAAAAGATTTTTGGTTTCCGGGACGGAAAAGGCGCCAGGGAATGGCTTGTAAAAAACGTGCGCGGGCTCGGTTTCAAGGAAGCAAGCCATTTTTTGCGCAATGTCGGATTTGCAGATGTTGCAATAATCGATTTTCATATCATTGATCTGCTCGCCCGTCATAGAATAATAAAAAAAGCACTCTCTATTACAAAAAAGAGGTATTATGCGATTGAAAAAAAACTTGAAGCAATTGCCCAGGAGACTGGCCTAACGCTTGCTGAACTTGACCTCTACTTATGGTACCTGGAAACCGGAAAGGTTTTGAAATAGAATAAAAAGCTGGGTAAGGGAATTGAACCCCTCTCTACCGCTCTCGGCAAATCATCGGCATAGCCTCATAAGAGCGATACTGCAGGCGGCCGCATAACCGATCTGCCAACCCAGCATAAATCGTAGCTATAAGCAATCTAATATTAAAAAACGTTGCGATTATTTTCATTCTTATGCCAAAAACCGGCTTGCTTGACCTTCCTTTGCATCCGGGCAGGTGCCCGCCCTGGCTGTTCTCAAGAATGAAGCGCCTCGCCGCCGAACTGACTGCGGCGATAGTTGAGGAATACGGAACGCGCGAGTTGCTTTTCCGCCTGTCCAATCCGATGTTTTTTCAGGCATTGGGGTGCGTTCTTGGATTTGACTGGCATTCCAGCGGCTTGACCACGACCGCGAGCGCCGCACTGAAAGAGGGCGTAAGCCCGGATTTGGGGCTGGCTTTTTGCGGAGGCAAGGGAAAAACATCATTGAAAACGCCCGCGGAAATAGAGCTGCAGTCCGAAAAACTCGGAATCTCATCTGCGACAACCGCAAAGTTGTTAAAGGCGGCGCGGTTGAGCGCGAAGGTTGACAGCGCCTGCATCCAGGACGGCTATGCGCTTTACCACCATCTTTTTGTTTTTGACGAAAACGGCTGCTGGGCGGTTGTGCAGCAGGGTCTGAATGCCGAGTCCGGCTATGCCAGGAGGTACCATTGGTTTGATTCCGCTGCTTTTGTCGATTCGCCGAACAGCGCCATCGCTGGATATAAGCATGAGCGCGTGCTTAACCTCACAAGCGAAAAATCCGGGGAAGTGCGAAAAATCAGCGTTGACCTTGTGAAGGACAATCCGGTGCACATAATGAATGAGTTGCAGGGCCAGCAAACCCTTTTTGGCAGCAGAAAAATGCCTGCCAGGCACCACATAACCGTAAGCGACCTGACAAAAAAGGACCGGGAAACCCTGCGCGCTGCATACGAGTTGCAGCCTGCGGACTACGAGGAGCTTGTATCGCTTAAAGGCGCGGGTGCCAAAACCCTGCGGGCGCTGGCATTGCTCGCGAAGATATTGTACGGAACAGAGGCGGATTGGGAGGACCCTGTGAAATATTCCTACGCGCACGGCGGCAAGGACGGGATTCCATACCCGGTTGACAGAAAAAACTATGACAACTCGATAGAGTTCCTGCGCCGGCTGCTGGAAGAAAAAAAGATAGGGGATGAAAAAACAAAGAGGCTGCTGAAAGCGCTTGCAGCCAGAACTTAGCAAGAATTTAAACAAGGCTACCGGGTAATCTCAACTTCTTTATAGACATCAAGAAGCTCTTTTTTGTTTTCAAAATGCTTCCTGACAGGCTCTATGATCTTATCTATGTGCTCAGCAACGCAGTTTTTCAGGTCCATCGGATGGAGTTTTTTTGCGGCATATGTCTTTTCAAGCTCGCCATATGATGAAAAAGTAATGTCGCCGCCGAATTTTGATTCCCTGTAGACCGTTACTTCGGTAAACTCGTGAAAAACGATGTATTTCGCAAGCTCCAGCACCGGGTTGCCCTCAACCTCTTGCGGGCAATACGCTTTCTTAAGTTTTTCCTGGATTTCTTCTTTCGTGTCGTGGACGAATATTGCGGTCCACGGCTTGCTCTTGCTCATTTTGGCCGCTAGCGTTTTTTCCTCTTTTGTCGCTTCCCCGGCTATTTTTGGCGGTTCTGCCAGGCCCGGCAAAAGATGGTGGTGAAGAGCAACCGGCTTCTCCCAGCCAAGCGCAGGATAAACCTCCCTTGCCAGGACATGTATCTTTCTCTGGTCCATGCCGCCATGGGCGAGGTGGGCGCCTATCGCGCGTATGTCAACCGCCTGCATGGGCGGATAAAAATACTGCGCGAGGTCCAGCTTCTCGTTTTCGCTTCTCCCCATTATTGTCAGGCAGCGTGCTGCGCGCGCAAGCGATATCTTAAGCGAGAATCTCATGACGTCCTTCCAATAATCCTCGTTTTTATGGTAAAGTTCGCTTCCAAAGACAATCTCGGTATTCGGGCAAAAAAATCTGAACGCTTCTCTGTAATACTTTCCTGCGGTCAGTATTTTTTCCCAGTCTCCGCCGAGTTTTTTGTTTAAGATGCTGTGCCAGTCGGCCAAAAACACCTTTGTCTTGAAGCCGGCCTTTGCAAGGTCGTTTATCTTGAAACCGCTTAGAATCAGGGTTCCGAGATGAAGATGGCCGGAGATTTCAAAGCCCTGATAGTGGCAAGGCGACCTTTCGCTCTCAAGAAGCTGCCTGAGGTCGGCTACGGTGATGGTTTCCTCGGCCGGAGGTTTTGTTATAAGCCCTATTCTTTCTTCAGCATCCATGCGCTAATATCTGATGATTGTTTTTTAAAGCCTATGCGGAAAGAGAACTAGTATGCTCGTGCTTGTTGGAACGGGAGTAAGCAACGACATGACCCTGAAAGGAATTGAAGAGCTTAAAAAATGCGATAGGATATACGCCGAAGTTTATACGGACCCCATGCTGAAAGAATTCCTCCCGGAGCTGGAGAAAAAAACCGGGAAAAAAATAACCGAACTTGAGCGGGAAAAGGTTGAAAGCAGTTTTTTGATTATGGAGGCTTTGGAAAAGCGGGTGGCGCTGGTTTCAGGCGGCGACCCGCTGACAGCAACAACACATGTGGTTTTTGTGAATGAATGCAGGAAAAGGAACATTCCGTTTATGGTAATCCACAATTCATCTATATACTCCGTTGCCCCTGCCCGTGCCGGATTGCAGATTTACCGTTTCGGCAAAACAGTCACGCTTGTCAATCCAAGGGAAAACTATAAGCCGGCATCCCCGCTTGCCGGAATCAGGGACAACCTGGGGCGCAATCTGCATACGCTGGTTCTTCTTGACACGGAACCCGCCCCCATGAAAATCAATGCGGCGTTAAAGATGCTCTCCGAATTCAAGGACGCAGTGGTTGTATCAATGGCGGGAACGCCCCTGGAGAAAATATCTTACGGGAGCATAACAAGCCTGATGGCGGCATCAGACGGGCTGGGAGAACCGCCCTTTACCATCATCATTCCGGCAAAACTCCATCCGGTAGAGGAAGAGTACCTCGCCTGGTTTAAAATTTAGATGCCTTTTGGCAGGCGCCAATTAATTATAAAAGTTATGCGTCGCAATATTCCAGCATGCAGAAGACCGAAAGTTATTCAACAATAGAGGACATATACGACCTGTTTTATTTCGAAGAACCGGACGTGCGCTATTATTTACAAGAGGCCAAAAAAGCGGCTGGCAAGGTGCTGGAAATAGGGTGCGGTACCGGCAGGGTAATGCTGAAGTTGCTCAGGAACAACATAGATGTGGAAGGCCTGGACGTTTCAAGAAAGATGATAGAGATACTGAAAAACAAGGCGAGGATACAGAATTTAAAACCGAAAACGTACGTGGCGGACATGCGAAACTTTTCCCTGAAAAGCAGGTACTCGCTGATACTGGCGCCGTATCGCACCTTTATGTACCTTTCATCGGAAAAAGAACGGCTCAATACACTAAGAAGAATTTACAGGCATTTAACCAAAAATGGCAAGACAATAATACACACATATAACCCTTCGGCCCTGGAAATCAAGAGCGTTGGCGCTTTTCAGCCGTTCGATGTGAGCTTTTTCAGGCTAAACGGAAAAGAGATAACCGCCTTGTGGTATGTCAAATACTCACCAATTAAAAAAGAGCTCACCTATAGAATTTCTCTCGCCGGGGCAAGGGGCAAACCCCGCCATTTTGACACGCGCATTTACCCCGCTTCTTACGATGAGATGAAGAAATTGCTCCGGAAAGCAGGATTCAAGAACATAAAGACCTATTCTGATTTTGGCGGCACGCCCTTTAATCCCGCATACAAAAGGATACAGGGCGACTTGATCTGGGTGGCTGAAAAATGACTGTTTTGCAAAAGTTTTTTTCCCTTTTTTTCCCTGTTGAACCAGAATTCAAGAGCACCGAGTTTGAGTTGTTTGAAGATTCGCTTGGGAATTTTCAGGTTTTTTATCCAAAACACTGGGAATACGAAAAAGAGACTGCCGTGATTGATGGCACTTATGCAATAATATTCCACTCATCCACCTCGCCTTCGAACATGCGGATAGAAGTCAATATGAGAATACCAAAGAAATTTGGAAAAAAAAACTTTCAGAAGTGCATAAGGGACGAGATAGAAAAGCCCACCGCGGCAGTGGTATCCAAGGCGCGCAACCTCAGGGTGAATGGGAGGGACTGCGTGGAAACGGAATATTCTTTTAGCGACGGCAACAGGAAAATGCACGGCAAAAAACTCTTTGTTTTTGCAAATGACAGGATAATAAATGTCTTTTTCATCTGCCCCGAAAGCGATTATGCCAAACTAAAAAAAACATTCGCCTACATAATCGATTCGCTTGTCATAAAGCCAAAGAAGATGATGTTTTTATGAGCAGAAAAAAGCAGGTGTTTGAGGTATGCGCCATGTGCGGGACGGTCGCGGAAGGCAGCTCGATCAAAAAAGAGTTCAAATGCCGAAAATGCGGCTGCAATGTGGCAATCGTTCTTAGTCGTGCCGTCTTCGCCGAGCTTGCAAAAAAAACCGGAAGAAGGTGAGATGATGGTTCCAAATCTTGATGAAATAATACGCAAACATGCGCTCAGAAACGCTTTTGACTACGGCAAAGCCAGCCCGGGGAGCGTTGCGGGAAAAACCATTGCCGAATTGCCGGAGGCAAAAAAGGACATGAAGAACACGATGAAAAAGGTCAAGGAGATAATAAACGAAATAAACTCAATGACTAAAGAGGGGATTGAACGGGAGATGGGAAAGTACGATTACGGGGCAAGGGAGGAGCAAAGGAAGGATATTGAAATTGAGGGCGCAGAAATGGGCAAAGTCATAACACGATACCCGCCTGAGCCAAACGGCTGGCCCCACATAGGACATGCCAAGGCCTTTTGCCTCTCATGGAAAATCGCCAGGAAGTATAAGGGCAAAATCATATTGAGATGGGACGACACGAACCCTGAAGCCGAAAAGGCGGAATATGTTGAAGCGATAAGGGAAGGCATACGGTGGCTTGGGCTTGACTGGGACGAAGAGGAATACTGCAGCGATTACATCCCAAAGATGTATTCGCTCTGCGAACAGCTCATCCGCCAAAAGGATGCTTATTTTTGCACGTGCACGCAGGAGCAGATATCGGAAGCCAGGCAAAACGCAAAAAGATGCGAATGCGGCTCGCGTTCGGTTGATGAAAATATGGCTGGCTGGAAAGGGATGCTTGACGGCAAGATAAATGAGGGCGAAGCCACAATCAGGCTGAAGGGCGATATGGCTTCGCTTAACACCGTCATGAGGGATCCCACGCTATTCAGGATAATCACTGCCCCGCACTTCAGACAGGGAAAAAAATATCGCGTATGGCCGACTTATGATTTCCAGGGCCCGGTTATGGATTCCCTTCTCGGCATAACGCATCCAATACGCTCAAAGGAATATGAACTCAGGGACGAACTTTATGCGTACTTGTTAAAGAGGTTGAATATTTATGTCCCGAAAATAATATCCATCGCCCGTTTGTCAATAAAAAACGCTCCGGTAAGCAAGAGACTGCTCCGGCCGCTGGTCGAAAGCGGAAAGCTTTGGGGATGGGATGATCCGCGATTGCCGACACTTGCCGGCTTGAGGAGACGCGGCATACTCCCTGATGCAATAAAAAAATATGTACTTGCTGGCGGCATATCCAAAAGCGAGAGTGAGGGCGGATGGGAGATCCTGCTCGCCGAAAACAGAAAGCTGCTTGACCCAATATCAAGGCACTATTTCTTCGTGGCAGAGCCGGTTTTGATCATGGTTGACGGGCTCGGCAAAAGCGTTGAATTAAGGCACCACCCAAAAGAGAGCCTTGGCAGCAGGAAGATAACGCTTTGCGAAAGGGCATATGTCTCAAAAGATGATGCCGCGAAGTTCGCAGTCGGCGAAAGACTCAGGCTGAAGGACCTCGCGAACATAGAAATCCTGTCGCTTGAGCCGCTTCGCGCAAAAGTTGTCGGCGGGGAGCTTCCGCAGAAAAAAATACAGTGGGTAAGCGATATGGCAAAAGCAAAATGCGAAGTCGCTGTTCTTTCAGATTTGCTTGATGACGGCGGGGAGTTCAACAAGAGCAGCCTTCGGCTTGTTGCAGGGTATTGCGAAAGCGGCTGTCTTTTGCTCAATGAAGGCGACACGATACAGTTTGAACGGTTCGGTTTCTGCAGGCTTGATAAAAAACGCGCGGACAACCTGTCATTCATATTGAGTTGTTGATGGTTTTTATGCTCTATGCAAGGACCGAAAAGCGCAAGGCAGACGATGCGATAAAAAAACTGGCCGGTATTGGCGCATACGCAAAAGGCTATCGCTCTTTTTCAGACGGCGATTTTGTTTTCATTCCAGTGACACACAAGCCAAGGGGAAAGTGGGACATAATAGAGATGAACGAGGAAAAAAAAGCAAAACCCAAAAACCTCAGGGAAGCGCTGGCCGAAAAGCTTGGGGAAAAGGCTGCTGCCGATGCGGTTTCGTCATTTGATATCATCGGCGATTTGGCGGTAATTGAGATTCCAGCGGAGTTAAAAAAGCATGAGCGCAAGATTGCAGAGAGCATTATGGAGATTCACAAAAATGTGAAAACCGTTGCCAAAAAAGCCGGCTCGGTATGCGGCAGATACCGCGTTCGTCCGCTTAAGGTGATAGCCGGCGAAAAAAGAACGGCAACCGAATACAGGGAGCACGGCTGCAGGATGCGTCTTGATGCCGCCAAGGTTTATTTTTCCGTCAGGCTGAGCCACGAGAGAAAACGGATCGCAGAACTGGTCGCTCCAAAAGAAAACATACTCGCTCTTTTTGCCGGTGTTGGCCCGTTTCCTCTTGTAATAGCAAAAAAGCACCCGGATGCGCGCATTGTTGCTGTTGAGTTGAACCCGGAAGCAGTAAAGTTTATGAATGAAAACATAAAGTTGAACAAGATAAAAAACATCACGGTCGAAAAGGGCGACGCGCGGAAAATAGTGATGAAAAAATACAGGCGCTTCGCGGACCGGATATTGATGCCGCTGCCAAGAAGCGCCGACAGATTTTTGGATGCTGCTTTCGCCGGGGCAAAAGACGGCTGCACCGTCCACATCTATTCATTCGGCACGGTTGAAGACCCCTACAGCGATATAGAGAAAAAAATCGCCGCGGAAGCAAGGAAAGCTGGCGCTGCCGTTAAGATAGCAAACAGGAGAATCGTAAGGCCGTTCGCGCCCGGCGTGGTACAGGTCGTTGTTGATTTCAGGGTTCGGGAACAAAAGCCGAAAAAACAGGTACGCTAAACTACTCCAGCAGCTGGCAGATTTCGGTAAATATAAGCACTGCTTCCTTGAAAAAGTTATCGTCTGGGTTGTATATTCTTGCCACATCCGGCATCATGGTGCTCTTCACGTCTTTTATTATCCTTGGCTTGTTCTCCGCTGATGTAATGTAGGATATGATGCTGAGGGCGTTTTCCTTTTTCCATCCGAAAAAACCATAGTGCCCGACTTTTTTTATCAATAATTCCCTCATCAAAGGCTGCTGGAGGACGTTTTTTATAAAAAACAGGTCAAAGAGGTCCGTTCCTTTTATGGTATCTCTCATTGCCATCCGCCCAAGAGAAGCGATTATCTTATCCGTGTACAATTCGGCTGCACTTTCCACCAGAAGAGGATTAAATTCGCCTTTTGTTGCCGTTGCGTCAATGGAGATGTCGTTTCCGAGTTCTATGTTGACCACCAGGCTCCCGCCCTTTTCCCTTATCTTCACTCTCTCAATTGCCCGTATCATCGAGGAGTTGCCTTTGCCATTCTTCTGGTATCTTGTCTCAAAATGCATGGAAAGGACTGCCATGATCTTTTCAATAATGCCGGTTATGCTGGTTTTCGGGTCCCTTACCGAGAAATCCAAATCCAAGGAGTATCTGGGCGAAGAGTATATGAAATGCAGTGCGCCTCCGCCGTGCAAAACGATGTTTTCCGTGAGGCACTTTTCCTTTGCTATTGCATGAAGCGCTTTTCTGCACAAGACTTCTTTTTCCTTTAGCGCTTTTGGAAGCATGTTTTTTGCTGGAGACATAAATATATTATATAACATTACATTTATAAACTCTTTCTATAACTATTTTTGGATGCCCCTTCAGCGCAATTCCGACTTCAGAACTTCCTCTGGAATCGGACCTTCCGGCAATGCGCCGCCGGCAGGCTTGGCGTCAGGCTTTTTTTCTGCCGCAACCCCGGCAGGAATGTCCCTGACGTGCGTTTCTTCATATGGACCCCATCCGGCCGCAGCCTCCTGCTCCGCCACTGCTTCTGAAGAAATGAAATTATCCGCAATGATGCCAAAAAGCCAGAATTTTATTTCGTTGAAGAATCCATTGCCCCTGATCCTCACCCTTTTGTCCTTAAATGCCGTTATCGGGCTCAGCGTTCCTTTTTCTATCGCGTCTAAAGTGAAGCCATCGGTCTCTACTGTCGCTGTAGGGTCGCTGATGGCGCCGCCGCCCACTTCGTACAGCTCCCCTTTATTTATCAGAAGATGATGGTTGTTTTTTCCAGCCACGATCAAGTTTATCCTTTCATCAGCCAGAAATTCCCGCAGCATCGGAATCCGCGCCAGGCCCTCGTCATAAAAATCCCTTATTTTTTGCACATTGGCCTGCCTTGTGTGGTCATCCACGACGATGCTTCGTATTTTGCTGCCCACATATTCCGGTTCCTCCACCACCACCTGAGTTACGCAATCCCAGCAGCCGGTTTTGTAATTGTAATAGCATTTTGCACCCGGGCCGCATCCAGCCTGGCAGGTTTCCTGGCTGCCATATTCCCCGTTTTCAGGGAAGCATACTTTTCCATAACACTGGCAGCAGACGGGACAGCAGTACTGGTCGCCCTGGCAGCCGCCTGCCATCGGGTCGCATTGCTCGTTCTTGTTTGTGTCTATAATGCCGTTTCCGCAGCAGCATCTGTCAGGGCAGGCGTTAAGCCCGCATATCTCTTCAACAGCTTCGTTTATGTTGGCCTGCGTCGGGCTGGAATTAGGCCCGCTTGTATTGCACATAAGGCCGCCGTCGCAGTCCTCCAGGCCCATCATATGGCCCGCCTCATGGGCGAAATCCTTGTAATGCTCCTCCTGCGGATTGGCGGGATCAACAGGCCTGCTCATTATGTCCGACCACCATCCTTTCTGGCTGTTCCCGCCATTGCCCGTGGCTATGCCGTACATATACCCTATGTAAAATGTCGCGCCGGTCCAGTTCGTCTGGTTTCTTGGCGGATCGTTGTTGTAGTTGGTAACCGCGATGCAGTGGTACCCTGCCGGCGGATTGTTGATGCAGTCCGCAGTCTTGATAACCTCAACATTGAAGCCTACCGGGCATTTGCAGTCGCCGTAGCTCTGCCCGTTCGGGCCGTTCCATATGTTCTCAATTTCGCTCTTTGCTCTATTGATATAAGTGTCGTCAGTGCCGGAAAATGCTATCTTCATCGTAATCGTTATCCTGCAGTCCTTAACCTCGCAGGTTGTGCTTCCGGAAGAAAAAGAAGACAATAAAAGAAGCAGCAACACAAAAAAGAACAACCTGCTTTGCATGCTTGTGCTTGTCAAGAAAAGCTTTTATTACTGCGCCTTGGCCCGGCAGGCGCCCGGGATCAGACTTTTTCAAAGGAGACTACTTCGTCGAGGCTCTTTTTCCTGTTTATTGAGTGGGTTATGCCCTTGATCAGCGGTTCTATGACTTTTTGCCCTGCCTCGTAGCCGACGGATATGACCACTACCGGTATGTATTGGTCCGGTATCCCGAGGCCCTCTTTTAATCTTTGCTCATTGAATCCGATGGTAACGCACGTTCCCAAACCGAGCGCCGTTGCTGCGATCAGCATATTTTCAACCGCAAGGCCAAGATCGAACAGATATGTTCTCTGTTCCTCCCTTCCGTAAAATGATTTCCTGTCTGCCAGCGCAACGATTATCGCTGGTGCCGCGCCCATCCATTTGTTAACGACAAGGTTCGCAGCCAAAACCTTTTTCCTGTTTTCCTCGTCCCGGACAACAAGAAAATGCCATGGCTGGCGGTTCATGCCTGATGGTGCTGAGATTGCCGCTTCCAGAATCTTGGTTAGCTTTTCGTGTTCTACTTTCTTGTCCGGGGCGTAGTCGCGTACTGAGCGCCTTCTTTTTATTGCCTCGAGTGCATCCATACTAGGCACTTTTTTAGAATGTATTTTTAAACATTATTTTCTAATTCTGACATATTATTAGAAAATCTAAAATGTTGATAGCAATTTTAAAGAAAACATAGAAAGGTATTTAAATATAAAACTACGGAATAAATACAGAGCCCATGCGAATTATCCCTGAATTTTTCGTTGGGCAGTATGAAATAGGTGAAAAAATGAGTGATGAAGAGGAAGGCAGCGGATTCGGCTCTGAAAGGCCGATGTACGATGCAGTCTGCTCAAAATGCGGGCAGCCGTGCAAGGTTCCGTTTAAGCCTGCGGAAGGAAGACCGGTTTATTGCAGGAACTGTTATAAACCGCGAAGACCAAGATACTAGAACCCTATTTATCATAAAATAGAATTGTCTAGTGCATAATTTTTTGTTTTTTATTTTGTTTTTTATTTTATGTCGTTTGATCATCACATTTTCTTGGAGTATTGCTTTATCTTATAATATATTGGAAAATCTAAAATAATAATAGAACAAGTTAATTTAAATTACTTATAAAGTAAACCAAATTTTCCTATTAAGGTTATTTGTTTTTTATTTACTTTTTTAGTAAACCAATTTTCCCGGACATTATCTGGATTTTGCATATATGGTTTACTATAACAATATGATTTGGAAAATTTGGAAAACAGAATATCGGTTATTTGCTGAACACAGGAGAAAAAAAGGCAAAATGGAATTAAAAAGATATTTTATACACCATGTAAGTAAACTAAGCACATACAAAAAAGGTGCTTGTGTGTTTTCTGTTTACTTTTAAAGTAACTGTTCTGCTGCGCCAGATTATTCTGTGGTATTTTCTGAAAATTCTTTTTGTTTTTTTAGCCAAGATAGGGCAGCATCCGCGGCCCAAGATTGGCTAAAAAATGAAAAACAATGGATTCAACGACGATAAACCAACAAAAGAGGATTTATTTATTTTTCGCGTGAAAAAATTTTATGAGAATCAGGAAGGCAACCAGCAAAGATTTGGATGCGCTTGTCAGATTGTCCGACCGGCTTATGCTTGATCACAAAAAACGATTCAGCTATCAGTTGGCAAAAGACTTTCATGCTCCAAAAGTAAAATATTTTAAATCTTTGATAACAAAGCGAAACGCAGTATTTTTTGTTGCTGAAGAAGACAGCCAAATGGTCGGATTCGTTTTAGGAAAGGAAAAAACAGACCCGCCGGTCTATGCGCAAACAAGGATAGGGTATGCCGGGGATTTTTATGTCTTGCCCGCATATCGCAATAAAGCCATCGGAAGGAAACTTTTTGCGGCATTGAAAGATTGGTTCAAGAAAAAGAAATATAAAAAAATAGAAATCGCATTTGATTCAAAAAACATAAAAGCAAAAAAATTATACCGGAATTTGGGCTTCCGCCCATACAAGGAACTTTGGCGAATGAAAATCTAAAATGATTTGGGAATTTCTAAAATTATTCTGCAAAAAACAAAAAAACAAAATAAAATAAGCTAGATCTTCTCAATCGTGCCGTTTTTTCCAGGCGAAAGCTTCAATTCGCCCTTGAATTCAGAAACCCAGCCGTTTGTTATTCTGACCCTGTCGCCTTGCGCGAAAGAACTGGCATGCTCGTTCCACAATGCGATTTTTATTTCCCCGCTATCATCCTTAAGCTTCCCATTTGCAACGGTAAGCGTCTTGCCAAATTTTGTCTGTATCTCCTTTGGCTCTTCCAACTCAACTATTTCGCCTTCAACGGAACCTTCGCAAGCTCCCTGGCGAAGCTCTGATATTTTCATATTTCCACCTTCGTATTATGCAGTTTAGAATAGACACATATAAAAAGCAATACGTTTGCGAAAACTGCTGAGAGAGAAGCCAAGAAAACAGCAAGAATAACTAAAAGCGGGCTTTCCGGATTGCCGGCGTACAAAAACACAGAGCCTTTGCCATCAGCTCCGCCCTGTTGTCTGCAAGCACGGAAACTAATATTTAGGGCTGCTCCTTCCGGCCTGACCCGTTTCATATTAATTACCGCCACGCAGGACAGGGCATCCGCGCCTAAGACAAAAGATATGTTCCTGCACAGCGACGCACCGGACATTCGGTCCGTCTAAGGGGATTTACGGAGCAGGGACCCCTGGCCCCAACCTAGCCCGCAATTAAATAAAGGCATCGGTCATTTTTTAATCTAACGTTTTAACCTGATTTTGCCGCCTGAGCGCGTCTTCGTTAATCAGAAGACAGAATAGGTTGGTTCGCATACATAAAAAAAACTAAAATAGAAACATTTAAAATCATAAACTGCCAAAATATAGTTATATGAATAAAAAACAGAAAAAGGCAGAGGCAAACAAAAAACCAGCGCCGGCTAAAGAAAACCCAGTCAGGCAGTTCAACGACTTCTTTCTTGATGGGGAACTGGCCATGGCAATAAAAAGAAATGAACTTGGTTATATCAGGAAATTGCTTGAAGCGGGCGCGAACCCAAGTGCCCGCGCAGATACCAGGGGCAATATGTACCTTCATCTTGCATCCATTTCAAAAAATCATAAGCTGGCCGAGCTATTGCTCATGCACGGCGCAGACCCAAACAGCGGAAACTCCCACGGCGACACGCCCTTGATATTTTCATCAATACACGACGATATAAAAATGGCTTCGCTGCTAATCAAATACGGCGCGGATGCAAACAGGGCGAATTTCAATCAAAAAACGCCGCTCATGTTTGCGGCTGAATACGAAGCGGTTAGAGTGGCGAGGTTGCTTATTGAAAATGGGGCTTTTGTAGGTGCACGGATGCTTGGCGGAAAAGAAGCCCTGGCATTCGCAATAGAAAACAGAAACCCCGAGATATGCGGCCTGATAATATCAAAGATGGAGCGCATTGAAGATCCGGAATTGCTCATCCTTGCGATAACAAACTATCAGGAGGAAATCGCCGGCATGCTTATACAAAAGGGGATAAAGTTCAACTGCGAGTGCTCCGGCAAGTATCCGCTCATAGAGGCTGTCAAACATAACCTTGGTTCTACAGTAGAGATGCTGATAAACAATGGGGCGGATGTCAATGCAATGGATAATAATGGCGACACGCCATTAAGCATTGACAACGGAAAATACAGGGCTGTGCTAAAAAAAGCCGGCGCAAAAAGCAAATTCATGTTGCGCTTGCGTAAAATGATCAAAGGTTGATGTTTTCTGTCAAAAACCGGAAAGCTTCCTGTTTTTTCAATTTCCTGCGGTTGCATTCCCTGACGAGATTTTGATATTTCTCTTTTTCCGTTTTATATTGCCTGAGCAACCCAGCATCAGGCTTGAAGAGATGAAACAGCCAACTGGATGCTATGGAACAGAGGCGCCTTTTTCCCATTTTTCCGTTCTCAGAAAAAGGATAGAGCCGGCACGCCAGCGGCTTATGCCGGTGAATTATGCATCCCTTTTCTTTGTCAAAAAAACAGCACGGGTGCGATTTCAGCGCAAGAAGGCAGCTTTCTGTATATCGGCCGTTTTCGCATTCAATCACCTGCTCGTCGTCAAATGAAAGTATGTCCAGCCGGCGGAGCTCTGCGAATTCTTCTGCTTTCAGGCCGGTAGTGGAAACAATGCGCCCAATGTCAAAAGAAGTGACTGTTATCACAAAAGAGATGCAGCAGTTGCCATCACAAAAATCGCAGGGCGAAAGCATCGGGGTTATCTGACCAATAGGCATTTATATCTTTTTTGTTTTTTATTTTTATGGGATTTATGGCAAAAAGAAGGGAATGGTGCCACAAGTACGATTTTGGCCATCTGCTCGTAATAGGGGGCAACTGGAAATATTCAGGCTCGCCTGCCTTTAATGCGCTTGCCGCCCTTCGCAGTGGCGTTGATCTGGCAACTGTGGCGGCGCCGGAGCGTGCAGCAAACATAATTGCCTCGTTTTCGCCTGACCTCATAACAGTGCCATTACCCGGCAACTTCCTTACCACGGATCAATGCGATTTGATATACGATATAATAAAAAACGAAAAAATCACCGCGGTCGTGGCAGGCGGCGGGATGGGAAAACAGCAGGAAACCCTGCGCGCGCTTACTTCCATACACAAAAAAACCGATATTCCGTTTGTGTTTGACGCCGATGCCATATATGCAATAGCAATGGCAGGCCTAAAACCAAGAGAAAAAGATCTCATAACCCCACACGCCGGAGAATTTAACGCACTATTCAACATTAAGCCCTCTACCGCACTCAAAGAAAGAAAAGCTCAGGCTGAAAAGGCCGCAAAGAGAGCGAACTGCACCGTGCTATTGAAAGGCTGGGTGGATATAGCTACGGATGGCAAAAAGACGATGATGATAAAGAAGAACAGAAACACGCTATTTATGACAAAAGGCGGAACCGGCGATGTCCTTGCCGGAATAGCCGGAAGCCTCATCGCGCAAGGCATTCCATCTCTTGAAGCTGCTTGCCTGGCAGCAAAAATAAATGGCATTGCTGGTGCGCGCGTGGGAAAAGAAAAAGGTGCAGGCCTTTTGGCCAGCGACTTGCTGGAAGAAATACCTGCCGCATTAAAAAATATATGACAATTCAGGCGACGCTCTAGCTGCTTTTCCAAAACCCGTGAAGGTTGCAGTACTCCCGCGCAAAAGCAACATCACTTATGCCAATCTTGAAAGAAGCCTCTGGCGCATCGCCCGGCTTCAGAAACTTTATGTAGCTCCCGCCATCCTTTGTTACTACTTCCACCCATTCTATATAATGTGCGGCTTCCATCGGGTGCGGAACCGACCCGACTTTTACCTTGACGCCCCCTCTTATTTTTTCCATTACCGGCACGTGCTTTTCCTGACTCGCATCAACCGTATTTTCCTTGAGCAGCTGCATAGGCTGGCCGCAGCAGACCAGGGTGCCGGCGCCGTTATGCAAAACGCTCACTATGTTGCCGCAGACATTGCATTTGTATACCTCAAGTTTTTGTGTCATAAAACCACCAACAAATATAATAAACAAAATGCCTGATCAGATGGCGCATCCGCTCAGTTGCGCAAGTTCTTCCAGGCTTCTTTCTCCAACGTATTGCCTGCCGCCGATTATCCAGGTCGGGTATGCGGTTATTCCAGTCTTTGCGCATTCTTCAGTCTGCCCGCCCTGGGGCGCCTGGCACTCCACATAGGTTAATTTATCCGCCGTTTCTCCGAAAAGCGCCTTTTGGTTTCTGCAATGGGGGCACCAGGACGCGCCATAAAGGATTGCCCCCTTTGCGCTCAGGCATTCGGCAAGACTTCCATATGTTCCATTTGCCTGATTTGAAAAATTCGTCCCGTTTTCATCCACAGCCATCTCATCTGCCGGTTGGGCGCCTGCCCCTTGGAAAAGAACAAGCGCGGCAAGGCCGACCAGTGCGACCGCGCCGAGCAATATAAACGAATAATACACATACATCGCTTTTTTTTCCTCATCCATTTAATCGACCGCCTGCTCAGCTAATGCTTTGCTTATATTGGCACAATATTTTTATAAACATTTAAAAATCAGACCTTCAGGCCGTTTTTGATGAGTTGCTTCACTATGTCAACGCTTCCTGCCATAACCGCATAATGCAATACGCTTTTTCCATACCTGTCCTTGGCGTTTACGTCCGCTTTGTTCTCTATGAGCAGCTGCGCCATTTTTTTCTGGCGGCGCATTGCGGCCAACATGAGAGCAGTGGTTCCATCTTCATCCCGCTCATCCACCTGTGCCCGATGCGAGAGCAACAAGCGCGCCATGTCTAGCTCTCCTTTTTCGGCAGCCACCATAAGCGCTGTTCGCCCATAATTGTTTTTGGCGTTTACATCTGCGCCGTGGAGCATCAGCCGCCCGGCTATCTCAAGATGCGAGTAAAAAACAGCTTTCATCAGGGCGGTCGTTCCATCGTCGTTTTTTGCATTGACATCTGCCTTGTGCAGCAGAAGGCAGTCAACGACATTAATGCTGCCGCGGGAAACCGCGTTCATCAAGGGCGTTGTTCCGTGCTCGCCCTTCGCATTTATGTCCGCCCCGGAAGCGGCAAGCAATCCGACAAGTTCGGTATGCTCGTGAAAAACCGCCTTTAGCAAAACACTCACCCCGCACTCGTTAGTTGCGTTTGCATCGGCGCCTGCGATGAGAGCGCATCTCGCTTCGTGAACATCTCCGCTTTCAACCGCCCTGAACAGCCTTTGTTTCACATAACTGCGGTACTCTTCCCGCACCCCGTAACCTGCAGGATCCTTGAATGGCTTTACAACATTCCTTAAAGGGAGATAGAGTACGTTATCCGGTTGCTTTCCTTTCTTCTTAATTTCCATAAATTGATTTTTATAGCGACAACAATTTAAAGTTTTGCCTTGCCCGCCTTCCAGGCCATCCCGCGCTCCAGCGCCCGGTCAGCTTGCCTTTTGCCGTGCAACAAAAGGTTTTTATAGTAAAGGAACAATAATATCCCGCGCATGGCACGCGCAAGGCGTTTGCGATTCCTGTGATTTTATGGCCGGGGAGGACATTTCATCATTGGCTCTTTTGTTCAGCGACTTCTTCAAGAGCACCTATGCTGAAAAAATAAACGAGCTTCTCATATCATACCCGGAAAGGAAAAGCCTTTTTATCGATTATCGAGAGCTTGAGAGATTTGATCCGGAAACCGCGGACCGCCTGATAAAAGAGCCGGAGATGGTGATAACTTCTGCCGAGGAGGCATTGAAGGAAAGAAAGCCGGCGTTGCCCGGGCAGATAGAATTCAAGCCGAACGTGCGCTTTTTCAACCTGCCCTCTGAAGCCAAACTCATAGAGCACCTGACTTCGTCAGAGATAAACCAGTTCGTCGCCTTTAAAGGCGTGATGACAAAAAGAACGGAAGTGATGCACAAGGTAAAAAAAGCCACGTACAGGTGCGAATTGTGCGACCACGAGGAGACCTATTTCGTTACCAAGGATTTCAGGCCGCCGAAGAAATGCCAGAACTGCAGGAAACTTTCGCTCGTGCAGGTGGAAGACAAAAGCGAGTTTGTTGACATACAAAGAGCCGAGGTCCAGGAACTCCTTGAGCGCGTGCGCGGAGGCGCGCCGGCAGCCCACGTGGAGCTGCTTCTGAAGGACGACCTGGTCAATACGATTGCGCCGGGCGACAATGTAGAGATAGCCGGCATTATGCGCATAAGGCTGATAATGAAACCGAGGCAGAAACAGGAGATGATTTACAATCGCTACATAGAGGTAAACTCCATTACAAGCATGAAAAAGGATTTTGAGGAGATAGAGATAACAAAAGAGGACGAACAGAAAATACTTGAGCTTGCACACAACCCCAAGATAACGGAACATATCCAAAATTCAATAGCTCCGGGGATTTACGGCCACGAAGAGGTAAAAAAAGCCCTGTCCCTGCAGATTTTTGGCGGCGCTGCCGGAAAGAAAATGAAGGGCGGGGCGCCCATAAGGGACGACATCCACATCCTGCTTATCGGGGACCCTGGAATCGCAAAGAGCAGGTTCCTTCTAAGTGTTAACGACCTCGCGCCAAAAAGCATATATGTCAGCGGCAAAACCGTCAGCGGCGCTGGCCTTACCATATCCGCCGAAAAGGATGAGCTTGGCGAGGGGGGATGGACCCTTAAAGCCGGCGCGGTTGTGCTTGCAAGCGGCGGGATAGTTGAGATAGACGAATTCGACAAGATAAACGAAGAAGACAGGGCGGCGCTGCACGAGGCGATGGAGACCCAGACAATATCCGTTGCAAAGGCGGGCATTGTCGCAAAATTCAGATGCAAGACGGCAATACTCGCGGCCGCAAACCCGAAATACGGGCGCTTTGACCAGACCAAAAACCTGGGGGAGCAGTTTGAGATTCCGCAAACTCTTCTATCGCGATTTGACCTTATTTTCCCCATAGTGGATGTGCTTGATGAGGAGAAGGACTCCAAACTGGCAGAGCACATACTATCCACGCACAGGGGGGAATTTGAGAGCGATGAGAAGCTTGGCGTGATAGACAAGGAGCTTTTGAGAAAATACATCTCTTACGCAAGAAAAAATGTCAAGCCCAAGCTGAGCAGGGAAGCGTCTGCAAGAATAAGGGATTTCTACATCTCGCTCAGGGTGAAAAGCAAGGATTCCGGCGCGGTCGCCATAACGCCGAGATACCTTGAGGGCCTTGTGAGGCTCGCGGAGGCACACGCAAAAATGCGCCTGAGCGAAACGGTTGACGAGGAGGACGCGGACGTGGCAATCCAGCTTCTTGATTATGTTATGAAGCAGGTTATGGTGGACAAGGAGACCGGCCTGCTTGACAGCGATACCCTGGCAACCGGAAAACCGAAATCCGTCCGGGAAAGATTGCAAAAATTTGACAGCGTGATGGACATAATAAGGGAGCTCAGCAGGCACGAGGAGATGGTAAAGATAGAGACCATAATTGAAGAGGCAGAAAAAGCAGGCATTGACAGACTTACCGCCGACAGGATAATAATGGAGCTTATGCGCAGGGGCGAGATATACGAAAAGGAGCAGGGTTATGTGAAAATAGTCAAAGGCGCCGGTTGAAAAAAGAGAAAAAAAGCGACGGGGGGAAAAATGAATCTTGTCATAAAAATCGTTTTGTTTTTTTTAATCGCGCAGCTGATCGGCCTTTATACCGGCGTTGTGGTTTTGAACGACCTGACGCGCAACCCGTATGTTGCCCCGTTTATCATTCCAACGGACAAGGCAAGCATGGAAAATGCCCTATGGCTCTTTGCCTACATCGTGCTCGGCGCGGTGATAATGGCGGTACTAATAAGAAAATTTTTTGAGCACAAAATGTTTTTTGTCCTGCTGGAATATTTTTTGATAGCAGTCTCATCCTCCATAGTGTTTTACTCTTTTCTCCGGCTGGGTTTTGATTATGGCGTAAGCACGGCTGCAGGCATAATCCTGGCTCTTGCCCTCGCAGCGGTAAAATTCGTTTTTCCCTCTTTTAAAAATCTTGCAGCAATCCTGGCGACCGGGGGGGTGGGCGCAGTTTTCGGCATATCCTTCTCGCCTTCGGTCATCATAGCTTTCATCATCCTTCTGGCAATATACGACTATGTCGCGGTTTTCATAACCCAGCATATGGTGGACTTCGCAAATTTTGTAGTAAAGAGGGATATGGCTTTCACCATAAGCGCGAAGGGCATTGTGGAAGGGAAAGAGAAGAGAATAGACATAGGAAGCGGCGATTTCACCGTCCCCATAACGCTTGAGGTTGCCCTCCTGTCATTTAACCCGCAGGCGGCGCTGGTTGTTTTGGCAGGTGCGCTGGCGGCGGTAAGCGTGTTCCTTTATTTCGTGTGGAAAAAGCACATCGTTCTGCCGGCCCTGCCGCCCATTTCTCTTGGCATGTTCGCAGCGCTTCTGCTCGGCCTATTGACAGGCATATGCTGATCATTCTATTACTATTGCTGGCTTCCACGGAAGGGCGTTTTTTGCCTTTTCGTGTTTTCCTTCGGCCTCGCGCAATACCTCCACTTTGCAGCCGGTTTCTTTTTCATAGAAGCCGGCAGCCTCCCTGAAAGCGCGATACTCGTTATCTTCCCCTATCGTTTCCGGTATGTAATGTATGTTCCTGATTATCTGTTTTGCCACGCCCGCAGCTTCGTCCATCTTTTTTGAAAGCATTTCATCCTTCCTTGCGGCTTCCATTATGCGTTCCATGGTTTTTTGCTCCCTGGCAATTGCATAAAGCCGGTGCTTGCGCTCATTTGCAACATACAGGGTTATCTGTTTTGGCCTGGTGCCCTTCTTTTCGACCAGGGCTAGCAGCTTGCCCATATCTTCCAATGTCTGCTTCACGCATTCCTCTGTTTTTTCTGCCAGCTCGTCTATCGCCTGTTCGTCCACTTCTGGGTATCTTTCCTGCGCGACAAGAGTGCTCTTTCCAAGCGCGCTCCACCACTCCTCGGCGATATGCGGAATGAATGGTGATATGGCGGGCAGCCATTTCTCAAAGAAGGCAGAAAGGTTCGGCTTCTCTGTCCTTTTCGCATACCATCTCAGGTCGTTCACAAGATCATAAAACAGCTCCATGGACACGCCGCGAAGGTCAATCTTTTCATAAAGTTCTACGGCTTTTTTTATCCTTCGGTTAAGCCTTGAAAGCAGCCACATGTCAACTGGCTGCCAATCTTTTCGTTCCTCCCTTCTGTTAAAAAGCTCGTTCATATAAAGAATCCTTGTCTGGATGCCCTCGGCGACCGCCTTGTTAAAATCGGTGTCATGCAGCAGGTCCGCCCCGCAAACTACCGAGAAACGGATTATATCGGAGCCGTACTGTGCTATCGCCTTCCGCAGCGGCAATATGTTGCCCATGCTCTTGCTCATCTTCGCGCCATCCATGAGCACAAAACCATTGGTCACTATCTGCTTCGGCCAGAATTCCTTTGGAAATACCGCAACGTGGTTGAATATGAAAAGGACCAGGTGGTTGCGCAAGAGGTCCGCCCCGCTGTGGCGGGAATCAACCGGATACCAGTAAGCAAAGCTTTCGCGAGCCGGTTTCCAAGCAGACTTTCCTTCCCCCGCGCCCAAAAAAACATAATCAAAGAGCTCGTCGCCTATTTCGCTTTCAGGCAATTTTTTTAGAAGATGGGAAATTGTATAAAATGCGGTGTAAATTGTGGAGTCTGAAAGCGCCTCTATCATTTTTGATTCGTCAAATGGAAACCTGGTGCCCAGCCCTTTCGCCCTGGTGCACGGTTTTGTTTTTAACCATTCCAGGGTAGCAAGCAGCTGCGTCCTCGCCTCTTCCGGAAGTATGAGCATGTGCTCAAGGCATTCTTTTGCTTTGTTCTTCCATTCAAGCCTGCCGTAATCAATAAACCACTGGTCCTTGAGTATGTTCACCACGATTCTCGCACCGCACCTGCAATAAACCGGCGCGTTCGTGATGGTGTAAATGGAAAATGCGCTGCCCCCTGCGATTAACTCTTCCGCGATACGCTCCTTTGCTTCCTTGACGGCAACGCCGCTATGCCTGCCGGCAACCATAACCCCGTTGTGCGCTTCGCTCTTGTAGAGCTCTTTTGTCGCCTTTTCGGCGTCCGGGTCTTCCTGGCTTTTGACTCCGAGCCGCTCAACTATCTCCCTCGCGGGATTGCTTCCATAACCCTCGCACCTTATTACCTGGGGCATTGGCATATCCGACCTGCCGAGATCGCGCAGCGCCAGATAGTCGTAAGGCGCGTGCGCAGGAACGCTCATTACAACGCCGGTGCCGACATCTGCCTTGACAAAACTTGCCGGATAGAGCGGGACCTGTTCGCCGGTTGCCGGATTCACGGCTTTCAGCCTCAGCAAATCCCCGCCTGGGATGCCCTCTAATATCTCAAGTTCAAGCTGGTTGGACAACGCATCCGCGGCTTCCTTTGCCATAATGAGTTTCTCTTGTTTATTTCTTACCACCACATAATCTATCGATGGATTTATCCAGATGTTCGTCACTCCGTAAACCGTTTCAGGGCGATAGGTCGTTACGACAAAGGCAAACTCTTTCCCGACCGCATTGAACTTTATCGCTGTAACTTTTTCGACTTCCGGGTCAACATCGCCCTTGGTATCGTGCGCGCTTACTGCCTGCTTGTCATTCGGGCACCAAGCAATCGGGTATTCGCCCCTGACCAGGTAACCCAGTTCCTTGAGTTTCCTGAACTGCCATTGGATAAACCTGTTAAATTCCTTGTCAAAAGAATAGAACTTCCTTCTCCAGTCAATGCCATACCCCATCTCGCGCATTCCCTGCTCTATCTCTTCTGAAAAATATTTTACGAGTACGGTCGGCTCGGTGAGCGAAAGCGCTTTTTCTTCCGGAATGCCGTATATGTCCCGGAATATCTTAAGCACCTCGGCGTCTCGTTCGGCGATTCTCTGCGCCATTGCGATTATCGGCGTGCCGGTAACGTGAAAACCCATTGGAAAAAGAACATTATAACCCCTCAAACGAAGGTATCTGGCGTATATATCCGTAGTAGCATAGGTCCTTCCGTGGCCGATATGCTGCGGCGAGTTTGGATAGGGAAACGCCGCGGTGATAAGCCTTTTTTCCCTGGATGCCATTATTTCAGATTCAAAGCACTTCTCTTTTTCCCATATCGTGTTCCATTTGGCGTCTATCTGCTGAAAATTCATAGTTATCCTCTTGTTAAGGAATGTTTTTTAAGATGATTATTCAAATGCAAATCTATGTGCGGGATAATAGGCTACATAGGCCCACAAAAAGCCGCGCAGGTTGTTTTTGAAGGGCTGAAAAGACTGGAATACCGCGGCTATGACTCTGTCGGGATGGCTGTTTTCGGGGAGCGGATAGAGATAAGAAAGGACAGGGGAACGGTTGAAGAGGTCTCGCGACACCTTGACTTCACATCGCTTTCTGGAAACATAGGAATAGGGCACAGCCGCTGGGCAACCCATGGGGTTCCGTGCAAGGAAAATGCGCACCCGCACGAGGACTGCAGCGGCGAAGTCGTGATAGTCCACAACGGGGTTATCGAGAACTACAGGCAGCTGAAAGAAACGCTCATAAAGGCAGGCCATAAGTTCAAGTCCGACACGGATACGGAAATAATCGCGCACCTGATTGAGGAAAATCTAAAAACGGGGGAGCCGCTGGAAGCTTTCAAAAAAAGCATAAGCGGACTGGAAGGGTCATATGCAGTCGCGGCAATAATCACCAGGGCAAGGGACCGGCTTTTCATCGCGAGGAAGGGAAGCCCGCTCATACTCGGGATTGGGAGCGGAGAGATGTTCTGCGCTTCTGACATTCCGGCAATGCTAAAGCACACAAAGACATTCGTCCCGCTTGAGGATTACGATTACGGTTTCATTGCGCGCCATGGCTATGAAATATTAAACATAAAAACTGGCTCAAGGGCAAACAGAAAGCCGATAACGGTGGACTGGGATGTAACGATGGCAGAGAAAGGCGGTTATCCGCATTTTATGCTGAAAGAAATAAACGACCAGAAGCATTTTGTCTATGATTCGCTCGCCAGCGACATTGAGAACGCAAAAAAGATTATCAACGAATGCCAAAACATTGACATAATAGCGTGCGGCACTTCCTATCACGCCGGCCTGATATTATCGCTCCTGCTTGACAAAAACGGGAAAAGAAGCAAGGTTTACATAGCGAGCGATTATTCTTTTGTTGGCACTCCAAACAGCAAAACGCTTGTCGTGGCAATAACGCAAAGTGGGGAAACCGCTGATGTCCTCCAGGCAGTCAGGCACGCGAAAGAGCGCGGAGCCAGAGTTCTGGGAATAACAAATACTGTGGGCTCATCCATAACAAGAGAAGCAGACGCTACAGCATTTATCAATGCCGGCGTGGAAATAGGCGTAGCAGCCACGAAAACATTCATGGCACAGCTCGTCCTAAGCTACCTGCTTGCCGGAAAAAGAAAAGAATTGCAGGAAGTCCCTTCACTAATAGAACATTCGCTTAAAGAAGAAAACGAGATCAGGAAAATCGCCGCGATGCTAAAGGACAAAAAAAACATATTCTTCATAGCGCGGGGCCTGAACGTGCCGCTTGCGTATGAAGCCTCGCTAAAATTCAAGGAGATTTCCTACATTCATTCTGAAGCATATCCGGGAGGGGAGCTCAAGCACGGGACGCTCAGCCTGATAGAGAATGGCGTTCCGGTTATAATATTTGCCCCGGAAGACAATACCGTAACAAAGATGCTCGGGAACCTGAAGGAAGCCAAGGCGAGGGGCGCATTGATAATAAGCTTTACCGATAATGATGAAATCGCAGCCGAAAGCGACTATGTCATTCGTTTAATAACCCCAAAGGAAAAAATGGTTTATCCTTTTACCCTTCTGGTGCCGTTACAGCTTCTAGCTTATCACACGAGCGTGATGAAGGGAAACGATCCTGACAAGCCAAGAAACCTGGCGAAAGCAGTGACTGTGGAATGAGCGTATAGCGGGCATTTGTGGCAGAAAACAGCGAATTGAAGCTTTTTTTACACAATTTTAGCTATCAATCACGACTTTATAAAGTTAAATTTATAAATTTTATTATATATGTTTAAATACCTCTGAGGAACTCTGATGAGGGCATTTCGGTTGTCCTGAAAAGGATGCGACCGTAACAGCCTCTGTCAGGCGCTCGGCCATTAATGCGGTGGCTGGACTATAACTCACCGCATGAAATCCGTGCCCGATACGCTCGTATTGGCGCGAAGAAGACAACCTTTAAAACGAGCAGATGGGTTAACGCGGCTTGATATGCGAAAAAGCCCGGCCCAAAGACTGATATCTGCAGTCGTTTAAGGAACTTCTTCACCGAGTCCAGATATATAATCAGAGTTCTTCTCGTATTATAGATAGATGGTGAAAATATGGTCAGAAAGAAGGCTGGAAGAAAAACAGCAAAAAAGATGCTTCCAAAAAAACCAAAAAGCAAGCCAAAAGCCGGGCCGCACGGCAGGCAACCAAGCGGCAAAAGCAAGCAATCAAAAGTCCAAAAGCTTATAAGACTGGCAACGACCGGCAGGGTCTAAATCAGATCAATTCAAGATCTTTGTACCTGTGGATTTGTTTTTTTACCCGCAACCACCACAAGTCAATTTCCCTTTCCCTACTCTTCCAGTCAGGATATCGCGTTTCTATTTTCTTCCAAAAACCGCTGCCGTGGTTGCGGATATCGCGGTGGGCAAACTCGTGAAATATGATGTAATCTATTAGCGAGTGGGGAAGAAAAACAAGATAGGCGGACAAGCGGATCTCGTCTTTTTTTGCTGAATAAGTCCCAAGGCGGGAACGCATGCGCCTTATGGCCACAGTTGGCGGCATTGCGGAGTTTTGCTTAAGATAGGCCAACGCATGGGAGAAAAGGTCCTTCCTTGCCTGTTTTTTTAGTGCTGCAACCCCGTCAGCATAACGCCGCGGTTCCCCGAAATAATAGAACTCCCCTTCTTTGATTGCTGCAAGCGACTCCATATCCCTCAGCGCCGCAATCTTTCTCTCTATCCATCTTCTTTTTTCCTTAAGCAACCTGCCCACGGTCTGCTTATCCCTGGCAACAACGATTACGGTGTTGCAGGACGGGACCTGTATCCTGTTATAGCGCACCCGCCTTATTTTTGCTATTACCGCAACATCGGCAAGATTTTCGCAACATTCTGCCAGCGTCATCTGCATTTCCATCTAGGCTTTCACCACCCGGTTGGTTTTTTCGTCGTAAAAAGCCATCCCGCCTGTTATCCGGGCGCGATTTACGATTATCTCCTTGCCGCCCGTGCCCTGGACAATCATCAAACGCTCCTTCCCCCCTCCCTCTGGAATCAGCAGTATGCTGTATTTTCCCTTTACTTCGCTGCCGTCAAGTTTTTTGTAAGCGTATACCACCATCCTTCCGGCCGCGACAAATATCCTCGCTTCCTTTTCCCCTTTTGAGGTAGTGGTTATCGTTTCTTCCGGATACATGCTTCAACCTCCTGCCTGATTTTTCCATTTTCAAAAAGACGAATGAAAAGGGTTTCGGCCGCCACCTTCATAATGGCAAATGTCTGCGCAGTAGCATCGCTGCTTCCTCCCCACGCCCCTGTTGCCGTTCCAGGATTTATAAAAAGCGCAACACTGCCGTTGTCTTCCATTTTCGCAACTTCCATCTTGTGCGTATGCCCGTGTATCACGACGTCGGCATTTTCCCTTTTTCTTATCTCGTTCAGCTGCGCGATGTCCCCTCTTGGATGAATGCCGCTCCCGTGCAAGAGCAGAACGGTTATCTTTCCAGCCGTGAAGTTATATTTTTCCGGAAAGTTTAACTCATCCATATTTCCCCTGACGCATTTTACCGGGCCGAATTTTTCAAGCGTTTTAATGACATCTTCGCCCGTGAGGTCTCCGGTGCAAAGCACTGCGTCAAATTTTTCTTTTTTGCGTTCTTCCCCAACGATGGCGATTATCCATCCTGGGATCTCGCTCGCCCTTTCCGGTATGTGGAAATCACCGATAACCAGGAATTTCATTGTTGTTTTTCCCTGTTGAAGTTCCATATCCTGTCCCCGACATAATGAAGATTTTTTACTGCCTTGCCCCTGTCCATGGATTTCATTTCTGCCGAACCGGCCAATGCCAGCCCCACTGCAAGATTTTTTCCAAAATTCTGGTCAACCACGACAACAACATCGCCAGCTTCTATGCCGTCATCAAACGCGACGATGCCTGGACGCATTATGTCCGCCCCGTTCACCAGAAACCTGACCGCGCCCATGTCCACCGTAATTTTTTTCAGCGTAATGCCGGGCTGCTCCTGCAACAGCATTAATGTCGGCAAAATCTTTCCCTCTGCTTCAAAAAGCACTGGCCGGCTCTCCAGCAGGATGAGTTTTGCCTGCATATCCAGGAAAAGACCCTCAACCCTGCCTTTAACCGGCAATTGAAAGCCGAAGCTTATTCTTTGATTGAGCTCCCTGATTTCAGCCTTGCTCAAGGACAGTTTTTTTGCCATATCTGCTCATCTCCTGGCCCGCATATGATAAAAATCGCTTTCTTCTGCGATATCCGGCTTTTTCTTGCATTCGCGGTACCTCATTGAATCGATATCCTCTTCAAGGCGCTTCTGCAACACCCGCTCCACGAAATCCTTTTGCGGCTCGACCGAGGCATTTATGTTCCTTGAGAGGTAATGAAAGTTCAGGTCCGTCGTAACCTGGCCCCCGTATGCCCTGTAAATGCAATCATTCCACTGGTCCGGATAGATGCCGGTGATTTTTGAAACAGAGTCAAAACCATAGTCAAATATGTCAACAACGCCGCGGGGATTAAGCCCCTTTATGCAAGCCAGGAGGTGCTTTTTGGCGAAGATGTTTATCGGCACGACATATCCTTTTGGCATTTCATCCATATACGCCTTGATTTCTTCGTCCCCCCCAAATGGCTTAAAGGCATTTTTTCCGTTTTCAATATGAAGCTCCAGCAACCCATTTTCGGTCCTCATCAACAGCTTCGCTGGCAGGTCGCTGTAGAGCTCATTGGACAGCACGTAGTCTGCCGACTTGACAAAAGTCGGAATGCCCTCGTACACGATGCCATCCACATTAAAACCAAAGGCGTCCCCGCGCTTCACGGCGTTTTTTACAAGGATTTCTGAAATGTCGCAAACATGATAAAGCACCCGTTCGGCAAAAGACGGGTCTTTCTTTCTCAGAGCAAGCATAAAAGATATAAAAAGAGTGCCGGCGCCTATCCCCATCTCATAAATGTTTATTGTCCCCCGCCTGCTTGTTCTGGAGTAAAAATCCAGCGCTATCGCCTCGGAGAAATGCTTGTCTGCGGCAAAAGTCTTGAAATCCTTGAGAAAATCCAGGCCGCGCTTGGTGTAATAATCCCGATTTTTCTCTTCCTGGTACACATCAAAAGAGACCATAAAACAAATGCGATGGTAAGTAATTTAAATGCTTTCAGAGAAGCAAGAGCATGGCACTCAAAAAGTATGTTCTGGACACTTCCCTGTTTGTCAATCCCGGCGCAAGAAAGAGTTTTGGAAATAACCCTGACGAAGCGGTAAAAAAATTCATCCAGACCGCAAAGAAAAAAGATGACACCTTGTTTTTCATTACGCCGCTGACTTTCAGAGAGCTGCAGAATTTCATAAGCAAGAAAACTGCGGAAGAACTTGCAGCATTCATCAAGCAGCGCTCTGCCAACCTTTATTCCATCTATCTGCCCGCAGCGGTGTTTTACAAGTTTGTGGACAACATACGCTCAAGAATAGACAAAGGCCTGAGAATAGCCGAGCAATTCGCGATAGACAACAAGCCGGACAATCAGGCAAAGCTCAGGCAGCTCAGGGAAAAATACCGCTCAGCCTTGCGCACCGGCATAATAGACAGCAAAGAGGATTTTGAAGCCCTGATGCTGGCCAAAGAGCTTGAGGCGGTGGTGGTAACAGCTGACGAGGGAGTAATCGGCTTTGCTGACGAGATAGGCTGCGAATGGCTTAACGCGGCCCATTTCTACAAAACATTAAAATCGTAGCCCCTGGGCCTCAGTCTTTTTTGAACTTGCCGAATTTTTCCCTGTTTTCACCTGCGGCTTTCTCAGAAAGAACCTCGGCTTCTATCTTTTTACGCGACTTTTTCTCTACCAGCGGCTCTTTTACCGCCTTGTTGTTTTTTAGGGCAACTATCTCCGCTTCTTTTTTCCTGAAGCCAAAAAAAGACAAAATGGCGTCGATTATCTTTTGGAAGAATGATTTCTCCTTGCGCACGACTACTTTTACCGGCGGGCTGAAAGGCTTTCTTCCTGCGAGCGTTGCCTTTTCCTGCTCTTCCTGCAGGCAAAAGGCACACAACCTCCTGCCATTGAATATGTAGAATACTTCCGCTTCCCTGCCGCACCTTTCGCAGGTATTCTGGTATGAGAGCACCGATGTGGTTAGTTTTTCTTTTTTAGGCTTGAACTTTGCTTCTTCCTGCCTCTCGTCAGCCAAGCAATTGGGGCAGAGCCACATTCCCTTGTACTGCTGAAACTCGTATGCCGGAAGGTACATCTTGCACTTTGCACATTGCCTGTAAAACCCATAAAAGCTGCAGTTCTCGCAGTACGGCAAGCCGTCAATGCCGTATTCAACTTCCCCTTTCTTGCCGCATCTTGAGCATATCCCCTTTGTCATGAAACTTCATTCTCTCAGACGATTATTCAGTTGTTATTTTCCAGCCTTTTTCGCCCCTTACTATCTTCAACTTATCCAGAGTTTCTTTTATGACCCCCTGTATCTGCTTCTGTTCGTTTCCGTTCTTGTCATTAATATGTTTTTTCACTTCCCCTAATATGGTTTGTTTGGCCGAATCGCTTAACACAAATGTTTTCTCTTCTTTTGCGTGTTGCTTGTTTCCCACCAAAAATTTTTTCCCCAAATACAGATTATATATATTTTTTCCTTTTCCTATAGGAATACGAACATAGCCCTTATTATTTTCTGAAAAAGAGCTGTCCGACACCTCCATTTCCATCCCGCCAGAACCGCGTTCTGTTATCGTTCCTTTGAACGCCAACCAGTCCCTGCCCTTTATTACTTCAAATGAGCTTGATGTCTCGGCGCCAGTCTCACGCTCCAGGGACGGCTGTTCTGGCGGCTTCTCGGTTTTTTTTGGTGCTGCCATGAACAGGGGCTCCTTACCGGAAACTGCCGAGGGCAATTCTATGGGTCCGCTTGGAGCCGGGCCGGGTGCCGCGGGCTTCATTTTTTCAGGCACCAGAAGGGTGGATGGGATGGCTGGTTTATTCTCCGGCTTTTGTTCCGTCACTCGCGGCGCCTCTTTTCGCGCGGGCGCATAATAAATCGTTGATGGGAGAGGGATGCTGTTTTTCTGGAGTTCGTTTCTTATACGCGTCTCTAATTCTTCGCCTGAAAGCGTGTTTTCTTTTTTTATGGCAATCAAAACGAGCACCGGACCTTTATCTGTCATAAATAACTTGGACGGCAAGACAAAATAGCCTTTTTCCTGCAAAGGGCGGGTTTCAGTGCCAATCTGCCTCCAAGCAGCATCAGTTGGCGCAAATTTCCTGATTATTATCGTTTCTTCCTCTTTTTGTTTTCCTGCGACAGGCAATGTTTGTGGGGCCATACTATCACTTATTAGTTTTATAAACGAAATATTTAATAAAAACGCTGCCCGCCCCACATCCATCATCCATGCACGCTGCCGGTAAAACTTCCTTCAGACCATTGCCGGAAAGAAAATGTTTAAATATTGTTTAGCTGAATTTAACAACCGTATGGGGGAGATTAGTTACAAGGCGCTCAGGGAGATACAGCAAAAGGAGTTTTCTTCGCCCAAATTGAGCCAGCTGGACGATGATTTTTATGCTGCCGCAGATGCCTTCATAAAACAAAAAAAGGACGAAGCGTTCTCCTCAAACTCAATACTGAGGATAAGGGAATTTGAAAACCTGCAGAAAATAGTCGCCGCAATAAAGGAAAAACGGGAAGAGAAAATTGTTTTGATGGCGCTAAGGGGCGAAAAGGTCAACGGGTTTTTAACGCCGCAAGAAAAGGCTCTCTTTGACAAACTTGCTTCCGTCCTTGCAGAATTCCGTTCATCAACAGAGGCTGCCACTGACAAAAAGAGCCAGGATGAAAGGCTAAAAGTAAAAATTATAAAAGATATTGAAGCATATAAAGGATTGGATGGAAACATCTACGGCCCTTATAAGCAGGATGAGATAACCCTTCTGCCAAAAACCGAAGTGGAATGGCTGATAAAGGCAAAAATGGCCGAAATGCTGGTGACACGATAGTGTCGGGTGATTAAATGAAATTTCCGAATCAGGTCAACGCATATTGCCCCTTCTGCAAAAAGCACGAAGTGCACAAAGCAAAAGTGGCGAGCAAAGGAGCTGCAAGGACGCTTGCAAGAGGCACGCGAGCGCACGAACGAAAACTTCTTGGCCACGGAGGCAAGCGCGCGGGCAAAAAAACTGTAAAAAAGCAGGGAAAAAGGCAAAAGCTGATTCTTCAATGCCAAACCTGCAAGAAAAAACATCAGCGGGTGCTTGGAGGCGGAAGAATTACCAAAAAGGTTGAAATAAAGGTGTGATCATATGGTTTCAAAGTTTTATGACGTGAAATGCGAGTGCGGAAATGTAAAGAGGGTATTCAGCCACACTACGATAGAGGTAAAATGCGATAAATGCGGGAAAACCGTGGCTTACAACCAGGGCGGAAAGGCCGTTATAAAAGGCGAGATAATAAAGGAGTACGGGTGATGAACTGACCGAGCTTCCGGAAGAAAACGAGCTTGTCATAGCGATAATAAAAAAAATAATGCCTTACGGGGCGATTTGCCAGCTGCTGGAATACGGCAATAGCGAAGCATTCCTGCACATCTCCGAAGTTGCGCCGCGATGGATAAAAAACATTCACGAGTTTATCTCGGAGGGCCAGCGCGTCGTTGCCAAAGTCCACAGGATAGACAAGGAAAAATGCCAGATAGATGTCTCCCTAAAAAGAGTGAACGAAGAGGAAAAAAGAAGAAAACTGGAACAGGTTAATTTTAGCAACAGGGCAAAAAAACTGATAGAAGTCGCCTTGCAGAAGGTAAAAGGAAAAAAGAGCACTCCTGAAGAGATAATAAAAATGATGGAAGAGAAGTATGGAGACGCCTATTCGTGCCTAAAAGAAGTTGCTGAAAAAGGAAAACAGGTTTTGGAAGAACTGGGGCTCCCAAAGCCGCTCATAGCGCCGCTTACCGAAGTAGCCGAGAAAAACATAAAGAAACAGGTTATCAAAGTTGACGCCATCATAAGGTTTTCCTGCTTTGGCGGCGAAGGAACAGGGGTTGTAAAAGAGGGCATAATCAACGCCATAAAAAATAAGAAGTGCACTGCGCACTACCTGGGGGCGCCGCGATACAAGCTGAGCCTGGTCGGGGATGACTACAAAACCGCCGAAAAGGAAATGGACGAAGTCATAGACATAATAAGCGATTACGCAAAGAAAAATTATTGCAATTTTGAAGTTGAGGGGAAAACAAAATGAAAAAACTTATGCGCTGTACGAAATGCGGTGCATACACCCTCAATGATACCCATTGCGGCCTGCCGGCCGCCTCTGCCCATCCGCCCATCTTCAACCCAAACGACAAATACGGAAAATACAGAAGGAGGGCAAAAAACATTGGTGAGCACCATGAATAAAACTGTCATAATTGAAAAAACAAAATTGAAGAAAAAGCTAAAAAACGGCGTTCTTGTGGTCGGGCTGCCCGGCATAGGGCTCATAGGGCAAATAGCGGCAAAATACATGACAAAAGAAATGAAAGCGAAGCCCCTCGCTGTCCTTTATTCGCCTTATTTCCCGCACCAGGTGTTTATGACGAAAAAAGGCACCCTAAGGATGATAAAAAACAGCTTTTACATAACAAAAACAAAAAAAGCTGACCTTGTCCTGCTTTTCGGCGACATCCAGCCCATAAGCTCAAAAGGGCAGTATGAAAGCGCAGGCGAGATACTTCAATATGCAAAAAAAATAGGCATAAAAAAAATAATAACAATCGGCGGCTACAGCACAAACGAGATGGCAGAAAAAAGAAGGATTTTCGGCGTTGTTACAAATGCCGACAGAATAAAAGAGCTTGCCAAACTCGGCGTGGTTTTCGGCGAAGCAAAGGGGTCCATAGTGGGGGCCGCAGGGCTCCTGCCGGCGCTCGCACGATTATATGGGATTGAGGGGGTCTGCCTTCTTGGAGAAACCCACGGCGCTTATATTGATACCGCGGCAGCCAAGGAGATAATCCAGATTTTGTCCAGATACCTTTCATTTGACATAAACCTAAAGAGGATAGAACTGCGGGCAAAGAAAACGGAAAAAATCATAAAGGGAATAGAGAAAGAGATAAGAAAAAGCATGGAAGAAGAGCAGCAACAAGAAGGAAAAACGATTTCTTACATAAGGTGAATGGATGGCCCAGCGCCTGACAAAGGCGTCATATTCAAAAAAACAAAACCGCCCCCCGTTCTGTTGCGGCGCAGCCAGGGCCGACAGGAAGAGGGGGCAGATAACCATAGAATACCTTGTGCTTTCCGTGGTCGCCCTTGCCCTGCTTTCGGTCTCAATCACGATACTGCTGCAGATAAACAAGGCATCCCATCAGGCAATAGACAACATCGCATTCAGAAAATCCGCTCTTGACCTCCATGCTACTGTTGAAGAAGTTTGCGCGCTTGGCGCCGGGAATTCCAGGACGGTCATGATAAAGAGGGATATTATGGTATCCAGGAGCGGGCAGGACATGATCCTGGAAAACAAAGACATCGGTTCAATAAAAATTGAACTGGTCTGCCCTTATGACATAACTGGCGATGGCGAGCTAAAAAGCGGCGAGGTAACGATCACGGCAAAAAAAGATGGAATAGAAATCAAAAATGCCTGACGCGCCGCACTGCGGCTAATTCGCTGCCATTATTCCCTTCTGTCTATTATGTCTTCGCTGTCTTTTCCTGTCCCAATGAGACCGACCGGGATGCCAATCTGCTTTTCTACCTGCTCCACAAACTGCCTGGCTTCTTTTGTCAGGTTGTTGAATTCCTTCGCGCGCGCATTTGCAGGAAACCTAACATCGAGTTTTGTCAGCGCTATCATCGTGGCGCTGTTTATCATGGCTGCCAGTTTGAGGTCTTCCCAGTGGAGCTCAAGCGAAGTCCGCCTCGGCCTGCCGGTGACCGTGCCGTATTCCTGTATGCCGAGCCGTTCGGCTTCCTCTCTTGCCATCTCGCTCTTAAACGGCCCGCCACCAACACGGGTCGTATAAGACTTGATTACCATGATTACATCGTCTATTTTTTTCGGGCCAAGGCCCACATCCGCGGCTATGCTTGAAGCGCTCGTGTCTTTTGAGGTGCAAAAAGGGTATGTGCCATAATATACCGAGAGCATAAAACCCTGCGTGCCCTCGACAAGGACTTCCTTCGCGGCATTTACCTCTTTTGCCACGTCGGTGAGGTATGGCTTAAGTTCATCACACTCGCCAACCGTCCCGGCTGCCCTTTTCGCGCGGTCCATCACGGCAGGTCCGCATCCCGTGTTGGTGCTTCCTATTTTGCCGGCAGTTTCTGTCCTGTCCCTCTCTACGTGCTCTTTTGTCAGCCAGGTCGCGCGAAAATCCACCCCACACCGTTTTTCGTCTGCGCCGATAAGTTTTACTTCATTGAGAAAAACTGCTGGGTCTACAACCACGCCAGCACCGATCAACAGCCTAGCTTTCTCGTTCACGAAGCCGCAGGAAAGCATCCTCATCGGATAGCGCTTTCCCCTGTGATTGACCTCATGGCCAGCGTTCGGCCCGACGCCGCCACGCGCTATGACTTCCGGATTGTCGTGCAGCGCAAGATAAGAAATGATCTTTCCCTTGCCCTCGTCCCCGTATTGTCCGCCAACAACGATGTTTTTTGCCATACAAAAACCCCTGATGATTATTGGTTTAATAAAATTAATATATTTAAAAAGATGCCCGACAACAAAGAGGACAAAAAAAACATTCAAAACAATAAGAAGACTCATGCTTCAATTAGAGAAGTACGTTAAGTAACCCTCGCACAACGCAATTTGGAGGTGATCTATCCGCAGGTTCCCTTCCGCCGCACCCCATCGCCATAAATCGGCGCTGTCATGCGTCTACGGATACCTTGTTACGACTTAGCCCCCCTCACGTATAATCGGTTCGAATTCGGCAAGAACCGAGGCCTCACCGAAAACACATTTGGGTGACTTGACGGGCGGTGTGTGCAAGGAGCAGGGACACATTCACCGCGGGATGATGACCCGCGATTACTAGCCATTCCAGCTTCATGAGGGTGAGTTGCAACCCTCAATCCGAACTAAGAGCGGATTTCTGGGATTAGCTTCTCCTCTCGGAGTCGCAGCCCATTGTTCCGCCCATTGTATGCCGCGTGTAGCCCAAGGGTTTCGGACCATACTGACCTACCGTCGCCCACTCCTTCCTCCCACTTAACGCGGGCAGTCTGTTTAGAGTGCATCCCTTCCGGAGAAGAGATTAGCAACTAAACACATGGGTCTCGCTCGTTGCCGGACTTAACCGGACAGTTCACGCCACGAGCTGACGATGGCCATGCAATACCTCTCGGCTTGTCAGGCAAGATCTTTAGTCTGGCCTTCACGCTGCCGTCGCCCTTGGTGATGTTCCCGGCGTTGTATCCAATTGAACCGTAGCATCCACGGCTTGTGGTACTCCCCCGCCAATTCCTTTAAGTTTCAATCTTGCGATCGTACTCCCCAAGCGGTAGACTTAACACCTACGCTACAGCACTACGCCAGATTACTCTGGCGTAACACCAAAGTCTACATGATTTACAGCTGGGACTACCGGGGTATCTAATCCCGTTCGCTCCCCCAGCTTTCGTCCCTCACCGTCGGACGCGTTTTGG
>JBBIHC010000005.1:0-10432 GCA_037447235.1 Microcaldota archaeon
TGGCTGCTGGCACCGTAAACACGGCTGAAGAGGGCTTCATAACAGAAAGAGGCTCTGTTTTAAGTCTTCTTAATGAAGTAGAAGTGACGGTGAGCGTAGCGGACTATGTAGGATTGGCTCATTTCGTTTTGGAGAGCGTTGATTACAAAAAATAACAAGATTTATATATTTTAAGCCTTTTTTATATCGTATGCAGTATTGCAAGGCCTGGTTAATCCTATTGTTGCTGACCGCTTGTCTCTTTGCCCAGAACAATATAACAACCGAAGGCGGAAACGTTACAGAAGTGCTTCTCAATATGTCCCAAGACAGCATACACTGGGCCGGTATAGTAGGCAATCTCAACGGAAGCGCGGTTGGCGACCTCAACCTGCCTGTGTCTTCCCAAAACGTGCCGAACTCCTCTGTTTTTTACAATCAGCCGAACGGCAGCTATGCGAGTTTTTTTAATACCACCATGATTGTAACAAGGCTTCCATTCAAGCCGGACCCATCGCAAATATACTCTCCATCAATTTCTGATTTCAATGAAACAGGAATGTTCAGCACCTTTGCCACCTTTGCATTGATGGGCAATTACAGCCGTTACACTGAAAGCCCGTATAATACATTCCTGCCGTTCCTCAACACTACTTGTTATATTTATGAAACCGCACTGCCCTGCTATTACATTATCCTGAAGAACAACACGAGGATGGGCATATTGAAGTTTGACAACGGCACCGCCGAGGAGCCATTGTTTGTCAATACCATAGAGAGCCTTCTCGGATATAACGGAAGCTATTTTGATTTTGAGTATCTGGTGCCGGTTCTTGAGACATATCGCTTTTACATATACGCTGAAAAGGAATGCAACATAACAGTCTGGATAGATGATGTGCAGACGGCAACATTCCCGAACACGGGCGTGCCTTACAAGGTCGTCGCGCAGGTGAGGAACATAAACGGCAGCGTTATGCAGAATGCCCGCATCATGGCGGTGGAGGCAAACGGAAGAAACATATTCTACCCGGTGCTGGATGCTGCAAGGAAATTCTTTGGAAGCGGCTATGCGACAACCAACTCAAGCGGAATGGCTACATTCGTGCTCACGCCAACAAGATACAATATACCGGATGCTTATGGCTATGAAGTTTATTTTGAGGTTGACGATGCAGGCTTTTATTGCAGGCGCAACCTGAGCATCGCAAGCTATGGTGCGCTTAATCCGACATACCGAACATCGCTTGTAAACAGCAACTATGCAAGCCAGGTAAAGGCCTCAACGCAAAATATGGGCGCCCTGGCGCGAGTTGCAAGCAGATGGGTCGCCGCGCAAAAGATAAGAGAGAAAAACATAACTGTCCATACCAACGGGACAGTGGAGCACAATTCTTCGCTTTTGCTCAAGGCTGGCGCACCGAACCTGCTTAACATAACAGTTAACGACAGCGGAAGCATAGTCAACGCAACGCTTGACTTCAGCGAAAACGAGGGTCTCATAATATTTGTCCCGCTTCAGCCTGACAAGGATGCATACACGAATGAGAAAACATTCTACAGCAATGAAACCATAATAATAATACCGACAAAATATAACAACAATGCGAACATTACTGTTTCGGTGTCTTATGGAGGAAGCGAAGTCGCGACGCTGGTGCTTGATGTTGATCCGAATCCGGAGGAGCCGGCATCTGGCGAAAAAGACATGGGAGCAGACATTTATGCGGTCCTAGCATCTTCGCTTCAGAATATTAATGCTGTGCTTGCCAATATTGGCAAATCATTGTCTACGGTGTGATTATGAAAAAATTTATTGTTTTGTTATTGGTTTTTGGGGTTTTTTTCGGCCAGAGCGCGTACATAATAAACAGCTCGGTTACCGGTTCAACCAATGTTTCCGCCGCTGATGTATATAGCGACGGCACTTACATGTACATTGACAGCTCAGGCAATCCTGATTTCGGGCTGCGGCTATGCAATGTTGGCCAGAAATATGTTGGCGCGACATACGCTGCCAATGTTGGCGGCAATTATGTTTATTACACCGTGAGCTGGAACCTTACAGGCGGCTCTAACAATACGCTTGTTTACACATCATTGAGCGGTGGCGGCGCAGGCTGCTACTATACGCCGATAGACGCCTTCGCCTTCTCTCAATTCAAGGATACCTCGCGAACGCCAAATGTTTTCGTTTCCGCTTTCCCGGGCAGGATTCATGTTCTTCATTCTGATAACGTGGACGGCAGTTCGCCATCCTTTGTTTTCTTAAACTATTCAAACGGCTGGCTTCGCGGAAGCTACACGGTCCCGCTTGCCACAAGCTCGTTTAACCAATCATCCGGCAATGTCACCGCCAGCATAACATCAATAACTATGCAAACGCAGACCGGAAGCGTTTCAATCTCGCCTTCGGACTCAAAGTCCGGGTTGAATGCCTCAACAGGAAGAAGCGTGCTTATGGCATTGTGCAGCGACGATTATGGCGCGAGCTGCTCGGACGCTGTGCTGATTAACAGCAGTTCGCAGCTGCCTGCCAGGCTTGCGCTGAATGCGCCGACGAACGACCAGCTGGTTTACTACCGCTATGTCGTTGCCAACGGCCTTGGCTACGGCCCGATATGCATCGGCGCAGACATCACGCCCGGCATCAGCGTAAATCCTGGTTCGATTTACCCAAACAACAGCACGAATGTGACGATAACGCTCACGAATACCGGCAATGTGAACATCACGACTGATTTTGTCCTTACTCTAAACATAACCGGGCCTTCCGGTTTCATAAACCAGACAAACTGGACGATAACTGAGAATATCGCGCCAGGCGGCTCGGTGCAAAGAAGCATAAATTTCAGCAACACAAGCCGCTCAGGCACCTATACCTTCACGGCAATAGCGGATTCACGCAACAATATCACGGAATGCAACGAAGCGAACATTGTCAATGGCACCCTTGATGTAATAAAGACATATATCCTCCACATCCTGATAGACGGGGTTGAGAACGACACCTTTGAGCACGCCGGAAGGGCTTATAATGTTACGATGTATGTCAACGATTCCGACGGCAATGTTGTCTCAAGCTCGACATTTGAGCTTACCGAGACAAACGGCCTTAACCCGTTCACGCCGACGCAGGTTTACAACGACGGCAGCTACAATCACAGCGTCAAGAGCTATTCAATCGGCGAGATACACAGCAACTCAACCGGTTATGCCGTGTTGGCGGTTGTTCCGACCTGCAACAAGTTCTATGACGATCCTGTCCGTGGCCCGATTCTGCTGAATAACATCGGCGCTTACAGCCTGTCAGCGCGTGCATATGGCGCAGGCTTTGACATATCACAAAGCCTGACCGTCTCAAATAAAACCTGTGCCGATCCAGGCTGGGTAAATGACAAGGAAGTTGTGAACAAGGTTTATGTGCAGGGAATACACGACTGGCTCTACGAGGTGTTTGCGATACTCAAGAAACTGCTCGTGCCATAGGCAGGTGCATCCATGAAAAAACCGCTTTTGATTTTGTTGCTTTTTTCGTTATGCTTCGCGCAATACTACGACATAGCATTGGTCCGGGTCAATGACAGCGCGGTCGTGCCAGCGCTTGCTTACGATGACAATTCAACATCGTACAAGGACAACAGCATCGAGAATCCTGATGTCGAAGTAAGGATATGCGCGGATTCGCCATCCAATCTTCTGAACAGGTACGTATCGCTTTGCTATGCTGACGCTTCTGACGGCGATTTCCTTGAGCTCACGCATTTTCCGGTCCACATAACAAGCGTTCCCCCTTCCGGGTGCGTTTATGTACCTCTTGAACTTTCAGCCTTTAAGGCGTGGTATCCTTCAATTCCTTATGTTTTTATAGGCACCAGCGCTGACCCGTCTTCTGCGAGCAGGTGGAAACTCACAAGGTTGAGCGGCTGGTTTTCCGGCAACTATTCAATTAACACTACACAGAACGGCAACCTCGTAAACATAACTGTGACTAATGCGGCTGATGATGGCGGAAATTCCATAGTGCCGGATGTTGATTATTTGGTTATCGGCCTTGTGCGGGCCGACTTCACGGCAATGGACACTGCGATAAGTTCTATAAATGACACGGTAACGCTGGTTGCAGATTCTCCATCAGCAACTTACAGCATTTTTATAAACGGAATCGGCCCGGATATCCCTCCTTATGTCCAGATAATAAGTCCGGCAAATGGCGCGGAGTATTCTGCCAGCAGCGTGCCTTTTACATACATAATGACAGACGATGACTCTATAGTGAACTGCTGGTATGTTCTTGATGGCGTTACTACGCAAATGCCGAGCTGCGGGCCGGCGTACATCCTTTCCGGCCTTCGCGATGGCTTGCATACGCTCGCGCTTTATGCCAACGACACGACAGGTAATATCGGGTCTGACAGTGTTCAGTTCAGGGTAAGGACTGCTGAGAAACCACCGGAAGGCGGCGGAGGCACAGGGATTCCATACTATCAACCTATTGTTCCGCCACCCCCGCCGTTTATGCAGTTTACTATCATTCCGGAAGACATTTTCATAACAATAAACTATGCAAATGATGGCGAAGCAGGCTTTACAATTGCCTCGACAATACCGCTTAACGACCTTTATTGCTATGTTCGGGGAGATTTTGAAAATTACACCCGTGTTGAACTTGACAGTAATACGATAGGTGCAAACCAGACGATAAGCGGCACTATCGTCGTCAGCATGCCTGCTACGGACATTCTTGACTATGCCGATGGAAAAGAAGGCGTTCTCCAGTGTGTCGGCAATGCAACCAGCACGCTGCTTGCATCAACGCTTGCGAATGTCTACCTGATCATAAACAAACCCAGCATGGAGCTGCAGGAAAATGCATCAATTGTCATTTATCAGGGAGAAATGTTGAATTATACTCTTGAGGTAATTAACAAAAACAATATGACCGAACTTCAAAACCTTACGGTTGAATTCCAAAAATACCGCGCGCTCTTTACAGACAAAAGCATAACCCAAAAAATGGCGCCCGGAGAGAGCGGAGAATTGCGCCTGATTGTTAAAGCTCCATCTGACTTGACGCCCGGGCAATATCTGGTTCCAATCAACTTTTACGAGCATGGACGGCTTGTGGGCTCTGCTATGATAACGCTTGAGGTGCTGGAGAGCCCTGCGCCTCCACCAGTTATTTGCATCGTCCCTGACCTTATGTGGACAGTTATAATATTGCTGATCGGCCTTATCGCCTCAGTCCTGGTCTTCTACTGGCAGAAGAGAAAGGAAAAGGAGGAAATCGTGATGTTCGAAAAAGAATCAATGAAGGAGGCTGCCGGCGAACCTGCATCTGTTCGGGATGCTCTGGGCGCCTGGATTGAACAAAACAAGAGGCCATTGCTTTACGCAGTGCTAACGATGATTGTCTTTGTTGCGGCATGGCTGATTATCCTCTTTTCGCTTGCCAGGTGCGCCTGACTTTTTGATAACATTTTTAATGTTTTGGCATAAAAAATGAAGAATACAAAAGCACTTCGCTACCTCGTTGCCTCGGTAGCTCAGTTCAGATTGAACGACGTTTCGTTCAATACACTTCGCTACCTCGTTGCCTCGGTAGCTCAGTTGGTAGAGCGGCTGACTGTTAGGGCTTTTTTGGCCGGTTATGGCCGAAACAGCCGCTGGCATCAGCAGGCCGGAGGTTCAAGTCCTCCCCGGGGCGCTTCTATTTATCGCGGAAACCGTGTTTTCCCAGCAGCGGGACAAACATCACCGGCAGCACGCTTTCGCTTCTGCCGTTCTTGTATACCATCAAATCCTGCCAAAACCTTGAGCCGACGGGCGCGACCAGTATGCCACCTTTCTTCAGCTGCTTCGTAAGAGGATGCCCTTCAAGATATGGCATCGCGGCGGTCACTATTATCCTGTCATAAGGCGCCTTTTGCGCATATCCCTCGCTTCCGTCAGCGTGGACCAGCAGGACATTCTTGCACCACCCACACTTTTTCAGGTTTGTTCTTGCTATCTCATAGAGAGAAGGCAGATATTCCACGCTTATCACGGCACCTTTTTCACCTGCAAGATAGGAAAGCAGGGCAGCATTGTATCCTGAACCGCTTCCTATTTCAAGGATTTTCTGGCCCTCTTTTACTTCAAGAAGTTCCAGCATTATGGCAACGATACTCGGCGCGGATATTGTCTGGCCGTCTGTTATCGGAATAGGATAGTCCATATAGGCAGAGCCGTCATAATTTTTTGCTGTAAACAGCGCCCGATCAACCGCCAGAAACGCCTTTTTTACCCCTTCGCTTTTTATCGCGCCTATCCGGACAAGATAATCAACCATCTCCCGGTTGTCCATATACCGTTAGCGGCACGCAATGGTTTTAAAGTATTTGTTTTTAATCATCTTAGGAGGTTTTTTTATGGCAATTATGGGAGAGAGGATAAGGGAAATCAGCGGCAGAAAGCAAAAAGCAGAGCAGATAAAGGGCTTGGGCATAAACATAAGCATCGATGAGGTGCGGGTAAGCGACAAGAACGTGGAGATTGATTATTCTTACACCGCAAATTACGAGCAAGGCGTTGGAAACCTGGTGATAAAAGGAACGATACTTGCGGTGGAGGACAGTGCCCTGGCAAAGAAGATTGCTGACGAATGGAAAAAGAACAAAAAACTGCTGCCGGATTATACCTCGGTCATTCTCAGCGCGATAAATTACAGCGGAAGCGCAAACGGCACCCTTCTTGCCCGTGTTTTGAACCTTGCGGCGCCGTTCATCCCGCCCAGGATACAGCTTTCAAAACCATCCGCGGAATCGTCCAAATAATTTTTTCTTTTGCCTTTTATGGCACCGGCTAATCGCCCCATATTATCCCGCATTTGACATAATAAACGGAATAATCCTCTTTTTGCTGCGAGCCGTAGATGCGGCAGCATTCAAGGCGTTTCTTTGTATTGGTGCTGTCGTAAAATGACATTGAGAACTCGCTCTCATTGAACGGCCTCCATTCGGTAAGTTCGTTATTTCCCGCCACCACCACCGCGGCGCTGACAAAAGGCATCTCCGTCCTGTCCTTTCTCTCGGCGACCAGAAAAACCGCGCCGCGCGCGTTTGTCGGAAACCTGTTGTTTATCAGTATGGCGTTGTCAGGCACGGTCATATTGGTTCCGGCCGGCACGTAATTGACGCTCTTGTCCCCTGAAAAAAGCTGCCACACGCTCATCTTTATGTCATACTGGCCACTCAGGCTTTGCGAGTAAAATTCCGCCCTCATCTTTGCGGTGGCAGTTTCCAACACCTCCCCGATCCTTTCGCTGCTGCTCGTCATCAGAGCGCTGGCAACCAGCACGCCGATAAACAACAAAAACAAAACCATCGTTTCGCCTATCTCGATCTTCATTTATCCACCTCATAACTATGCCTTATCAGCGCTTCCTTTTAAAATGAAGAACAATGCTGCGCCGAGCGGCAGTTCCGCACTGTCGCCTGCCTTGAACGGCCCAAAAGTCTGGTTAAGGATTTCCATTTTCGGAACCGCTTCCTTGAATCCTGCCTTTACTGCCGGGCCGTTTATTACAGCGTGCCTCATCGGGTCAAACGTGTCTATGTCAGCCACGATTTTGGCAACAAACCCGGTTTCGCCGTGGATGCTGTTCGGCACCCTTATCAGCTTGCTTAGGTCATAAGTCACCATCGGGTCCGCGTTTATCGTCATGACCGCCATGCGCTTTTTCAGGCTGCTCACCCTGTCTGCAATGTCCTCCAGATCAAGTGAAGTCCTGCTCCAATTTCCCACCCTGATTCCCTGAGCGAAAAACTCCCGCTTCTCCCTGTTGGCAAAGATCCTTGATATCGCGGCAGGCTCGCTCTCAAGAATCCCGAGAACCATCCTGGCCAGCCTTCCGCGATAACCGCCCTCGTCAGGCTTCGGCCCGATTAGTTTTTTTGCTTTTCTTCCGCTGCTTGTCTCCTCCCAGGAAAAAAATTCACGGATGTCAAGGCCTTCCCCTCTTATGTAATTCATTATCTCTCGCCTTTCCTCGCCACCGAGCCCGGCGTAATCTTCGCTCCTCACATGGACATGGTAGCCGCGGTTGCCAGAAAATGCGATGAGCAGGTCGTTTTTGCTTATTCCGAAATCCGCAACAAGAAAATCCTCCACGAGCTTTATTACCTCCTTGCGCATTTCTTCGAGTTTTGCATAAACATCGTATTTGCCTTCAGCGTGCATGTCAAGGTCAAACACAAGGTCCGCGCCAAGCCAACCCTTTTTTTCCTGCGGCGTTGCAGAAGGGAATCTGTAGTATGCAGCAGAGTGCGAAACAAAACGCGGGCATTCAGTCACCAAAAAATTCCTTAATTGCTCGGTTGTGGCAAAAGACAGGTGCCTTGCGTCTATTTTTTTGTGGTTTCCCACCCCGAATTCGCGCTGGTCTACCCTCTTTATGTCAAACTGCGCCTGCGAGTAGTACTTTGACAGGACTCTTCTCACGAATTCCTGGTTTTCCTGCCCGCTCATTTTTTCTTCCCTCCGCGGCCCCATGCCAGCGGGCTTGCAATGCCGCACGCTGCCCTGCAAAGGCCGAGCGATGCTATCGATGCACAAGTTGGCACCTTGTAACCCCTTTTCCTAGCATGGGCGACCTGATAGCGCGTTATTTTTTCAGAAAAATCCGGCAGGTTGGAATACAAGGAGACTATCGCATCATCAGTCAGGCCCACGTTTATGAGATAAACAGCCAGCAGCCATCTTGCGTGGTGGGGCAGGTTGTGGTGTTTTTTCAGTTCATCCACAAGATGCGATATGCACGGCGGGTAGTCGGAAGGCATGACCTTCGCCACTTTTTTTTCTTCAAACTTCGGCATTTGTCTTTCCAGTTCTTCAACAGCCTTTTTTATCGCCGGCGGAGGATTTTTCAAAAATGGCACCTGCTCCACATGCTTCCTCACCGCTTCCTCCAGCATTCTTTTCTTCTCCCCTGCGGTTATCCTGACCCATCCGCCCCTGAGCTCCCTGTTAATCAGCGCGTAATGCCTGTCGTGCGGAGTGAAGCGGAGGTAATCAGGCAGATAAACCGAATCGTCATCTGTCCTTATGCCAAATCCGGCAAGAAGCGCCGCGATGGTCTCTTTTGTCTCCCTGTTTATATTTTTCCTTGCCAGTTTGGATACCGCGACAGCAAACCTGCCTGCCAAATACCTGTTCCTCATTGCGCCGAGCAGCATCCTTGCAAATGCATAAACCGCGATTGCCTCCTTTTTTTCTATTTCATCGGCATATGCCCTTTCTTTTATGCTGCCGGAGAGGCTTTCAAGCAGAAGATTTATCGCCTTGTCGGCAATGGTTTCGGTTATTTCAATGTCGGCTATCGCTTCCTTGGCTTCTTTTGTGAACGGGTATCTTGCTGCAAAATCAATGTCAACCATAACGCTTCCCCATCGTCTTGGCATCAGTTTTTTTCATTTCGCCACTCTTTTGAAGCACGCGTAGCCCAGGTCAAAAACCGCGATGGCTGCGAAATACTCCCATCTTGCAAACACGATTGCGGTAATCGCGGCGCCCGCAGGCAGAAGGAGGCGGTATTCCTCAAGGCCCGGCACTCTCCAGCCTGGCAGTTCGTCCAATACCGCAAGGGCGAAAAACAAAAACAGGAAGCTGAGGTCCTGCTCCGGAAGGCCGGCAGCCCCTGCCGCAATAATGGCTGCAAGAAAGCCCATTATGTGCGCCAGCGTGTCAATCTTCCTTGCGAAAATCTGCGCGAGCAATGCTCCCAAAAACAACGCGCTTACCACCGGGACGCTTATCAGGTAGCCTATTCCCACCCCGTACAGCATCGCCAGGAAATATTTTATCCTATTTTTCCCGCCCTTTTCGTCTTCTATCCAATCCACCCATTTCACAAGCAGGCCTGCGATGAAAGCCACAGCCAAAATTTCAATCATAATATCACTAAAATATCCTTTTTTGCCTGAGCAGGTAATAGGCAACCGGCAAAGTTATGGAAACGTCGCCGTAAACCGTTGCGTGCGTTGCCTTTTCCCTTATCTTCCCCCAGGAAACCGCCTCGCTTGTCTGCGCGCCTGAGAGCGAGCCGTCCCACGGCGATGCGGTGGTGAAGTAAACGGCGTAATCGAAACCGCCCCGCAGGATGTTCACCCCGATTGCGTGATGTTTTGATATTCCGCCGCCAAGGATTATCCCGCCGGTCTTTTCAGCCTCAAGCGTTATCGCTGCAAGTTTTTTCATGTCAGCGCTTACATCAATCCCAAAGTCTTTCCTGCGCTGCCTGAAAAAATAAACCTGAAGGCCGAGAGCAGAATCCACTATGCCGGGCGAGAAAACGGGTATCCTGTTTCTTGCGCACCAGTATAGGAAAGAGCCCCGGTCCTTTATTTTTTTCCCTGCAGCCTCCGCGAGTTCGGAAGGGCTTATCATTTTTTTTTCTGCATACTGCTCTTCCAGC
>JBBIHC010000005.1:10454-60503 GCA_037447235.1 Microcaldota archaeon
GAGAAGGACATACCTGTCGTTTGGGACAAGTATGTTGCCTATCCTGTTTATTCCCTTGCCGTGCAGCTCCCTGTCGTTGGCGGCAAAGTCGCCTATCAGGTAGGGCTTTTCTGATTTTATTATGTCGTGGTCGATGCTGCCGCCTGCGGTTATTATGACATCGACAAACTTCTTCCTGCACAGGTCGGCTATTATTCCGCGGAGGCCGCTTGCCACCATGTTCGCCGTGAAAGTAAGGTAAATTACCGCGCCCTCGTTTTTCATTCTTTCAATCAGTTCCACCGCATACCCCAGTTCTGTTGCCTGGAAACCGATGTTCTTGATGCTGGAAAAAGGCGCTTCCGGCCTTATGTCCGTCACATTCATGAAAATCTTTCTCGCGATTTATTAAAAAGCATAATGGTCATAAGAGTTTTAGTGGTCGTATGAAGATCGTGAGCATTTGGGCGCGGGAAATCCTTGATTCCCGCGGCAATCCTACGGTTGAAGTTGATGTCATAGCGCAAAATGGGGCTGGCAGCGCCGCGGCTCCGAGCGGCGCGTCAACAGGCAGGCACGAGGCAGTCGAGCTGCGGGACGGCGGGAAGCGATACCGCGGCAAGGGCGTGACGAAGGCAGTCGAAAATGTAAACATGGCCATCGCGCCTGCGCTCGAGGGGATGGATGTAACAGGCCAGGCGGCAATAGACACCAAGATGAAGGAGCTTGACGGCACGAAGGACAAGAGCAGGCTTGGCGCAAACGCGATCGTCGCAACATCAATGGCAGTGCTGCGCGCCGCAGCCGCGTGCTACCAGCAGCCGTTGTACAAGTACCTGAAGGGCGAAAGGCTTCCAGAAGCAATGTTCAATGTGATAAACGGCGGGAAGCATGCCGGCAACAGGCTTGCCATCCAGGAGTTTTTGATAATTCCGAAAGCGAAGAAATTCGCGGAGAGGCTGCAAATCGCGAGCGAGGTTTACCACGCCCTCGGCGAGCACCTCCAAAAGAAATACGGCGCTTCTGCGAGGAATGTTGGGGATGAAGGCGGGTACGCCCCTCCGATGAGCAAGACGGACGAGGCATTGGATGCGCTTTCAACAGCCATCTCGCAGGCCGGCTATGATGACAAATGCGCGCTGGCCGTAGATGCCGCCGCCTCCTCTTTTTATGACACTGCCAGAGAGAAGTACATCATTGACGGCGTTGAGATGAGCGAGGGCGAGATGATTGACTTTTACAAGGAGCTCGCTGAAATATATAAGATTGAATCCATCGAGGACCCTTTTCATGAGGAGGCTTTCGGGGCTTTTTCAGCGCTTACCAAGGCGGTGCGCAACAAGACGCAGATTGTCGGCGATGACCTTCTTGTCACAAACATTTCGCGCATAAAAGAGGCGATAGAAGAAAAATCGGTTACTGCCCTTCTCCTCAAGGTAAACCAGATAGGCACGGTGACGGAAGCCCTGGATGCTGTTTCCCTCTGCCGCGAGAGCGGCCTGAAAATCGTTGTGAGCCACCGGTCCGGAGAAACAGAAGACAGCTTTATCGCCGATTTCGCGGTCGGCATAAATGCAGAGCAGATAAAGGCAGGCGCCCCGGCGCGCGGCGAAAGAACTGCAAAATACAACCAGCTTCTCAGGATAGAGGAACAGATTTTCTTCGAAGTTGAAGCCGGGGAAGCCAGGCTTCCGGAAGCGGAAAAGGGGATAACACAATAGCTTTTAAATAAATTGCCTGATATTAATCGTTAAAGACCCGATGATGCTTTGGCGTCAAGTATTGCTGTGAGGATATGGTTTTATGGCTGCCAGAAAGCCCAACCCGACAGATGCAAAAACATACTACCAGCTCGGTAACGAATATTATGAGAAAGGCGATTACGAAAAGGCCATAGAAAACTACAATATGGCAGTGCTTTTGAACCCGGTATTCTCAGAAGCGTATTTCAATCGCGCTCTAAGCTACTACCAGCTTAAGAATTTCGAGAAATCCGTGGCTGATTATACAAAGGCTGCGGAGCTTGACCCGCACAACCCGTTCATATACAATAACCGCGGCGACGCGCACTACCGGATGCAGGATTACAATGCGGCAATCAAGGATTATGACAAGGCCGTCCAGCTGAACACCAATTACCTGAAAGCATACTACAATCGCGGCCTCTCATATGCGTCGCTTGAAGATTACGACAAGGCGATTGAGGATTTCAACAAAGTCGTGGAACTGAAGCCTGATTTCGCCGAGGCATACCACCTGCGCGGCCTTGCGAAGGAGTACAACGGCGACCTTGAAGGCGCCCAGGCGGATTATGAGCAGGCGCTGAAGCTCAATCCGGAACTCGCTGAAGCAAAGCAGCATCTTGACTCGGTAAAGGAGAAAAAGGAGCAGCAGGGGAAGGGCGGGGAGGAAGGAAAGGCAGGCGCGGACATAAAAATGCTCCAGAAGCCCAACATGACTTTTGTCGATGTTGCGGGAATGGAAAAGATGAAAGAGGAAATACGCAAGTCCATAGTTTACCCGATGATAAACCCGGACCTTGCGCGCAAGTACGGAAAGCTTGGCGGGGGCGGCATTTTGATGTACGGGCCGCCGGGCTGCGGAAAAACATACATCGTGAAGGCGGCCGCCGGCGAATGCAAGGCGGGCTTTATAAACGCAAAATTGAGCGACCTGCTGGACATGTACGTGGGCAATACAGAAAAAAATATCCACAAGGTTTTTGAGCTTGCGAGGAAGAACAGTCCCTGCATGCTGTTCTTTGACGAAGTCGACGCTATAGGCGGCAGAAGGGACCTTGGCGAAGGCCAACAATACATGAGAATGGCGGTCAACCAGATGCTTTATGAGATGGATGGCGTTGAGGCGCACAACGAGAACGTGCTGACAATCGCCGCCACAAACGCGCCGTGGGACGTTGACCCTGCCCTGAGAAGAAGCGGCCGTTTCAGCAAGACGATTTATATTCCCGAGCCGGATTTCAAGTCAAGAACGGAAATCCTGAAGCTGCACGCCAAAAAAAGGCCGCTGTCATTTTTCATACCTTATCGCCTGCTTGCCTTGGCTACCTGGGCCTATGCGTCTTCCGACCTTAAATCCATCGTGGATGAGGCGTCAACCTACCCGTGGCTTGAGGCTTTCTTCAGCATACAAAAGAAAACCGCGGAATATGTGAAAAAAGGCATGGATAAGGCAAAGGCAGAAGAGCTAGCAAAAAAACAGATCGTGCAGAGGCCCATTAACATTGCTGATTTTACGAAAGCTTTGATCAAAAAGCGCTCGTCCCTGCCTCCGTGGTATGAGCAGGCAAAGAAGCAGATAGGGAAACAGGAAGAGATTACGATAGTTGACGGAAAAGAGCACAAAAAGATAACGGAAAGCAAGATGGGGCCGGGTGAAAAGGAGGCGTTTAAGGACCTGCTTGATACCATAAACAACAGGAACCAGTGGTATATGAAAATTTCCTTCAGGCTGATGAAAGAGATAAGCCTCCTGCTTTTGCGCATTTTGTCGTTGATATTTGCAGGGCAACTCGTTTTAGGTGCATAACTTGCTGTGCATAAAAAACGGCCTTGTTTTTTTTGACAATGGGTTTGCAAATTTGGATATACTGATTGAGGATGGCACTATAACGAAAATTGGTAGGAATATAAAATCTGATAGTTATTATGACGCAACCGGTTGTGTTGTTGTCCCCGGCCTTATAGACCCGCACGCCCACCTCCGCGAGCCAGGCGCAGAGTACAAGGAGGACTTCCGCACCGGCACTATGGCTGCCGTTGCAGGCGGTTTCACTACCGTGATTGACATGCCAAACAACCCGATGCCGACCGTGACCCGGCAGCGTTTTGAAGAAAAGCGCGCGCTTGCGGCGAAAAAGGCGCTTTGCAACGTTTTTTTTCATTTTGGCGCGACCGATGACAACCAGGGCGAGGCAAAAAAGGCAGGGGCATTTTCAATGAAAGTCTACTTGGGAAAAACTACGGGAGACCTTCATCTCCGGAAGCCAGACTCGCTTGAAAGGCATTTCCGGGCATTTGACGGCGTTTTTGTCTTTCACGCGTCTGTCTCTGAGGGAAACGAGGCGGAGCAGATAGAAAAAACGGCGCAAAACATTTTTTTGGCAGGCGAGCTTGGCAAAAAGTACCGCAGGCGAGTCCATATCGCGCACCTCTCAGCAGCAAAAGAGCTTGATGCCGCACTGCGGTTTGACATTTCAACGGAAACCGCGCCGCATTACCTTTTTTTGTCGTCAAAAGATGCCGAAAAGCTCGGAAAATTTGGCACGGTTTATCCGAATTTAAGAAGCGAGCCGGTCAGGAGGGCGTTGCTGGAAAACCTGCAAAAAATAAACTGCATAGCAACCGACCACGCGCCGCACACGCCGGAAGACAAGGAGCAGGGAGCGCACGGCTTTCCTGGTTTAGAAACCTCGCTTGGCCTGATGCTCAAACTTTATTGGGAGCGAATCGTTCCGCTGGAATGGATAATGCGGGCGATGTCAATAAATGCCGCTTCTCTTTTCGGGCTTGATGCCGGGGAGCTGAAAAAGGGCGCAAGGGCGGACATAACAATAATAGACCTCAAGAAAGAATGGAAGGTAAAGGGAAGCGAGCTCTACACGAAATGCGGATGGAGCCCGTTTGAAGGCAGGGAGCTGAAAGGAAAGGCAAAGGCGGTTTTCGTTAACGGAAACCTTGTTTACGACGATTTTTCATTTGCCCAATAGCACGCTCAGGACCTTGAGCAGCCCCGGCCTTCCTGCGACCACTTTTGCCACCGGGCCGGCGAACTTTCCTTCCATCACATCGTTCAGGTCTTTTTGCGTTATCGCGTTGAATATGTAATCAAGGTCGTCGTCGCCGAGTTTCTCCAGCACTTTTCTCAGCATCAGCCGCTTTTCCATTTTTTTGCCAAGCGTCGGCTTCCATCTGTCCTCGTATTCAGAAAGCGCCTTTTTGCTGAAGTCCTTTTTCTTATGGGCTTTCAGCGCGACATCCGCCGCTATTACCGCGGTTTCCATTGCCAGCGCTATGCCGCCGCCGTGTATTGGGTCAACCTGCTTCGCCGCGGTGCCGACCACCATAAAATTGTCCTTCACAAATTCGTTCAGCGGAGCGCCTACGCTTATTACGCCGCCGAAATCCACCAGCGTGCTTGCATTCTTCAGGCGCTCGTGTTTTGATATGAACCCGTCCAGCAGGGTTTTCGGGTCTGCGCCCTTTATCCCATTTTTGTCTGCGTCCGCGAGGTTGCCTCCTATTCCTATTCCGACATTTGCCCTTCTGTCCGATTTCGGGAATATCCATACATATCCGCGCGGCGCAACCTCGTTCCCGAAATAAAGCTCTATCAGGTTTTCGTGCTCATACGGCTTCATCTCATACTGGTAGCAGGTGTCAACATCATAAAGGCGGTGGGTGGTGTCAAATCCAGCCGCCTTGGCGATTCTTGCTTCCATTCCTTCCGCGGAAACGATGAGCGGTGCGTAAATTTCCAGCTCTTTATCGCCCCATTGTACCGCCCGGATACCGGCTATTCTGCCGTCTTTTTTTATCAGCCCGGTAGCCCTAGTGTATGTCCTTACTTCCACCCCCTTATCTATGGCAAGCTCGCAGAGCCATTTGTCAAAAATCTTTCTTTCAAGAACCCAGCCGGTTGTTGTCTTGTCCTTCCAGACGATTTCCTTGCCGTTTGGCGCCACGACTTTTGCGCCATGGATTTCTGTTGCAATGCACCTTTTCGGAAGCTCCAGGCCCTGCGCTATCACTTCCCTCGCGCCCAGCCCTTCGCCGCACCTGACAGGCACGCCTATTTCCTTCCTCTTGTCTATCACAAGCACTTCCATGCCGCCGGCCGCAGCCAGCCGCGCAAAGGTTGAGCCGGCAGGGCCGCCGCCTATGACCACTGCATCGTAATTCGTTTTCATTTGACCGCCCCCTTTTCAAGCGTTATGACATTCGCAGGGCAGACCCTGGCGCAGGCACCGCACTTGACGCACTTTTCAGGATAGTACTCTATCCTGTTTCCGACAAGCTCAAGCGCGCCGGTCGGGCAAACAGATGCGCATCCGGCGCACAGTATGCATCCTTCGTGTCTTATTCTTATCATTCTTTCCACCTTATTTTTCTAAAAGTTTGGTTATCTTCCCGAATATCTCCTCTGTCATCTCCGGATAAGCCGCGGTCATTATGTTGCCGTCTACGACAATCTCGCCATCAACATACCTCGCTCCGGAATCCACGAGAAACTTTATCGACTTGTCGTTTTTTGCAACAGTTGCATTTTTGCCGTTGAGGATGCCGGCAAAAGCCAACGCAACCGGGCCGCTGCCTGTCCCGGCAACTCCCCTTTTTGTTGCGCATTTTCTTATCGCGGCAATAAGCCCTGGCGTTATTACACTCTTCATGTCCTCGCCCCCGACTATGACGAAGTCAAAGTAATCCGGGTTTATTTCATACAGTGCAAGGTCCGGCATCGCAGTTTCCCCGTCTTTGCTCCTTATGGGAATCCTCTGCTTTGCGGCTATCCTTACATTATGGCCCTTCCTCTCAAGAAGCGTTTTGAGCTTTAGTTCAGCGCTCAAAAAGCCATCAGCGAGCACCATCAAAATCCTCGCCATTCACAACCACCAATGATTTTTCGATGCCTGGTTATTAATTCTTTCGCTTCCTCCATTGTTTTCGCTTCGGCGAACAGCCTTACATAGTTTTCAGTGCCGGAAGGCCGCACTATCACCCACCCGTTTTTGTAGTTTATCCTGATTCCGTCCTTGTCGATATAATCAAGCCCGTTTTCAGTGGCATACCTGCGCATTTTTTCCACAAGCGCTTTTTTTCTGTCTTCATCAGCCGGGATTTTTTCCTTTATGTTCCTGTAATCCGGCAATTCCGCAATCCACCGCGAAAGCGGCTTTTCGCATATCGCCTCAACTATTTTTGCCGCCGTGTATATCCCTTCCTTTGCGAGCGATATCTCAGGCCATATCACGCCGCCAACCTCCTCTCCGGCTATGACGCCACCCTTGACGAGCTCCTCGCACAGGTAGGGCGCCCCTATTTTCGTGTATGCAACTTCGCAGCCGTATTTTTTGGCTATGTCTTCCACAGCAAGGCTTGTGGCAACGGTCGTTATCACCCTGCCCTTTTTCTCGCGCAGCCTGAGCAGCACCGACAATGCGAAAACCTTGTCGCCTATGACATATTTGCCTCGCTCGTCAACAAAAGCCACCCGGTCCGCATCCCCGTCCCACGCTATTCCCGCATCTGCGCGCAGCTCTTTTACTATTTTCATAAGGTCCCCGACATTCTCTTCAGTCGGCTCAGACGGCCTGCCTGGGAAGTTTCCGTCAACATGCGAATTTATCGGCACCACCTCGCAGCCCATCCTGCTGAAAAGCTGCGGGGCGATGACAGACGCCATTCCGTTTCCGCAGTCAAGCACCAGCCGCGGTTTTTTTTCTCTCACTTTTTTCACATCAATCATGCTTATTATCGCGCCAATGTGTTCCTCGATTGCATTTTCGTATTGTTCTACAACCCCTCTCTTATCTTCCTTCATTTTGCCTTCGGCTATTTTTTCTATCTCTTCGGCGCGCTCCCTTGACACCGCCAGGCCATCCTTGTCAACAACCTTCATCCCATTGTATTCAGGCGGGTTGTGCGATGCGGTTATTATTATCAGCCCGTTTGCGCCAAGCTTTTTTACCATAAATTCAGCGGTGGGCGAGGAAACCATCCCAAGGTCGGTTACCCTGCATCCGGCAGCAACCAGCCCTTCCACAACGGCATCCCGGTAAATCCCTCCGGTAAGCCTGCCGTCCCGGGCAACAAGAACCCTGCCGCAATTCAGGTATTTGCCTGTCGCCCACGCAAGCTTCCTTGCCAGCGGCGGCGGGAATTCCTCAATCGTGCCGCGCGCGCCGTTCGTGCCAAAGTATTTCGCCATGGTCATCTTTTCCTGAAGGCGAGGATCCTCAGCAGGAGGTAGCATATTCCCAGCACTATCGCCAGCGGTATGGCGAAGCCAAGCACGCCGGCTATGAGCGTGGCGCTGAAAACCACGCCGCCCAGAAATATGTTCAGCAGCTGGCCAAGAGGCGCAAGTAATGTCTGGTCAACAGCGGGCGCCGGCTCCACAAGCCGCACGCTCATCATTGCCTTCGCCGACTGCCTTTCGTAATAGAGTTTTTCCTGGGTCGCTATGTCTATCTCGTACTGCAGCCTGTTGAGTTCGTTTTCTATCTGCAGAATCTCGCTTATGTTGCCCGTCCTGTTGTACAGCGCCAGCACCCTTTCCCTGGTGGCTTTCAGGTTTTCCAGCCTTGCATCGATGTCCATGTATTGGGTGGTGACATCCTGGCTTTGGCTGATGATGTGCTTCACGGTGCCGATGTCCGCCAAAGCCAGCCCGAAATCGTCAAATTTTTTGGGGTTCAGCCGCACGGTGATTAAATAATATTTTTCTGCCGGGTTTTCAAAATAGGAAGAATCGGTTATTTCGCCTTCGTAAGAGCGAAGCTTTTCCTTGAAGAGGGCGTATCTTTCCTTCAGCGTGCCTGCTGGGACCTCCACCTCTGCGCTTCCGGTCTTTATTATCATCTTGTCATACTGCACATTTCGTTCTGCGGCGTAAAGCGGAGCTACTGAAACGCCGGGGTATGCGCCGCCGGAGTCAACCACCCCGCCCACCGCGCCCTCCTGCGCGGCCGGCCAAAAACCATCCGTTGAGATACAGCCAAAAAGAGCCAGCGACGCAAAGATGAAACCCAATATCGCATAACGATTTTCCATAACAGCACCTTCAGTATTTTGTTGCCAGATATATTTAAAAACTCTCATCCGGTTAAAAATAAAAATCATTTCCGGAGGTTAGGATGTTTTTGCAGCAAAAAGACGAACGGCAGCAGTGGCTCCTGCTTTATGTTCTCTGGCTTGTGCCGGTGGCGTTCAGCGGAATCTGGCTGATATATTTCAAGAACGCCGGAATTGCTGATTCCGACATCCTTCTGTCATTTCTGGCATGGCCGCTCAGCGCCATCGCCACCATCCTGTTTTTTAATTTTGCGCCCGCCTTGGGCAGGAATCTTCTGCTGCTGGCAGGCATTTTTTCCGCCGCATTGTCTTTTTTTATCATACCCCTGTTCCCGCCATCGCCTCTTTTGCTTGCCGCAAGCTTTTTCTTTTACGGCTTCTCGGTTTTCCTGTTCTGGGTGCCGTTTAACATAAAATATTTTGGATTCGCCGGTGATTCCGGCGCGGTCTCAAGCACGGTATATTTCTCAGTAGGCGGCCTTCTCAGCCTTCTGCTTGCAGTCATCGGCGGAGCCGTTTTTGAATTCCTGAATCCACAGGCCTTCTTTTTTTCAGCAGCTTTGCTGTATGTTTTTCCTGCCTTGATTCTCATGAAAATCAAGGATGAGAAGTACAGGCATAACATATCAGAGTGCGTCAGAGGGTCAAAAGGCTTTAGAACCCTGGGTTTCATAGAGGGCACCTCAACAGGCGTTCTTGCGGCAGGAACCGTAATATCCCTGTTTTATTTTGCCGATAGGCCGTTTTTTTTCTCCCTGTTCCTGGCGTTTGTTACCTTCTTTTCTATAGTAGCATCCTTTGTTGTCAGCAGCATTTCGGACAAGATGAAAAAAAGGAAGATTTACTTGCTGTCATTTGGGGGTTTATCCGGCGTCTGGACAGCGGCGATGGGCCTGGCCTGGGATCTCGCAAGCTGGACCGGGCTGAGCGCACTGCGCAATTTTTTCTTTACCCTGTTTTCCCCTTTCACCACAGCGATTATCGTTGATAACAAAAGGGACCTCTCAAAACTTATGGTTGGCAGAGAGCTATTCCTGAATCTTGGAAGGGTTTTTGGCATAGGCGCGGCTGTCCTGTCGCAGGTTCTTTTCCTGGATGTCCGGCTGTCCCTGGTCTTTTTGGGCATCGTGGCGCTTCTTTATCCCTTGGTCCTTCACCTGAAAAAAACCAGCGTTTTTGTCCGGTAATACTGCCGTCTTAGCAAGGCGCTGCGCTGAGCAACAGATTTTTAAAACGAATTGAACAGCAATAAGGCATGGCAGAGGAAAAGGTAATGATGCCTGTCGGCTCAGCCGGCATAATGGGTCTTTCGCCGGACATCAGGCTCAGCGGAATTGAAATCGACCCGAAGGTCCTCATAATAGCGGTTTTTGCATTCGTGCTGGTAATAAAGCTTGCCGGATTTTTCATAAGCTGAGCGGCCCAGGCAGCCTATTCCGCCCGCCCGCCAAGTTCCCTGATTATCCTTTCCCCGTATTTCGTTTTGTTTTCTTTGCTGGCGAGAACAAGTATCTTCCTTCTCTTCTCTTCTGCGGCAGCCAGCGAAGCAACCAGCGCGGAGATGTCCTCAAGCCTTGCCAGCCTGCCGTTTTTCTTCCTTATCCTGAGGCTTACCGGTTTCGAGAACTGGGTCGGGTAATCCAGCAGTATTTCGCAGTTGAATTTTTCGGAAAGCTCCCTCCCCAGCCTTTCAGCTTCCCGTTTTTTTAGTTTCTTCTCGCTTATTGAGGCTATCTCTTTATAGAGCCTTCTTTTCACGAGCCCGTCCACATAGCGGGATGCTTTTTTTGATTCACGCATTTTTGCAAGCGCGGCCTCGTCGCCAAGCCAGATGAATTCTTCCGGCATTATTGCCCCTTCATCTATCGCATTCTCTATTGCCTTGTGGAGCATCGCGGTTGCTATCCTGACTGTTTTGTGCAGGTAGACAGTTGAGAACATCATAAACCGCGCGATGAGGAGCCATTCCGCCGCTTCTATGCCGCCCTCAACGATGCAAAGCCCGTTTTTTTCCATCCTTATAGTATGGATAAGGCGGTCGGTGTCTATCAGGCCATATGCCACGCCTGTGTTCAGCGCATCCCTTTTCAGGTAATCCATCCTGTCCGCCCCTATGTCCGTGTCGGTGATCGCCGCAAGATTTTTGCCCATTCCGATTATTTTCCTGATGTCGTGATTCTCGTTTACGATATCCCTTATCTCGGATTCCATAATCATCCTTTTCCCTACCTCCTCGTGGGTTCCGAGATGCCCCTTCAGCACGTCTTCCCCTTCGTGGGAAAAAGCAACATGGCCGACATCGTGCAACAACGCATAAAGCCTGACGTAGCTCTTTTCTTCTTCGCTTTCCAGTAGCCTTTCTGCCATCTGCCCGGCCAGGTGCGCTGTGCCTAGGGAGTGCTCAAATCTCGTATGGTTTGCGCAAGGATAGACCAGGTTCGTTATTGACATCTGCCTTATCCCCCTCAAGCGCTGGAATTCCGGCGTGTCTATTATCCTTTCCTCAACATCGCCGAATTCTATGGTGCCGTAAAGATTGTCCTTTATTATCATTCAAACCGCCGCATAGACCCCTTTTCTCTTTTCTATTACCTCGCCTGACTCGGCAAGAAAATTGAGCACTGCCTTTACCGCGTCTTCGTCCATCCTTGTCGCTTTCACAATCTCGCCAATGCCCCTTTCCTTGTCAAGCGCCTTCAGTATCTTTCTTGAGCTTTCCGCAAAGAATTTGGTGTTTATCACGTAGTAGTTGTTGTCAAACCCCTTCAGCCCGCGCAGCTCCCCCCGCTTCAGGCGCTCTTTTAATTTGCCCATAAGGGCGAGCGCCTCCTTTTCGCCCAGCACAAGATATCCTTCTTTGCCCAATAGCTCTTCTGCCTCGGATGGCGGCGCGGCAGGCGCCCGCGCGGCGGCGTTGGCTTTGCCTTGCCCTGTTTTTCTGCTTTGAAGCATTGAAAATATCCTGTCATCTATGTTGTATACCCCACTGGCGTATTTCCTCCCTATGAAAACATTGACGAATCCTTTCTTCTCCAGGGTTTTCAGGATCTCAAGTTCCTTCGGCGACAGGGTTTTTGCGACATTCTCCGGCGTTCTCTGCTCAAACCTTACAGAAAGAAGCTTCATGATGACATCTTTTTCTTCATCTGTCACGGCTTTGCCCTCTGCCGCGGCTCCGGCTTCGGCCGGGCCTGGCTTTTTTATCCGCTCAAGCGGCAGCGCAAGCAGGTAAAACCCGTCTCTCAGCCTGAATACCTCAATGCTATCAAAATCTGCAAATTCCTGCGGCAGCTCGACAAAGCACTTGTTGCTTTTTTTGATTAAGGTTATTCTCATATGCCCACCTCCGGGCTGCCGAACAGTGTCATCTCGGTTATTTTGTAAACTGCCTGGGGCTCGTGGCCCAGCTTTATCAGCGTCGTCTGGCCCCTTATTCCCTTGCTGCTTGGCGTGGTCACTACCAAGCCGAGCATCTCCAGGTCGTTTAGATATTCCTTGTACCATCTCAGGCTTCGCGGTTTTTTTCTCAGTTGCCTGCAGCAGCCCTCGTACTCCCCATAAACTTCGCCTGACATCAAAAATCCGTCATTAATTCCGTCGAGGCGTGCGTAATACCTGTTTTTGTCAATGGAGAGTTTTGCGATCGCGTGCAGCGTTATCCTGTGCATCTCCGGAAGCGTGTTGACCGTCTCCGCTATCAAATCAAGCTCAACCCGCTTTCGCGCTTCCTCGACATCCGAATCTTCCATGATGTTTTTTTTCCTTTCTTCAGCGATCTCGCCGGCCCTCATCAAAAGCTTCAGCGCATACCTGGCATCCCCGCTTTCCTGCGCGGTAATCGCCGCGGCAAGATTTATTGCTGACTGCCTGACAACGCCCGGCTGGAATCCCTCTTCAACGCGCTGCTCAAGGATTTTCTGCAGTTGCTCGGAAGTGTATGGCGGAAAAACTATCTCCACCTCGTTAAGGCTGCTCCTGCTTCTCGGATCAAGGTTTTCCTTGAAAGAAAGCTTGTTGGATACCCCAATTATCGTTATTCCGCCTGCCGCCACCTCATCGTTCGCCCTTGTGAGGGTATAAACAAGGTCGTCAAGGTCCTTTATCATATCTATCTCGTCAAGCACGACGATTATGTAAGCCCCCTGCCGGAGGGTTTCAAGAAGCTTCTCATAGATGAACGGAAGGCCAAAGCCGGCTTTCTCAAGTTCCGGGCAGTACTCCTTCACAATCTTCTGCAATACCCGGTATTTTGAATTGTATATCCTGCAATTGAGGTAATGCATCCTTGCCCTGCTTTGCACTTTTTCGAATTCCTCCATTATCTTTTTTATCGAGCAGGTTTTGCCGGTGCCAGTTTTTCCATATATCAGTATGTTTCTTGCCTTCTGGTTTTTCAGCGAAGGCGCCACATAAGCCATTATCTCTTCAATTTGCTTTTCCCTGTAGTACAGCGTCTTTGGTATGTAATGCGGGGATAAGACGGATATGTTTTTGAATATGGAGTCTGAACCAAGAAATTTTTCAAAAGAAGCCATGCTTTTTTTTCGTAGCAAGGATTTATAAATCCATTGCTGTTTTTGTTTTTTTTCGTCGTGGGAATAATGGAAGTCCAAAAGTTAAAATATTTTGTATTTTTGCCTATCAGTTGTTAGTTATTTAACGTTGTGGTAATTTTAAAAACATTTCGCAACAAATGGTAAACATATGTCTCACAAGCTTCTAATCAAAAAAAACAGGGGCGCCATGCCTGTTCGAAAGCCAGTCAGAGTTTCTAAAGCATTCATTGAAGAAATAATAAGAGTAGTGGGTAATCTTGAGACGCGAGAATCAATTACAGTCTCGTCTTCAGATCAGCAATCAAAGCGTCAGTTAGAAAACGTTAAACGCATATTCAGAAAGAACCTGAACGATATGGAAGATGCTTATATTGAATACCAGATCGCTGCCGGGCGTGCCTTGGATGTGCTTAATAGCCTTCCTATCAGTGAAAGGGTAAAACTTTTGTTTGACCGCTGGGCAGAGCACGATAACTACGGAAGGGCAATGTACCACCATACGCGCGCCATAGAAAGGGCAATGTCAAGAATTCCGGATAATCTCATACCCACATCGTTGCTGGAAGAGAAGCGCAATGCCAGAAGAAAAAGGAGATCCCTGGTCTTTTTTGATCCGTTTGTCGGGAATGGCGATGTTTTCTCAATAATCCTGCGGATAACCGCGGAGCAGCACGCCAGGATATCGCAGAAGCCCCTTGATCTGATTGTTTATATAAATGATATTTCGCCAAGAATGGTCCGTTTGGCAAGAATGAAACTTGAGAAGCAGATGGAGATTCTGGAGAATGAGCATAAGGCGTGCATTAAAGACATATTTTCATCCGAAATCAATTTCCTTGATGATGCCGCCAGGAGTGATGCATTATCCGGTTTGCCCTTCTCTGAGGTGGATGTTGTCATTGTTTCGCAGACCCTTAACCTGCTTAAGGGCATAGAAACCAAAAACAAGGCACTAACGCTGCTTCACGACTACCTGAAAGTCGGCGGCAATCTTGTTGTCATAGGGGAGGATCCGGACCGGTTTACCCTGTCAAAGGATATGGACATCCTGTCCACGCTGCTCTTTCAGTCAGTTTTTGAGCCGTTCGGCAAGAATGAGACCGAAGCTGAAATAAAAAGAATAAGAAACGGCAGATTGATGATAATAGGGGAGAGCTCGGAAAAGATAGACGACGACCACGCGACCTTTGTAAGGGTCGCACAGCGGATTCATCGGTCTTCTGAGCTCGGAAAGGCGCAGACGACTGGGCCGGCAGCCGGGCGTTTGATCTTTTCCTGAAGCGATGCTAGTATATTTTGAACGGGTTGTACTCCGAGCTGTGCTTATAGCTTGTCAATATCAGATATGTTGATGTTCGCGAGACGCCGGGCGTATTCTGGATTCTTCCCACGACTTCAGTCAATTCCTTTATGCTGCGCACCTCAACCATGGCAATCGCGTCGTACTGGCCCGCGGTTCCGTAAAGTGAAATGACCTGCGGCATTTTGGTTATATTCCCGAACTCCTTTGCGGTTGTCACATTGACATTTCTTGTCCGCATCAGGATTATTGCCCTGAATTCCAGGCCTAGCTTTTGATAGTCTATGTCAATGCTGTATTTTCTTATCACCCCGTCTTTTTCAAGGCGCTTTATCCTCTGCATCAGGGTGTTGGGGTGCGTCTTGAGCTTTTCCGCCAGTTTTTTATAGGAAACCTTTGCATCCTCCCGCAGGTCTCTCAATATGCCGATATCCAAGTCATCATATCCTCTTGCCATTTAAACCACCATACGCGATAGTTACAATATACCAATATGTCATTTTATACATTTTGATATATAAATATTGTTATTTTTTACATATTCCCTTTTGTTTAGCGTACCAGTAGGATTTTTAAACAATAGCACACAAAGTAGTTTTATGAGAGCTTTTGTGTTTTCTTTAGATGCTTTTGTGGCCTTCATACTGGCGCTTGTTGCCGTCTATACCCTGATTTTCTTCTCAAGCGTGCCATCGGCGTATTATTTCATTCTCACGCAAGCGCATTATCTCTCGCGCGACGCCCTGCTTGCGGCAGCGCAAACAGACTGCAGCGCAATTATCAGTGGCGATTGCAGCGGCTCGGTGCTTGACAACATCTTGGAAGGCTCATCCATAGCGACTTCATTCGTCACGCAATCAATAGGCGCCTCCATACCGAACCAGTTCGGGTACAGGCTGGAGAAAAGAAGCGTGGAGGGGGGCGATTGGGAAGTAATATACGACACTGCTACGCAGTTGAGGGACCAGCATGCAAAAGCGATGAAAAAGCTCCAAGTTTCGACATCCATTGTCAATATCGGCCTGGTGAGCGAACGAACTATGGAAAGGACCAAGACAAACCCGTATGTTTACAACAGCTGCGGTGCTGGTAATGGCGGAGCAGGCGCGGGGTCGCGCCTGATAACCTGCGGCGACAGCGATCTTTTGGAGCCCGCAGAAGAGGAAATCGTGGTGCCGACAAAGGCAACCATAGTCCGGCTGACTGTTTTCATTTAGGTGATTGTGATGAAAGACAAAAAAGGCTTTTTCTTCATTCTTTCAGTATTTCTGATACTTTCCTACATCATGATGTCGCTCAGTGCCTGGGTGAAGGGCGTGGAAACATCGGAACAGGCATACAGCGAGATCTACAAGGAGTCAAACATTGAGCTTGCAGTAAGCGAACTCACTCCAGCAAAGGGCCGTTATGTATCTGCTTTGGTGATGCAAAGGGCATTGTACGACATACGCATTTACTCGGTTAACACCCCGGTCAAAAGAGGGGGCGAAGCTGACGAAATGGCGTATGTGCGCCAGGCATTTTACGAATACTTTGTCAATGGAAGCCCGTCTGCCAATAATTTTGAGCAGCCTTTCGCGCCGCAGGCCAAACCTTCTTCTTCCTTTGGTGGCTGGGTGAGAAGCCTTAACGATTCCCTTGCCGGCATCGGCGTTTTCATAAATGCTTTTGACATTTCAGGCTTTAATGTCTGGCAGGAAAGCGCGGAAGCAGTGAATTATTCAGTAAGAATAAGATTGAGCATGCAGGACAAGGCAGGCACCATGAGGCTTAACCGCGATTATGATATTAAAGGCCATGTCAATATAACCGGCTATGTTGACCCGGCCATCCTGAGGGAAACCTCGAAGAAGGGCACGCCGGTTTACAGGAGATTTTTCTTCGGTCCTTATGAGCAGCCCTCTGATCTCGCTCCGCGAAGCATGGCAGAGATTTCTGCAGGGCAGGGCTGGTTTTATGGCTATGTCGCAGAGGCGGGCACAGGCGGGGCGCTGCCTGAAGAAAAATACAGGCATTTGTACATTCTCGCCGGTACTTATGATGAAATAATAGCCACTCCGAACTATGAGCAGTTTGGCGCGTACATAATCACGAGTGCCCCCGCGGAGTCGCCAAGTACTGGTTGTACCGGCAAAACAAGCGAAAGCAGGACATTCAACGCTATAACTTATGTTTCGCCAGCTTGCCAGCCGGCTATTGAGCAACAGACCTCAACATTCAAGCCTTTTGTGGTGGCAACATCGCAGATTTCATATCCGGCCTGCTACAACGTGGTGGAAAGCAAGGAGGGGGAATGCGCCCTCATCATTGCCGGCGCAAGCCCCGAAGAGGTAGCGCAGAACCCGACTAAGAAGTACCTGCGGCAAGGAAGCGGTGTTTTTGATATCGAAAAAGTGCGCGATTTCACTCTTTGCGGCTATTATATGAAAAGCGTTAAGGCGCCCTCATACCTGCAAAGGCTGTTTGGAAACGCTTACAGTCTTAACAGCAATTACGGCGCAGAGACCTTTCTTATCGGCGAATATGTGAGCGGTTCATACAACGATTTTAATTTCGCGCAATACAGCGTGCTTGACCGCGAGATGTTCAGGTCTATTAGTCCTGCATCTTTTGTGAGGGGGCTGACGGGCTGCAAGAGCCAGGGAATATGCAGCAGCGACCCCTCAACAGGCGTTTTTGGCCTTAGCGCAGAGGCGCTTGCTGATTACGGCCTAAGCCAGATAAGCTGTGACAATGGCGGAGCGAGGTGTGTATGATGAAAGGGCAGGTTGCGACTGAATTTGTTGTTACGCTTGGCATGATTTTGCTTTTTGCCATTCCGGTCATATTCCTTTTGTTCTCCATAAGCCAGCTTGGCTACGAAGACAGCACCTTGGCGCAGGCTGATGCGTCCTCACGGGCGCTTGCGGAAACGATTAATTTTGTTTATAGCCAGGGAGATGGCGCAAAGCGCGTAATCCTGCTAAGCACTCCGCCTTCTACGCAAAGCATCGTCATAGGCAAGGAAGTCAGCATTACCATCGCCACGAGCAAGGGGCCTTACACGGCAAGCGCGCCCATATTCGGGCAGGCTGAACCAACCACGCTACGTAAAAGCGGGCTGTTTCCAATTGAGGTGCGCAACAGCGGGAACAGGGTTTCCGTAAAGGAGGTTTAGCGGATGAGGGCCCAGTCAGCCACGGAGTTTTTTCTTTATGTCACTCTGTTCATGTTTGTTGCAATCGTGGCTTTTGTTATGGTGAATTACACGCAGAGCAGCGAACTGCCTGCGCAAAAGAACAAGGTGGCGGTGGAAATCGGGCACAATCTTGCCAACGTAGTTTCATTGGCAGTAAGAGGCGGGCCGGGTTTTACTTACGTCTATTATTTTCCAAAAACGATCTATGGTTATCCGTATAATATAACCTTCAAAAAAAATAGCATGGTTTTGGATTGGACGAACGAATATGGCGCTTTCAACTATTACTACTCGCTACCAGACTACAATTATATATACGGAGGGTGCGTTGCCTCCGGGCTGCTCCAGAGCGAAGCATGCCAGCCAAATGTTTTAATATTGAATAACACAGAATCTGGTTTGGTGATCAGCAATTAAGGGGATGATGGTATGTTTATGAAAGGCCAATATTTCAGTTTTGATGCGATAGTCGCTTCGGTCATCTTTATGATGGCGGTCGTGATGCTTTTGAACTATTGGCACTCGGTAAGGACTTTCCTGGAATATCAGTCAGGCGACATCTCGCGCGAGGCAATGAGAATTTCAGCCATGCTTTTTTCCCCACCGTCCCCTGCCACCGCAACCGAAAACAATTGCAGGAACATGCAGACAATAGGCCTGTTTAATTCTTTTGAGAGCAAGCAGGTAAGCAGGACGACGCTGGACTGCCTGCAGAGCGCGTATCGTACCGACCCGGCTGGCTTGAAATCAAGGTTTGCGACGCCATATGAAGTCACCATCAAAGTCAGTGAGATTGGCAGCGGGTCTAGTTGGACAATCGGGCAGGAACCGCAATCACAATCAGAGATAGTAAAAATAAGACGAATCGCGAGCGTTGTCAAAGATGGCGGCAGCACAATGGCGACAGTTGATGTTTATCTTTACAGGCAATAAAAAGACAGCGAAAGGCCTTTTTGCGGGCCCATCGTAATATTTATAAGGATTCTTATAGAAAACACTTCGGTGGTTTTAATGCCAGAAAAGGTTTCAGGAGGAAAGGATTTGAGTTCTGACAGCAATCTTATGGCTGCCGTAAGCGAGTTTTTTGCTATCGGAGTTGTTATACCGTTGCTCCTCTACTTAATAAAGAAAGAGGATCGTTTCGTGAAATTCCATTCAGTGCAGGCTATGATGCTTGGCGTTGTCTGCTGGGTTTTATTCGTCGGCTTGAGCGTATTAAGCATTCCGCTTGCAGCAGTCAGTGGAGGGATCGGCGGGCTCCTCTCTTGCTTATCATTCCCGATTTTAGCAGTCTTCGGGCTGGCCGCGCTGTTTGCAGCGTGGAAGGCATACCAGGGAGAAAAATACAAGCTTCCTGTGCTTGGCGACTTTGCTGAAAAATACTCCTGAAGTATTTTTTCATTTTTATTTTTTTGATCTTTTTTGCTTTCTTCATTTAGGGCTGCCCATATCCAGAAGAAAAAAATACTCCAAACACGCCCCTGCCGGTGAATTTATCGGATAACCGGGCCGGCAGTTTGCTTGGATGACGGCAGGCGTACTTAAGCTTTTTCTATGCTGATTTTCGGGCTGCCGCCATCGTAATTGTTTGTTATCCTGAATCTCGTCCAACCATATGCGGGTTCCCGTACAAGCACGGCATCGGCAGTAACAGGGTGTCTTATTATCCCCGCGAAATCCTTTTCGCCCTGCTGCGTAATTGCCTTAAGAACTATCTCTGCTCCATTGCCCACATTCTTAACCGAGAGCGTTTTTGTTCCTCTTGGAACGTATACCTCAGTGTATATCTGGGTGCCGCCGCTCAGGCTGCCTACAGAATTGGCAAGATATGCCAGGCGAAATACGACAAATTCAGCCTGATAGGATGCCATCTCCCGCTGCGTCTCGTCCGCCTTCGTATAAACCATGACCAAAAGCGGGATGAATATTACCAGTATTACCCCGATTATTACCATTAGTTCGGTGCTTACCTGACCCTTCATTCCATCATTCCCCGGCCCGCCAGCACCTTGCGGCTTTTTTCTATGCTCTTCTTCCTTCCAAGAACCTTCTTAAGCTCGGCGCTGGCTATGTTGACCGCATCCTCAAGCGTCGGGCCGTCCGCTGCCATAACGAATCTTTCCTTTCCGCTCACCGTCAATTTCACGGAATAGAATGATTTTGTCGGTTTTATGTGCAGGCTTATCTTGGTTATCCCGTAGCTTTCGCGGAATTTTTCTGCCACTTTTCCTATCGCGTCTTTTATTTCGTTGTACAATCCCCTTGTCTCCTCGTCAAGGCCGCTTATTTCTATGTCAAGCTGCTCTTCGCTTTTTCCCTTTATCCACTTGAATATGTCCACCGCTGAAAGAACGCCGGCAGGCTTCCCGTCTTTTTTTGACAGCACGATAACGTGCGATACGTTCTTTTCAACCATCAGCTGGGCGGCCTGCTTGATACTGCTCCCCTCATCTACTATCGTTATGTCGGGCCGGTAAAATCTTGAAATCTCCTCGTCGTCAATAGACCTTGTGGCAACCACGCCGCGCTTCATGTATGTAGGCTCGGTCGGCTTCATGGCAAAGCCGGCAAAATCAAGGCTTGAGAAAACGCCCGCCGGCTTCCCGTTCTTCGTTACAACCAGTTTTTTGGTGTCATACTCTTTCATTTTTCTTTTTGCTTCGCTTATCTTGCTCCTTTCTTCTATCGTGTAGACCGGGCTGCTCATGATGTCGGTTATGTTTATTTCCGGCACGGCGTTAAGCGAAATAAGCTCTTTCAGCACTTCCACCCGTGTTATTATGCCAAGCGGTTTTTTGTTTTTGTCAACCACAGGCAATGCCTTGAATCTGCCAAGCAAAAACGCCTCTGTTCTTTCAAGCAACCCGCCGTCAGGCGAAATTACAGGCGGTTTGACAATTGCTGTTTCGCATTTTACCTTTGAAGGATTGTCCCCAGCTATTCTGAGATTCCGGTCGTCTATTATGCCGATGTACTTTCCTTTCTTTGCGATTATGACCGCGGTATTGCCATCAAGGACGCTTCCAAGCGCCTTTGAAAGAGGCTCATCCCCATCAAGAATAACTGCCGGTTTTATCTCCATCACATCACCTGTCTTTTAATCGGCCACAAGATATATAAAGAAGTTAGATTATTAAATAAATATGGCACCCGCCCTGACGGCAGACATCTCTTACCTTGAGCGAATGGTAGTCAAGCCGACCTGGAAAGAAATACTGCTTGACCTCATAGCGCAGAACAGGATAGACCCCTGGGACGTTGATATCGCAAAACTTGCCGATGAGTTTCTGCTCCGCGTTAAGGAGATGCGCAATCTGGACCTTGGCCTGCAGGCGAATGTCATTCTTGCCGCGGCAATTCTGCTGCGCTACAAGAGCATATATCTGAAATATTTCACCTCTGTCCCGGTTGTGGAGGACGCCGGGCAGCCTCTTGCCCCAGAACCTCTGCCGCTGCTGGATGCGGAGCTCGCGCTGGTTTCAAGGATCCCGCCCAAGCGCCAGATAACGATGGATGAGCTTATAGCTGAGATGGAGCGGGTGATAAAATACGAGTCCGGGGAAATCAAACGCGCCCCGAAAGGAGCCATCACAGAAACCCTGGACCTTGTGCTTGTCGGCGAGGACATAGAAAAGATAAAGGAGCAGGTGCTGTCCCGCATAAGGGAAAATACCGATGAAACCGGTTTTGCCGCTTTCTCATCCATTCTTAGGGAAAACACGCGCTGGGAGATTGTCTATTCGCTCCTTTCAGTGCTTCATCTCGCCAAGGACGGGGCGGTATCGGTTCACCAGGACAAGCTGTTTGGCGAAATTTTGATTTCCATAATTGAAAACAAGGAGAGCGGGCAGGGCAGGGAGAGAATGAAAATACCGGCTGGCACCTAATCAGGAAATTCGTGAAAGCCGCTATTCGTTAAAACCAGTTTTTTAAGCCAAAAAATAAAAAATACGGTTAGCCTTTCAATAACCCGCCGGGTTGACAGGCTGACACGTATAAGGGGCTAGCTGATTAAAGTTCCGGACGCCGGCTTCTTTTTTGATTTTACGATTTTGACATTTGCCGGCGTGAGTATTATAAGCCCGGTTTCCTTTGATATGAGCGAAATGTCGCCATTCTGCTTCATGGCATTGCTCTTGAGCCTTGCGATTATCCCCTTCAGCCTGTTCGGCTGTTTTGAGAGCGGCATTACATTCAGTATTATGATGTTCTTCTCGGCAAGCTCTTTCATCACGAGGTCGCCGTCGCCTTCGTTTCTCAGGTCGATTCTTTTGACATAGAAGTCGGCCGGAGGGTTCACCACGTCGCCGTGTTCGCCCATTAGTTCCTCCAGATTCGGCGTTTCGCTTTTCTCTTTCCCAAAAATTTTGTCAAATAGACCCATTCAGTCTCACCTTTTGTGCATGTTTTTCACTCCATATTTAACATAATAGCTTTTAAATCATTGCCTTCCGCGCCAAACTCAGAAAACCTTCTCGCCGACATAGACTTTTATGCCGGACGGGGTGACCTTGAACGGCACAAGCTCGCGCGAATGGTCTGTCCCCCTCATCTTGAATATCTCCAGCGCCCTTATCCTCCTGTCTTCCCTATCAAGGTTGTAGAGGTTTATTATGCCATCCATCACGAAATGCTCGATGTCAAACCTCATCTCGGCCTTCATCGCGGAAGTTGCTTCAAGCGTCGTTATGCTCGTGCAGTCCAGGTTTCTGAGAAGCGACAGGAATTCAAACAGCGTCTGCCTGTATTCCAGTTCGGTGCCGAACGACATCCTTATCATTGTAGCCGAGTCTATCACCGCCCTTTTTACGTCGTTGCTAGTTATCCTGTCTTCGATTATGCCGGCAATCTCCTCCATCTCAAATTTTTCCGGTTTTACGATTTCAAGTTTTTTCTCCTTCACGAATTTCTCGGTGTTTTTGAGCATGGGGAACGTGTTCCTCATGTTTTCTATTATGTCCTCCTCGGTTTCCTCAAGGGTTATGTAGACGCCGTTCTCGTCCTCTTCAGCCCCACGGTAAAGGTATTCGAAGCAGAATGATGTTTTGCCGCAGCCAGGGCCGCCATAAATCGCCACGTGCCTTCGTTTTGGGATTCCCCCATTCAGCATTTCATCCAAGCCAGATATTCCGGTTTTTATCCTTTCCATAAAACCACTTTTAATTTTTTCTTCCGCAATCAATTTAATTATATACGTTTTAATCAGCATCATGAAACCGGGCGTTTCGAAAGCTGGTTTAAAAGGCCAATCCATGGTTGAGTACTTCACAACCTACGGCTGGGCGATATTCGTTCTTGCAGTAATTCTCAGCATCCTCCTTTACGGCGGTTTTTTCCGGCCGGACTTTTTCATAAGCGAAAAATGCGAAATCGGCTCAAACATGCCCTGCAAGGCGGCCGTCTACAACGATGGGCAAAGCGACCGGACGAAGATAAGCGTGGAAGTGTTGAACGCCTTTTCGTATGCGGTGGAAATAACTTCGTTTGAAGTGACGGCGGCGGACGGGGCCGCATTTGTTTTTTCAAATGAGAACCTTCCGAAAAAAATTGAAAGCGGCGACAGGCTTGCGCTTGGCGGAGCCCTCCCCCGCGACAAAAAATTTGACGACAATGCGCTGAAGCAGCTTACCGTTCGTCTTGGTTATCGCTCTTGCGCACCAGAGCTTGGCCAGAACTGCGAAGGCGACGAGCACACAATGACAGGGAGAATAATAGCAAAGGTCGTGCCTTCGGATTAGAAACCTAAAGCAGCGACACTGAAATCTTGTCTGCAGCCCTGAATTCAACTTCTTTTATCTTCGCTATCTTTTTTATCTCTTCAAGCAGGCCTGTTTTCACGAGCAAATCAATTTCTTCATCCTTTCCGCTTATTATCGCTTTTTCGATTTCTGCGTTCTGCGCCAGCCGTGCCGCGGCTTTTTGCTGCCTTACCTGTTTTATTATCTCCCTCACCGTTTCAACCGCCTCCACCCCTTCGGCTTCGCCAACCGGAATTTCCCCTGGCCACGCTGCTTTGTGCACGCTCCCTTCGCCTTTGAGCACCTCGTGATAGACCTCTTCGGTTATGTGCGGCGCAATCGGGGCGAGCAAAAGGATGACGGCCTCAAGCACAGCGTGCAGGGCATATCCCGCGCCGTTTTTTTCATCGCAGTCCGGCCCGTATATCCTGTGCTTCACATACTCCAGATAGTCGTCGCAGAAATCGTGCCAGAAAAAATCGTGCAGCGCGTATATCGCTTTTTGGTAGTCGTAGTTCTCAAATGCTTCCGAGCAGGAGTTTATGAGCGCGTTGCACCTTTTCAATATCCACCTGTCTATGTGCGTCGCATTCTTGGAGTGTCTTTCAAGCTTTTTGTAGCCGCTTAGGCTGGTTTCTATGAATCTGGCGGCATTCCAAAGCTTGGTCAGGAAGGATTTTGAAAATTTCAAATCTTCGTAACTGAATGGCCTGTCCTTTGCCATCGCGCCGCTCATCGCTGCCCATTGCCTTATTGCATCAGCCGGATAAGTTTTGAGAAGCTCGCCGGGCGATATGACATTGCCGAGGCTCTTGCTCATCTTTTTGCCATCGGGTGCAAGCACATTTCCGTTGAGCAGTATCTCCTTCCAAGGCGGGATGCCAGTGACCGCAACGCCGCTCCTTAAAATCGTTTACAACGCCCAGGTGCGGACTATCTCAACCCCCTGCGGCCTTAACGACGACGTATAGAGCCGTTCATCCTCTTTTCGTCAGGCCAGCCTGAGATTATCAGGGGGGTTATGCTTGAATCCACCCAGCAGTCGCAGGTGCTTGTTTCCGGCTTCATCTGCCCCTTGCACGACGGGCATTTCCTTGGCCCTGCCTTTTCAGGGTAAAACGGCAATTCCTGCTCATCGGCTGCTGCGGTGGCGTGGCAGTTTTCGCAGTAATAGAAAGGCAGCGGCGTGCCGAATATTCGTTGCCTTGATATTACCCAGTCCCATTCAGCGCCTTCCACCCAGTCTATGAGATAGCTTATGCCGAATGCGGGTATCCACCTTATCTGATGCGCCATATCCTTTATCCTTTTGGCAGTGGTCCTTATGTCTGCAAACCACTGATAAGATGCAAGCAGTTCTACCGGAGTTCCGCACCTGTCGTGCACTTTTACCGTTTGCCGGAGCTGCTCTTTCCTGACAATTTTTCCTTCAGCCTCAAACTTTTCAACAATTTTCTTCTTTGCCTCGTCCACCTTTAAGCCATCCAGTTCTCCGGCGTTTATCATCCTGCCGTGGCTGTCCATTGCTTCTATAAGCGGAAGCTTGTACCTGTGCATCCAGACAACATCCATCTTGTCGCCAAATGTGCACAGCATAACGAGGCCGGTTCCGAATTCCCTGTCAACATCCTTGTCCGGTATCGCAATGACCTCTTTTCCAAGCGGCGTGGTTATGCTCCTGCCGTCAAGATGCGCGTATCTGTTGTCTTCCGGGTTAAACATGACCGCGACGCAGGCGTGCAGCAGCTCCGGCCTGGTTGTTGCTATTATAAGATCCTCCCCCTCCGGGCCGGTGAATTTTATGTGATAAAGCATCCCGCTTTTCTCAACATCGTCAAGTTCAGCCTTTGCTATCGCGGAGCCGCATTTGGTGCACCAGAAAACAGGGTATCTGGAGCGGTAAACCAGTTTGTCATTGTACATTTTTATCAGGGACAGCTGGACTTTCTTGTGATAGTCCGGGTCCATTGTCCTGTATTCATATCTCCAGTCAGCGCTGAAGCCAAGCTCGTTCATCTGCTGTTTCATCCTTGCTATGAATTCCCTTGTCCACTCTTCGCATTTCTGCCTGAATGCCGGCGGCTGAAGCCTGCCGTATTTTTTCTCCACTTTGACTTCGGTCGGGAATCCCTGGGTGTCCCAGCCCTGCGGGTAGTAGACATTGAATCCGCGCATCCTCCTATATCTCGCGGCAAAGTCAAAATAGCTGTATGATAAAACATGGCCCATATGGAGCTCGCCGCTTGTAAAAGGCGGCGGCGTGTCTATGCTGAAGACGGGCTTCACGCTGTCGTTTTCGTCAAAGTTGCAAGTCCCTTCCTTTGCCCAGATTTCCTGCCATTTCCGCTCTATTTCCTTGTCATAATTTTTTTGCAGCATAAGAATCCAAATGAAATTATTTATAAGAATTTAAAAATCGTGCACTCAAATGAAATTATGGCAGGTTGCAGGAGGGTTTTTTCGCTATACCGGAAACTGCTCGGAGCTTATGGCCGGCAGGGATGGTGGCCAGTCATACGTAGAGGGGAGACGCGCTATCATCCCGGGGATTACTCGGTGCCCGCAAACGAAGATGAGCGGTTTCAGATAGCAATAGGCGCAATTCTTGCCCAGAACACGAGCTGGAAGAACGCGGAAAAAGCGCTTCTTTCGCTTTATTGCGCCGGCGCACTCTGCCCGGATGCGCTTGCAAAAACGCCGGAAGGGGATGTGGCAAAACTGATAAGGAGTTCCGGCTACTACAACCAGAAAGCAGGAAGGATAAAAGACTTCCTTCCGGTTTATTCTTTGCTGCCCGAATGCCGGAGCGCTGAAGAAATGCGGGAAATTCTTCTTGGCGTGAAAGGCATCGGGCCGGAAACCGCGGATTCCATTTTGCTGTACGCTTTCAAGAAGCCATTCTTCGTTGTTGATGCGTATACAAGGAGATTCTGCAGCCGAAATCGCCTCTGCGACAGTTGCGGCAATTGGGATTATGAAAAATACCGTCGTTTCTTTGAAAAAAACCTTCCGAGGGACCGCAGGATTTACAACGAGTATCACGCACTCATAGTTGCGTGGGGGAAAAGCAGCGCGAAGCGGCAACGCAGATAATCTTTTTATTCTTGGCTTCGTATTTTCCATTCGATACTATGCTTGTTGCTTACATAGACGGCGCGTGCTTTGGCAATCCGGGCCCCATGGGAATCGGCATCGTGCTGTACAAGGCCGGCAAAAAAATAAAGGAGATAAGCGAGCATTTCGGCAGGGGGACGAACAACATAGCAGAGTACTCCGCTTTCATCCGTGCGCTTGAAGAGGCAAAAAAACTTGGGGAGAAGGGCGTGCTCGTCCGCACAGACAGCCAGCTGCTTGCAAACCAGATTAACGGCGTTTACAAGGTGAGGGACAAGAAGCTGAAGGAGCTTAAGGCAAGGGCAGACCTTATTATGGCCGGCTTAAATGTCAAGGTGGAGCACATCCCGAGGGAGAGGAATGCAGAGGCGGACGCTCTTTCAAAAAAAGGCGCGGAAAAATCAGCCTGATGGATGGTTAAGATGAAAATATCTGAAATCCTTTCGCTTGGGCGTTATATGACATTCCAGGCGAGCAAGGAAAAGCCAATTCACCGCTGGTTTTATTATAAGGAAGGATACGCTCCGGAAATAGCCGAGTATGCCCTCGGGCAGGAGGGCATCCGTTCCGAGAGCGGGGGCGGGCGGCTTCTTGATCCTTTTTGCGGCGTTGGCACTTCGCTTCTGGCGGCAAAGGGCCTTGGCATCAGCAGCTTTGGCGTTGATGCGTCGGAACTTGCGGTTTTTGTTTCCCGGGCAAAATGCGCAAACTATTGCAAAGAAGACATAAGCGAAATAAATGATTTTCTGGCTTTGCTGCCGCGCCTGGCGCGCAGGGAAAGCAGCTTGAGATGGGAATTTGAGTTGTTTAGCCCGCGGGCGGCATTTCCAAAGAGAAACATCTCCGAGATATCAGCCATAAGGGAAGCGATAAGCGGATTCCGGTGCGGGCAAAAGGCAAGGAATCTCCTTACCCTGGCGCTTCTTTCAATCCTGCCGCAGGCAAGCGTCATCGTTAAGGACGGAGGCGTGCTCAGGATTGATCGCAGGAAAAGGGCGATGCCTGCGAAGGAGGCGTTCAGGAGAAAAGTGAAGCAGATGATTGTTGATATCGAAAAAACGCCGCAGGAGGGCCTTGAGGCGGCGGTTTCCCTTGGCGATGCTCGCAGCCTTGAGTTTGATTCCGGGGCATTTGACATCATAGTCACCTCCCCGCCTTACCTGAACAATGTGGATTATTCAAAGATATACGGGCTTGAGCTCACGCTCCTCACCCTTGACCGGGACACAACAAGAAAAGTGCGTGCCAGGCTTTTGCATTCGTTCATAAAAGAGGGCCATAAAGCGGATTATTCCCCGCCGGAGTGCGAGGGCATCGCCCATAGGATTCCAATCGTCGGCGGCTATTTCGTCGATATGGAAAAGGCGGTAATGGAAATGAAAAGAGTGCTGAAGCCCGGCGCAGCCGCTTACATAGTGGTATCAAATGCCGTAATATTCGAGGAGCACGTGCCTGTTGACAACATTCTAGCAGGGATAGGTGAGCGGCTTGGGATGGATGCCGAAATAATCATTGGCGCCTATCGCATAGCGGATGTCAAGCCGGCTCGCGTGCAGACAAGGGAGAGCATAGTGGTGCTGAGAAAATAGGCTTTTGCTGCTGGCGTTTAGGTTGCTTATTAAACATTTCTTTTTTAAATCCAAAGCAGGTTGTTTTGATGCTTATAGGAATAGTGGGAAAGCCGTCAACCGGCAAAAGCAGTTTTTTCATGGCAGCGACCAGCGTGGCGGTAGAGCGCTCTCCGCGCCCCTTCACCACGATAAAGCCAAACCGGGCGGTCGGTTATGTTGAGGTGGAGTGCGTTGACAGGGAATTTGGCGTAAAATGCAATCCGCGCGCAGGCTACTGCGTTGATGGAAGGAGGTTTGTGCCTGTTGAATTGCTTGATGTTGCCGGGCTTGTGCCCGGCGCACACGAAGGCAGGGGTTTGGGAAATAAGTTCTTGGATGACTTGCGGCAGGCAGACGTGTTAATACACATTGTTGACGCAAGCGGCGGCACGAACGAGAATGGCGAAAAGGTCCCTGCGGGAAGCTATGACCCTGCGAACGACATCACGTTTTTGGAAAATGAGATCACTTACTGGATAAAGGGGATCATGGACAACAACTGGCTGCGTCTGGTGAAGGACAGCAGGAAGGGGGGCAACGAAAGCGTTCTTTTTGACCAGTTCACCGGGCTTGGGATAGGGAAGCATTCAATAACGAAGACGCTAACCGAGCTGGGACTGAAGGAAAAACCGCTTGAGCAATGGAGCGAAGACGAGAAATTCGCGTTTGCTAAAAAGATGAGGGCGACCGGAAAACCGATTCTGATAGCGGCAAACAAGTGCGACATTCCGGGCGCATACCAGAACTACCTGCGGCTCGTCAGGCAGTTTCCTGATTATGCCATAGTTCCCTGCTCTGCGGAGGCGGAAATAGCTTTGAAGAGCGCTGCCAAGAACGGCTTCATAAAATACATTCCGGGCGATCCTGATTTTGAGATTGTTGGCAAACTGGACGAGCAGCAGATGAAGGCGATGGAGTTCCTGCGCGGATATATGAAGACGGCTGGAGGCACAGGGGTGCAGAAAGCCCTGAACAGCGCAGTCTTTGATTTCTTGCGGTACATCGCAGTCTTCCCAGGCGGGGTAAACAAGCTTGCTGACAGCAAGGGGAATATTCTTCCCGATTGCTTCCTTATGAAGCCCGGCAGCACCGCGCTTGATTTTGCGGCAACGATCCATACTGATCTCGCCAAGGGCTTTGTTAAGGCGATAGATGTCAGAACAAAAAAGGCGCTTGGCGCGGACCATCCGCTGAAGCACAGGGACGTAATAGAAATCATGAGCCGGTAGATTTTTCCCCGAGCTTGTTGAGCGTTCCGCTTGTTCTTATTGCTATTATGCGCGGCTTTTCTATCAGCGCCAGGAATCCAGGCATCTTGTCTGCATAATCCCTGCTGCAGGTGATAACCCAAAGATTCCTTTCCGGCTCGTATTCACTGATCCTGATTTTGGCATAAGAACATCCATATTCCCCGAAAAACCTGAGCGCTTCGCCGTAGATTGCCGATGCCAATTCGCCTTTGCCCATCTTTTGCCTGACTTCTATCAGGATATGGCGCTTTCTCGGGACGCGTGCTTTCGTCAATTGCTCACCGGTTTATATTTGTGAAGGCATATTTTTAAACAATCCCGCCCATAGCCAGTTATGGAAAGGGTTTTGATTTTGTGCGGGAGCAAGAGCGATGATGAAATAGCGAAAAAGGCAATCGGAGTGCTCGAGGAGTTCGGGGTGGATTACAAGTATGAGGTCGCGTCCGCGCACCGCGATCCTGCAAAAGTGGAGCAGCTGGTGAAAGATACCAAGGCAGAGGTTATCATAGCCATAGCCGGGCTTAGCGCAGCGCTTCCGGGCGTTGCCGCAAGCAAGACCGTTAAGCCGGTAATCGGGGTGCCGGTCGAATCAAAACTCGGCGGGCTGGACGCGCTTTTGAGCATCGTTCAAATGCCTCCCGGGGTGCCGGTTGCCGCTGTCGGCATAGACAACGGCAGGAACGCCGCGCTTCTTGCGGTGGAGATATTGGCGCTGAAAGACGCTGCGCTTGCAAAAAAGCTCCTTGAAGCGAGAAAAAAGTGAATGCCAAGGATGCAGGGGGCCGGATTTGAACCGGCGAACTCACTAAGAGACAGGATCTTAAGTCCTGCGCATTTGACCAGGCTTTGCTACCCCTGCGAAAACAGTTATTGCATCTGAATAACCTCAGGACAGTAGCAAGCTGAGATCGGATCGCCGATCTCTCAATTGCTACCCCTGCGAAAACAGTTATTGCATCTGAATAACCTCAGGACAGTATGAATAACTCAATCAGGCTTCTTAATGTTTTTCCTGTTTTTTAATGTTTTCTATGGTGCCTGCCGCAGCAGCATCAGCCGCGTTTGCCGCTCCTGGCGGCAATGCTGTCTATTATTCCGTTTATGTATGCTTCCGCTTCCCCTTCATCTTCAATAAGCTTCTCAAAAAATTCGGATGTTTTTATCAGGCGGAGTTTTCCCTCCAATATCCTCTCAAGCTGGAGCCTGCCGAACTCTCTTGCGGATATGCCTGTTTCTTTGAGTTTTTTTATCTCGCTTATCTTTTCCATTGCAGCAGCTACGTTAAGCTCGTTTGACAGGAACACCATCGGGTCGGCGTTCCTTATCCTTATGTCAGAAGCCTTCAGTCCTTCCCTTAGCGTCCCGGCAATTTTTACCGCTATTATCGCGTCCGGATTTGCCGAGCGCAGCTCCTTTATTTTTTGTTCGGTTTTCTCTACAATCTCGGCTTCGCCAGCCTTGTCAAAAACCAGTTCCTCATAAAAAAACTTTCTTGTTGGGACTTCGAAAAATTCCGCCTTCCTTGTTTTCGTGTCGTATATCACATACCCCTTCGGCTCCATCTCCTCTTTTTTCAGCTGCGTTATGACAGTGCTGCCAGGCACTATAAGTTTTCCATTCAGCTTTTCGTATCTCTTGTGTATGTGGCCGTTTATTATAAGGTCAAATGGCAGGCTTTCAAGAAAGCCGAGCGCCAGTCCAGTTTGATTCACTATCTCGGTTATGTTCTGATGGATCACAAGGATGTTGAAAGCGCCGTCAACAGGCCTGTTTTTTTCCATCGCTTCCTTAAGCGCCTGCTCCGCCTGCTCTTCAGGCACGCTCCCGACGCACAAAATCGCAATCTTCTCGCCGTTTCTCTCAAAAATCTTTTGCCGGCCGTCAAGGTACTCCACGGCATCAGCGCTCGCAAGTATGTTGAGCGGGTTGTCAAACCCCCTGCTCCTCCTTTCGTGGTTCCCGTGTATCGCCACTATCGGAATTTTCCTGTTTTTGAATATCTCCACCGCCGCCCTTATCGTCTCAAGTTTCGGTATCCGCGAGTCAAAGATGTCGCCGGGTATTATCGCGATGTCCACCTTTTCTTCCATTTCAGCCAGCATCCGCCCTGCCTGTTCGTAGGAATCCCCCTCGAAGCGGGCGTAGCCCAGATGCAGGTCTGATATTATCCCTATCCTCATCGATAAAAATCCGAAAAACATATTTAAAAACAGTTTGGTTGGTTTAATTGTTATGCCTGGCGAGATTATTCTGTACTCTATGCTGATAGCAGCCATATTGGTGGTTGCTTATCTTCTGACCAGGAACATGTAGGCGTTGGGCCCGTAGCTCAGCCCGGCTAGAGCGTTCGTGCTTAATGCGGCGAAACTGATAATCGGGCTATCTGAAATCGAAAGGTCTGGAGTTCAAATCTCCACGGGCCCATTTTTCTACTTTGCTTCTAGTTTCGTTCCTGGGTGAAGCTAGGATATATAAACTACAATAAGGTGTTTAAGAATGAGCAATAAACAAATAATCGAATCGGGAAGTCCCTACACCATTCAAGTAATATTTGAAGAAAGCAACAATATGTTTAAACAACCCGTTATAGGGAAACCAAACATAGTAGAGAAAGCAAGTCATCGGATTGGCGAATTTGTGTTCAAATATCTTGTTCTTAAAGGCGGCATTAAACTAACTGCCTTAACTTTATCAGAGGCAGAGGTGAAAAAATGAATATGAACATGTCATTATCTGGCCTTGCTGGTTGGGCCGCCTTAATAGCACTCTTTGCTTTAATGGCGATTACCAACTTTGCCGGTCTCTGGTGGGCGACCTGGACTATAACAATATTTCTGTTAGTGGTCGCTGGTGCGGGTATATTGCGACATGGGTTTAATTAAGGAATTATTGTAAGAAAGCGAAGGATTAGGGAGTCGAGGGCAGGGTAATCCTTATAAATCCTAAGACAAAACAAGGATCCCATGGGCAAAATATACGATGAATTTACAAAGATGCTTAAACTAGTTGGCAACTCTAGAAGAGAATTAAGGACTAAAATAGTAGAGGAATTTCTTTCTGAGAAAGGCGGTTATTGGAAAGACAACATAAAACACGTAACCCGTTATCGTTACTATGTGGAAACCTTAGCCGACGGTCGGCGTGTCTTTCTTTATCGGCCGACGTTTTTGAATAAAGGAATCGATTTCCAGGTATGGGTTGAACGATTTGATGGAACTAATGACAGGAAGCCAAGCCACGACGATATACTAAAAGATTTGACACTGAAAAAGAAAGAAGACCCTAAAAAATATCAAAAACTATTGAAAGCGATAGAACTCGTTTGGAATTGTGAAGATCCCGATAAAGTTTTATCAGAAGCTGGCGATATACATTTTAGAAAGGGCTACCCGACCGACCTTATATTGAAAGTCCTGAAATGGCTCTTTATCGAACAGGATGTAACATATTGGAATTACGATGGTAGAGGCATGCTGATGCTTGCGATATCAAAAACCGGCCCAAAAATTACAACATCTCAGTAACTAAAGCCTCGACAAGCTGCTTCTGAACAACATCGAGACGTTTTTGTGCGATTTTTATGTACTCTTTTTCTTTATCTATCCCTATTGAATTTCTGTTTAGCATCTTAGCCGCTACGGAGGTTGTTCCAGAACCTACAAAGGGGTCTAATATAACATCGCCTTCATTCGAAGTAGCAAGAATAATCCGCTTAAGCAGTTCAAGTGGTTTTTGCGTTGGATGTGCGCCTGCCCATTTCTCGCTCTTTGGGGTTAATGGAATTTCCCAAACATTTCGCATTTGTTTTCCCTTGTTAAGTGTTTTCATCAGCTCGTAGTTAAATGTCCATCTCTTGTTACCGTGGTTTTTTGTAGCCCAGATCAGATGCTCAGTCGATTCCGTGAACATCCGGCAGGTTATATTCGGCTGGGCATTTGGCTTAAACCATACAATCGAGTTGTTGATTTTTACTTCATGTATATGCTGCAATATGAAGCCGAGCTGATAGATGTTATGGAAAGAACCGCATAACCAGAAACTTCCGCCATGCTTTAGGATCCTAAGGCATTCGTTTATCCATTCCTGATTAAATTTGAAGAATTCATCTTTCGTAAATATATCCCACTCTTCAGTAAGCGTTATGTGTTTACTGTATGCCCAACCTAACCCTTTTTTCTTGGCAAGACCATACGGAGGGTCGGCAAAAATAAGGTCAACTGACTCATTCGGCAACCTTTTGAGTTCTTCTATAGCATCGCCGCAGATCAGTTGATGTGTCGTCTTCATGCTTTCATTAATGAGGACTTTGTTTAAAAGCATTTTGGGTTCTCTCTGTTGGAGCCCGCATCTCAGATCGCCAGATTTGTTTGGATGGTCGTGGTTTTATCCGTTCTTAAAACAGCTACCGGCAGGTTTATAAAGACATTTCATATATTATAACTTACTATAACTAAATCTCGCAAAATAAGAAAACATTCAGGTGGGAGTCTATGTGTGGAGCATCAGACAATAAAAAAGATATGGCATCGGAACAGCTGAACAGACGTTTGCTGGACGGCGACTACGAGTTTTTTCTGGCGATGGCTAGGCAAAAGGACCTGCTGCCGGACATCCGCCAGACCGCAAAGGACATGCTGGGCATGGCAGTCGTGCTGGCAGTACTGGACAGTTCTGGAAGAAATGCACTGCACAGGCTTCTGAAAATCGCTGAAGACAGGCAATTGCCAAAGGACTGCAGGGCATTCGCCAGGGCCGAGGCGGAAGTTCTGATTTCAGAAGAGATAAAGAGATGCGTCTCAAACGGCTGGTATACTGCCCTCATTGAGATGGAAAAAATGAAACTGCCAAAAAATTCAAAAAAGGCGGTGCGCGCCGCGATAGGCAGTGCGGCTGAAAAAGCCGTCGAACTCTACGCCGCGGCGAACTGGCGCGAGCGGCTTCTTGAAATGGGCAGGAACGATTCACTTGACAGGAAGGCCAGGGAGCTTGCGGAAAAGGCCGCTGAAAGGCTTTCTCCGGGCGGGGATTGCAGCGCGCTCAGGAAAGACAGCATAGCGCCGCGGCAGGGTTTCCTGAAAGACCTGGAAAAACGCAAGGAAGAAAACAAGAACCTGTCAGGAAGGCTGCGCCGGATCCTTCGCCTATGATGTCTGCCCGGCTGGATTCTGCCCGAAATATTTCCTGAACTTTTCAGTCAGGAAAATCTGGCTGCTTCGCCCGGATTTTTTCTGCCTCACGAAGCCGGCTTCGGTCAGCTCTTTCACATCATCATAAATCTTTGCCCCTATCCTCTTCACCAGCTCGGATTTCAGTATTCCGTCGTGCTTTGCGATGAAGGCAAGTGTCCTAAGCGATGCCCTGCTTATCTCCGCCTCCTGCGCAAATTCCTTCACCCTGTCTATGTACTCCGCTCGTATCCTGAGCTCGTACTTGCCGTCTATCTCGCTCAACTCGACAGCGCTTCCCCTTTCGTCATACTCCCTCTTCAGCTCATCCACAAGATTCTTGACATAGCCAAGCGCGCTTATGCCGGTTATTTTCCTGAAATCGTCAAGGGAAAGCGGCCTGGCTGCCAAAAACATCGCCGCCTCTATATACCTCTTCTCCTTTTCCATTTTACCGACCCTGCCTGGAAGCCACTTTTTTCCTCAGTTCTTTCGAATAGTCAACTTCGTCAACAACCCGCTTTTTGTATTTCACCGCAAGCACTATCTTCTCTGCCGCTTTTTGCGGCGTGGTTTTCGTCGTGTCAATCTCCACCGGCCTCCAGCTGTAAACCTGCTCAACCCTCTGCACGCAATAGTCCAGCAATTCAGCCTCTATGTTCTCATCTATCTTCCCCTTGCCATAATTTCTTTTTTCCAGCCTTTTCCTTAAGACATCCGGATGCGTCCTTAGAACAAACACATAATCTGCCGGGATGACCACCTCGCAGGCAAGATGCCCTTCAACGACATAGTTGTTTTTTCCGATGAAATAGTCCTCAACGATTTTCTGCAATTTTTTGATGTCCACAACCTTCTCGCCATCCTCTATTTCGGCAGCCCTCCTTTTGTCTATAAGTTCGGCAAGAGCCGTCTTCTTCAGCCTGAGCAGTGCGGCAACCAGTTCTGCGACTTCGCTTTTTCCGGTCCCCGGCACGCCTGTTATGACTATTCTCATAAGAAACACCTACAATACTTTTGACAGGAATTTTAAATAATCCTTCCCCCAGTCTAGGCTTTCCGTCCCCTTTTCCGTGATTTTATAGTACTTCCTCCTCCCGTCAAATTGCGAGGTTATGAGGCCCTCAGCCTCCAGCTTGTATAGCACGACATAGACCATTATCCTGTTGGGCCTGAAGCCGAAGTTTTTTTCTATTTCGTCATCAAGTGCGTAAGCGTACACGCTTTTTTTCTTCAGGAGCGAGAGGACGTAGAGCCAGATATTGCCTGCGGTAAGGTGATGGCTCAATCTTTTTGCCGGACCGGTCCCCGGATTTTTGACAACGCTTTTTTTTGTTTTTGCGCCGGCCATAACAATCATATGATAGAAGAATGGTTTTAAACTATTGTCCCATATATAAAAATCGCTGTCAGCCGGGACCGGTGTGCACGATGGACGAGAAATTTTTGGTTACCCCTGATGAAAAAGAGGCTTCGAAGGAGGAGCAGAAGGCCCAAAAGAAGAAAGAGATAAAGTTCTCCAGGCTTTTTGATGAGGACCAGGTTGAGATAAAATTGCTGGATGCCGAGGATGTTGACGATGCGCTGGCAGTCATGAAGAAGTGCGCATTTGAGGTCACCAGGAACGAGGTCTTCAAGGTGATATCGTACGGGACGAGCTTCGGGTGCTACGACAACAGGATGCTTGTTGCAGTTGGCCTTTCCTGGCCCGCGTCCTACGACCCGGAAAAAAAGGCATTGACAGCCAGGGGAGAGCAAAACGCGCTCTATCTTGAAGAACCGGCCGTTCTTCTGATGTACGAAGGCTACGGCCTGCGAAGGGTTCTTGTGAAGGCGAGGGAAGGGCTGGCAAGGGAGCGCGGTTTTAGCCACATCATTGCATACCTGGATGCTGACACGCCGAAAAAAAGCATAGAGGAATATATAAAGGAATCCGGCTCGCAGCTGGAAAAGGTTTATCTTGAGCATGGGTTCTCTTTCGTTTCCACGCCCCAGGGAGTTTTGGCATTCAAGAAAGTAAGGTGAATTTTTGGCGAGGAATTTTTTGCTTTTGCTTATTGCGGTTCTTTCCAGCCATTTATTTGCCTGCGCCGGCAATATCACCATGCCCCTGGCGGCGCTGACTGATTCGAACACAGGCGGCATCGTCAATGTTTACATAGAGGCTTTTCCATCGGAAGGAAGGGAAGTGCTTGTCTCCATCCCGCCATATTACGGCACCGATCTTCAGCGCTCCGTTTCTGACGCAGCGGACTATGCAGGCATTGAAAACTGCACCGTTGTCGTGAGATTCGGCAAGTTCTCGGATTATATGGAAGGGCCGAGCGCCGGCGCCGCGTTTGCTGCCGCACTTTACGCCCTTCGTCACAATGTCTCCTTTGTCCATATGCCTGTAATAACAGGGGTGCTTGGGCCGGGCGGCAGTATTACGCCGGTCGGCGGAACATACGAAAAGGCGATGGCAGCAGCGAAGGCAGGAATACCGTTTTTTGTCTGCCCGGAGCACACTGTGTATGATTATGTCGTGCTCAGGCAGGTTGAGAAAAAAACCGGCATGCGCATAATATATATAAATAATATGAACGAGGTACTGGACTTCCTGATTTACAACAAGACGCCTTCAAAAGGGCCCGGGCTCTCTTACTCCCCCGAGGCTGAGCATGTTGCCGATTACCCGGCGGACGCCAACTCAGCCGCCTTCCTTTCAATTGCAAGAAAAATGGCCGGCCGCGCAAACGATATGCGGCTGGAGTTGCGGAAAGAAAATGCGGAGGAGTGGATACACGAGTATTATCTCGCGCTGCTGGACGACTGCGAAAAACTTTTCGGGAAGAATTATGTTTATACCGCGGCGAACAACGCCTTCCTTGCTTATGTTGACATGAAGACGCTGGCTTTTGTTTATGGAGTTGCGCCGGATTATCGCGGGGAAAAGGAGTATGTGGAAAGCTGCATTTCTGGGCTTGAAAGGCCGTTGATGACAAAAGAAAACCTTGAGTGGGTTGTCGCTTTTGACCTGAGGAAGGCGTGGGCGGAGGACAATCTCCGCAGGAGCAACCTTTCGGAAAAGCACCTTGCCGAGGAAGAGTGGTTTTTCTACCACGATCTTGTTTATGCCGAGGCGTGGTGCCTTGCCGCGAGGGATTTTGCGGCAGCGGCGATAGAAAAAAACCGGGCGGTGAATGCCCCGGCAGAAGTGGACGAAAGCCTTTTTGCCGATATTGCATCCGATTATCTCAAAAGGGCGAATTCCACGGCCCACAGCAGCGACACCAAAAGACGTTTTGAGATTGCAAAAAGGCTTTATGACGAGGGCAGGTATGCCGCGGCAATTTTTGATTTCGCGTATGTTGTCTCAATGGATGAGAGCGCCGCCGCCCTGGCAGGGATGGATGATGCTGAAATTGAGAATGAAGTGCAAAAAATGCTTGCGGCAAAGCCGGATTTCATGTGGCCGGATATTTACAGGAGCCAGGCGGTTTTCCTTACAGGCATCAAAAATCCAGATTATCTGACAGCATACCAGCTTTTTGCATTCTCAAACGAGCTTGATGCAGCGCTCGCCGAAATGTTTGATGCGGCAAAGCCCATACCAAAAGCTGAAACTGAACCCAAAAATGGCCCGGGATATGGCAGCTGCGATATCATCCCTGTTGCGGCCGCACTGCTAGCAACATTTATATTGTTTGCCGTTGTTCTACTATACATCCTCCAAAAAACAAAAAGGCGATCGCATGAAAGAGAGCATAAGCCGTCTTATCGAGCTTCTGGCAGAGAGAGAAAACGTTTCGCTGAAGGCAGACTACCTGAAGGGAAAGATGCAGGACGAAAAGAATCCTGATTTTGCGTCGCTTTCAAACAGGCTCAAACTGCTTGATGACGAGATCCTGAGGCTTACGAGCGAGATTGACAGCAATAAAATTCCTTTCTACCTGATCGGCTTTGACGAGCTGGTTGCGACCGAAAGCGGGCTCAATGTTCCCCCTGAAGAGAAAGCCGCGGCGGTAGAAAGCAAAAGCGGCGCGGTTTTCACGGCAATAAAAAATCGGTTGCAGTTGATGAAAAAAAACCTGGAGCTGAAGAACGAGCTGGCAGACACCCTCATTTTTATTCATTCTTACGAAGATGCCGCCTTAAAAGAGAAGGCGCTTCTTTCAATAAAATCAGGAAAGCCGCTTGATATGGAGCTTGATCCGGCAGACGAAAAGAGCAAAAGGCTGGCGGACCTGCTTTTCAGGCTCGGGCTTTATTCAACTTCAGCGCAGAAGAAATACGTTGTTTTGCGGGACATCATCTGGCTTGAGGGCGAAGAAGCGAAAAAAATGGAGCAGGTGCTTGCCGAGCTTGCCGATTTGGAGCCTTCGCTTCAATGGAAAAACGCGCAGCGGCAGATAAAAACATTCACCGAAGCAGAAGAAAAAGAATTCGCTGAAGTGCAGAAAAAGTATCTTGAGCTGCTGAAAATCAGGGACAAACTTGTGGAAGACTACAAGAAAAAGGACTCTGCTGTGCAATTTACCTGATTTTCCATTTCGCCAGATTTTTAGCCCGTGAGCGCCTTTGACATGTACGGCCCGTCTCTCTTGTAGCCTATCTTGCGGTAATATTCTCTTGCTCCAACACCGCTTATTGCCAAAATCTTTTTACAACCGAGTTCTTCGGCTTTCTCTTCAGCCCTTTTCATAAGATTTTTTCCTATCCCTGTGTGCTGCAAGGCGCCTGCCGTTCCTATTTTTTCCTCCCTGCCGTAAACGTGCAGTTCCCTTATGAGCGCGGTTTCTTCATCTATTTCTGGCCGGAATATGCGGCCGTTGGGCATCCGCAGCCGCACGAATCCGGCTATTGCCTCGCTGTTTTCAAATGAGATAAAAAATTCTCTTCCGCCGCCCGCCCTGTAAGCGCACTCCTTTGTTTTCATATCCGCTATGTCCGCATCTTTCAGCCCGGCTTCCCGCGAGCGTATTTCCTGTGCTTTTATCCCTTTTTTCTCAAGGCACATTTGCACGTATTCGCGCAGGTTGCTTTTCTTCACGCCATCCGCGATCAGGTTTGCAGGAATGTCGCGCTGTATCCTCATCACGCGGACGTATTTTGGTATGTATCTGAACATCTCGGCAATCACTTCCGCCGCTTCTTCTGCCGTGTAAGGCTCGTACTCGCCCCTTTTCATCATCTCATAAAGCCCCGTACCTTCAACACAAAGCGTCGGGTATATCTTCAGCATGTCGGGTCTGAACCGCTCTTCGGCAAATATCTTTCGGACCGCAATCATGTCCTTCTTCCTGTCGCTTCCAGGCAGGCCGGGCATTATGTGGTACAATACCTTGAACGCCGAATCTTTAAGAAGGGCGGTCGCCTCTGTGACATCTTTTACCGTATGGCCCCTGTTTATTTTGCGGTATATCCCATCATCAGGATGCTGGACGCCAAGTTCAACTCTTGTTGCCCCATACCCAAGCATCTCATCAATTTCTTTTTTTCCGCACCTGTCCGGCCTTGTCTCTATCGTCAGGCCGACCACCCTGTTCTTAGCCGTTTCGTTTTTCTCCTGCGCTTCGCGCAGCGTTCCTGCTTTTTTGCCGTTTAGCGTTTCGTATATTTCCTTTGCGAAAGAAATCCGGTATGGCAGCGGCATCTCAAGAAATGTGCCGCCCATTATTATTACCTCGCATTTGTCAGTAGGATGCCCAATCGCCCTGTATTGCCTTATCCTGCTTTTTATCTGCGCCTCGACAGAGAAAGACGAGTTTCTTGCCCTCAGCGCAGCTGGCTCTTCGCCAGTGTAGCTTTTCGGCGCTTTTCCCGTGTAAGGGCAGTATATGCAGGAGTGCTGGCATGAGCCTTCCGGCCGCACCATGACCGCGACCGAAGTTATCCCGGATAAAGTCCTCACCGGTTTTTTTCTCAGGTGATGGAGAGCATCTTCAGGCGCTCTTGCCATGCGTATTATGTCGCTGTTTTTCAAAACTGCGCAGCCGTATTTTTTTGCCGCCTCTTTCTTTATTTTCTCAAGGTCGGCTCTCCCTTTTTTTAAACATTTTACAATATACTGCGCTGCTTTTTCTTCATTTCCGGTCATTTTTTACCTACCGCCCTTTTGAAAGCTTCAATGCCGAGCAGTGCGCATCTTTTCGGGTGTTTTTCCCCTTCCATCCCAAGTTCGCCGAGGAGTTCGCGCTCTGTTATTTTTTCAGCTTCGGCAAGCTTTTTCTTTTTTATCATTTCGGTAAAAACCGAGCACGAGGCAATTGCAAGCGAGCAGCCTATGCCCTGGAATCCGGCGTCCTCTATCATTCCGTTTTCCACAAGCAGTTCCATCGTGACATCATCTCCGCATCTGGCGTTTTGCGCAGTCCCGCCGTGCGTTTTTCTTTCAAGTTTTCTGAAGTTTTTTGGTTGTTTGGCTATCGCTATTATTCTCTCGTAGTCCATAATGTAAAATTGTTTATTAAGTTTTATAAATAGAACAGCACATATCCAGATTATGCGTTTGGTATCGCCAAATTTTTCTGATTTGTTTGAACCAAATATTGAGATGAAAAAATTTCCGGATGGCGACAATTACGTCTGCCTGCCTGCTTTAGAGGGCAACAAGGCAACCATCTTCCACCGGCTTTATCCTGGTCAGGATTCTGCGCTGGTGCAGGCCTTCCTGATTCTTGACACGCTGAAGAGGAAAAACATAAGCGCCACGCTTGTTTCTCCCTATCTGCCCTACGCGAGGCAGGATAAGATATTCAAGGGCGGCGAGGCATTAAGCTCGGAAGCGATATGCAGGCTGCTTTCTGCCGCTGGCGCGGGCCGGCTTGTAACCATTGATTGCCATTTTATGAAGAAGGAAGGGGACTTTTCTTACGGGGGGCTTAAAATAACCAATCTCTCTGCCAAGAATCTCCTGGTGGGGCACGCAAAGAAGCTTGTTGGTGAGATTGAGGTAATAAGCCCGGATATGGGAGCCAATTATCTGGTGGCTGAATTTGGCGGGAAAAGCATGAAAAAAACAAGGGGGGAGTATGAAAAAACAGGGGCGGCTTACAGGAAGATAGAAAAGATTGAGATGGATTTTGATGTCAGCGGCAGGAACGTTTTGATATTGGATGACATGGTATCAACCGGCGGGACGATGATAAAGGCAGTTGAGAATGTAAGGAAGGGCGGAGCGAAAAAAGTTCTTTGCGCTGCGACCCACGGCTTTTTCCTCAAAGACTCGCTCGAAAGGCTGAAGGCAGCATGCGATCACATATTTGTTACTGACAGCATTCCTTCCCCGGTTTCTTCAGTATCGATAAGTGGCCTGCTGGAAAAAACACCGGGCTTATTGGACTAGAACGCCCCTTCGTCATCCTCGTTATTCTCTGGCGGTTTTGGGTCTTCCTTTTTGCCCTTGTTTTCCTGTTTCTTATTTTTGTCTTCCGGGGCTTGTTTTTGGGCGTTTGGCTTTTTTATATCCGGTGCCTTTGGTTGACTTTGCGGCGTCTTCGCTTGTCTCTTTTGGCCTGCCGGTTTTGCGGCATTGTTCTGCGGTGCAGGAGTGGTGGGGCGCGCGGTCGTTTTTATACCAACATTAGTTTGCGTTATGTTGCCCGCAGGCGTCTTGGGTATCGCAGTTGTCCCGCTGCTCATCGGCGCCCTTCCGCGACCGCCGCCGGCACTCACTTCTTCATTATTGCTCGTCTCTTTAGGCCTGATTATATCATTGTTCTTAAGTTGTTCGACAAACCTTTCATAGAGATCGCCTTTCACATATCTGGTTTGCGTACTTCTTCCTTCTGCTTTTTCCTGCTGTGCTATCTTCTCTAACGGTATCTGCACGTTGGTTATTTCGTCTTCCAGCACCGATATCAATTCGCTCTCCTTTTCTTTATTTATGTAATTGTTTATTTTTACCATTTCCAGTATTGCCCTTATCACTTCCGTTTTCCCCTCTTTTTTCATTTTGACCAGATAATTTAGGTTTTTCTCATTCAGTTCAATGTAAGGTATGCCGATTTCTTTGTTCGTGCTTATCGATGGTTCTATATAACCCGCGTTTTCAGGTATCACTATTACATTATCTTCCGCTGTGGCCGCTGTTTGTTGGCCGCCCTGTTGCGGCAGAACCAATATCCTGGTCTCTGGGTAAATGCTGTTTCCGTGTGCTTTAAGGAATTCTTTCGCATCCTTTATATACCAATCATCCGCGCCCCTTGTCAGAAGGTTAAAGAGACTTGTATTTTGGGCTGCCAACTCTGAGAGTTTTTTGGCGTCCTCCACGCCGAGAGAATACTTTTTCTTGTACTCGTCTATTTTCGCCGGGTAGATATATTCTTTATCCAGGAAAAGAACCTGATTCATCTCTATTTTATCAAGCGGCATTATCGGTCTTTCTGCCGGCAGAATTAACCACGCTCGTTCTTTCTTCTGTTTGCAGTCCTCTGGTTTCATGCCGTCTTTTTTCTTTTTTATCTCATCCACCAAGTCGTCAGCTTTTTCCTTGTTCAGCCTGTATCCTATTTTTTTAGTCGTACTGTCCATTTTTCGCTCGCCGCTCACCAACCCGTCCAAATAAACAAGCACTTCGGGCTCGTTCATCAAAAATTCAATGTTTTCTTCCTTTTGGATGCCGTATCTTTCCTGGATGTCGCTTTTCCTGATTTTTCTTGTGGCATTGTGGTCATCAATCCAAACGACATTCAATATGTTGTCCTCGCCTTTTTTCGTTTCTGTTCTGACCTTGACATACTTCGGCTGCGCCCAAACACTTATCGCGAAGTCCTCCACCCGCGTATCCCTGAAAGGCCACGAGCCGGCAAAAAGGCATAATGCAAGCCATCCACCTATCGCTCTTGTTAGGAGCATATTGATTATGACGCCCGTCCTCCTGCTTAAGCCAGTTTTTCTTCCTTTTATTTCTACGCTATACATCGCGTGCGGATAACGAAGGTGCCAGTTGCGTCTTATCGCCGAAGCCCCAGCCATTATGTTTGCGGCCAAGACAAGAAGCGCACGTGTGATCTTGAATGCTGTCATCACACCTAACCATTGAAGCCAGTTGTATGCAGTTTTTCTTATCTTTATAGCCCATCTCTTGTACCACTTCTGCTCTTCCGCAGGCAGGCCATCCTTTAGCTGTCCCAAATCAATAGGCACGTCCCTTATTTTTGTTCTTGCTTTTAACAAATCCAGCCTTGACAAAAACCCTTCATCTTTTTTGCCCAGTCCATTCCTTATCTCGTCTATGACATTTATTGGCGGGTAAAGTTGTCGCTTCAGGGTCCTTATTTCAATCATAGCAATTTTTATCATCCTCTGAAGAATCTCCCTGTTTGTTTGGGATGAAGCTGAGGTATTCAGTTCTTCTATCGCTTTGTCGGTTGCCTTCACCCCCTCTGCCAGTTTTCTAACCCCGTTTTTATCGCAATACCTGATCCAGAGCACATATGCACGATTCTCAACGATGCTTATTCTTTCGCGGATGCTTTCTTTCAGGCCGCCGCCCCATATGCCAACCGCTTCCTCAATCTTTTCTTTTGCCTTGTTGATTGTGGCTTCAGTTTGGTTAGACAGCAGTGCCTCCTCCAGGGCATTCTCAATTCTGTTAAGGATCTCGTATGTCCTGAAATTGTCTTCTAGTTCTTTTGTTGTCATTTTTTTGTTTTGCGTAGCTGAATTAAGCGCCTCTATGGAGAGCAACAACCTTTTTTCAAGTTCCGTCTTTTTCCCCCCATCGTCCTCAACGAGGATGCCGCCTATGAGCGGCACCAGTTCTTTGGCGATTTTGTCTTTTAGCGCATCGTCTTTGGTCAAGTCTGCATCCTGCGTTTCTATCATTAATTTTATGTAATGTTTGGCGGCTTCTTTGATACCTTTTTCATCTATTTTCTTGTCCATAATCCTAACTATTTTTTCTTTTTGGATAAGGGCCCCTTGGCATTCGGCCTTTGGAATCAAAGTAGGCGTGTTGGTCAAGTACGACAATGCACTGCCTATCGCTTCGGCAGGGTTTTCATTGTTTGTTTTTATGCCGAAATTCAAAACTTCGTCATATAATCGCTCAAGCCAACCCTCCCTGTTTGCCAGCGTGGCAAGAACAACATCCACATCTCTCTTATCCAATTCCCGGATGCCTTCCCTTCCTTTATTCAGTTTCTTTACGAGCTCTTCCCTGTACTTTTCCATGTCTTTTACGACATCCTCGTCCTGGTAATCGCCACCCAGTATTTTTTGGCCAATCAACTTCTTGAGCAGGTATTGTTTTTGCGGCCCGCACAACTGGAGTTCAAAAGGAGTATACACTTCCATATTTTTTACTGCATCCATGAATTCGTCGCTGAAAACAATGTCCGCAAGCCCCCTGCTTCCTCTTTCAATGTCATTTAAAAAGCATTTGGTGAATTTGATGCCGTATTCTTCATCGCTCTGCGACCCATTGGTTTCTTTTTGCTGGGCCAGTTCCTTGATTTCGGTCGCGCCTTGCGTTGAGCCGTTGGTTTCCTGTGCTTGCGCCTCTTTTTCTTTTCTGAATCGCCTAACAACGACACCACGGGTCCAATCATACGCGCGCTTTAACAGACCCTTTTTTACATTTTTATCCTTCTCTTCCGTCCTATTCATTAAAACCCCCCATAGCAGTCTATTATCTGTCTGGATTTTTGTTATATAATATAGTAAAAAGAGTTTTTAAATGTTGTGTTTTGTGTAAATTTTAAGGTACTTCTATGGAAAGGCCGTCATAAGCGAATATCGTGTTGGGCATTATCTTTCTTATTTCGCCCTCCCATTCCTTTACATCCGCATATCTTGGGCTGAAGTGCATGAGGGCAAGCGCCTTCACCCCAGCTTTTTTTGCCATCTTCGCGGCGTCCTCCATTGTCGTATGGAACCTTTCTTTCGCTTCTTTTGCCCTATCGTTTGCGAAGGTTGCCTCGTGAATCAACAGGTCCGCATCCTTTGCCGCTTCAACCAGCGACGGCGTTGGCAGGGTGTCTCCGCTGTATACTATCTTTCTCCCTTTTTTCTTCCAGGTCACATCCTCAAGCATTATTTTTTTATTATTGATTTTCACATACCCTTTCTGCTGGATTTCCCTGAACATTATTCCGCGCAGCCCGGCCGCTTTTGCCTTTTCTGCGCGGAACTTTACCCTGTCTTTTTCCTGAAAGACCAACCCGAAAGAACCTTTGCAGTGCCTTACCGGAAATGCGGATATCGCGTATTCCGGTTTGTCATAAAGCACACCGCTTTTCATTCTGCCAAACCTGACGAACTTGTATTTTTTTTCTATCCAGGCAAAATCCTCAAAACCGAAAACCCCGAGGGTTCTCTGCGTGTGGGACAGGGTAAGCGTCTCCAGCAGCCCGAAAAGACCGAGGTAGTGGTCAAGATGCGGGTGGCTTATGAAAACCGCATCCACGCTTCCGTAGCCGATGCCGAATTTCATCATCTGCCTCTGGGTCCCTTCGCCAGCATCCCACAAGAAAAGATCGCCCTCGTATTGAAGCGCCAGGGCAGGCATTCCTCTTTCTACGGTTGGCGTGCTTCCGCTTGTCCCCAAAAAAGTGGCCTTGAGCATGCTTTAACTTTTGCCGGGCATATTTTTAAATAATCGCGCCTTTCTTCGCTTTTTTCGGCCTTTCAAAATGCCTGAACATTATCCGGGTGCCGTCAACATCCACCGGGCCGTCATCTAAGTAAAAGCGAAAAATGCTGCCCGCCTTTTGGATTCTTATTTCCCTGCCATTGCATTCCAGGACCAGCATATTCTTTGTTTCATCAACGACGCGCCCCTTCAGGCCCACAAGATCTTTCTGGCTGCTGTTCGCTATCTCTGCGGTTAAACCGATAAAAGTAGAATAAAGAAGATTCCTTCTGGTGATGCCTGCCATAACCAACCGCGTCAGACCAGCTATTTTCTTACTTCTATGCTCTCTGCAGGGTAGCCGATGTCCCTTAGTATCTTTTCTATGTTCTTTACGTGGTTTCCCTGCAGCACTATCAGGCCTTCTTTTGCAGTGCCGCCGCAAGCCAGCCTTTGTTTTAAAACTTTGGCTGTTTCATCTATCTGGCGGAGGTCAATGCCCTCGACAACGGTGACCAGTTTCCTGAATTTCGCCTTTGTCGTGTAAACCTTTATTTTGGCGCCTTCCTGCTTGTCAAGTTCCTGGCAGACGCACAATTCCTTTGGCATTCCGCATTTAGGACAGATGTTACCCATTCTTTTACCAACCTATTTTTTCATGTTTATTATAGTCTTTAATTGAGCGATTGTCTTTTTAAGGGCTTTTGTTTTTTCTTTTCTTCCCTCGCCATATGCTTCTAACAGCGTCCGCTCAATCTCCATAAGTTTTTTTTCAGCTTCTGCTTTGCTTATTTCTTTTCTCTCCTTTTTCTTTATTGCCATAACCATCACGCTATTGCCTGGTCAATTCCTTTGCCTTTTCTATTACCTTGGGCAGCGGGATCTTCTCGGGCGTCTTGTCCGGGAATACGGTTCCGGGCGGCACTATTCTTACCAGCACGCCTATGATGCCGGATTTCGTGTTTGCGTTTATGAGCGCTTCCCTCACCAGCTTCATCGGCTCGCCGGCTTTTGGAATGTAGCCCGCCATCACCCTCAATCTCTTTGAGCGTGCGCCTTTGGCGCCTATCTTGCCGGCAGCGACTATCTCAGCGCCAATAGCGCCGGCAGACATAATCTGCTTCAGCATAAAATGCAGCACCGCCCTGATTTTCTTCCCCATCTCAATGTGCTTCGCCACCCTCTTGCCTACAATGACCGGCTCCAGAAACTGCTCCTGCACTTCGATAACGCTGATTTGAGGATTTTCGATCTTAAAAATTTCCTTTATCTCTTCAGAAAGCTCGTTTATTATCCTGCCCTGCCTGCCTATGATCCTTGCGGGATTCAGCACCTCAAGTGTTATCCTGGTCATCATCGGCGTGCGCTGTATTTCAACGCCAGCCAGGCCGGCCCTTTCCAGTTTTCTTTCCAGGTATCTCGCAAGCTTGTATTTCAAGAACGGCTCTTCAATAATCTTTTCATTGTATATCATCATACCACCTGCTCCTTCTTCTCTCCGCTTTTTTCAGCGCTTCCGGCTTTCTTTTGCGGCGGAGTCACCTCTATTTTTTGCGGCTGTTCAAGCGCCCGCAAGACTACCTCGATTCTGGAAAGCTCGTAATTAGAGCGCATCCATCCGCCGCGCGGCGCCACGCGCGGAAACTCGGTTTTCTTGTTTGCGCAAATGCTTATTATCCTGTATCTCTCGCCAAGCCCCCGCGCCCTGCCGTTTGCCATTGCGCTCTTGAGCAGCTTCAGCACTATTTTTGCCGCTTTTCTCGGATACCTCCCTTTTTTGCCGCCCAGCTCTCTCCTGTGCCCTATCTTTTTTGAGAATTTTTTATAAAGCACGGCAGCTTCTCCCGCAGCCACCCTGTCGAGGAAGGAAAGCGCCCAATCCGCGTGCTTTCCGCGGATTCGGCCGCAAACCTCGCACAGGTCCTTGTAAGAGGCATTCGCTCCTTCCAATCGCGCAAACGCGCATTCATCCGGCGAAAATTCCGCAGAGTATCCTTTCATAACTACCACGTCATTTAAGCGGCACGAATTTGCTTCCTCTCGTCGCCCCAACGCCGGGCCCGGAATGAAGCACCCTTGCCGTAGTATGCGAGAAATCACCAAGCCTTCTGCCTATTTTGTGCAGCGTTATATCAACTCTTTTGTATTCCTTGCCGTTGTACACGCCGAATGTCAGGCCGAGCCATTCAGGCAGTATGACCGCATCCCTTATCTTTGTCTTAATCATCTTCCTGGGATTAGCCTGTTTTATTTTTTTGACCTTTTCCATGAACTTCTTCAATTGCGGATTCGTCTTGAGCCTTTTCAGCGTCCTTCGTTCCCGTGCGTTCAGCAGCCTCATGACATCCTCGTTTCCCAGCGCGGCAATTTTCTCTTCCTCCACGCCTTTCCAGACATCCTTTTTTATCGCAACCATTTACCCACCTACACCTCTGTCTCTTCGGCTTCGCCCTCCTCTATTCTCTTGCCCTTCTTTCTTCCAGTGACTCTTGCGGCTATGTGGCCGACCTTTGCACCCGGGGGCGTATGCCTTCCTACCGTGGTTGGTTTGCCCACGTGGTGCTGCTTGCCTCCGTGCGGATGGCAGTACGCAGCCATGTGCACGCCCCTGTTCCTTGGCCACAGTTTTTTCAACGCCAGCCTGTATTTGTAATAAGCATTCCCCGCCTTCAGAAGCGGTTTTTCCAGCCTGCCTCCTCCGGCAACAACGCCGAGCTGTGCCCTGCAGTCGCCGGACAGCACTATTGTTTTTTTGCTCGGCAGTTTAACATATATGTTGTTTCTTTCCCGCGAAACTATTATTGCATATGAGCCCGCAGTTCTTACATATCTGCCGCCATCGCCCGGCACTTTCTCTATGTTGAATATGTACGCTCCATCTGGTATCCTGTATAGAGGCAATACGCTTCCGAGTTTAAGCCTTCCCTGCGCGCCGACATCAAGCGCGTCGCCGACCGCTATCCCTTCCGGAGCGAGCAGGTAGCCTCTCTCTTCGTTGTCGTAAGCGACCCTTATCAAAGGCGCGGTTCTTCCAGGGTCGTCAACTATCTCCGTAACCCGCGCTACAAGCACGCCCGTCTTTTCCATGTCGTCGTAATTTCTGTAAGCCAGGTCAGCCTTTCCATTCGTGGTGGCAAGATACCTGTGGTGCGCAGCACCTCTTTTTTGAGATTTCAGCCTTTTTCCCATGTAAGCACCCCTAAGCTATCATCTTCAGCTTCGCTGCTATCTCGTCAGCCTTGAAGCCCTTCTCAAGCTTCACGAACGCCTGCTTTTTTCCAGCCGGGTCTATCGTCGTTCTGACGCCCGCGACTTTCACTCCGAAGAGTTTTTCCACTTCCTCCTTTATCTCCTTTTTTGTGGCCTTGCTGCTGACAAAAAACCTTATCGTGTTGCTTTTTTCTATTAGTTGGAGGCTCTTTTCCGTCTTTGCCGGACTTTCCAATATCATGCCTTACCACCAAACTTTTGCGACAGCTCTTCTATCGCCTTTTCCGTGTAGATGGTGAGCCTGCCCGGATGCGCGCCCGGCGCAAGATGCATCACCTTCAGTTTGCTTACTTCTATGACATCAACGCCAGGAACATTTGCCGCAGCCTTTGGGCTTTTTGAAACCACTATGAGAGGCCCTTTCCTGCCGTTTTTCTTGGTCTTTTCAATCATATGCCCGAGGTTGAGAGATTCCAGTACCGCAAGCACTTCCCCGGTTTTCTTCAATTCCTCAAACTTTCCGTCAACTATCAGCGGCAACGAGAGGGATATCTTTGCATTAAGCCTTTTTTCAACGAA
>JBBIHC010000006.1:0-36691 GCA_037447235.1 Microcaldota archaeon
TCGTCAGCATTGGGCGTAACCACGCAGTACGATACAGCAAAAAGGCAGTTCGGCAACGAGCTGTTTTATAAGGAGAATGCGAAGGGCAGCGAGTTGCTTGGCGACACCGGCATTTATTTCGGCAGGATAAACGTATTGGGGGACGGCACCCTAAGCGTACGGCTTGTGTACAAAAACATAGGGTATGACATCACGGAGAATGACCCTCCGACGCAGCTCGGAACAGACAATATTTATGTGAAGGTCTACCCGGGCGGAAGCCAGACGGACGGAGTTCCTATCGTGGTTTTGTCTGACCTGAAACTCGCTGAGAATGGCAACTCAATTGCCATAGACGGCGTTGAATATGATGTGTCAATAGAGGTTAATCCGGACAACCAGGACAGCCTCGCAGGGATGAAACTGACGCGCAAATAACCGGCGCCGGCTTTTGATTCACCTGCGATGTCAGTTTAATGCCGGCTCTTCTGCTCTTGCCTTCGCGGCAGCCTTTCCGTGTTCCCTTGCCAGCTTCTTTCTCAGCATTTCCCTTCTTCTCTTCTTGTTCGGCCTTGCTGTTTTTGACGGCCTGCCTTTCTTGCCCGCGGAGGTCAAGCCGCGGAATGCCTTTCCCAGGCTGCGCACCGCATCTGTTTTTATTATTGCCGGGTCGGCAAGTATCACTTCATAATAAGTATAATTCCCATCATCCCCTACCCAGTAGCTGTTGAGCACCTCCATATTCCTGTGCACCCGCGCTACCCTCTGCTCTGCGATCCTCTGGTAGGAGATTCCCGGAGAAGCGTAGCGGTAATAGTTCTTCGGCTTTCTCCCTCCCATCGGCTTTGGCCTTTTTCTTGAGCCTCTTTTGATCCTTGCGCGCACTATTGCATATCCTGTTTTAGCCTTGTAGCCAAGGGTTCTTGCCCTGCTGATGTTTGTCGGCTTTTCCACCCTCTCTGTAGGCGGCGACTTTCGCCATTCCATAAGCCTTTGCCTGTATGCTTCTTCCCTGTTTGCGTATTCTTTCTGAAATGTTTCAGCGATATACTTGTATGCTCCCATATTGCCACCCATAATTCGTGTTAGTTATGCACACAAAAACATTTTTAAATTATTCTGTTTTTTATATGCTCACTAATTGCGCGGTGTTGCTATGGAAAAACATTCAGAACAGCCAGATTTAATTAAGACGATTGATGAAATAAAAGCCGTTGAGGAAAAGCACGATCGGATGATCGCCGCTGCAAAGGAAGAGGCGGAGAAGATATTGAGAAAAGCAAAAGAAAAAATCGCGGAAGAGCGAATAAAAGTGGAAGAGGAGCTGACTGCTTATAAGAATGAAAAACTGAAGAGCGAAAGCAGGGCGATTGAGGGGGAGATAGCGGAAATTCTTTCAAAGGCCAAAAGGGAAAGCGAGCAGTTGAGGAAGAAAAAAGCGGATGCGAAGAAACTGGAGAAAATATACCTCTCGCTTTTTGAATGAGGCTGCGCAGGTGCTGCGATGCTGAAGCCGGCTAAAATGAGGAAAATCAGGATATTTGCGCTTTCGTCCACCGCGCCGGCCATAATAAAAAAACTCCACGAGCTCGGGGCTGTTGAGATAAGAAAATTCAGGGCAGAGGGCCTGCAGGACGGAAGGCCTCTTCCGGTATTTGATGACATATCCGAGCGGCTGGCCAAGCTCCGTTCAATTGCAGCCGCGTTGAAGCTTGCCCGGCCGGAAAAAAAGCAGCCGGGCAAAAGCGTCCAGCAGCTGCTTGAAGAGGCAGACCATTTCATAAAAACGGTAGGTGAAAAGATAACCTCGCTGATGGCAAAAAAAGCAGAGGACGAGGAGGAGCTGAAAAGGCTTGAACTGAAGCTGCAGACGGTTTCAAGGCTGCTCCCGCTGGAAATTGATTTTAACAGGATGCGCACGAACACCCTCTCTTTTGTTGTTGGCGAGCTTGAGCATCACAAGGTTGATGAGCTGAAAAAACGCCTTGAAAATGTGACGGATGCATTTGAAGTGTTTGCGGTGCCGCAGAAGAACAGGCCATCCCTGCTGCTCATTGTGTATGGAAAAAACGCGCCGGTGGAAAGCGCCCTGGTCTCGCTCAATTTCTCTGCAATCGAGGTTCCGGAGGATGTCGGGATTCCTTCGGTTGCCGCGGCGCAGATAAAAGACGAAATTCAGAAGAAAAAGGACGGCATAAGGCTTATAGAGAAGAACCTGGGCGACATAGTTGCGAAAGACGGAAGCCGCATTCAATCTTTGCTCGCAGCGCTGTCTGTTGAGGCAGAGCGGGCAGAGATATTCTCAAAATTCGCGGCGTCAAGGATGGCTGTTGCGATAGAGGGCTGGGTGAAGGATGCGGATTACGCAAGGCTTTCCAAAGCGCTGAAGGAGTTTGGCGATAACGCGCTTCTTGAAGGGGCGGAAATCGGCCACGAGGACAAGGTGCCGGTGGTGCTTGACAATCCGAAGTTTGCAGGCCCATTTGAATTCGTTTCAAAAGAGTATTCGCTGCCCAATTATTTTGAGTTTGACCCCACGCTCCTTTATGTGCTGACCCTGCCGGTTTTGTACGCGATGATAGTCGGCGATGCCCTTTACGGCCTGGCATCCGTTTTCATCTCAAAATGGCTTATGGAAAAGTTCAAGGCAAGCGAGACAATGAGAAATGTTTGCACGCTTTGGCTCTATTCCGCTTTCCCCACTATGCTATTCGGTATCATATTTAACGAGTGGGCGGGAATGACGCTTTCGCAGTGGGCGTCCTATCTTGCGGGCTGGGGCTTCCCTGATTTTTCCGCTGCTGCGGCATATGAGGGCTTAAGCAGGCTGCACAATTTCTCATTTTTTCTCGGCATCACGCTGCTCGCGGGCTTCCTGCACCTTGCGCTCGGCTTCGTCCTGGGCGCGGTGAAGAACTGGAATCATCACAGAAGGCACGCATACGCAAAACTTGCCTGGCTTGGCGTTGAGGTTTCCGGCGTGGTTGCAATTTGCTCCGGCTTTCTTGGAATACTTCCAGCTTTCCTTTCAATGCCTGCGCTTGCTGTTTTCGTGATTTCCGCAATCGGCCTGTTCCTGACCGAGGGCCTTGTCGGGATTTTTGAGCTGCCCGGCCTGGGGGGGAATATTCTTTCTTACGCTCGAATCGCCGCAGTCGGCGTTGTCGGGGTCGTGCTCGCCGAGATAATAAACGAGTTTTTCCTGCCGACAGTGGCAAACGGCCTGCTTGCCATTGTTTTGTTGCCGCTGCTGCTGGTCCTTCACGGCTTAAACGCCTTCATCGCGATGTTCGAGGCACTGATACAGGGAGGCAGGCTCAATGTGATTGAATTCAAGTCAAAGTTCGTTGACGGCGGAGGGGTTTTGTTTGCCCCGTTTGCGTTATACTCAAAATCAAAGAAATGAAATGAGGTGAATGTATGGCAGAAACAGAAGTTGCAAGTTGGTTGTCTACGGGCGCTGGTACGGCGCTTGCTGCCGGACTGGCGATGGGAGTGAGCGCGCTGGCGGCTGCCTGGTCGCAGGGCACGCTGGGCTCAGCGGCAATGGGCGTTGTTGCCGAGAGGCCGGAATTTGAGAGCAAGGTCCTTATATACGTGGTATTGCCGGAACTTTTGGCTCTGTTCGGTTTCGTCATCGCATTCCTGCTGACAAGCAGTCTCGGTCATTAGCAAGGCTCTGACCGGTGTGTCAATGGGCATCAGGAAACTTGCTTCCTCTCTTATCAAAGAGGGGGAGGCAGAGGCGGCAAAAATAGTTGAGAGTGCGAAATGGCACGTCCAGAAGATGGTAGAGGAGGAGAAGGCAAAGAAGCAGGGCCAGAAGGCTTTGGTCGAGGAGGAAGTCAGGAAACTGCTTGAAGACCAGCGCCGCGAGCGGCTTGCCTGGGCCCGGCTGGAGGCAAAAAGGCTGCTGGCAGAGGGAAGGGAGGACGCGATAAAGAAATCGCTGGACGAGCTTTACGCGCTTTCGCCGTCAATACGCCACAGTGCCGCGTATTCCAAATGGCTGTCTTCGCAAGTGGAAAGCGCGCTGAAAGAAGTCGGCGAAAAAGCAGTGGTCCGGGTAGTAAAGGGTGATAAGAAGCTTCTTTCCGGCGTGAAGGCCGAAGTGGAAGAAAGCCTTGACGGGCTGGGCGGCGCCATAGTTGAAAGCGCCGACGGCAGAATGCGCGTTGACCTCAGGCTGGAAACGCTCCTGGAAAGGCGCGCCGATGAAGTCAGGAGGGCGCTGGCGACGGAGCTTTTTGGTTGATATTTTATGGAATTGCCTAAAATAAAAATCCAATCCCGCGCGCTCAGGTACGGCTATTCAAACGCCAGGGTTTGCGGGATGAGGGGGCTGCTCATAAGAGACCAGGAGCTCGAAGAGATGCTCAGGGTTAAAAGCGTTGCCGCCATGACAGAGCTTCTCCGCCGCACATCCTACAAGCAGGACCTTGACAGCGCGGGCGGCTATTCAGGCTCTGAAGCCGTGGAAATAGCCGCTGCAAGAAACTTTTCCCGCGTCGCCAAAAAAATACTTTCATTCACGCCGAAGGACGACATCCCGGCGGTTTGCGCGCTGCTCAAGAAATGGGACCTGCTCAACATGAAGATGATAGTGCACGCAAAGGCGGCCGGCGTTAAGGGAGAGAGGGTAATGCCGTATCTGTTTGCCGCAGGAAGCCTGGGCGAGCGCGACCTGGAGCAGCTGGCAAGGGCGGACGGCGGCGATTTGTTTGCGACGCTGAAAAAGACGGCAATAGGAAAGGAAATGGTTTCGCTGGGCAGCACCGCGTTCAGCAGGCATATGCGCGACGTATTCAACAACGCCCTCAAAAATATGAACGCCTTTTTGCAGGTGGAGAGCATTCTTGACGCATATACCTACCTTTTTATGGACCAGGGGCTGGCTGCGGTTGGCGGGAAGGAGATTGCGGGCATAAGAAGACTGCTGAAGAAAGAGATAGACGCAAAAAACCTTATGATAATAGAGCGGCTCAAGGCAAGGCGGTTCTCAGGCGGCGAGATCGGGAAGTACCTGATAAAAGGCGGCACCCTTGGCAGAAGGGCCATCGAGAAGCTTATTGAAGCGAAAGAGAGGCAGCAGGTCCTGGCCTTAATAAGGCAGAAGTTCAGGGGCATTGAACTGGGGGACGATTACGACCTGCCCCAGCTTGAAATCGCCTTGGAGAAAGCGCTCGCAAGGGAAAAGCACGGGATTTTCAGGAGGAGCATGCTGTCCATCGGCGTCATAATGGGCTTCCTGCTTATAAAGGAGGAAGAGATAAACAACCTGAGGAAAATCGCAAAGGCAAAGGAGGCCGGAATTCCGGAGGACGAGGTCAGGAAAATGCTGGTGACCGTTTAGCGCAGTGGTTTTATGAAAGCGAAGATCGTTGTCATAGGCGATATGATTCTTGTCGAGGGGATGCGGCTGGCCGGATTGGAAAATTGCTGGCTTGCTGCGGACGGCAATGCACAGGAGCTGATAGAGAAGGCGCTCGCAAACCAAGAATACGGCATTGTCATAGTGAACGAATATCTGCTTAACAAGATAGACTGGAGATTGAGAAAAAAGCTTGACAGGACCGCATATCCGGTTATCGTGCCGATGCCCGACTATTCCGGCGTCAGCACTGAAGGCGAGGAAATAAGGCAGATGATAAAAAGGGCGTTGGGTTTTGATTTGGAGAAAAAATGAAATGTTTATCGGGGTGTTATAATGGCTGACAAAAAGGAAATAACTGGAAAGATAAGGAGAATATCCGGCCCGGTGGTTGAGGCGTTTCTCCCGGGCGCAAGGCTCTACGACCTTGTGCGCGTGGGCGAGGAGGGCCTGATGGGCGAAATCATCAAGATTGTCGGCGCTACCGCGGTCATCCAGGTTTATGAAGACACCTCTGGCCTGAGGCCGGGCGAGAAGGTGGTTTCAACAGGAAAGCCGCTTTCGGTTGAGCTGGGCCCCGGGATACTCAAAAACATCTACGACGGAATTCAAAGGCCGCTGGAGCTGATTGAAAGCAGGTCCAAAGGCGTGTTCATAAAGAGGGGCATAGTCGCTGAGCCGCTTGACAGGAAGAAGAAATGGGATTTCGCGCCGAAAGTCAAAAAAGGCGCGAGGGTCAAGGTCGGCGACATACTCGGCACAGTAAAGGAAACAGAGGTCATAGAGCACAAGGTTCTTTCAATTTACGACGGGACTATTGAAAGCATCGAGGAGGGCAAGTTTACGCTTGATGACGAGATTGGCTCGGTGTCTTTTGAAGGCAGGAAAATGCCGCTCACGCTTTCCCATTACTGGCCGGTGAGAAAGGCAAGGCCGGTGATAGAGAAGTTTCCGCCGGTTATCCCCCTTGTTACAGGCCAGCGCGTAATCGACACGTTTTTCCCGATAGCAAAAGGCGGCACGGCCTGCGTTCCGGGTCCGTTCGGAAGCGGAAAGACAGTGACGCAGCACAGCCTTGCCAAGTATTCAGACACGCAGGTGGTTGTTTATATCGGATGCGGCGAGCGCGGCAACGAGATGACAGAAGTCCTGAAAGAATTCCCGCACCTCATCGACCCGAACACGAAAAAGCCGCTTATGGAGCGCACGGTGCTGCTTGCAAACACTTCCAACATGCCTGTAGCCGCCCGTGAGGCGTCTGTCTACACCGGCGTGACCATGGCCGAATATTTCAGGGACATGGGATACGATGTTTCCCTTATGGCTGATTCCACGAGCAGGTGGGCAGAGGCGATGCGTGAAATCGGCGGAAGGCTGGAAGAGATGCCCGGCGAGGAGGGTTATCCGGCTTATCTGGCGAGAAAGCTTGCCGAATTCTACGAAAGGGCAGGCAGGGTCCGCTGCCTCGGAAGCGATGAGAGGTACGGCAGCGTTTCAATAATCGGCGCGGTTTCCCCGCCTGGCGGCGACATTTCCGAGCCGGTCTCCCAGAACACCCTGCGCGTGACAAAGGTTTTTCTTGCGCTTGATGCGTCGCTTGCTTACAGAAGGCATTTCCCGGCTTTCAACTGGCTCAAGAGCTATTCGCTTTACACCGAAACGCTGGAGCAGTGGTTTATGGAGAACATCTCATCAGATTTCATGAAACTCACGAAAAAGGCGATGGCGCTGCTTCAGAAAGAGGCGGAGCTGCAGGAAGTCGTCCAGCTTGTAGGCCCTGATGCGCTGCCTGAAAAGGAGCAGGCAGTCCTGATGATTACGAAGATGCTCAGGGAGGACTACCTGCAGCAGAATGCCTTCAGCGATGTTGACGCCAGATGCTCGCTGCAGAAGCAGTACAGGATGCTCAAGACGATTCTCAAGTACGAGGAGAAAACGCTGGCTGCTCTTGACCTTGGAACCCAGCTGAAAAAAATACAGGAGCTTCCGAGCAGGAAAAAAATCGGCAGGATGAAGGAGATAAGCGAGGATAAGCTTGGCGGGTTTGACGAACTCTGGAAGGAGATTGACGAGGATTTTGATACGCTCATAAAATCAAGGTGATGAGAATGAAGGAATACAAAACCATCAATCAGATCGCAGGACCGCTTGTTTTTGTTTCCGATGTCAGCGGCGTTGCTTACAATGAAATAGTGGAGATAATGCTGCCGGATGGCGAGCGAAGGAAGGGGCAGGTGCTTGATGTCAGCGAGAATGTCGCCATCATCCAGGTCTTCGGCCAGACCACGGGCATAAACACGAAAGACACATCCGTGAGGTTTCTTGGGGAGACCATGAGGATAGGCCTCAGCACAGAAATGCTGGGAAGGGCTTTTAACGGACTTGGCGAGCCCAGGGACAAGGGGCCGAAGATAATCCCGAAGGAAAAGGTTGACATCAACGGCCTTCCGATCAACCCGTATTCGCGCGAAACCCCATCGGAGTTCATCCAGACCGGGGTATCAACGATAGACGCGATGAACACCCTTGTCAGGGGCCAGAAGCTCCCGATTTTCTCAGGCGCTGGCCTTCCGCACAACCAGCTTGCGGTGCAGATCGCAAGGCAGGCGAAGGTCCGCGGCAGCGGGGAAAAGTTCGCTGTTGTTTTCGCCGCAGTGGGCATCACCCACGAGGAGGCGTCTTTCTTCATCAGGGATTTTGAAAAGACAGGTGCGCTGGAAAACGCGGTGCTGTTCCTCAACCTCGCGGACGACCCCTCAGTGGAGCGAATAATCACGCCAAGGCTTGCCCTGACAACTGCCGAGTATCTTGCCTACGAGCAGGACATGCACGTGCTTGTCATCATAACAGACATGACAAACTACGCCGAGGCATTGCGTGAGATTTCATCAGCGAGAAACGAGGTGCCAGGCAGGCGTGGCTACCCGGGTTATATGTACACCGACCTTTCAACTATTTACGAGAGGGCCGGAAGGGTGAAGGGCGCGAAGGGAAGCGTGACGCAGCTGCCAATACTGACGATGCCGGGCGACGACAAGACCCACCCGATACCAGACCTTACAGGCTACATTACGGAAGGGCAGATAATTCTTGGCAGGGACCTTCACAGAAAGAACATATATCCGCCGGTTGATGTCCTTCCGTCGCTCTCGCGATTGATGAACAACGGAATCGGCGCAGGCAAGACAAGGGAGGACCACAAGGGCGTTTCCGACCAGCTTTACGCAGGCTATGCCACTGGCAGGGACCTCAGGAGCCTTAGCGCGGTCGTGGGCGAGGAAGCATTAAGCGAGCTTGACAGGAGATACCTGAAGCTTGCAGATGCGTTTGAGGACAAGTTTGTCAGGCAGGGCGCATATGAGGACCGCGACATTGAAAAAACGCTCGCAATAGCCTGGGATCTTCTTGCCACGCTTCCGGAGGAAGAGCTCAAGAGGGTAAAGAAGGAGCACATCGCAAAATACCTGCCGAAGAAGGAGGGCTAGTCAAAAGGCGAGAAAAATGGCGGCGGCTGACATAAATCCGACAAGAATGGAGCTGATAAAGCTTAAGGAGCGGATAGCGCTTGCCAGGAAGGGGCACAAGCTGCTCAAGCAAAAACGCGACGCGCTCATCCTCGAATTTTTCAAAATCCTCAAGAAAGCGCAGAACCTCCGCGGCGAGCTCGCCAAAAAGATTGCTGTTGCCTCAAAATCGCTGGCGGTCGCGCAGCTTTACCATTCAAGGCCGGAGCTGGAAAAGGTTTCCCTTGACATCAGGCGCGACCTATCGCTTGATGTTGAGGTAAAAAATGTCATGGGCGTGAAAATCCCGACGCTTGAGACGAATGTGGAAAGAAGGGATTTCATCCGGATGCCTTCCTATTCTATACCGGCAACGAGCGCGAAGATAGACCGGGCGGCGGACGATTTTGATGAAGTGCTTTACATGGTGCTGAAGCTCGCCGAGACCGAGACCGCGATAAAGCGGCTTATTGTTGAAATAGAGAAGACAAAGAGGCGCGTCAACGCCTTGGAATATGTCCTTATCCCGCGGCTGGAAGAGCAGAGGAACATGATAGCTTTCCGTCTTGAGGAGATGGAAAGGGACAGTTTCGTTTCATTGAAATCCATAAAGCGAAAGCTCGAGTATAAAGCCGGGGTATGAGAGGCAAAGAAATAAATAAGCGCTTCCCATATGCTGTTATGAAAACTTACAGGATAGTTCTCTTCGCGGCAATCATTCTTTTTGTTGTCGCAGTTGCGCCATTTTTCGAAACTAATATAAGCTATCTCCTTAATCCCGCGTCCAGCGCTCTGCTGGCATCCGGCCGGTGGGAGATAGTATTCCTCTGGATAGCGATTTTTTCAGCATTTTCGCTCTTTCTTTTCTTCCCGAGGGAAAGAGGGAGGTGGAGGAAATATTCCGGGGTATACATAGCATATATCGTTGCTCTTTTTACCGAAATGTTCGGCTTTCCTCTTACGCTGTATCTTTTGTCGTCCTTTTTGCCGTCGCACCCTTTGCCGGCGCAGCCGGTTGCAACGGTTTTTGATTTTGAATTTCTGGGCGTAAGGTATAGCCTCCTTGCAACCTCATTAATAGCCGGCTTCGTATCCGTTATGGGCGGCATCCTGGTTGTGCTTGGATGGAGCAGGATATACAATGCAAAAGGGCTTGTAACAGACGGCATCTATGCGTATTCAAGGCATCCGCAGTATCTTGGCATGTCCATGATAATAATCGCATGGCTTTTTGCATGGCCAACAATACCAACCGCATTGATGGGGATAATAATGCTCGCTGTCTATTGCAGATTGGCAAAAACCGAGGAGAAAGAACTTGAAGAAGAATTCGGCAAGGCATACTTGATGTATAAGCAAAATGTTCCATTTTTGCTGTAAATCTGGAACTCACCCGGAAGTGAAAGTGCGCAGTTTCGCGTATGCCGGCCCATTCGGGGTCAATCTGCTTTCGAACAGCACAAAGCTGCCGACTTTGAATTTTCCGAACTCCCTTTCCCTGTTTTTTTCAAGGAATTTCTGCAAATCAGCCTTTTTCTTCACGCGCGCGATTGTCAGGTGGGCTGAAAACCCGCGCTCTTCTTCCTTTCCGATGCCCTTCAATGCGGCCAACACAGAATTTGCAAGTTGCGCAAGCTGCCCGCTTTCAAGGCCTACCCATACAACCCGGATATAAGATGGATTGGGGAAGACGCCAACGCCTTTGATTTTGCATTCAAACTCCTGGAATTTGATTTTTTCCAGCCGTGAAACAATCTCCGGCACGGTTTCATCAGGCACTTCTCCGATGAATCTTATGGTTATGTGGAGGTTCTTTTCCTCAACAAGCTTGATTCCGTCCTGCTCTAACTGGCGTGCGAAGCCATAAATGTCCTTCTTGAGCTCCTCTGGAAGATCAACAGCAACAAAAAGCCTTTTCATCTCCATAAGTTTAAAAATTAATTAATGGAATTTAAAAACATGCGGGATGTTGAAAAGGAAACCTTTTTCATCAGGGAAAAGGCGATTTCGTTGTCCTACTCGGCAAAATCCCTGAAGGCGCGCTCTGAGGAAGAAAGCAGCGGCTATGGTGTCCGCGTGCTCAGCGATGGATGCCTGGGTTTTGCATTTGCTTCAGGCCCGGAGGGCGCGGAAGCGCAGCGGCTTGAAGAGGCGGAAAGGAAAGCGCTGGCTGCAGCGAAATATTCTCCTCGTCCAAACTTCGGTTTTGCGGAAAAATCCGGCTTGCCATCTGTTGATGCCTTTGACAGGGAGCTTGCCGGGATTGACGCGCCTGCCCTGAAGGAAATTTTTGAGCAGGTGCGGGAAGGCGCCGAGAAATACGGGGGAGAAGCGCAGATTGAGGTCTCTGCAGGCTGGGCGGAGGAGAGGCTTGAAAACACGAACGGCTTCTCGGGCTCCTTCCGCTCTTCGTCAATTTCATTTTTGGTCGAGGTTATGGACGGCGATGGTTATGGTTTTTACGGCAACTCCTTTTGCAGGCTTCGCGATGCCGGCGATTTTTATAAAATAGGCGAAGAGGCGGCAGCGATGGCGCGCATGATGAGGAACCCGAAAAAGCCGGAAGGCGGAAACCACACGGTCATCTTTGAGCCGCAGGCGCTGGACGCGCTTTTTGACATCCTTCTCCCATCGTTCAACGGCGACCTGAAGCGTAGAAAAATCAGCTTTTTGCACGACCGGCTTGGCGAAAAGGCATTCAGCGGGAAGTTTTCCCTTTACGACGACCCGTTGCTTGCCGGCTCGCCTTATTCCGCGCCGTTTGACGGCGATGGCCTGGCAGGCAGGAGAAAGGCGCTTGTTGAGTATGGTACAGTGAAAAATTTTTCTTACAATCTTGAAATCGCTTCGCTTGAGGGGGTCGGGAGCAGCGGTTTTGCGACTCGCGCTTCCTATGCCTCCCCGCCTTCAATCGGCTTCTCCAATATTGTGGTCGCGCCGGGCAGCCTGGCAGAGGATGAAAACGACAAGGCGCTTCGCGTCCTGTCCTTCCACGGTTCCCATACCGCGAACATCACGACAGGGGATTTTGGCGTTGAGGTGAACGCCGCTTTTTATGGGGGTGAAGTGCCGGTGCGCGGGTTTATGATTACCGCAAACATATTTAACCTTTTTAATGATATATATGGATTGGGAAAAAAGCAGGCAAGGATAAACGGCTTGCTCTCGCCGCGCATAGCTTTCTCAGGTGTGCGCGTCCTTCCAGCCTGAATTTGGGTTTGATGGATATGGGTTTGCTTGAAAAAATAAAGACAACCGCAGATGTTCCGGTTCCGGAAAGGCTGATAGACCAGATAATAGGGCAGGATAATGCTGTTGACATAGTGAAAAAGGCAGCAAGGCAAAAAAGAAACGTCCTGCTCATAGGTCCGCCGGGCACCGGAAAGAGCATGCTTGCACAGGCTATGGCGGAATTGCTGCCTGCCGAGGAGCTTGAGGATGTTCTGGCGTATCCGAACAATCTTGAAGAAAACCAACCGCTCATAAAGGTTGTGCCCAGTTATCCAAGGTTTGACTACCTGAAAAAAAGAAAGGACCTGCAGAAGTTTTATTCTCCGGAAGAAGCAAGAAGGATGCGGGTTTCTCCGACCGGCAGGCTGGAAGGGGGCTCAAGCCTTGGAAGAAGAATCGTTTCCCATAAGGAAGAGCAGGAGGTGGTGCCGAGAGGAATAAACCCGATTTTCCTGATACTCCTCCTGGGAGTTTTGTTTTACGCGATAATATTCCTTGCTGACATTCCTGAAAACGCGAAGTGGTTCATAATAGCAGCGGTTCTCGGCCTCGGCTTTCTTTACATACTTTCAAACGCGACTGCCGGGCTTGGCAGGCGGCTGATGCCGATGGAGATAAAAGAGCCAAAACTCATAGTCGACAACACCGGCAAGCATTCGGCGCCTTTTGTTGATGCGACCGGAACCCGGGCAGGGGCGCTTCTGGGCGACGTAAGGCACGACCCCCTCCAGAGTGGCGGCCTTGGCACGCCGGCGCACCTGCGCGTTGAAGCCGGCGCAATCCATCGCGCGAACAAGGGCGTGCTTTTCATAGATGAAATAGCCTCTCTCAGGCTCAACTGGCAGCAGGAGCTCCTGACCGCGATGCAGGAAAAGAAATATCCGATAACCGGGCAGAGCGAGATGAGCTCGGGCGCGCTGGTGAAGACCCAGCCGGTGCCGTGCGATTTTGTGCTTGTTGCGGCAGGAAACCTGCCGGACACCCAGCGGATCCATCCGGCGCTCCGTTCGCGTATTCGCGGCGGCGGCTATGAGATATATGTTGAGGACTCCATGGCCGACACTCCCGGAAACGAGGACAAGCTTGTCCAGTTCGTCGCGCAGGAGATAAAGAAGGATGGGAGGATACCCCATTTTGACCGGGAGGCGGTCAGGGAAATAATAGAAGAGGCCAGAAGGATGTCAGGAAGGAGGAAGAGATTCACGCTCAATCTCCGCGAGCTTGGCGGCCTTGTGAGGGCTGCCGGGGACGTTGCCAAGGGCAAGGGCCTTTCGCTTGTTGGAAAAAACGAAGTCGTGGAGGCGAAGAAGATTTTCCGTTCGGTGGAGAGCCAGCTCGCATCCAAGCTTATTGAAAGAAGACGCGAATACCAGATGGTCATGACAAGCGGGGCCGCAGTGGGCAGGGTAAACGGACTTGCGGTGCTTGGGGAGAGCCGCGCAGGCCTGCTTCTGCCGATGGTTGCGGAGGTCACCCCTCCGGCGTCAAAAAGCGAGGGGAGGATAATCGCGACAGGCAAGCTCGGGACGATAGCAAAGGAAGCGGTGGAAAACGTTTCGGCGATAATAAAGAAATACGTGGGAGCCGACATATCAAAGAGGGACATCCACATCCAGTTTTTGCAGACCTATGAAGGAGTCGAAGGCGATAGCGCGTCCATAGCCACTGCAGTGGCGGTCGTTTCGGCATTGACGAACATCCCCATAAGGCAGGATTATGCCATAACCGGCTCGCTGGACATAAGGGGGAATGTCCTTCCGGTTGGCGGCGTGACGGCAAAGGTTGAAGCGGCAATAGACAACGAGATAAAGGCAGCGATAATCCCCAGCTCAAACCTGGATGATATCTACCTCCCAAAAGAAAAAAGCGCAAAGATACGCATTCTTCCGGTCAGGGACATTGTCGAGGTATTGAGGGCAGTGCTTAAGGATTGTGCGGAAAAAAAGAGGCTCATAGCAAAAATGAGCAAACTCAGCGGCGGGCAGCTTTAGTTCAATCCCCGCTCTTTACGATTACCTTCTCGTCTATTGCCGTTATGGAAGAAATCGGAATCCTGAATTTCTTTTCCCCTATCGTCTGCACTATCAGCTTTTCGTCTTTGCGGTCGGTGCCGACTATCGTTCCTATGAGGCTGCCGTTCTGCATTATCACTTCCCTGCCCTCAAGCTTCATTCTTGCTATTATGTCCGTTCTAATCCACGCTATCGCAATCGAACTTATGTAGCCAAGCACCAGCGCCGCCATTATGGTAAGCAGGAAATCAGCGAAGCTGACGTATGGCGGGTACAGGTTTAGCACCCATTTTGAGGTTATGTCAAGCAGCATTGCAACCAGCACCGCGGCAACGGCATAAAACGCGTATTTCGTTATCGCGTACGTCTTTTTTTCTGATTTTGCGTCCATGATCTTTGCGGCTATCGCAAAGAAGAACGCCACCAGCAAAGGCCACACGACGCTCTGGACAACATATGCTGCGAGCTTTTCGCTGCTTAGCCCCCAGGCAGTTCCCTTGTTGAAGGTCTGGTACGCTACGGCAAAGGCGAGCAGGAGCAGGACTAGCGCCGCGACATAGCCCACCCAGCTTGTTTTTTCTGCGGAAAACCTGAAATCCTTTATGAAGCTTATCAGGGTTTCGTCTATGTTAAGCATCCTGATGACCAAAAACAGCCCGATTGTTATTCCGACTATTTCCCACCCCAGGCCCAGATAGGACGCGGCGGAGAACATCAGTATGAGCAGGGCAGGGATGCCGATTATTATCCTTGCATAATACGGATCCTTTATCTTTTCCAGCAGTATGAAATATGTTTTCTCAAGCTCCTTTGACTGTTTCACGGTCACTATCCGCGTGGAATCTATCTTCATTCTTGATTTCACAATCGGAAGGACCTCCTCGTCGGCAGCCCCGTCCGAAACAAGGATGGCTGAAACCGGTTTTAGTTCTGCGAGTATCCTGTCAAGCTGCTCGCTTATTTTCTTGTCCGCGTCATAGCCGAGCTTCCTGTCTCCGGTCAGGGTGACGATCTCAACATTTCTGCCCTCGCCTTTCATTTTGTCGTATAGCTGCACTGCGGAAAACAGCGCGTTGACATCGCTGTCTTCCGGGTCTGCAAGGCCAAGCTGCATTGCGGCCAGGATGTTTTTCTCCCTGCCGATGACTGGGCCGTTTATCTTCGCCTTTTCAAAAAGGTCGTTGTCCCGGTCTATGCAAAGTATCAAAATCTGCCTTTCCATCGCATCATTTAAGATAGAAATTATTTATAAACATGCCCGTGGAAGACGCAGCCGGCGCCGGCAGTCTAAACTTAGTCCACTATGGAACCAAGGTCGTCCTTATCTTCGGATTTTGCCAGCTGCGCCAGCCTTTTCAATATTATCTTCTGTTCAGCGCTTGCCACTATCTGCCTTGTCCTTTCTATAGCGTCAGGATTGACGCTCATCGAGGTTACTCCGAATTCAACAAGCTTTTCGGCGAATTCAGGATAAACCGAAGGCGCCTGTCCGCATACTGAGGTTGTGACATTGAACCTCCTGCAGGTCTCAACCACGTGCCTTATGGCGCGAAGGACCGCGTCGTTCCTTTCGTCAAATCCCTTTGCAAGCGTGGTATTGTCCCTGTCTATTCCCAATATCAGCTGCGTCAGGTCGTTGCTCCCTATGGATATCCCGTCTATTCCCTCCTTGCAGAACAAGTCAATCAGGAAGACTGTGCTCGGGACCTCGACCATTATCCAGAGCTTGAAATCGCGCGTTCTGTAAATGCCCACCTTGTGGAGCAGCTCCTTTATCGCCCTGAGCTCGCCTATCCTGCGCACGAACGGAATCATCAGCCAGAGGTTTTTCAGGTGATACTCGTCGCGCACCTTCTTCAGCGCGCGTAGCTCAAGCTCAAAGACCTCGGGCTCGTTTATGTACCGGGACGCGCCGCGGTAACCCATCATCGGGTTTTCCTCTTTCGGCTCGTACTGCTCGCCCCCCTCAAGGCTCCTGTATTCGTTTGTCTTGAAATCCGTGGCTCTGTATACTACCGGCCTCGGGTAAAAAGCCGCGGCAAAGCGCCGTATCCCTTCCGCAAGCCTGTTTACATATTCGTCAGCCCTTCCTTCCGCCATCATCTTTTTCGGGTGGACACCAATATTCGCTATCATGAATTCCGCCCTGAGAAGGCCGACGCCGTCAACAGGCAGCTTTGCCACCCTTTCCGCCTGGTCAACATCGGCAAGATTAACGTATATCTTGGTGCCGGTTATCGGTCCGATTCCCGTCAGAGGCACTGCCGCAGCTGTTTCTTCTTTCTTTGCCTCAAGGGCTCCTGAATAAACTATGCCGCTGCTTCCGTCAACGCTGATGAGTTCGCCTTCTTTCAGTATGCCGGTGGCGCCTGCCGCACCAACGACACAGGGCACGCCAAGCTCCCTGCTTACTATTGCCGCGTGGGATGTCATTCCGCCGGTGTCGGTGACTATCGCGGCCGCCCTTTTCATCCCAGGCACATAATCAGGAGTCGTCATCTCGGTTACCAGCACATCCCCTTTCTCCACTCTTTTTATTTCAGAAGCGGATTTGATTATCTTCACAGGCCCTACGCCGATTCCAGGAGACGCGCCAAGGCCCCTTGCCAGTATTTTTGTTTCTTCGCCCCTTGCAGCTTCCTGCCCCTGCGCCTGTTTTTGCGCCGGGACCGCCTCCTCCTCTTTTTTCTTGAGAGTGGTTATCGGCCTTGCCTGCACAATGTAAAGGTTTCCTCTTTCAAAAGCATACTCTATGTCCTGCGGGCTTTCGTAGTGCTCCTCTATTTTTATGCACATCTTCGCCAGGTCCCTTATCTCAAGGTCGCTGAGCTTTTGCAGCGATTGCGCCTCCTCTTTTATATTCAGCCTCCTGTTTTCGCCCTCTATTTTCGCTATCATCCAGGTTTGCTTTGCTATCTTTTTGTCTATGATCTTTAGGTCGCGCTTGTCCACGACATAGGTGTCCGGCGTCACAAGCCCGCTGACAACAACTTCGCCAAGGCCGTATGCAGCCTCGATAGACATCCTGTTCCTGTCCTGCGTCATCGGGTCAACCGTGAAAACGACGCCTGCCTTCTCGCTTTGGACCATCATCTGCACTACTGCCGCCAGCCCGACTTTCATGTGGTCGAACCTGTTCTGCACCCGGTAGAATATCGCCCTCGGCTCAAAAAGTGATGCCCAGCATTTTTTTACCGCTTCCACTGTGTTCTCCGCGCCGCGGACATTGAGAAAAGTGGCCTGCTGCCCGGCAAATGAGGCTGTCGGCAGGTCCTCTGCCGTGGCTGAGCTCCTGACCGCGACATAGACTTCGCGCCCGGCCATCTCGCTGAGCTCTTTGTAAGACCTTATGATATCGGCGCGGATATCGTCCGGAATCCTGCCGTTTATTATCATCTGCTTTATCTTCTCTGCGGTTTCCTGCAGTTTTTCAGAATCATTCACGTCCAGCGCGCCAAGCATTTTGCTTATCGGCTCGCGCAGGTTGTTCGCATCTATGAATTTGAAATATGCCCCGCTCGTGGTGACAAACCCGTTCGGTATGGGAAACCCCTGCTGGTACATTTCGCCAAGGTTCGCGCCCTTTCCGCCTGCTTCAGCCAGGCTCGCTTTGCTGAGCTCCTTAAACCACATGATATTCTTCATACTACCATCCGCCAACCCGTTTTTTATTTTAGAGGTGGATAGATATCTAAGATAAGTTTATAATGATTTTTGTTGGGCGCCGCGCATTTATCTGCTTTTATATCTCAGGAACGCGCCTACGCCTGTGAAACCGTGAAGAAACTGTGCGCCTTCAGAAGTGTTCACCGAGATTATCTCAACCGGTATCTCCCTTTCGCGCGCGAGCGCCTCAAGGTCATCAAGAAGGTCTTTTGCTTCTACCAGCCTGGCTTCGCCGCCGCAGCTGCATTTTATCCCGTCTTCGGCTTCTTTCACGGTCAGCCGTATTTCTTTTCCGCAGCTTCCGCATTTATACAGTGCTGTCTTGTAATCCAGCCCTTCTGAAAGCAGGACCCTTTCCGCCTGCTTCGTCTCTATCGCCTGCCGCACTTCCCTTTCGCCGTATGTCGCAAGCCCGTCGCTTACTGCTTCCTTTATGAACTGGGTTACGAGATTTTTCTCGCGTATCGCTTCCTGCTCAGCAAGCAGCTGCCCGCTTTTCGCGATTATCTCCTGTATTCCGTATTCGTCCGTGTAGCCAGTGTCAACCACTCCGAGCACTTTTATCTGGTAATTGAAGGGCTTTTCCCTGAGGAAGTTCTCCTTTACCGGGCCGGGCCCGCCGACAATAACGCCCTTCACCCTTCCGAGGAAATACAGGTCCACCTTTTCACCAACGTGCTTGTAATAATACTCTATGCTCTCCTCGCGCAGGCGCTCAAATCTTCTTGCGCTTTGCCCGCCTTTTCTTACCTTTGCGTGCGCAAGCGAAGTTATCTTGTCCACTATCTTGACTTCCGTCCCCTTTACGATTGCCAGCGTCGCTTCCCTGCCGTCAATCGCGATGACTCCGTACTCGTCCTTGCTCCCAAGCATTCTTTCAAGCGGCTCAAGAAAAAAACGGCTGTCGCATCTGTAAATGCCGACCTTGAGCGCTTCCGGCGGCTCTAGGGAAAACAGTTGTATGTCGACCTTTGCGGGGTTGTCCGATACGTTGCCGGCGAATACCGCAAGGCCGTTTGGCGGCGCCTGCCTGAAAATCTTCAGATGCCCGATTATCCTTTCAAGCGCGCCTATCACATTTGTTCTCGTGGTTTTTGACTTTATGTTGCCCGCCTGGCTCATCTCCTGCCGCAGCTTGTTTCCCATCTCGTGGACCGGCGAGCCGGCAGGGATGTAGACTGAAATAAGCTCCGTGCCGCTGCCTGAATAAGAGGAAAGCTGTTTTATCCATTTTTTAAGCTGGTATGCCTTCTCGCTTGTTGTTCCGCTGCCCAATCAAACACCATTAAAGCAATTCAACGCGTCCGTCGTCAAAATGATATTTCATCCACACGATTTGCAGCTTCTTTTTATCCGCCAGCTCCTTCACAATCGCGCTTTTTTTCATTATCTTGTTTGCCAGTTCCCTTGCGTTTTCCACTACCGCTTCTTCAACATTGCTGCTTTTCGTGTTTTCTTTTATCTCATTCACGACGTCTTTTATGTGGCCTTCGCAATGGCCTCCGCTGCACGCCGCGGTGACGGCGCCGCATTTTTCATGGCCAAGGATCACGAGAAGCGGCGTCTGGAGATGCCCAACCGCGTACTCTATGCTCCCCAAAGCCACCTTGTCTATTACATTCCCGGCCGTTCTGACCACAAACAACTCGCCGAGATTTCTGTTGAATATGAATTCAGGGACTACCCGCGAGTCGCTGCAGGAGAGGATTGTTGCGAACGGCTTCTGGCCGTTTTTCGTCTCCTCCCGCGCTTTTTTCACATCAAAACACACCTTTCCGTTCATATACTCCTTGTTTCCCTTCAATAACTCCTGCAATGCCTGCTGTGCGTTCATCTTCATCTGCCTCCTGTCAAATTATGTTGTGTTTAGTAGGATTTTTAATAATTATCGGACAGATTCACCTTATGCGTTTTTACGAATTGTGCGGAAGCGAGCTGAAGTCAGTTGAGGCCATGATGGAAGCCCTCCTGGCCGGGCGGGAGAAAAAGGTCTTCGGCATCCTGCCGGACTTCATAAAAAGAGGCGGAAAAAGGATAAGGCCAGTCCTGCTGTTTCTTTCCTTCTTCGCTTTTGGCGGCAGGAAAAAAGAAGAATTGGTGAAGCTGGCCGCGTTCATAGAGCTTTTCCACAACTTCACGCTCATTCATGACGACATAGAGGACAACTCAAAATTCCGCAGGGGAGTGCCGACCCTGCACATAACCCACGGCGTGCCCATGGCTTTGAACAGCGGAGACGCCCTCTACACGCTTATATGGAAGGAGCTTGCAGAAAGCGGATTTGCGTGCAGGGACGAGGCGGTAATATTGCGCCTTTGCTCCAACGCCTTTCTGGAGGTGGTTGAGGGTCAGGGCATAGAGATATTCTGGGAAAGAGAGAGTGTTTTTGACATACGGGAGAACGATTACTACGAAATGATAAACAAAAAAACCGCCGCGCTCATCGCCCTGTCCTGCCAGCTCGGCGCCCATCTTGCAAAAGCCCCCGTTGAGGAGCAAAAGGCGGCGGCAAGGTACGGCAGGAATATCGGAATCGCATTCCAGATATGGGACGATGTTCTTAACCTGACTGCGGACTTTGGCAAGTACAAGAAGGAAATAGGCGGGGACATAACCGAGGGCAAGAGGTCGCTGTGCGTCATCAAGACGCTGGAAGCCGCGCCTCCTGCCGACAGAAAAAGACTTATGGAGCTGCTGTCAAGGCATACTGACAAAAAAGAGGAAATTGAAGAGGCAATCTCGCTTATGAAAAAACACAGGGCCATAGAATATTCGGCAGAGAAGACAAGGCAGCTGGTTGAGGAGGCAAAGAAAGCAATCGCTTTCCTGAAGCCCTCGCCGTACAAGGATGCCTTGCTTGAAATTGCCGATTATGTTTTCAAAAGGGAAGAATAGGGCTGTTTCGCGGAGAGGCATAGGCATTTTTATAAATTTTGTTTCATATCCCTAAGTGTAAATTTTTTCAGGGATGCCTATGCCAAGAAACATTTTTATAACCGGGCTGCCGAAAAGCGGGAAGACCACCCTTCTCCAGAAGCTTGTGGACGAGTTAAAGAAAAGGGGCAGGAAGGTCGGGGGTTTTATCACGCCTGCCAGGATAGAGCACGGCACCCGCGAAGGTTTTTATATCGAGGACATCGAAACCGGCAGAACAGCGCAGCTCGCCTCGCTTTCAGGCGGCGGGCCGAAGGTCAGCAAATACGCCGTCAGGATAAAGGAGTTTGAAAGCGTGGCATTGCCCGCGATGAGCAAAGTTGACAGGTATGACGTTTTTGTGCTTGACGAGATAGGCAGGATGGAGATGAAGAGCAGGAAATTCGTTGAATTTCTTGAGAAGGTCTTTGAATCAAAGACCCTCCTCATCGCCTCCATTTCCGAGGATTACGCGCCAATTTACGGATTTCAGGGAGAAATAATACTGCTGACGCCGACAAACCGCGAAGGGGTCTATCTTGAGCTCCTGCGCAAGGCGCTTGAGACGCCTGTTGAGCGGATTAAAAAGGCAGAAATCGTGGGCGCCGAGGGCCCGGTGGCTGCAGGGCGGAAAAAGAAGGGCATTCTGCTAAAAAGGCTGCTAAAAAGGGGCGGGCAGAAGGCAGGAAGGGAAAAGAAAGCGCAGAAAAGGAAGGGCGAAAGGAAAAAAGAGGAAAAGGCAGCCGGCGGCGAGAAAAAAGAAACGCCTCAAAAAGCCGTGGAAAAAAAGAGCATTTTCAGAAAGATAAGCGATCTCTTAGGATTTTGATTTTTCTTCGCTCCACAGTTTCTCTATCAGTTTTTTGAGTTCTTCGCGCTTTTTTGCGAATTCCTCCTCCTCGTTCCTGGTGAGCTTCAGCTGCTGGGATAGGTATTCTTCTTCCCCAGCCTTTTCGGCTTCCGCTGCCTTGGTTTCGGCTGCCGAAGCGCCGCTACGCAGCTCTATTATTTTTGCCTGATTTGACAGCAGGATTACCCTCTTGTTAAGCTTGTCCGCCCTTTCGGCAAGCTCCTCGAAAGCAGCCCTTATGTCTTCCATGATTTTTTTCTTTTCTTTTATCTCATTCGCAAGTTTTGCCATCTCCTCAATATTCTTCCTGTCGGCTTTTGCCACGCCTTTTTTCACCATTGCCTCGGCTTCTACCCGCTCTTTCTCCGCTAGTTTTCTTGCCTCCTCAAGTTGTTCCTTTATCTTGCCCAGCTCGTTTTGGTAGCTGCGGATTGCCGGCACTATCCTTTCCCGCACCTGCTGGAAAGTGAGATACCTGCTCTTTTCTTCTTCAAGTTTGTCCGAGAGCTCAAACGTTTTCTCTTTGAGGTTTTCTATCTCTTTGTCAATCTTTTCAATCAATTCCCCGGCTTCGCCAGCCTTTACGCGGGTTCCCCCGGCAACCTCAACGATTTTTTTCAGCGCCGCCATCTTTTCTTCTATTTCCTTTTCCTTTTTGAGCAATCTTTCCTGTTCAGCGTGCAGTTTTTCCTGGCTCGGGAATCTCGACACTATGCCCTTGGCGACATTCAGCGAGTCGGCAAATCGTTCCATTGCGTCAACACTTTTCTTTACTTCCTCTTCGGTGGTTTTGACCTTGTCAAAAAGCGATTCGGCGTCTTCAGCCAGCGCAGCCAGCTCCTTTTGCAGCCTGGCGGTCATTTTTTCGTATGTTTTCAAAGAGCCCCCCACATCCTTGACGATCTCGCTTCCTTCCTTCAGCCCGATTAAATCCTCGCGCAGCGCGGCATTCCTGTTTTTTATTTCCCTGAAATCGCTTGCCATTTCATCGAATTTCCTTTTCAATTCTTGTGCGGAAGGCAGTTCCGTCTTTGCCGTCCCTTCCTCCCTAAGCGAGCGGCGTATTTCCTTGAGTTCGCTCATCATTCCGTATATCTCGTCCTGTTTTTTCTTTATGGCTGCCAGCGCCTTTTCGCTTTCCGCGCCTCCGGTAGCCTCTGCGAGCTCTTTCATCTTTTTTTCCATGTCCCTGAGCTCTGCGCTTATGCCATCCAGCCGGGACAGCGCGTCGCTTATCTTCCTGCCGCTCTCGGCTTTTATCTTCCCCAAGCCCTCGCCCGCAGCGATTATGGGAGCGATATTCTCCTCAATCTGCCCAAGCCTTCTGGCAAGTTTTGCGTATGCCTCGTCAAACGATTCCTTCATCTCCTGCACTTTTTTTATTTCCTCCGGCAGCGCGGTTTTCGTCTTTTCTATTTCCTCCAGAAGCCTTGTCTTTTCAACCTGGAACTTCTCTTTTTCCTCTTTTACCTGCTCTTCGGTGGGCTCCACCCAGATGAGATAGACCTTTGCCAGCCTGTACTCTACCCTGATTATCCCCTCCTCTTCAAGAACGCGGGCCCAGTCCTCAAGAGTGTCCGCATCTATGTTGAGCAGGGAAGCGCACTCGTTGAGTTCAATTTTTTTGTTTTGTTTTACCAGCTTGACCAGGGCGTCAACGCCAGTGGTAATAAGCAAGTCGTCGAACTCCATGCTTGAATATTAAAAACATAAGATTTAAATAGTAATTTAGCAATAAACACTCATGCGCCCCATTGTTTTATGCACGTTCTGGCTATTGGTGTTTTTCGGATTCGCGTTTTCCTTTTCGGCAGGCGATTATCTTTACGCAGGCGAGGAAAACGTGAGCGTGAGCTATGCCAATTTCTCTATTGACGGAAGCAGTTATTCCGTTGTTTCAGTAAACGGCTCCGAGACCTTCCTTTTGAAGGACGGGGAGATTGTGCGGGAGCCGGAAGCAATCCGCGAAACGCTTAGGGCGTATTACATCAAGCAGTATTATCCTTCAGAAAGCGAGCTTTCTGAACTCCGTTCGCTGGTTGAGGCGTACAACAACAGCAGGAACGACGGCTACGGGATTTTCAAGAACCAGGAGGAATACTCCTGCAGGCAGGCGATATTCACGGACAGGAGGATAGATGTGGTATTGAGCAACAAGACGCACGAAAAGCTGTGGTGCCACGATGACGAAACCTGCGAGATAAACGCCAAACTGCTTTATTCTTTCGGCTACGAGGTTTTCCACTGGTCCAGCTACACGATTCTGATACAGCCCATCAAGGATTTTTCGTTTTCAAGCTACGGCACAGAAGAGATATTGTCCAATTTCGCATACAAGCTTGACAATATGGACGAGAATACGGTTGCCGCGACGCTGGCTTATATGAGGGATTCCATCCCTGTCCTGAAAAATTACGCGGACAAGATGGAGTCAAGCGTTTTCCGCTATCCAAGAATGAATGACAGCGCTGACAAGCAGGCCTGCAAGAATGTCTGCTATGCCATCTGCCCGCCGATGGACATCGACCAGGAAGGCAGCCTGATGAGGCTGGAGACAAGGGTGGAAGCTCTTTACGCAAAGATAGAGCCGCTCGCGAAGCTTGACGAAACGGTTGCGACGCTGACAAACAACACCAGAGAGCGGTTAAGCTTCTATGAAAACAAAATAACCGGCACGAGATATGATGCGCTGTTTTCCCCGCTGGAGGAAAAGGGAATCGCCGCAGAGGAGAAAGCGAAAGAGGCATATCTGCACATCGCCAGCGTAAGCCTGGGCATGAAAACCGAAGAAGCCCAGGAATTGCGCGCCAGCATAAGGGAAAGGATAGAAAACGCAAACTTCACCAGCCTTGACGAGGACATTCCGGCGTATGAACAGCTGATCGCGGAGCTGGAGGGCAAGACCGCGGAAGTGCAGGGGATATATGACGACCTTGTCGCCGCTAAAAAGGCGACTACAACCGTGCTTCTTGACCTGGGCAGCAGGGACCTTGGCGCGGACGATGAGAAAAAATACGATGGCCTGAAATCCAGGCTTGCCTCGCTTGACGAGTTGCTTGTGCCGGGCCTGGCGCCTGACAAGGCAACCGAGTTGAAGCAGGAATACGTGGCGCTTGCGGACGAGGCCCTGGAATTGCGCGATTCAATAAAGGCGAATCCGGCATCCGTAACCACCTCTCCTTTGCGCACCATGGCAACAAAGACGACAGAGTGGTTGTCAGAAACGGCAAAGACAACCTCAATCTCGGACAGTTATTCAATACTGGAAAACAAGTCCGTTTTCTTCGGGGGCTTTGCCGCGCTTATGTTTGCCTCTTTTTCATCCATCCTGTTAATGCTTTTCCTTACAACGCTCAGGTTCAGGCGCTCAAGGAGATTTGTTTATGCATCCGGCGCGATATTTGTCCTGCTTGTGCTTGCGGCAGCGGTGGCGTCATCCTTCCTGTTCTTTTTCATGAACGACACCTCAACTGACGCGACGCTTGACGAGTTTTTGAATGATTTGAGCACGAAAGACACGGTTGCCGTGGTGGTTGACACGCAGCTTGCGACAGCTTCGGAGGAAAAGGAAATGAAAAACTGCGCGTCTGCGATAGCGGAAGTCCTGAGCGGGCAGAACAAGACCGCGGACATTTTCATTCAGACGGGCGATGCTTCGATAGAAGATGCCAGGGGAAGCCCGGCGGATTACTCTTCGCTGGACTCTTACGGCGCGGTCATCTTCCTTCTTCCGGCGCCTGAAATTGAAAAACCGAAGTTCTCGACAATATTCCATACATCCGCGACCATTAAAAGCACGGAAGACTATTACGAGCTGTGCTCGATAGCCGAAATGCTTAAATAACCGCGGTTGGTTTTATGAACGAGAACAGAACGATGCTATTTATTGTGCTGGCGATAATCATAATCGGCGCCGGCATTCTCTACATCCTGGATTTGCGGGCCGCGAAAGCTGCAGAGAGCCAGGTTGAATTTGACAAGGGGAACAGGATAAATAAGGAAACCTTTCTTGCGCTTCTGGCTGAAAAAAAGCCGGTCTACATAGTCATGGACGCAAGGAATGTCAGCGACAACTACACCAAAAGAAACATCTTCCAGTGCGGCGTTGATTTTGCCGGCAGCAGCGGGCTTGTAGGCAGGGAGGTTTACATAGTGGCGATGGAAGACGCTGGCTGCGTGCTGGCTTCGCCGTCCAGGGCGATAAACAGGACGGCAACGAATTCCGAATGCATAAAAATGCTTAACAGCGGGGGCATAGCGGTTTATTCGCACGCAGGCAACGACACTCTTTATTACTCAAGGGCGGCAATGGTCGGCGTGGGGGACACCTATGTCCTCGGGAGCTGCAGCATCGGCCAAAAGTGAGCGTGCACAATATGCTGGTTGTTTTTGAGGGGATAGACGGAAGCGGGAAGGACACGCAGCTTGCTTTGCTGAGGAAACGCTTTTCTTTTGAGTATTTCAAGTACCCGACGCGAAAATACAGGCTCCTCCGCGATTACCTTGACAAGAAAATCACCCTGAGCAGGAAAGCCTCATTCCTTCTTTTTCTTTCAGACATTGCCGACGAGCAGGAAAAGCTGGCGGAAGCAGCCGAAAATTCAGAGCTGGTTGTTGTGGACCGGTATGTTTATTCCACGATTGCGTATGAGCTTGGCGACCTCGGATACGAAAAATCAAAGGAGATAGTGGACGGCGTTGGCTTCATCAGGCCGGATTTGGTTGTCCTGCTTGACCTGGACGCCGAGACGGCGCAAAGGAGAAAAGCGGTGCAGAAGGAGCCAGACAGGTATGAATCAGACGGAAAATACCTTGAGCAGGTCCGCCAGAAGTTCCTGAGGCAGGCGGAAGAAAGCTTCCACGCAAAAAGATGGGCGGTCGTGGACGCCTCGCTCACAAAGGAAGAGGTCGGCAGGGCCATAGAAGGCATCCTCTCAAAAAAATTATAAACCCCGGCCGCCAATCACATTTATGGATGACAGGAAAAAAGCCGCAATCTATCTGCTTATGCTTAACCGCTATCGCGATATGATAAACGAGAAGGAGACAAAAACCATAACCGAGATACGCGCGATGGTGGCTCCGCACCAGCCGTTTGTGGATTCCATCATAAGGCGCATAATACCGGAATGGCCGCAGTGCGGAAAGAATGCGGCGCTGGAGCGCACGATAGGCTATTTTCGTTCCATAGAGGCCTGCGAGTTTGCGCTGACTTTCTGGCTTAAGCCTGAGGAGATGGACGAGCTGCGGGTTGCCGACCAGGCGAACAAATCAATCCTTTTTGCATCCGTTCTGCGCAGCCTTGATTTTGACGACACGAAGGTTTATGTGACCAAAAGCGGCCTTTATTATGTCGGCTTTCATCTTGAAAACAAGAATTATCTTTTTGTCGCCAGGACGAATGCGCTTGTTTCTGGCGAGGGAGTCTCAAGAATTCTTGCAGATGACCCGCCGCGCTATGCGTTCAATGACCTCGTGTATGAGGTTTTTGAAGAGTAGGGTATGCGGCGCTCATAGCCTTTTTGAGAAACCGCACTTTTTGCATTTTATCCTGAGGCAGTTGTTCTTTTTGTCAAAATAAACTGTCGCGGTCTCGCCCGGCACCCATACGGTCAGGCACTTCCTGCAAAACGAATTCCTGTAGTCCGGGGGCAGTTTTACCCTGTTTTTCTTTATGAGCTCCCAGGCCATTCTCACGTAACGCGCCGCCCTTTCGGGCTTTTTGCCGAGCAGCGCCAGGCGTGCCTCGTCTATGAGCTTCTTTGCCGATGCCGTGCTGGAACTTTTTATAAATCTTTTCTGCCTATTATCCACGCAGTTGATTAGATGGAAAACTTTATATATGATTACTTCATCCAGCCGGTTCTGGCCCGTACCGGATACAATCCGGTCAACACGATTGCCTACGCAATAATCGCGCTCGCCTCGCTTTATGTGATATTCAATTTTTTCAAAATGAAAAGAATACCAGTAGACAATTCGTTTGTTTCCGGGGCGCTGGGTTTCGTTCTGCTCGGTTCAACCGTCCGCGTGGTGACCGACAGCATAGACAGCGGTGTGTTCGCGCCAATAACCCCGTTGCATTCGCTCGTGATCCAAAGCCATGTCTATGATTATGGCTTTCTTACGGTGACGCCAGGCATCTATGCCGTCATCGCATTCCTGTTCTTGTCATCTTTTTTCATTCTCCGGAAGCTTGGAAGGGCTGGCGATTTGTGGAAGGTTGGCATCGCCCTCTGGCTGCCGCATTTTCTTCTTTTGATTCCGTTTGCGGCATACTTTTCGTTTGTTTTGCTTGCATTTCTGCTCGCAGCCATCCCCTTTGCCGCAGCAGGATTTTTGCTTAGGGACCGGGATGCTTCCCTGATCGTCGGCGCGCACGCCCTTGACGGCGCCGCCACATTTGTCGCGATAGAGGTGCTTCCGATGTTCGCGCCGGTTGCATATTTTGAGCAGCACGTGGTTTCCGGTTTTGTGGGCGCCATTGCGGGCAGCTATCTGGGCTTCTATCTGCTGAAAGTTTTGGTGTCATTCGCAGCCGCCTGGGTCGTTTCACGAGAAAAAATGGATGATGACGAAAGGCGCTACATATCGCTCGTTCTTGTGATAATGGGGCTGGCGCCCGGCTTGCGCGACATTCTCAGGATGCTGCTTGGCGCTTAGGCTCCTTTTAAAAGCAATTTGTTTTAATTTATCTTCCGTGAAAACCGTGAGAAGCGAAGAGCATTCAAGAGAGGTTGGCCTGAGTTTTGGCCTGACATCGGCAGTCATCACGACTCTGGGCCTTGTCGTGGGCCTCAACGCCAGCACCAGTTCGCAGGCAATCGTTCTTGGCGCCATATTGATAATTGCCATAGCAGACGCTTTTTCTGATGCGCTGGGCATCCACATGTCAGAGGAATCCGAAGGGGTGCATACTCCGAGGGAGGTATGGACATCCACCCTATCAACTTTCATATCAAAGTTCGTTTTTGCTTTGACTTTTGCCTTCCCTTTTTTGCTTGTTCCTTCGCTAATTGACATGCAGGGCGCGATAATCGCCGATGTTGCGTGGGGTTTCCTGCTGCTGGCGGTTTTCAGCTACAGGATGGCAAAAAGGTTGAATGACAATGCAGCGCATGTTGTCGCGGAGCATCTGGGCGTGGCAATACTCGTGATCGCGCTTACGCAGGCAGTCGGCTCTGCCATACGCTCTTATTTTGGCTGAGGGCATCCCGGCCGCCAGTTCCGCGGCTTTACCAAAAAGATTTTTAATTTTTCTTGATTTAATATGTTATGCTTTCCATCCCATCCCACCCGAATAACGAGCTAATCCTGAGAGCAGTGGAAGAAACAATCAGGAATTATGGGGCTTCGCCTGCCCTGCTTGGCACAAAAGAGTTTGCAGAATGTTTTTTTAACGGCGTTATGATTTTTGACATATTGAAGCAGCCGGAGCCGGAATTTTTCCGGAGAAAAAAGAACAGGCCTGAGAAGCCGCCCATAGATTACGGCGCAAGAATAGCCAAACTGTCAAGGAGGCTCGGCCTGGGCTATGTAGTTCTTGATGCCGCCTACAGAAAAGACCTGAAAGACGGCGGCGCGTCTTATGTCGCGCATTACCTCAAGCAATTCAGGAAATCAAACCCGGATGCAATAGTGGAGACCGTGCTATCGCCGGGCTTTCGCGGCGTCCATTTGCCCATCATCCTGAAAGAGAATCCGGACGTAATGTCATACAGCATTCCGATTCACAGGCTCGGAAAGCGCGAGCTCAGAAGGCTTAGAAAGACGGTAATGCTTGCCCGGGCCATGAGCAGGAACAAGCCGATAAGGGTCATCCTTTCACTCGATAGAAAAACAAGATTTGCTGATGTGTTAAGCGCGATGCGCGGCTTCAGGAAAGCCGGGGCTGACATGCTTGTTCTGCGCGCCGCAGGCGATTTGAAGGATGAAGACAACCGCCTTTTTGAGTTGTGCGAGCGCGAGGCGTACCATCTCGGCTTCAGGCATGTGGTCTCAAAACCAAGGCTGAATCCGGCTTACGACCTGCCGGAATTCATATCCTCTATCTATTGATTTTTCAGCACTTTGCTTTTCTGTTGTTGCCGTTTTGCTGGGCAGCCTGCTTTGGGCCGTTCAAAAATTCTCTCGAAGGCTTTATTTCATCGTGCTTGAGTTGCGGGCCTTCCGATGCTTTGTGCAGTTTATGCTTGTCTGCAAGTTCAAACGCGCGCTCCTCAAGTTCCATGCTTGCCATATCCCTTATCCGCTCCGGCAGCCTGCCGTCAAGGGTCATGGCAAACAGCGCGTCGTGGTTCGCTTTTGACGCGTTCTCCTTTATTGCCCTGATTGCCGCATCCTCAATCTTGCGCTCGGCAGCCGCCTTAACCGCCCGGGCCAGCTTCTCATTATTGCTCATGGTGAACAGGGCTTCATAATCGCCGCGTTCCGCATGCATCCGGATCATCCGCTCTCCGGCGGCTATCCTTGTCTTTTCAGGCAGCCTGTCACTGACTGCCATCTCCATAATCGTGTCGTACAGCCCTGCGCCGGCGCATTCCTCGATTGCCTTCAATCCAGCTTCTGTCCTGATTTCTTCGTCTTTGTGCGCGTATGCCACCAATAACAGTTCATCTATCCTGTTCATCCCACCAACCCCTTTTTTTATTGCTAGATGTCATATTATCTGTTGGCATAGTTTTTAAAACTTGATTTTTGTGGAATATTGCCTGCTGCCGGCGGCTGCTTAGCCTTTGCCGGAAGCCAAGAGTTCTAGGAGCTCTAGAACTTTTTTAAACGGAGCGCCTGTTTTTACCGCGGTCGGGCAGAAATGCGTCCTGGAAATTCCGTATCCTTGTTTTTCAGCCGCCTCAATCACATCGCCTATTTTCGGCACCATTTTCAGCTTTAGCCTTTTTGACATAGAATGAATATCGTAAAAATAAGGAGGCATTCCTGTTTCTGCAGCCATCATCGCCAGCTTTCTGCCAATCTCTTCCTTCTGGCTGTAATCTCTTTTTTCATTCAGCCTCAGCATTTTTTCTATGAACTCCTTCTGATGCAGCCCGCCCAGCCAGAGCGGCCCGGCATAGTCTAGCGTGCCTTTGCAAAGCGGGCATCTTTCAGGCGGGAACCTTGGCGCGGAATCGCGAAAGCCGCACTTGTTGCAGTATACCACATACCCAAGCCGGGTTAACGACCCGTAGGCCTTTTCAGCATCCCTCTCAAGCAGGACAAGCGTTTTTAGGTAATGCCGGTCTGACAGCGAAAGCAACGGCCGTATGCCAAAATTGAATTCCGCAGCCACCTCTGCAATTTTTTTTATCAGTATCCTAAGCCCGTTTTCGTGCGTGAACTCGTTGTTGAGCGGTTTTGAATGGTAGTTTTTCATTGCCGCCTTCATTTTTCCGCCGCAAAGGACCGCGGTGTCGGTTGCCGTAACCGACAGATAGCCGGTCTTCAGCGGATTGAATATCCTCAGCACGTCGTAAAGATAAGGGGAGGGCGTGCCAAACGGATCAACTTCAACGAAGTCCGCCACTACGCCAAACGCGAGGCGCGAGATGTTTCCCCGCAATGCCTTTGCTTTCCTTATGCGGTTCGTCCTTGTGTTCTTTTTTATGCATTTCACCGCATCCGGTTCTATGTCAACGAATACCGCGCCAGTAACATTATCATTCTCTTTTGCGTATCTTATTCCCCTTATGCCGGTTGCAGCAAACGCGTCGCATATCGCGAGCGGCTTCTCTATCGCGCCAACTGCCAGCGAGAACAGGCTTCGGCAGAATGCCATGTTTGGATTGTAGAAAACCCTGCCGCCGCATGTTTCAAACCTTGTCTTTTCCTCGATCATTTTCCATCAGCCCTTGTCCTTGTCCAGGAATTCCCTGACCGCCATCGTGGCATAGGAGCCTGCCGGAAGGGAAAACATGAATGTATCTTCCTTGAAGGAAAAATCTTTTAACGGGGCGAGCAGGACGCGGTAACTTCCTGCAGTCGCTATCTCAGGCATAAACCTTAATCTGAAGTCTGAAGTTTTTATGCCTAACTGCGCGAGCAGTGTTTTTTCCCTATCATTCAATTTTGTTTCGTAGCCGATTATCTTTCCAACAAGAAAAGTTTTGCCGGCGTGCTTTTTTTCAACCCGCCTGCTTATGTCAGGAAAGCCATCTTTTTCCCCGCAGCAGTATTCTCCATCTTCGGCTTTCAGTTCGCCCTCCCCCATCCTTTCAGAAAGCATAATGTTGAAGAGATATGACTGGAAGGCGTGGACGAACAGCAGCAGCGTCGCGCGCGGCAGCCTTCTCAGGGCGCCGGCATAGTCGCGAGGATATTTTGCCAGGTGCGCAAGCACGCTTCTCTCAAGCCGCAGGCTTTTCGGGAAGTTTCGCAAGGCAGCGCCAAAATCGTTTGTTTTTGCCAGCTCTTCCCTCGCAAGCCTCGATTCCTCCCTTTCCTCGCTTGCGCAGCTTCCGCACAAGAATTCCATCACTGCCAAATCAGCCCTGCCGCGCAAAAGCGTTTCGCCGACTTTGTGCGTGTTCCTTCTGCTGCTTCCGAACCTCTGCCCGCCGAAATAATTTGGAAACATCCCATTGGTTTCAGCAAATATTTTTTTTACTGCTTTCTCTGCATCGTTGGTTTCAATGCCGCTTGCTTTTATCGTGAACCTGTTGCCGGCAAGCTGGCCAAGCCTTACCTTGTCTTTTGCGCCCCATGCGCCAAGTATTTTTATGTCCTTAAGGTTCAACGAAAGAAGTTTTTCCCTGTCAATTCTGTAAACAGACGCGAGCTGGACGGTTTTTGCGTTCTTGTCCTTTGAGCCGGCATAGGAAAATCTTTTTTTTCCGATTGCGAGCGCATCGCCGATCCTCCTTAATGCCCCTTCTGTTGTCCATTCCTTCTTTTGCAATACAAAATGGGTGAAATCGCCTTCTTCTTCTGGTCGAGTGCAGCTCTTGTCGAGCTCAAGCACGGTTCCGTCCTGCATTATTTCTTCAACCGTGAAATCTTCCGGTTTTTGCTTTATCGCCCCCCCTGTTCCGGGAGTCTTTGAAAGATAAGCAAGCCTGATGATGTCTTCCATGGAGGTCTCCATCTAAAATTAGATGTGGAAAGGGAAATAACAGCAGAAAATGGCGTGAGTTTGGAATGAACCTTTAGTAACCGCAAGCTGAACGGCTCGCTTTCGCTAACCGCTTACACTCCGGTCCTATCAAACGGATCTGCTATCCGCGGCTCATGCCTCCTCGTCTTGAGAATCGCTTCGACCTTATATGCTTTCAGGTCTTATCGATTGGCGCGTGGCTGCCCGGCGGTGCGTATTTCACAACCGGTAAACTAGAGGCGCCGGATCTCCGTTCCTCTCGTACTCAGAGATCCTTCCTCTCAAGAGGCAAACGCTCCCAGAAGATACTACCGTACTGTCTCGCGACGTACTGAACCCAGCTCATGTGGGACTTTAATGGATGAACAACCCAACCCTTGGCGGGTCCTGCCCCACCAGGATGTCCCAAGCCGACAGCGATGTACCAAACCGCGGGGTCGATGTGTACTCTCACCCGCGACGAGCCTGTTACCTCCAGGGTAGCTTGTCTGACAGATAGAACCCTCATCAATAAGGTATCTATGTTCGCTAAGCCCGACTTTCGTCTCTGCATTCCACGCTTTTAAGAATGCAGTCAGCCCTGCATTTGTCTTTCACCCTCTACTCCCGATTTCTGACCGGGATGAGCAGAGCATTGGGCGCCCTTGTTTCCTTATCGAGGGCGTACCGCCCCAGCCGAACCGCCCACCTGGCGCTGTTCTCTTTCGAGTAAGCAATACAAGACATACTAAGTGGTGTTACACTTTCGCCTCCCCGTTGCCCGGAAGCAACGGATCGACGGCTCCCACTTACTCTCGGTAGTATAACTCGTACTACAACACCAGACTGCGGTAAAGCTCCATGGAGTCTTCGTTTCCCTCTGGGAGTCTCCGGCATCTTCACCGGATAGTGAGTTCACCAGGTCCCAGGTAGGGACAGTGGGGGAGTCGTTACGCCATTCATGCAAGCCGCCAATTAAGCGGCGAGGTATTACGCTACCTTAAGCAACCTTGTCCCGCATTACTGCGAGGGTTGGACTATATCATCACCTTTCGGTGTCCCGCGTATAGTCTCTGAGGATCCCTTAATGCTGTCCAACACTTCATCAAGCCGGTATCTCCTCTGCTTCCCATCCATATTCATCTGGAAAGCAAGCTTCACCAGCTCCCTGAATGTTTCCGGCTTTGCATGCTCTTTCCTTTCCAAGCCTTCGACAATTCTCCTGAAAAGGCCGAAATCCTTGTTCTTGACCAACAACTCATACCGGTCGAAGAACGGAATTACCTTTTCTTTCAATTGTCTCCGGTTGTCAACAAGGAATTGCATTGTTTCAGGTTGTCCAGGCTTCTTTATGATCCGCCCGCAGTTCAGCGCATTTTTGATCAGTTCCAGGACGTTCCGGCTCTTCCCATGCTGCGTTACATGGAAAACCGGATCCAGAACCCATCCGAACCGCGCCGTTTCCTGTTTTTTCAGAGAAACGCTGAAACAGCCTTCCGCATCTACAAAGCCAAGGACATAGTAGTTGAGGTATCTTCTCTTCGGGAGTTTGCTCAACTCCATACATACCACCTCCTTGGTTTCCTGCTGATTGCCCTCATCGCCGACGGAATTTTCCCATGCTATGGATCCGCGGCATCTGGGTTCCCAGCATACGGCGGGATTTATCGCACTAAAAACATAGTGCTGCGACCCCCTCGTGTCGAGGGTCAGAGTTACCCCCGCTCTTTACCAGCCCTTCTCCAGGTTGAACCCCATTTTCAGGTACTGGCAGTGAGCAGGCGTCGGCCACCATACTAGGCTTTTCAACTTTGCGGTGACCTGTGTTTTTGGTAAACAGTCGCTCCCCCCTTGTTACTGAGACCTCCGCATTGCGCATGCGAAGGCACCCCTTATACCGAAGGTACGGGGCCAATATGCCGAATTCCCTTACCCGGGTTCTCCCGACACACCTTAGCCTTCTGCTGTCATTGGCAGCAGAGCTTTTGAACGCCCTGCTGTTCAAATGATTTCAGCTAGAGCACCTGTACTGGTTCTTGGTACGGGCACGAAGGATTGTTCCAGCCTCTTTTTCATGGGCCCCTGGATTTGACAGAGTTTCCCCTTGAAGTTTCATTCGCTTCTCCTCACAATGAGACTCCGCGAAGTTACTCTTCTCGGACGGCCGCAGCCGCTCCACCTATCCAAAGGCGTCAGAAAGCTGGCTTGCCTTGCGGCAACCTACCTCCGTGGGGCCGGAATATTAACCGGCTTCCCTGATTTCGCTCCATGGGAATTGCCCTGAAGCTTAGGACCGCCTAACCCTCAGCTGACGAACGTTGCTGAGGAAACCTTGCTCTATAAGGTGTCTAGGATTCTCACCTAGATATTGCTGTTACTAACACCAGGATATTCATAACAGGCAGCTCCATAGGATCTCACGACCCTACTTCTGCGCAACCCGTTCGCCTCCCTACTCTATGGGCTTTCGCCCAGGTCTGGTATCGGGAGCTGGTTTAGCCCCGGTAATCTTCAAAATCTGCATTCTCGGCCGGTCCGCTATTACGCGTTGTTTAAAGGATGGCTGCTTCTAAGCCTACCTCCCGGCTGTCTCTGAATAGAGACTTCTTTGCAGTTCGCACTTAACCAGCATTTAGGGCCCTTAACCCGACGTACGGTCAATCCCGTATAGGTCTACAAGCTTACCCCGTAAACCCAACTGCCCTCTTCTTCGCAGATGCAAGATTCGGAGTTCGAAGAGGCAGTGATCCCTTTCGGAACCGCTCTGCCTGATCGGTGCTCTACCCTTGCATCGTGCTCCAAGGACGCTGTGCTGAGACACATTTTGGGAGGAACTCGCTATTGCCGTGTTCGACAGGACTATCACCCCTACACCCAAGTCGCCTAAAGGGAATATACCACCAATAGTTGCGGGCCTCCACTGGCGGTCAGGCCAGCTTCGCCCTGCTCAGGCGTAGTTCACAACGGCTTCGGGTCTTATATGAGTGACTGCTCGCGAATTACCACGACGCCCCTCGCGCCTTGCGGCGTTGCGGGCACTCGGTTTCCCTTCGACTTTCGTCTCGCCACGCATATAAACTCCCTGGCTCTTGCTTCGAGAAGAAAGACAAGACACTGGTTAAGCCGCATCGTTCCTGCCGTTGCCAGCATTCACTTCTGCGGCTCTCTCCTTTTGCGCCTTGTCATGCTGTAACCGCCTAGTTTCAGGTCTTTTCACACCGGTTCCCCGGTTCTTTTCACCCTTTGCTCGCGCTACTTAATACGCTATCGGTCTTATGCCGCATATTTAGACTTGGAGGTTGATACCCCCATATTCATGCCCCCAATCAAGAGGACACTACTCTTCGAGTTCCCTCCTTTTTTCTTTCCCATACGGGGCTTTCACCCGCTATGGCACAGCGTTCCAGCTGACTTCTGGTAGAAAAAAGGATGGTACTAACCTCGCCACATCTGCCCTGCATTGCTGCAGGGCATTCGGGACGGTCTTCCCGGCTTTCACTCGTGTTACTAACCGGATCTCAATTGATTTCTTCTCCTTCCCCTACTAAGACGCTTCATTTCGGGGAGTTTTTGCGCTTCCCAGTTGCCCGGAAAGCGCACAGCCAATCCTCCGGATCAAAGCCTGCATGCGGCTACCCGGAGATTATCGCAGCTTGCCGCGTGGCCGTGAGGGCATAAGCCTAGGCATCCACTAGACGGTATGAATATCTAGATTTTCTAGAACCCAAACTCACTAATGACTCACATCTGCTGTTTTCCCTTCCACTCGACTTACTCCCCGCACAACGGAGAGAGAACAAACCACCTAAAGGTTTTCCTCACGCGCACGGGCGCGTACATTGGAATAAGTAGTTTGCAGCCTTTAATAAGAGCGTATCTATTTAAAAACGTTTTCCCTTTCCGCCCCGCCAGAACCTTTTAGAGCGACTGGTGCACTCGCCGCGCTGGTCGCCTGAAGCAACAAAACCAGAAACCAACATCGACAAATCCAAGGCCCAAACTAAAATCGTTTCAATCCTACATTAGTTCAACTTCAACTCTGCGCAGTTTGGGTTTACGCTTTCATTCTCTCAAATGCAAGAATTCCGATGATATTTG
>JBBIHC010000007.1:0-36629 GCA_037447235.1 Microcaldota archaeon
TAAGACTTGTCCCACGTTTGGCTGCGGCTGGAGGCCGCGCTATGACATTTCATCGCAAAGTTGCTATTTGCTCAACTTTGGGTAAGTTGATTGCGTCCTGCCTGCGAATGGAAAGTCGTTCAACTTTGCGCTGTAATATAGATACAAAAGAGGCATCCCTTGCATAAGGCAAGTTCTTAGAAAATTGCCGAGTTTGTCCACTCTACCTATGTCTTGCAAGGTGAGATGCTTTGGCAGTCAAAATCATTCGATGTTTGTCCTTGACCCTTGCTTATCTCCTTTGGGAGATGATTATAGGTGAGATGTATGGTTATGCAAAAAACCAACGCTTTTGAGGTCGTTACAAATTTTTTAGAGTTTGTGTAATTTCAGGAGACTTTTGTTATGGAGATTCGTCTGTACCTTCAAATGTTGAGACGAGGTTGGTGGATTATTCTGATCACGGCCTTAGTTGCTCTTGTAGTGGCGTTAGCCGTTTCTTATGTTGTACCTCCTCGCTATGAGGCGGTTTCGCGTTTTATTATCAGCCCAAGAAATGTCCGTCCAAATAGTCCCGATTTAGGATTGTGGGGGTTGGATATTTTGGGAAATCAAACGATTACTTCTACTTACATGGAAGTCATCAAGAGCGATCGGATATATCGAGAGGCTGCAAAGGCAATCGAATTATCGCCAGAGGATATGGAGGATTATTCTTACAAGGTTCAGGTTCTTGAGAATTCAACTGTAATTGAACTGAAAATGTCTGGCCCGAATGCTGAGATGACGGCTCGTTTAGCGAATTCGATAGGGAATCAGGCCATTCAGTTTACTGCTCGATTGAATGAATTTTATAGGATGGATTTCCTAGATGAGGCAACTCCGCCGGCTGTTCCCGAAAGCCCACAACCATTGCGTGATTCCATTTTAGCATTTGGGATAGGCCTCATATTAGGGGCCATGTTGGCGATTGTTCGTGATTATCTTATCATCTCTTTGGAATCGTATCGTATACGCTTCCAATTAGATAATGCTACAGGTGTTTATAATCGCCGCCGCATTACGAAAATTTTGGAAGATGAATTAGCCGAGAATCCAGAGGGCCTTCTGTCGGTCGGTATTGTTGAGCTCAATGGTCTGAGGGATTTGGAAGATACATTGCCGTCGGTGGAGTACCAAAATGTATTGCGTCAGGCTACAGCGGTTCTCCAAAATGAATTACGGGGGCATGATATCATTGGCCGGTGGGATGATAATAGTTTTCTGATTATCCTTCCTAATACATCTGGCACCGCCGCGAATCGCATTTTCAAGCGCATTTATAGTTCATTGGTCAATCCTATCAGTTTGCGGCATTTGGATATCTTGATAGATCTCAATCCTTTGATAGGAGGAGCCGAATATAGTGCAAATATAGCGCCCGATGAATTGCTGGAAAAAGCAACCGAGGCTTTAGGCAATGCCAGAAAAGATAAGACGAACTCGATTTATATTTGGGAATTGAAGAATCCATTTTGGAATATAGAAGAGTGATTGAGAAAGATGCCTGAGGAGATACGATGATCAAGAAATTCTTTAAGGTCCTGTCATTAGTGGTGATCGGCGGCAGCATTATCCTGGGGCAAGTGTTATTTGTGGATGCTCAGTCCTCAGCGAAATTACCATTTCAAGTGATACCCACTACCGAGGTTGTAAGCATAAATGCGACCAAGGTTCCGTTTAGCGTTTTACAGGATGAGGAAATTGTGTTGTCGGGGCCCTTCGATGCGGCAGATTTTGCGTTTGCGATTCCAAACGCTTGGGCATTATCAGCAGGCACGCAGTTGTTTCTTTCTATGACTGTGAGTTTTGAACGCAGTTTCTATTCTGAATTTGGCTATCCAATCATAGCCAGTGGAGGAACGCTATCGGTATATCTTAACGACAATTTGTTAGGGATGTTAACCTTGAATGAAACCGGGCAAGTTGAAAGGACGTTGCCGATTCCCTTGAGTGCATTTGTCTCGGAACGCCCGGATGGCCTCATGGATTTCTATGTCGAATTGGAGGCCGAAGATTTTTGCTATATTGATGAGTCTTTTACGCTTGTCATTCATCCCACCTCGTACTTTGATTTACCTCACGAAGTCGTTAGGCCGGCTGTAGACCTTACCAAATTGCCAGCGCCTATCTATCAAAACACCTTCATTCCGCAGTCTGCATTGCTGGTTGTGCCTGATCAACCTTCGGCTGCAGAATTACAGGCTGCGTTGACAGTTGCGGCTGGTTTGGGAAATTTCAGTCAAAATAATTTAGCATTAGATTTGACGACAATGAGCGCTTTAACGCCGCAACAAATGGCATCAAATCATATCGTGCTAATAGGAAAGGCGTCTTCTCTTAATCTCGCCGGCTTAGAACTTCCACTGAAGCCGTCTGGAGGGCAATTCAGCGATTCCCGCGTCGGCTCTGATGATGGTGTTGTTCAGATGATTAATTCTCCTTGGGATATCTCACATGTGATTTTGCATATTTCAGGGAATACAGATGCTGGGGTGGTAAAGGCTGCTCAGGCGTTGAGTACTGGCGTTTTGCAGCCAAATCGTTTCAAAAATTTGGCTATTGCGGAAGAGATTCGTGTACCACAAGGTGTTCCGGCAGTGCCAGAAAAGCGTACTTTGGCTGAAATGGGGTATGCAGATTTGATGTTCAATGCCAGGGGCTTCCGGAGAGCTATCTACAACTTTCAAATTCCACCCGGCTGGACGGTTACAGGAGACGCTTACTTTGAGTTGCTATTTGGAAATTCTGCGTTGGTGGATTTCGAACAATCTGGGATCAATGTATTGCTTAACGGGCGACCAATAGGAAGTGTCCGGTTAGATGCCGAATCCGCTAAGAACTCAATCAATAGAGCCAAGATGACTTTACCTGAATTTGGTATTTTGCCAGGTTCTAATCGGTTGGAAATTCAAATTACATTGGTCCCCGCTGATTTTTGCGCTCCACCCGATGTGCGCGGCGTTTGGGCGGTAGTTTGGAGCGAATCGGTGCTCAATACTCCTGTTGTCCAGCAATCGGTTGATTTTACGACTACATTAGGGTTAGCGGATTATCCTGCTCCTTTTGCCTATAACCTGGATTTGGGGACTACTGCCTTCATATTTTCTAAAAACGATTTAGAGGCTTGGCGTGGCGCGACAAAGATAGCCTCTTATCTAGCGTATCAGACTGGAACGCCAATTGTCACGCTATCGGTGTTCTTTGGGGATGAATTGCCTGTGGATGCGCGAGGTAAGTATCATTTTCTATTGATTGGCCGTCCCAGCCAATTGCCAGTGATCAATGAGTTGCGTCCATATTTGCCGGTATCTTTCAATGAAAATGATGAGGCTTTGGAAAATAGTTTGAGAGTGCGCTATAACATTCCATTGGATCACCCGTTGGGATATATAGAGTTTTTTCCCTCTCCTTGGAATCCTGAGAATGTAGTGATTGCTTTGCTTGGAAATTCTCAACAAGGAGTCTCGTTGGCGACGCTTGCAATGACGGATGATGTATTGCGTTCTCAAGTTTCGGGAAATTTTGTTGTTGTAAACGATAACCAAATCATTGCTTCGGATACTCGTTTGTTTCCTGTGTCGGGTGCGCCAACTTCTGACCAGCAACTTGTTGTGATCCCAACGATGGGGCCTACATCTGAAATGTCAGAGAAGCCCCATGTGGATTGGATTCCCTCTGTTATTTGGACCATAATAGGGCTTATTGTTGTGATTTTGGCGATTGTGGTAATCAAACCTTTGCGACAGAGGCAAATTCTTAAGCGTAGCCAAAGTAAAGAGAAATGAGATCATTAAAAGGGTGGAGAGGATTTCTTCGCGAAATCTATGGTGACTGCGAAGATTATGTAGAGCGATATATTGCCCTGATGGAACTATGTCACCCATTGAATTGGGGCTGGACTCCACAGTAAAAGTTGCTCTGCAGGCTATCTGGTCTCGCCTGACGCAAAGGCTTATGGCATAAGCGTTGTTCGTTAGTATATTTAGTATAGAGGTTCTAATGCTCAGTCGTTATAAGAACAACGTAGGACAATTAATTATCAATGACCGATTTCGGCATATTTTGTTGTTAATCAGCGCTGCGATAGCTGTGGGTTCTGCGACAGGGGGGGCCGTCATGTTTTTCTCGCCCGTTGTGGTGATGCTCTCGCTGATGATTTTGATTGCGGGCATGATCGTCATAAAAAGGCCCGAATGGGGGATTCTCGGTTTCCTGGCTCTTACGTCAACGGTGCTGGAATCAGAGACGAATCCCGGCGTTTCTCTCGGATTTGGCCATATATATTTGTCAGATATGCTGGTTTTCTTTCCATTTATATTGATTATCTGGAATTTGATGTTTCGTTTGGAGGTGAAATTTGTTCGGACCCCACTGGATATACCTTTGATTTTATTCATTCTTGTAGCGCTTGTTTCTACAGGAATTGCAATGCTTCGCGAAACTGTAACTCTGAAAGAGGCTTTAGGGCCTATGCGCGATGTAGTGAATTATGCGATCTTCTTTTCGGTAACTAATCTGGTCAGAAATGAAAAACAACTTAAACTCGTGACAACCGGTATCATAGCATTTGCTGTTATAGTGTCTATTGTGATGATCGTGCAATATGCCTTGGGCACAGTGCTTCCCTTCCTTCCCGGACGAGTGGAGGTCTTGTCAACTGAGGGAGCAAGGTATTCTAATGTGACTAGGATTATTCCCCCAGGGTATTCGACAGTTTTTGTTGGTTTTGTAACGGCGTGTTCTATCTGGTTTTTTGATGTTGCCCAGCGTCGTAACTGGATTATTGCATTACCAATTTTTATCACGGGGATTGGCGTCTTGCTAACCTTCAAACGTCATTTTTGGGGGGCGCTAGCGGTTATTTTTCTCATTATGTTGCTTCTTAGCAATCGAAAGGAAATGCAGCGGATTTTAATAAGGGGATTTTCAACTATAGCGGTTATGGTGGTGGCAACCTATTTTGTTTTGAATTACACGGGCTCTGTGGGGCCTAATCTAATTCAGGGAGCGGTTGATAGACTGTTCTCTTTGACACGGTCTGATACGTACGAGGCTCCGGATTCGAGTTTGCGATGGAGAGATTTTGAAAATCAATATGCGATGTCTAATTTTATCTCTCATCCCTTGATCGGTATTGGACTTGGAAGTAGGTACAGGCCATGGGTTCCATCCAGAGATTGGTCCAACTATGATGGCAGACGCTACATTCACAGCGGGATTTTTTGGTTGTTGTTACGCACAGGTAGCTTGGGATTTGTGAGCATGGTTTGGCTTATGCTCGTTTATGTGGCTCGTGGTTTTAAATATTGGAGGCTTGTGCCAAATTCCACATATGGCGCCTACATGCTTGGATTTACATTGTCTTCTTTAGGCATGCTGATGGGGAATTGGGTTGAGCCTCTGATTTCTGAGTGGTATTGGACAGGAGTTATTGCTGTCATAATGGGAGTGAGCGAACTGATGATCCGTACCATTCCCAAGACTTTGCCAAATTTGGACAGGCAGGAAAGTGTCAATGCCAACAGATAGGTCTATCGTTTCACATTTCTTTTCCGGCACCATTTTTATTGGTATTGCCAGGGTTTCCACCATTATTTTTGGTTTGGTTAGCGTCATGATTGCAACTCGGTTTCTGACCACCGAAGCCTATGGCGCTTACGTTTTGGCTTTGACATCTAATAATGTTCTTGTACAGTTTTTTAGTTTTGGACTTGGCCTGGTCATCCCTAAATATCTTGCCAGCACTGAAAATGAAAATGATAAGGTCACTCTGCAAAACACTGTATTTCATTTTCGCTTATTTAGTGTTTTGAGTGTTATTTTACTTTTGGTAATGCTCAAGCCTATCATTGGCGTTTTTTTTGAATCGCGGTTGTTTTCTGATATTTTTACTGCGTTACCATTTTTGTTTTTGTTGTTTAGTTTATCAAACTTATTTGAATCGATTTTGCGTGGCCAATTAGCGTTCAGGGCAATAGGGGTAATTGAGTTTGTATCTGAGGCAACAGAACTTGCTTTGCTCTCCGTGCTTGTAATCGCATACGGGCTGGGTTTTTGGGGATTATTGATTGCTAAATTCGTTGCACGTATTGTTTCAATTTTACTTTCCTATCGTGTATCACGATTTAAGTATAGAGGGCAATTTGACACCTTACTTCTTAAGGACATGTTGAAATTTGGTTTTCCTCTGCAAGTGCAATATATTTTTGATTTTGCATATTCCAAACTGGATACTTTAATAATCGGGTCCTTGCTTGGAACCCGAGGAGTAGCCTTTTATGATATTGCCAGAAAAATACCAGATAGTTTAATGCAATTGTATTCTGTCTTTATATCTGTTTATTTCCCTGTTAGTGCTAATGTCTATGCAACGGAGAAGGAAAAAAAGACAAATGACGTTCTCAACAATTCAATACGACTGCTTTCATTCATAGCGGTTTTTGCTAGTCTGTTGGTTTTGCTTTTTGGAAAAGATATTATCGTGTTACTTTTTTCGAAAGAGTACCTTGAGAGCTATTGGGTTCTTGTCTTGTTGATGCTTGGGGTGGCGCTTGACTTGGTGGAAGAGATATTGGGGTATTCTTTGGTTGCTATTGGACAATCAGATAAGCCATTGTATGTTAACATTGTCCGTGCTGTTGTAAGTTTAACGGGGAATTTGATCGTTTTGCCAATTTTAGGATTTACAGGAGCAGCCATTGTTTATATTTTGGGGAATCTAGTTGCGTTGCCAATGAATGTATTTTTTTTGAGGCGAAAGGACATAAGCCCTAATTTTAGTAATTTCCTCAAATTGATATTGATCTTTGGCTCCTTGTCTGCTTTGTTCCTTTTGTGGAACTCGCAAATTCTTCTTCTCAAATTCCTTATTGCGTTTTTGTTTGTTCCTTTGAGTTTTCTTTTTTCTGTCATAACTATTTGGGATGCCAAGATTATTTTTGGAGAAGCGCAATTAGCATGGTCAAGGTTTACAAGCAGGCTTAGAAAAAGAGCAGAGAGTTAACTTGATGGTCAAATAATCATTTTTTATTGCTTGCTTTACTATGTCATTGTTGTAGCGATAATTTATACGATCAATCTATGCGATGGATATATCTTTCTCCTCATTTAGACGACGTAATATTTTCGGTGGGGGGGGTAATCTATGAGCAAGTATGTGAAGGGACTCCGGTGGAAATTTGGACTGTCATGAGTGGCTTCCCCAAAACTGCTGTTTTGTCGGCTTTCGCTAAACGTTTGCATGCTCGCTGGGGAGTGGATTCTGCTGAAGATGCTGTCCGTATCCGCCTTGAGGAGAACGAAAAGGCTGCACAGATTATTGGCGCAAAGACTTTTTACTTAAATTTCGTAGATAGTATGTATCGTCTCGGAGCGGACGGGGCTTTCTTGTACGAGCGTTCTTTTGGGAAATTGCATAGGCAAGATAAAGATATGCCCCGACAAATTGCAAATGCCATTGCCCAAAATCTGCGCTCCGGTGATGCGTTGGTTTTTCCATTGGCGCTTGGCGGTCATGTAGACCATGTGGTTGTGAACATGGCGTCAAAATTCTTAGATCAATCGTTATTCCACTATGCAGATATTCCATACTTGTTTGATGCCCCTTGGATTGTGCGATGGAAAACAATAGGAATGACCAAAGTTTTTCAACCAATATCGGAAGATGGACTGAGTCATTGGCTGAAGTCCATGCAGGCTTATCAGTCGCAAATAAAGAGTGAGTTTGTGACCCTGGAAGCAATGCAAAGGACAATAACTACGTATTGGAGTAAAAATAGAGGTTTTTATTTTTGGAAGAGATTATAGAAGATGGGCATAATTTCTTATTTGCTCTTCTAAGTGGTTGTTTGATTGCGTCTACTGTACTGTTGTAACCTATATTTGACTGCACTGTAAAAAACCATTAACCGCCGAGAGCGCAGAGCGTGCAGAGTTAAAAATTTGCAAAACCCGCATCAAGAGCGCCTTTTCTTTGCGGAATCGGTAAAAAATCTCAGCGTTCTCTGCGCGTTCTGCGGCGCAAATACCTTTTTGCAGTAGAGTCATGTTTTTAAGGAGAGAGCCTTTGAGCAGGAAAAAAATGAGTCAGGTGGCTGCGGATTTCACGGTAATTATTCCTACAATTGGTCGCCCCATCTTACAGGAATGTTTGCAATGTATCTTGGCTGGAAGTATGTTGCCGGGATATATTGTTATTGTAGATCAGGGGAATAACGCCGATGTGGTGGAATGGATAAAGCAAGCAGATGGTTTAGAGGTTGAGTTATTGTACGTGAAATCGTCGGGTAGAAGTCCGTCTTCGGCCAGGAATCAAGGTATAGAGAAGGTTCGGACTCCTTTTGTACTGACCATTGACGATGATTGTTTGGCGGCCTCCGATTGGTTGGAAAAAATGGTGTTACACCTTCATCGCACTCCGAATGTCATCGTTACTGGACGAGTTGAACCCGCTGGCGATGGCCTTCCTCCAACAGTTGTTATGGATGATGCCCCTCAATTAATTCAAAGGCTTTCGCTTAGGAATACAAGCCCTCTTTCTACTGGAAACATGGGTGTTTCGACGGCACTGGCTCGCCAAATTGGGACATTTGATGAAAATCTCTTTACCGCAGAGGATATTGACTGGGCATATCGCGCATTGCGTAAAGGGATACCTATTTTTTATGCTCCTGATGTAATCGTTCGTCATTTTCATTGGCGAGATAAAGGGCAGAGCGCTGTAAATTATGAAGCCTATGCATCAGGCTTGGGCGCCTTTTATGGCAAACATTTGCGGCTGGGGGATTGGTCTATGCTTGGACGTATTTTGCTTGCGATTTACAGAGGCATCAAAAGCCTGATGATGGGTTGGCTCCGTAGCGACGAAGATCAATACTTGATTGGATTGGCTCGGATGAAAAAATTGCTTTTTGGGGTGACGCAGGGATTTAAAAGAGAGTCATCACAAGGCAGGAAATTGGATATTTGCTGAGGTTCGTTATGAGATTGGCTTATATTATTCTTGCCCATAAGTTGCCTGAGCAGGTTGTTCGTCTGGTAAAGAAACTGAACACTTCTACTGCGACATTCTTTGTTCACATAGATAGAAAAGCGCCCGAAGAGACATATAAGAAGATCACTGAAGGGTTGTTGTCGTTTGAAAATGTTCATTTTCTACAGCGTTATCCAATATATTATGGGGATTACGGTCACGTCAGAGCACCGTTGGCGGGTATTCGCAGGCTGATTGAAATGGGTATACCTTTCGACTATGTTATCCTGATAACTGGGCAGGATTACCCCATTAAATCCAATGACCAGATAGAGAACTTTTTACGTAGCAGTGGGCAGAGGGCTTTCATGGAATTTTTCCCATTGCCTGATAAACGTTGGGGGGATGAGAATGGAGGCTTAGATCGCATCAATTACTGGCATTTACACTGGAAAGGGTGGGAATTGCCGATAGTGAAAAGGATCCGTGCTTTACTTCCTCTTCCAGAGCAAATGTGGTCTGCATTAGCCAGATTGTTGCCGTTAGAACATCGGTCGCCAGTGGATCTAAAGTGGTTTGGGGGGAGTGCTTATTGGATTCTCAATAAGGAATGCGTTGAATATGTAAACACATTTATACAAGAGAATGAAGCGCTTACAACATTTTTTGAGCATACAGGTATCCCGAATGAAATTTTTTTTCAAACGCTTCTTCTAAATTCTCCTCTCAAAGATCAAGTGGTCAATGCCAGTTTGCGATACATAGTCTGGTCGAATGCTCGCCATCCTGCTGTCTTGACAAAACAAGATTTTGAGACGTTTATGAAGACAGAGAATCTGTTTGCAAGAAAATTCGACATCACGGTAGATGAAACTGTCTTGGATATGATTGATAGGATCACCTCATGAGTTTTACTTATCTTGCCTTAAAATCCTGTTTGGGTTAATCAAATGATAAACAAGATGAAACCCTTAAAGCAAAAATCAATATCTCGATTAATAGGCCTGGCGACGTTTTTTTTGCAATTTGTTCTCGCTTGCACGCCCGTTTCCATTGACACCCAACAACCTTTTTTGACAAAGGAACCAGCCAGAGAACTCCTGGTAGAGGTGACGCCCTCCCGTCCGATGGATAATTCAACAATGATTGTACAAGACGCTTACTACGTTGACGCAAACAAGGGCTCTGATACAAATGTTGGTTCACAAGAAGAACCGTGGCGCACTATTCAAAAGGCTGCTGATACTGTGTCGCCGGGTGGGGTAGTCATTGTTCGTACCGGCGATTATCAAGAACGTGTATATGTAGAAAAGCCTGGACTGACATTTTATGCTCAGGGCGATGTTCGCATGCAAGGTTTCTCTATCCGGGCTGATCGCATCACTATTTCGGGTTTCACGATTACCTCCTTGACAGACAATGTTCCAACGGGCATAGGGATTGATGCCCAGGATGCTAATGATTGTGTTGTTGAGAATAATCGTTTCTTATTCAATGTATGGGGCGGCCTGCGTTTGCAGGAAAGCACAAGTCATTGTGTCGTTCGGAACAATATCTTTTTTCGGAACACCTTGTACGCAGCGGAAATCAAGGGGCAGAATCATCTCATCGAAAGCAACGATGTCTCTCATACCATTCAGCACAATCCTTGTAGCCAATCTACTGCTTCATGGCTCGATTCCGATGCCTTCCGCTTTCATGGCAGCGGGCATATATTCAAGAACAACTATATCCATGATATGCCCTTTGGTCCCTCAGGCTATGACCATACTTCCTGTAGTATCGAAAATTTGTCTAATCTAAACAACGATTATGTTTTTGATAGTCATACAGACTGTTTTCAGACTTATGGAGGAGATGAGGTGGCCGGTCATGATATTCTTTTTGAAGGCAATCGCTGTTTTTTGCCTCCTGCTAGTGAATGGAACGATGGCGCAGCTAAGGCTTTTCAGGGTACCGGCGATAGTTATAACCTGACTTTTAGAAATAATTTAATCGTGGCTGATTTGTTATCTTCTTTTGAAGATACTTGTCGCAATATTTTGATCATTCACAACACTTTTATTGGCAGTGGCCATCAACTCTCGCAGGGATTACAGTTCGAAAATTGTCTTGGTCCTTTGGTGATCAAAAATAACGTCTTCTATCGGCAGGATAATGGGATTGGCCATATATGGGCTGTCAACACACCTGTTGAGGCCGGCTACAATTGCATTTATCGGGAACATGGCTCTCCTTCGCGCCCTCCCGATTTAGGGGATGTTTGGGATGTGGATCCTCGGTTGGATGATGAATATCACCTACTTCCAGGCTCTCCTTGTATTGATGCGGGTATTGATTTAGGTGTTGTATCTGACATGAGTGGCACGCCTAGACCGCAAGGCGCTGGTTTCGACATGGGCGCTTTTGAATTCATTCCTCTACAATGATTTTGGGAAACACAACAATATGAACGTCATAGAGACAAAAATACCCACAAAAGTCACTCCCAGGATCGCATGGGTTTGTAGCGCAAGTATGGATAAACTGGATGCTGCTACTTGGTTGATTCCCACGCAGGAAATGAGGAACTTAGGCTTGGATGTTACTTTGATGGCCATGGGGGATCCAAGACAAACCCATGTTGGAGACGTTGCTGTATATCATATTTCTACGCCGGATATCTTTCTTCTGCGCCAGGTTGTTTTTCATCTCAAGGTCATCAAAAATTTGTGCAGTCAGTTTGACCTGATAGACGTTATTCTTTTTCATGAAGCGTCCTCTCCCTGGCTCCTGTTTTTGGCTATATATAATAAAATCCTGGGCAGAAAGAGGCCGCTGTTTGTAATGGATACGCGGTCCTTGCCTATGACCCCTGAAGACAAAGCAACTTGGAGGGATAAAATACGAGGGGACTTGATTCTTCAAATGAATAAATTCGCCAATTCTTTCTTTGATGGGAGGACAGCCATTACCAAACGAATGGCTGAATCTTTGCGTATCCCCGATGGCAAATTATGGGGTGTATGGCCCTCAGGGGTAAAACTGGAAGATTTTGCAGATGCTTTGCAAGCGAGACAATGGCCTAAGCCTGGAGAGCCAATCAAATTGCTCTATATTGGCTGTATGCATCATGAAAGAAACCTGTTGTCTCTTGCAAAGGCAGTCACAAAGGCGAATGCTGAGAAACATCTTTTCACTTTGACGATTGTGGGAGATGGCAACGCCAGAGGAGAATTGGAACACTATGCTCGTGAGGAAGGCAGGCATGTCCATATTGTTCCGCCAGTGCCGCACGAAGAAATTCCGAAATGGCTGGCTGATGCACATGTGGGTGTGTTGCCCTTTCCTGATGAGGAAAAGTTTCGTGTGAGTAGCCCAATAAAACTGTTCGAATACTTGGCGGCTGGTCTTCCTATTCTGGCGACAAAGATTGCTTGCCATACCGATGTGATTGGAGACCATGCGGTCGCATTTTGGGCCAAAAGTTCGGATATACAAGGATTGTTTGACGCCTTGCTTTTACTATACGCAAACCGCAAGATGCTTCCCAAGATGGGAGAGCAGGCTGCCCTTATCGCTCATGATTGGACGTGGGAGTCTTCCGCTAAAAAATTAAAAGACGCTCTTCAATACGGATTTCAGAAAGGTCGAACATGACTGAGAACAATCACCGAGTAGGTTATTTTATTTTTTCGTTGGATACAGAACTTGGCACGGGCTTCTTTGATTTGGATGAAGATCGCAAGAGATTGTTTTCTCCAGACGGTTCCCGTGAACGGGAGAAAATCAGACGCCTGATAGGGCTGTTAGACGAATATCAAATAGTGGCTACTTGGGCTGTAGTGGGGCATATTTTTTATGAGCGGTGTGAGGAGTGCGAAATTTGCCCCGTCCTTGAATGGAAAGGCAAATACAAAAGTTTCGAGGAGGCTTATAAGACCAACCATCCTTTGTGGTATGGAGCGGATGTGATTGACATGCTCCTTGCTCAAGGTCTCAACCATGAAATTGCTTTTCATGGTTATTCTCACGAAATTTTTGATGAAAGGCGGATGAGCAAGGAAAAGGCCGAGGTGGAGATTCGAGAATTTATAAGGGTAGCAAAGAGAAGGGGGATAGAAGCGCGATCGGTTGTTTTTCCTCGGGACAAAGTTGGGCATCTTGATTTGTTCGAGAAATATGGCTTTGTCTCCTATCGAAGCGAGGAACATCTGCCGCTTATAATACGGAATAAGTATTTTGTTGGAAAAATTCTTAAAACAGCGGATCATATTTTGGGCTTTACCACGCCGCCGATTTATGATCCGGCCGAGTTTAGAAGCGGCAATTTGATTAATTTGCGCGCAACTCAACATATCTTTGGTTTCAACCGCCAGGTGGAATTGTTGCTGGATGCGTGGAATTTGCCGCTTTTACGAATGCGAAGGATTGTAAATGCAATCCAAAAAGCATCGGCGCAGAAAAAGGTGGTGCATATCTGGGCGCATCCATGGGAATTCCGAACCGAGAAGGACTTTGATAAGTTGCGCTATGTTTTTGAGCATGTTGCTCGAGAAGTTGAGGCAGGAAGAATGAAATCTGTCTCTATGAATGAAATGGCCGCGATTGTTGTTCAAACCTATGCAAGGTAATATCAAAGTCTTGGTGGTCACAAATACATACCCGACTCAGGAGAGACCGGGAGCCACGCCTTGCATCAAAGACCAGGTCGAAGATCTTGAAAGGCTAGGTGTGCAGGTGGATGTTCTATTCATTGATGGCACACGTCGTATTAATTATTTGTGGGGCGCGCTCAAGATTCTGGCTCTTTCTTTTCAGCCAAGGCGCTATGACCTTGTTCATGCTTTTTATGGGCACTCGGGGGCATTGGCAAAACTTCAGGTGAGATATCCAGTTATTACAACTTTTTTGGGTTCAGATTTGTTGGATAAAAAAGACAGCAAAATTGGGAAAATGGTTGCTCGTTGTGTAAATGGGTTGATTGTAATGACGGATGAAATGAAAAGGGTATCGGGTCGTCAGGATGCTCGAGTGATTCCTTTTGGGGCGAACACTTCTATTTTCAAGCCGTATCCTAAGCATCAAGCCCGTAATGAATTGAATTTGCCGCAAAAAAAGAAATTGGTGCTTTTCCCATGGAATCCAGCGCGCCCTGAGAAAAGACATTGGATGGCTCAAGAAGTTGTTGAACTTCTCAAGCGCCAATACGATGTGGATTTGTTGACAGTTTTTAATCAACCACGCAAAACGATAGCCAAGTATATGAATGCCTGTGATGTAATGCTTCTTACCTCGAAGCACGAGGGTGCGCCTTTGGCGGTGCGAGAGGCTTTGGCCTGTGGTTTGCCAGTTGTTTCTGTGGACGTGGGAGATGTGCGGCTGATGGTTGAAAACTTGAACGGAGGCTATATTGCCAAAAGTGAGATCACCGATTTGGCAGACAAGGTATCACTTGTGTTCGAGCGAGGGAAAGATTTATTTGGGCGATCGGCGGTCATCCATGATTCTCTATATGCGGCGCAAGAAGTTCTGTCTTTTTACCACCAAATGGTCTAAATGACTTGATATTACAGTGCAAAGTTGTGCCATGTGCTCCCATATTTGGCGGTTATACTTCCCTCGAATTACCAGATATAGGCCCAAAATACCCAATTTGCTCAGTAATGTTAAGCATCAAAGGTTTTAGAGATGAGTCGAAACATTCAAAATAGCGCCATGTCAAGTAAATTGGAGAGAGTAAAGGTATGTATGGTTGTAAACCAGATTTATTATACCGATACTCGTGTGATGAGTTATGCTAACGTTTTGGCGCAGGCTGGCGCTCAGGTGGACATTATCGCGTCGCGATCTTCTGATGATGATTCCAATCAACATCCGAACATAAAAGTTTATTCTATACCCATAGCGCGAAATTATAGAAACGGCGTCGGCTATATTGTCAATTATATTGTCTCAACCCTTTTCTTTATAGTTTATGCTTCTGTGCTTTATCTCAAGCGTCGGTATCATATTATGCACATCCATAACATGCCCGATGCGCTCATTCTTGCCGCTCTTTTGCCTCGTTTTTTGGGCGCAAAGGCTATCCTGGATATCCATGACCCGATGCCTAATGTTTTTATGTCCAAGTACCATCGGGGACCCAAAAGCGCTATCGTAAAATTTTTCGAGGTACAAGAGAGAATTTCGGCTAGTTTGGCAGATGAGGTCATTACTGCCAATCCATTATTCAAAGATTTGCTCCTTCAACGCGGCATACCTGCCCAGAAAATATTGGTGGTCAATAATATTCCCAACCCACAGCTGTTCGATCGCGAAAAGCTTAGGGAGATTGTAAATGAACCTAGAGATAAATTTACCTTGATTTTTCCTGGTACGATAGCCCCTCGCTATCGTCTGGATATTGCTATTAGGGCTTTGCCTAAGTTGTGCCAGGAAATCCCCAATATATGTCTCAAAATTATTGGAAAACATACGCAACATGCCGAGGAACTTGCAGCCCTGGCCTCTAGGTTAGGCGTTTCTGAATATATAAATTTTGTTTCTTTTGTGCCTGCTGATCGGATTGCTGTGGAAATTGCTAAAGCGGATGTTGGTATATACACTGCCTTGCCCGATCCTCATATGAGTATTGCAATGCCGATAAAAGTGTTGGAGTATGTTAGCATGGGGGTTCCTGTGGTTGCTTCTCGATTACCCATTTTGGAGGCCTTTTTTGATGAGACGGCAATACTTTTCTTTTCCCCTGGTGACGTGGACGAATTTGCTTCACATGTCTTAAAGTTGCAAAGAGATTCGGCTTTGCGGAGAGAGCTCGCTGAAAGAGCAACAAACAGTTTTTTTGGTAAATATTCATGGAAGGATGAGTTTGGTAATTATCTCCAGTTGATATGTAAACTTGCTTCTATGCCCGCTTAACGACAGATCCATTGCGCCAAAAGAAGTCAAGGCTACGTCTTATTTTTCAAATGGTATGGGTAGAATAGAGCGTATAAGTTTCTGACGGTGTGATGGGGTTTTGGCTTAAGTTTCAGAACAGAATGGAGTAAGAAGAATAGTTGTTGCTGAAGCAAAGAGAAGAGGAGATATGTTATTAAGTGAGAATATCATCCAATTTCATCCTGTTCTTGGTAAAACTTTGAAGCCTAAAATAAAATATGTGCTGAAGCATCCAGAATGGGGAGAATATGTGCTTCAGGCAAATAATTTTGGTTTTCGCAGTTGTCGAGATTTTTTTTACGAGAAAAAAACATGCGGAAAACGCATATTGATATTTGGAGATTCGAATGCTTTTGGCAATGGCGTTTCTAATGAAATGCGTTTTCCTGATTTGCTGGAAAAAATGCTCTCTGATGTTGAAATTTACAATTTTTCGATGGAAGGATTTGCATTAGACCAGCAATACTTGTGTTATCAAGAAATTGCCAGCCAATTTGAACATGATTTGATTATTAATGCGCCGGCGGTCGAGGTGATACGCAAGTTAATTACGCATTACGAAATCACTGAAGATGAAGATAATATTCAGAGATGTTATGCCAGACCTTACTTTGATTTAGTCAATGGTAAACTGATTCGGCAAAATGTGCCGCTTAGAGAGGGGTATATTGATCCCAAAAGCCTCCCAAAATCAGAAAGGGAAAGCATTAACCGCGGTAATACATTTTCCAAAGTGGGTAATATGCTGCAAAAAGTCAAATTAAAGGATGCAGTATTGCAGAATATACACTATCAGCCATTCCCAGAATATGATAGCCGTGATACGCCTGCATGGAAGATCATGCGTGCAATTTTCTTAGAATGGATCGAAAGCAGCCGCAAACCGTTTTTGATTATGCCGCTTCCTCGCTATATTTATGTCAAAGAGCGGGCGAGCGCTCAAAATTACCAAGAGCGATTTCAGGAGGTAGCCAATCAAAGCGGTTGCTTTTTATATGATCCTTTACCCGATCTCCACAAATTAAGTTTGGAAGAACGCAGGAAAATGTATTACCTGGAAGGGCATTTAACACCGTATGGTCATGTCACGATGGCAAAATTGATGGCTCCTTATGTGCAAGACATCTTGAGTAAATGAGGTTTACATGTCCGAAGTAGAAAGCAAAATTCGCCAGTTTTTGACAGAGAATTTTATTCTAAGCGAGCAGTTAGATCAACTAGGAAATGATGATTCCTTTTTGGACAACGGCATTATCGATTCCACCGGGATACTTGAATTGATTTTCTTTGTCGAAGAACAGTTTGGGGTCCAGGTTGATACATCCGAAGTTTTGCCAGAGAACTTCGATTCAATAAATCGTCTTGTAGCCTATATTCAGAGCAAGCGACTTTCTCAGTAAAGCAATATGTGTGGAATAGCCGGCAGGATTAACCTCAAGCCTGGTAAACCGATAGAATCACATTTGATTTATCAAATGTTGGATGCTATTCGCCATCGCGGTCCTGATGATTGGGGGGTTTTTGCGGACGATCAGATTGGGATCGGAAGTACACGCCTCTCGATCATTGATGTCGCGGGTGGTCACCAACCCATCAGCAATGAGGATGATACGATCTGGGTTGTCTTCAACGGCGAAATTTATAATTACCTTGAACTGCGTTCAGAGTTGATTGCTAAAGGTCATGTCTTTCGTACTCACAGTGATACAGAAGTCTTAATCCACTTGTATGAAGAAAATGAGGAGGATTGGTTTCTTCGGTTAAATGGGCAATATGCGATTGCTTTGTGGGATCAGCGACAACATAGGCTGATATTGGCGCGCGACAGAGTGGGTGTGTGCCCAATCTATTACTCTATCCAGGATTCTTTTCTTATCTTTGGTTCTGAAGCCAAGGCTTTATTTGCTCACCCTGGCATCAAGGCAGAGATTGATCCCATTTCTCTGGCTCAAGTTTTTACTTTTTGGACAACTCTTAGTCCACGCTCGGGCTTTCGCAATATTTTGAGCATTCCTCCAGGTCATTATGCAGTTATACAAGATGGAAATGTGAGCGTTCGAGCGTATTGGCGTTTGGATATGGGGCCGAAATTAGATACTCCAAAATCGCTGGATGAGGCTGCCGATCACCTTCGTTGGCTCTTAGATGATGCAATTCGTTTGCGTTTACGTTCGGATGTTCCGGTTGGAACGTACCTTAGTGGAGGCTTGGATTCCTCCGCCATAACCGTTTTGGCTAGCAAACATACCGAGACGCGATTGAAAACATTCAGTATAGCATTTAGTGAGCAAGCCTTCGATGAATCGCGTTATCAAACTTGCATCAATGAATATCTTCAAGTTGATAATGATACTGTTCGGTGCACTTTCAAGGATATTGGCGATGCTTTTCCTGATGCCGTGCGGTATTGTGAGATGCCGCTGATGCGCACTGCACCCATTCCCATGTTTTTGCTTTCGAGATTGGTGCATGACCACGGTTTTAAGGTTGTATTGACCGGCGAAGGCGCAGACGAACTGTTGGGTGGCTATGATATTTTCAAAGAGATGAAAATTCGGCGTTTTTGGGCGCGTCAACCTGCTTCTAAATTGCGTCCCCTTTTATTGCAGCGCCTGTACCCTTACATGAGCACAATGAAGGATGGGGGAGATGCTTATCTAAGGATATTCTTTGGCCAAAATCTTTCTGAAACAATGGGGCCGTTCTACTCGCACCAGTTACGGTGGCAGAATACGGCGCGCTGCTGGCGCTTCTTTTCGCCAGCATTTCGAGAGGAGATCAAAGGGTACGAGCCTTTAGATGAATTGACCCATGTTCTTCCTGCTGAATTCAAAAATTGGGATGCTTTTGCCCAGGCCCAATTCTTGGAAATCACGATATTTCTTTCTGAATATTTGCTTTCGTCGCAGGGAGATCGGATGGGTATGGCGCATTCCGTGGAGGGGCGCTATCCGTTCCTGGACCCACGAATTGTTGACTATTCGATTGGCCTACCTGCACATTACAAAATGTATGGGTTGCGCGAGAAAGCCGTCTTAAAGCGCGCCATGAGGGGACTACTGCCTGCCGAAACGCTCAATCGTTACAAGCATCCTTATCGCGCTCCAATACGGTCTGTTTTCTTTGGCAATGACAGTCTGGAATACGTAAGCGAGTATCTGTCGCCAAGAAAATTGGGAGAGGCGGGCTATTTCGACCTTGCCGCAGTGGAAACCCTGACCGCGAAATGTCAACGCAGCCCCCGCGTCAGTGAGACCGAGGAAATGGCGTTGGCCGGAATACTTTCGACTCAGTTATTGCATTTTGATTGGAGGACATAATGTCTATATTAGCCGATGCGATGAGAATTTCAGCGGCAGAGGAAACCTTGCGTATTTCTAACTGGATTAGGAAATATGTCTTTCAGGAGTTTAAGAGAAGAGGGGGAGTCGTTGGAGTGAGCGGCGGCATTGACTCAGCAGTGACCTTAGCCTTGACGGTACGGGCGTTGGGGGCAGACAAGGTCACTGCATTATTCATGCCAGAGAAAGATTCCAGCCCTGAAAGCCAATTGCTTGCTGCCAAAGTTGCTTCAAAGTATCAAGTGGAATTTGTTGTTAACGATATTACGCCTGCTTTGCAAGCGCTGGGTTGCTATGACCATTTGGCCGATGCTATTCGTGATGTTTATCCTGACTATGATGCAAATCAGGACAAAGTCAAATTGGTCTTGCCTGGCGATTTGTTGGATAAACCGGCGTTAAATGTATTTTCTCTAGTGTTGAGAAGGGATGGCCAGCCAGAACAACGGAAATTATTGCCTCCCCGCGCATACCTTGAAGTTGTAGCGGCCTCCAACATGAAACAGAGGACGCGCATGTTGAGCTTATATTTTCATGCCGAAAAGCGGAATTACGCAGTGATAGGCACAGCCAACAAGAATGAACATGATCAGGGTTTTTTTGTGAAATATGGAGATGGAGGCGCTGACTTGCAGCCTATTCGTCATCTCTATAAATCACAGGTATATCAATTGGCGCGTTTTCTCGACATTCCACAGGAAATTATTGCTCGGACGCCAACCACAGATACTTATAGCGCGGGAAGCACTCAAGAAGAGTTTTACTTTCGCGTACCGTTTGACTTGCTCGATAAGATATGGCTCGGCATGGAACGCAACATGTCGGCGCTTGCTATTGCGCAAGACCTTGACTTGACCGAGGAGCAAGTTGACAGAGTCATTGCAGATTTGACGCAGAAAAAACGCACTACAGAATATTTGCGTACCAACCCCCTCTCTCTGACTTAACCTAAACCGGACCTTTGACACGCTGGTTCTGTTTATAATTTAGAATGAATGTTTCCATCGCCAATAGAACATGTTGAGTAAAGGCACGAATTCTGCGGTTGCTTTTTGATTGCCTGCGCTATTGGCGTGATGATCTTGGGTCGGATAAGCAAGCAAGTTGAAGCGCATGTCTGCTTGATGTTGAATCGCTCCATTCCACCAGCGGTGATGATTACCGGTTGTTTGTCCGAGGTCATTTACATCAGGTTTTCCCCCGTTGGTCGTCAAGACATTGAAATAATCGAAGACCGCTACATTTTTCAAGGGGTAATCTTTCAACCAGTCGTGTACCAACCATTGATTGAATGCGCGAGCGTTGGTTGCCGTTGTGGAATATAACAATGGGGGGGCAGTAATCGCCACGAACAATTTGTCGGGATGTTTTTGGAAACAATTCAGCAATTCGAGATACATCCCTTTGGCATTGGCAACGGTGTATGCGAATTCGTTTTTCCCTTTACCTATCAAAAACTTGAGTGTGAATTTTAGAACGTAAATGAGATAGCGCAAAGAGCTTTTTGAATCGGGTGGAACGCGAGCCGCTTTTTGGCCGCGTATGGGGTTTTGTTGAAATTTTGGCACCGGCGCTGAAGGATCGCCCCGAAGATGTGAATTGGGAAAGCAGGACTTGAAGAGAATGATTTCATTCTCACCTGATGGTGGAGGGGACGTGCGTGAATAAGGCGCATTTTGTCCGCTTTCCTCGAAAAGGGCTTTCAATATCTTTGGGCTTTGTTGGGGGTCGCAAAACCATTCCCACCAGTGACCAATATCGGTACGGTTGCCCACGCGATTGGGTCCCCAATTGTAATTCGTATCGCTGACAAAGTAGTTGTTCTTTTCTAATGCGATTCCCAAGCCTCCGTTGTCATCTGCTAGCCAATTTTCACCGCTGGAATGGTGAATGAATACCAGGCGCACAGGCTGCTTGGGCGCATTTGTTTGCTCTTCGGTCATTTTGAGACCTCCAGTTTTTTCAATTCCGATTTGACTACCTTTCCATGCTGGTTCATCGGCAGGCTTTTGACAAAAACAATTTCTTTAGGAATCTTGTGACGCGCTAAACGCTGCATACAATGATTTATGATGATGCTTTCATTGACAAGCGTATTTGGCCGTAAAACTACAAATGCCCGAATGGCTTCTCCGTGCAATGGTTCTGGCACGCCAATCACTGCGGTTGCTATGACATCTTTTATTTCTAATATACAGGCCTCGACTTCCTGGCTGCTCACACGATGCCCGTATGATTTGATGAAATCGCTCTTACGATCAACGATGTAAATATAACCTTCATCATCAACGGTGGCTATATCTCCAGTCCGCAGCCAACCGTTGACGAATTTTTCCGCGTTGATTTCAGGCTCATTCACGTAGCCTGGCGAGACATTTTTCCCAAAGGCAACAATTTCTCCCAATCCCCCTGCTTTTACTTCCTTTCCTTCATCGTTTAATACTTTCAAAACTACTCCCGGAATGCCGCGCCCAATAGAGCCAAGTTTGTCGCTTAAAAGTTCAGGCGGCAGGTAAGACAGACGGGCAGTGGCTTCTGTCTGTCCATACATAATGTATATTTTCGATGATGGACGGCACTTGATGAGTTCCTCGATGAGCACATTGGGTAGTTTTCCCCCGGCTTGCTGGATTTTTTTCAGGCTGGGCAGGGCGCGTTTAGGAAACGTAGAATTGCGCAAATACATTTGAAAAGTGGTTGGAACGCCTGCAAATCCGGTACAGGCTTTTTCTTCCATCAAGTCCAACACTTTTTCTGGAAAACCCAGCGTATCGCCTAGCACAAGCGATGCCCCGACTCTCAAATGGGTGTGAAGCAGTGAAGTGCCATAACAATAATAAAAAGGTAGAACAACCATCATTCTATCAACGCGACTTAACTCCAAATATTGGATGATTGAGTCGGTATTGGCTTGAATATTGAGGTGGGTGATTCTGACGATTCTGGGTTTGGCAGTGGTGCCAGATGTCAGCATCCAGACGGCATCCTGGTTTTCATTGAATTCGGCAGTAGGGGTGGGCCAGGAGGGCCAGGTTTGCGTCAAAGCGTCTTCGTTGATTGATTGCAGAGAGGCATGAAACAGACCTGTATGTTTTTTCTGCAGTCCTTTTTCAATGCATAAAATCTTACAGTTTGTTGCTTGAATTTGACTGGCAACAGCATGTTCTGGCAATTTGGTCCCAAGAGGGACGGCGATGGCGCCAAATTTCATGGCTGCCAGATAACTGGCTATCCAGAACAGGGAATTGTTGCCCCAAATACCTACTCGCTCGCCAACAGCCAACCCTAAAGAGTGAAATGCGCTTAGTACCTTGCTTGTTGCCTTTCTTAAGTCCTGGTAAGTATATTCCTGTTTGGGAGTAATAATCGCGATGTCGTCGTTTGCCGCATTCTGAAGTAGATAGTCAGTTGTGTTCATTCGTTTCAGCCGGAAACTCAAAAGTTATGGAAGCAAAATTGCATTCGTTACGCATTTTCTCTCTTGCGGCCTGTTCCAAAACAAAGAAGCCTTGCTTTAGCAATGGCTTCAAATCGGAGTGTGAGACAGGAATGTTCCGTTCCAGTTTTTCCAATGTGCAAACCAACGAGCCGCGTACTCCGCTGGCGCGATGCGCCCAGTGAGAATCAACCGAGATGCGCTCCAGGCGGCTCAGTAGAATGCGTATTAATTTTTGGTCGCTTTCCTGGCTCATAATACGAAGGCGCCCCCGGCGGGATTCGAACCCACAACCTACTGATTCGAAGTCAGGCACTCTGTCCATTGAGCTACGGGGGCGCGTGCAAGTAATTATACTCCAATATTTTGTACCAAAGCCTGCGCCAGACTTGGCCGGTTGCGCGCTTTTAAGACGAGACCATGTTTGTTGTAAGTTCGGCTGGCTGTGTTTCCTCGGCCTGGCGCATCGTCTGGAATGAGCGGATGGCAACCTCCAGCATGTCTAGGCTGGGTTCGCGTGTCGTGAGAGATTGCAGCGCCAGGTTGGGTTTGATGAGCCAACGGACGAGGCGTGAATCCAGGTGATTGGCCGTCCAACGGATGTATTCTACCGCCATACCTGCCAGGACAGGGATCAGCAGCACGCGGCTGGCCAAGCGCCAGAAAATGGGCAAAGGCCCTAAGACGGTGAAGACCAGGATTGAAAGCAAAACCAACGTCAGCAAGAAAGCCGTGCCGCAGCGGGCGTGTTCGAGCGGGAAACGAGCGACTGATTCGGGCGTCAATTCTGCCCCGGCTTCATAGGCGTTGATGGTCTTATGCTCGGCGCCATGATAGGCAAATACCCGTTTGATATCGGGGATGAAACCAATCGCCCAAATATACCCCACCAACAACAGTAAACGCACTACCCCCTCTAAAAGATTATTCCACCACACGTTCCACCCCAGCAAGGATTCGGCCAAACTGCCGATGCCTGCCGGCAGCAAGAAGAACAGGCCAATGCCGATGGTCAGAGACAATCCCAGGGTCAGATAGAGAGCCGCGCCTTCCAATTTCTCGTCTTGGCCGCTTTGGATGTTGGCCGATATGGTCAGGGCGCGCATTCCCAGTCCCAGCGCATCCCATAGCAGGAGAATGCCGCGCAGGAAGGGAATCTTTGTGATGGCGGAGCGGTAGATGCCTGATAACGTTTCCTGGTGGGTGACAATCTCTCCATTGGGGGCGCGCATGGCAATCGCCATGGCCTTTTTACCGCGCATCAATACTCCTTCGATGACCGCCTGACCGCCATACGTGATGATTCTGTCTTCCATAACCTATAATGTCCTGATAGACCTGAATGTGAAAACGAGGCAGGCTTTACGCCTGCCTCTATGCCAAGTTGTAGAAGAAGTGGATGTATGCTTCAATGGCTTTGTACCAGGTGGGCAAATGCAGGCGTTCGTTGGGCGCGTGAACGTTGTCTTCGGGCAGGCCGGCGCCGCACAAAATGGACTCGGCGCCTAGATTTCTTTGCAACAAAGCCACGATGGGAATGGAGCCGCCCTCGCGCTTGAACAAGGGCTGCGCCCCCCAAACCGCTTGCATGGCCTTGGCCATGGCTTGGACGGCCGGCAAGTTGCGGTTGGTGATGGCAGATGGCCCGGCATTGAGTAGTTTAACCTCCCAGTGTATTGTTTTGGGCGCCTTCTCTTCCATGTAACGGAGCAGTTGACGGTGCACCTCGTGTGCATCCTGGTCAGGCACCAACCGGCAGGATAGTTTTGCCATTGCTCTGGCAGGCAATACAGTTTTCGAGCCTTCGCCTGTATAACCAGAAAGAAAGCCGTTGACTTCCAGCGTGGGACGCGCGCCTGTGCGTTCCACCGGCAGGTACTCTGGCTCGCCCCACAAGGCAGGGACGCCTGTCTGCGCCTTGTAGAACGCCTCGTCCATCGGCAGTTTCGTCATCTCGGCATGTTCTTCTGCCCCGATTGGCCGAACGGCATCGTAGAAGCCGGGCAGGGTCACGCGGCCTTGTGCGTCGTGCATTTCTGCAATCAGTTCGATGAGCGCCTGAGCCGGGTTATGCACCGTTCCGCCGTATAGGCCTGAATGCAGATCGTGATTGGGCCCCCATACGTGGACCTCAAAATAGGCCAGGCCGCGCAAGCCATAGGTAATGGTAGGCTTATCCATGGCAATCATGCCGGCGTCTGGGTTCAGGCAGAAATCGGCTGCCAGCAGGTCCTGATGCGCCGGCAAGAAAGTTGCCATGCTGGGAGAGCCCATCTCCTCCTCCCCCTCGATCAGCCATTTGACATTGACGGGCAGTCCAGAAGTACGGACAAGCGATTCCACGGCGGCCACCGTCGCAATCACCTGTCCCTTCATGTCCGAGGCGCCGCGTCCAAACAACAGGTCGCCTTGTTGCACCGCCTCGTAAGGCTGGGTTTTCCACAAATCGAGTGGGTCTACAGGTTGGACATCGTAATGCCCATAAATCAACAGCGTTGGTGCGCCCTTGCCAGCGCCCAGCCATTCACCAAACACCACAGGATGCTTTGCAGTGGGCAGAACTTGGACTTTTTCCATCCCCAGCGCTTGTAGTTTGGCCGCCAGCCATTCGGCTGCGCGCTGCATATCGGCTCTGTGTTCATCCTGCATCGAAACCGAAGGGATGGCGATGAGGCTCTTCAAATCTGCCAGGAACTGCTCGTGATGTTGCCTGGCGTAATCGAGCGTTTTTTGGCGTGTATCTGTCATGTTCTTTTGCTAACCTTTCAACTTTCCATATAAGTACCAATAGGTTTCGCGTGGAAAACCAGCCTGTAATTTGGCCTCCCACACGAAACCGCCCGGGCTCCAATTTGCCCGTACAAGGTTGTCCAATTGGACGATGAGTTCCTGTTCAGGCGGCGGCGCAGACAATTCTCCCCTCAGCAGGTGCAGCATTACGCGATAGCGGACCTCCTGCGGATAGGCGTCTGCATGTTGTTCGGGATTGTGACGATAATCGCCGAGATAGGCTTGCCACAATCCGCATCTGGCCCGGAACTCGCGGCCTGCTCTCGTTTCCCAAGCCACCCGCCATCTCGAGCGGATTCCGTCCATCCGCGCCCGCAAAGCAAGATTGCCTTGACCGGCTGCCTCCAGGCGGGCTAGAGACAAGAGCAAACCGCCGATCGTCAGGCGCGGCAGGCTCGTCCCGCGCGCCGAGAGCGGCCAATATAATTCATTGGAAAGCAGGTAATTCTCCAATTCAGGAATACCCGCCTCCAGAAAGGCCCAATCGTTTTCGACATCCGTCACGTTGAAACCCTTCTCAAGGCGTGGCCGTTTCTTGCGGCGCGTTTTCCAACGAACGGCGCGTTACCAGATACCAGTTCGTGATGACCGAAAAACGGTCACTGATGTCATACAATGGCGGCACCTGAACGCCCAACACTTGCGCATCTACAGCAAAAGAATAGACCGGTGAATACAACGGCAGAGAGGGCAGTTCTTTGGCAAAAACGACTTGAAAATTGCGGTACAGGCGTGTGCGCACGCCGAAGTCCGTGTTGACGCGCGCCTGCTCCAGGTATTCGCTGGCGGTGCGGTTGTCCCACTGGGCGTAATTTTGGCCGCCGGTCGCCTCCGCCTGATGCCAGAATGGATAAGGGTCAGGGTCGGGGGTGCGGGCCAGATTCAAGTCTACCAACGCGGCCTGATATGTGCGCGGGCCCAGGTAGTCGAAGGCAATGCGGTCATACGGCACGGCTTGTAAATTGACTTGTACGCCAATTGCCGCCCAACTGGCTTGCAGGGTTTGGGCAATCTGCGAATGCAATTCATCGTCTGGGTGTAGCATCGTAAACGTCAGCGCCTGGCCTTCTTTGGCGCGCACGGCGCCTCCCTCTGCAGGAATGACATAACCTTCGGCTTTCAACAGGCGGATAGCTGTTTCCGGGTCATATTCCAGGTGTTCGACGCCGTCGTAATACGCCCAAGAGCCGGGCAAAATGGGCCCGTGCGCTACAATAGCCTGCCCTTGCAAGAGGGTGGAAATCATGCGTTGACGGTTCAACGCCAAAAGCAGCGCCCGCCGCACTTGTGCATTTTGCAGGAATGGCGCTTCGGGGTTGTTCAAGTTCAGCAGTACCATGCTAATTTGCGGCAGGCGGCTGGTATACACCGACAGGTTAGGTATGGCTAACGCTCGTTGGAGTACATCGGCTGAGATGCGGCTGATGCCTAGCACCTCGCCCTGTTCGTAAGCATCCAGCGCTGCCGCTGCAGAAGGATAATACCGAAATACAACTTGAGGGATGAAAGGCGGTTTTCCATAATAGGCATCGAACGCCGTCAATACCACGCCGCTAATCTGCCCGCCGCTCAAAATCAAGTGGTCGAATTTGTACGGCCCGCTGCCAATGGGTTGGATGTTGAATTCAGCGCTCACCAGCCCTTCTGGCGGTGTTGTTTCCAGGATATGTTTGGGCAGGATGCCCACAGTCAGGTAATCCAGGAACGGCGCAAACGGTTCTGGTAGAGTAAATTTCAAGTTCTTGTCGTTCAATTTGCGGACCTCAACGTTGGCCCACAAATCCTTGATATCCTGAGGGTAAAGCGAGCCATTGCTCTTGAGCAATTCAATGGTAAAAATGACATCATCGCTGGTCACCGCTTGTCCGTCATGCCAGACAGCGTTTGGGCGTATGGTAAAGTTGTAAATCGTCCCTTCGGCGTTCACTCCCCATGATTCGGCCAGGTCTGGCTGTGGCAGCCCGCGCTCATCGAAGCGAATCAACCCGCTGAAGAGCAAGCGGTCCACATCACGGTCGGCCGGGTTGTTCCAATCCAGGAGCGGATTCAAACGCCCCAACGAGCCTACCAACCCCTCGGAATATACTCCACCGGTGGCAGGTTGAGGAAGCACTTGCACCGGCCCTACGGGTTGTTGGGTGATCAGCAGCGCCCCTACCACTGCAAGGGTCGCAATGACCATCAAGATTTGCCAGCGCAATTGTTTCATAGGCAAAAAAGAAAGGCCTTGCCGGTTACAGCAGAAGCCGAAGCCGGAAGCGGCCTTCCCCGGTGCAGGCTGACCTTAGCGCCCAAGCAACACAGACGCAATGGCCAGCGCAAAGAAAATCGCGCTTAGGATAATGGTCACCCAAAACAAGGTGCGTTCGATGCCTCGCCGTGCGGTGAACACGCTGCCGGCGTCTGAGCCGCTCAACCCGCCCAAGCCGGCGCCTTTGCTCTGAAGGATAACGCTGGCAATCAAAGCCACCGAGGTTATAATTAAGGCGATGTCCAAAAATTTTTCCATGTATGAGCCTCCTATAAGTAAGCGGGAGGAATTATACCTGCCCTAAAGGGAAATCGTCAACGCTGAGGTGATATGCACGAAATTGTCGTCAATTTACACATGCATACTCGCTACTCTGACGGCAGCGGAACCCACAAAGAAATTGCCCAGGCTGCCATGAAGGCTGGACTGGATGCTGTCATTGTGACAGACCACAATGTGCTGGTGTCGGGTGTAGAGGGATACTACCGCAGCGGCTCCAGCCGTGTGTTGCTCCTGGTTGGACAGGAGGTTCACGATCAGGCGCGTAACCCACAAAAAAATCACCTGCTCGTTTTCGATACTCAGCGTGACCTGGCTACCCTGGCAGAGAGCCCCCAACGCCTTATAGATGCAGTCCGTGAAGCCGGCGGCCTGTCCTTTCTGGCGCATCCGCACGACCCGGCGGCAGCGGCTTTCGACCAATTGGACATTACCTGGGAAGCCTGGGATGCGCAGGGGTATACCGGCCTGGAATTGTGGAATGGATTCAGTGAGTTCAAGGTGTACCTGAAGAGTAAATTGCATGGCGTTTTCTATGCCTATTTTCCGCATTTCATCGGACAAGGCCCTAGCCTGTTGACCTTGCTCAAATGGGATGAGCTGTTACTAGAGGGCAAGCGCGTGGTTGCTATTGGTGGCTCGGATGCGCATGCTCTACATCTTCGATTGGGCCCGCTCTCGCGCGTGGTTTTTCCTTATGAATTCCATTTCAAGGCTGTCAACACTCATCTGTTCCTTTCTCAGCCGCTCACAGGCGACGCTGTGATAGATCGCAAAGCCATCTACGAGGCCTTGGCTGCCGGGCGCTGCTTTGTGGGATACGACTTGCCCGCCTCCACGCGCGGTTTTCGCTTTACTGCGCAGGGGCGTGAGAAGGCCGCCATAATGGGCGAGGAAATTTCGGCAGAGGGCGGCGTAACGCTGCAAGCGCGCTTTCCTGGCCCAGCAGAATGCCGCTTGCTCAAAGATGGGAAAATGGTCAAAGCCTGGAGACGTCAGCAGGCTTGCGCCCATATTGTTACCGAGCCGGGCATCTATCGCATAGAAGCCTATACTCGTTACTTGGGCAGGCGGGTTGGCTGGATTTTCAGCAATCCGATTTATGTCAGGCCGGGGTAATATCTCGACGGTGGGATTTTTACATGAGACGCAGGATGAAGGGATGCCTTGCGCAGGGTTGATCGAGCCGGCAAGGACCGTGATTTCGCCGACGAGGGCAAGCGCCCCGATGGGCATTGCTCAATCTCAGAAGAGTACAAGCGGAGTGCTGGCTTGTGCTGTTGAGACAGCGGTTAGATTGGCAAATCCAACCGAGTGTTACAGCGATTGCCAGAGAGCCGAAGATGAAAAGCCCCTTTCCCGCTTGATGAAAGGGGCTTGATAGTCTATCACAAGATCGAGGCGCAGGATGTTCTGCTTCTCTCTTTACTTGATGAGCGTGCGAATTTGCTCATGCATGTAGAGCTGGACGTAATAGTAGCCGCCGCCGTTCTTGCCGCTTGCGCCAGAACCCTTCCAGCCGCCAAAAGGTTGGAAGCCAGGCCAGGCGCCGGTGGTGGCGCCCTGCGGACGGTTAGCATACGTGACGCCCGCTTCGATGTTGTCGAAGAACCATTCGGCTTCCTCTTCGCTGCCATAGAAACCGGCTGTTAGGCCATACTTGACGTTGTTGGCAATCTTCATTGCCTCATCCAGATTTTTGACTTTGCCGATGGTCGTAATGGGTACGAACATCTCGTGCTGCCATAGACGGTGTTCGTAGGGCAGGCCGGTGACGAAGGTCGGTTCGCAGTAATAACCCTTGTCGAACAGCCCGCCTGTCTTGACCTTGCCGCCGGTCAGAAATTGGCCGCCGCCTTCGGCAATCTCTTTGCAGTAGTTTTGGAAGTCTTGGTAGGAATTGGCGTTGATGACCGGGCCAAGGTAGGTGTTGCGCTCGGTTGGATCGCCAATGACCAGTTTGTCGGTCAATTCTTTCAAACGGGCCACCAGGGCCTCGTAAATTGGCTCTTCGGCCAACACGCGCGAGGCTGCCGAGCATTTTTGCCCTTGCAAGCCAAATGCCGAACGGACGATGCCAATGGCAGCGCGTTCCAGATCGGCGTTCTTCGATACGATGGCCGGATTCTTGCCGCCCAATTCCAGCACCACCGGGCGGACGTAATCGCGGTTGGCGAAAGTGCGGAACATCTTCATACCCACGTCAAACGAGCCGGTGAAGGTCACGCCGTCTACCTCGGGGCTGTCTACCAACGCCTGCCCTAGCGTGGAGCCGGGCCCGGTGACGAAGTTGACCACTCCATCTGGGAAGCCAGCATCTCGCAAGCACTCGGCATACAGGCGCACGATCCAGGCGGTGTCGGTGGCAGGTTTGATGACTATTGTGTTGCCGGCTACCAGCGCAGCGCCGGTTGGGCCGCCGGTCAGCGCAAAGGGGAAATTGAACGGCGAGACCACCAGCCACACGCCATAAGGCCGCAGTACCGAGATGTTGCGGGCTTCGTAGCCCACCAGCGGGTCTTTGCCCATCTCTTTGATGAAACCGTCGTTTTGTTCCATCATTAGCGCCGAGTAGTACATCAGGTCGGCGGTTTCTTGCACGTCGCCCAGCGCTTCCATGCGATTCTTTCCTACTTCCAGCGACATGGCGGCGCCCAATTCAAAGATGCGTTCCTCGATTATCGAAGCGGCCTTGCGCACCAGTTTGACGCGCTCTTGCCAGGGCGTGCGGCTCCATTTGGGGAAAGCCGCACGCGCCGCAGCCAGTGCTTGATGTGCGTGCGAGGCATTCCCTTTTTGCATCACTGCCAGTTTCCAATCTGTGTTGATCGGCGAGTAGTCGTCGAATTTTTCGTCGGCAAACACGTCTTTGCCGTTGATGAACATAGCATGTTCTTTGCCCAGGTTTTTTTTCAACCTTTCGACCGCTTTATCAAAGCCCGTGTGCAGTTCTTCGGGCGGGTTAAACATAGTTGCATAGGTGAGTTTGAAGTCAGCCATTTTTCCTCCAGGAAAGACTTGTTGACGTTATTCTTAGTATAGCGCAGGTTAGATGAAACGTCAAAATACTGCTTTTTTATGTAAGATATTGACAACCAGAATTATCTTAATTTACAACTGCCTCCCATCGCGTAGACTCTAAAAGCGTTTAGGAGATCTTAGGGTCTCGATATGACTGATTGTATAAGGAGAGATGATGGCCCCCCGCTTCCCCATTCTGACTTTGTCCTTGTTGGCCGCGATTGCGCTTGTGTCTTGCGCCCCGGCTACTACCGCTTCCCCCGCCGTGGCGCCGGCGGCCTCTCAGACGATGAATTCGCCTGCCATAACGGAAGCAGCCCCATCGGTCGTTTCTGAAGCGCCGGCGTCTCTTCCCCAAGCGGCGGCTACCTCGCGCGGTCCCAACTTGGAAGCCACCGATCCCGCTTCCGTCCGTTTGGCATCCGGCGGATTGCAATTGGTCGAGTTCTTCCGCTTTACTTGAGGCACTTGCCGCTCGATGGCGCCCATGGTGCATGGGCTAGAAGCGCAATATGCCGGCAAAATTCAGTTCATTTACCTTGATGCGGATGACAGCCGCACGCAAGATTTTCAGCGCGCGCTTGGTTTCCGATATCAGCCAGAGTTTTACTTGCTGGACGGTCAGGGCGCTGTGTTGCAAAAATGGGTGGGGTATGTTTCTCAAGAAGAATTTGAAAGCGTGTTTGCCCTCTATGTGAGCGACTAACTGGCGATTGCACTCTACCCTCACCCTGGCCCTCTCCTGACGCGGCCTCTTTCGGCGATGATAAGCGGTTTGGGGGAGGGCGCAGGGCTTTTAATGTATGCCCGCAAATCGCACTGCCAGGCTCTGCCTGGTAGTGCCGACCGAAGGTTGGCGATACATTGAAAAGCCCTGGGGAGGGCAATTACATAAAATCCAGAGATGTTGCAGCCTGCGGCTACAACCTTTGCATGCACACAAACGGAGGTTCATGAGCCAGGAGAAGGCTGGATTATAATGTTCTCATCTCTTCCAATCTCTATCAGCCGAGGTTTTATGTTCGATCTCCCCAACGAGCAAATTCTCCCTCTTTCCAAAGAACACGTTTTCTATACCTGGTCGGCGCAGGCCAAGGTGAACCCTATCGCGGTGACGCGCGCCGAAGGCGTCTATTTTTGGGACGTGAACGGTAAGCGCTACCTGGACTTCAACTCGATGACCATGTGCGTCAATATCGGCCATGGCAACCAGACCATCATCCGCGCCATGCAGCAACAGGCTGCCGAACTGCCCTATGCTGCGCCGGGGATGACCACCAAAATTCGCGCCCTGGCCAGTAAGGCTGTGGCCGAAGTCACCCCCCATCAGGCCTTGACCAAAATCTTGTTTACGCTGGGCGGGGCTGATGCCAACGAGAACGCCATCAAACTGGCGCGCGGCTATACGGGGCGGTATAAGATTCTCACGCGCTATCGTTCCTATCACGGCGCTACGATGGGCGCCATGGCCGCCACCGGAGACCCGCGCCGCCACATGTGGGAGCCGCTGACCATGCCGGGCGTCGTTCATTTTCTCGACCCCTACCGTTATCGCTCCACGTTTCACCGTACCAACCCCGACATTTCCGAAGCCGAGTTTGCCCAGGACTATCTCCATCACCTCGAAGAAATCATTCAATACGAGGGGCCAGAAACCATCGCCGCTATTCTGATGGAATCGGTCACCGGCACCAACGGCATCATCATCCCGCCAGAAGGCTACCTGAAAGGGGTGCGCGCTTTGTGCGACAAGTATGGCATCGTCATGATTGCCGATGAAGTCATGTCTGGCTTTGGCCGCACCGGTAAGTGGTTTGCGGTGGAACATTGGGACGTGACGCCAGACATTATGACCATGGCGAAAGGCCTGACTTCGGCCTACGCACCGTTGGGCGCGGTCGCCATGAAGCCGGAGGTCGCTGCTGCTTTCGATGAGCGCGTTTTCGAGTCTGGACTGACGTATACTTCACATCCGGTCTCGCTGGCGGCGGCGGTGGCAAACATCGAGGTCATGAGGCAGGATAAAATCGTCGAGCATGCGGCAGCCATGGGTCCGGTGTTGAAGCGCATGTTGTCTGACCTGGGCGAGAGTCACCCGTCGGTTGGCGAAGTCCGCAACATTGGGTTGTTTGGCATCCTGGAATTGGTCAAAGATAGGACGACAAAAGAGCCGATGGCGCCTTGGAACGGTTCATCGCCAGAGATGACGGCTTTGCGGAAGTATTGCCTCGATCATGGTCTGTTCCTGTACACGCATTGGCATACAGTGTTGATCATTCCGCCGCTCATCATTACGGAGGCGCAGTTGCAAGAAGGCATGGATGTGTTGGACAAAGCGCTGGAGATCACCGACCGGGCGGCGAGGTAACATGAGCGCCAGCCTTGCTCTGGCCTGATGGTAGCCGCCCCTGGCCGCCCTCTTTGGGCAAATTCTGGTAAGCAGAAGGCTTTTTCCGTAGAATTGGCCCTCACCCTAACCCTCTCCCAGGTCTTGACAAGCTCGACCACCAAAGGGAGAGGGAATAACGCGAAAATTCAAGTGATTTGCCCCCTCTCCCGCCGAGAGAGGGCCGGGGTGAAATGTTTAATGTGACATTGTCAAGATAGATAAAAATACCTTCAAAAAAACGTCTGGCAAGACGCGATTGTGTTAGAATTAACTCCCCTGGAGATGCCATGTCCGATATGATTGAAGTCGTCATAGATAGTGTCCGCGTCAGCCTGATGTCGCCGCAGCGAGTCGTCGTCTTGCGGCAATTGAACGCCGAGCGTTTCATCCCCATTTGGGTTGGGCCTTACGAGGCTGAGGCCATTACCGTCGCCTTGCAAGAAATCGAAATGGTGCGCCCGCTCACCCATGACCTGCTCAAGAACGTGTTTGGCATGTTCAATGCCCGCATCAAACGCGTAGAAATTGTCGCCCTGCGTGAAGAAATCTTCTTTGGCAACATCGTTGCCGAGATCAACGGCCGGGAAATCAACATCGACTCGCGGCCTTCCGACGCCATCGCGCTCGCCGTGCGCACCCATGCCCGCATCTACGTTCACAAAAGCGTGATGGACGAGGCCGGCATCGTGCCTGAGAAAGACATGCAGACCGTCGGCGACCAAAGCCGTCCCGCTGCGGGTGAGAAGACGCCGCCCGAGGAAGATAACGCCAATGCTGGTCGTCTATCTGTGTTTGAAGATTTCTTGAAAAAACTCGAGCGCGTCATCGTCGCCGGCATGATGACCCACATGTGCGTGGACGCTACCGCGCGCGCCGCCGCCGACCTGGGCTTCCAGGTGCTGGTGGCTGCGGACGCCTGCGCCACGCGCGCATTGACCTATGGCGGGACGACCATCCCAGCCGAGCATGTCCACAAGGCCTTCCTGGCTGCGCTGCAATCTTACGTCAGGTCATGACCGTTGCGCAGGTGCTGACGCGCCTGGCGGTCGAACACATCCCGTAGGATGCACCCACTCCCGTTCCTCCGGCGGTACGTCTTCCCGTTCATTGTCAGCCTGGCGCTGGTATTGCTGCTGGACGCCCTGACCAACAACGTCACAGCCAAACGGCTGTACGACTCGAACCTGTACATCGGCCTGGCCGAACACGGCTTCGACCGCGAGTTCCGGCTGGCGCCTTTCGTCTACCGCTACGCTGCGCCGTTCCTGGCGGGTGGGATCAGCCATCTCACAACCCTGTCCACTTACAAGAGTTTCAAATTGTTGGTATACCTGGGCGCGATCGGGCAACTGGCAGGCGTTTTCTTCCTCACCCGCTGGCTGGTGAAATCCGAAAAAGGCGCTTACGCGGGCATGTTGACGGTCGCCTTTTCCCTTTACAACCTGAAATATCCGCTCTTCGATGTATACCGCCCCGACATCCTGGCCTACGCCATCATCCTGCTGGGCGCATATTTTGCTTTCAAAGGACAATTCCTTGCCTTGCTGGTCACGACCATGCTCGGACTGCAATTCCGCGAATTCACGGTCGTGCCGCTGCTGGCCTGGCTGTTTGCAAGGATACGCGCGCAAGGATGGAAAGCGTCGCAGCGCGCCCTGCTTGCCTCGCTGCTGGGACTATCCCTGGCAATTGGCTTGCCCAGGCTGCTCATCCCGGTCATGGGCGATGCACAGGACGTTCATCTCTCCCTGGCGGGGATCGGCGAAGCGCTCTACCTGCTCTCGCTCTGGCAGCGCGACCTCAACCTGCTCTACATCGTCCTGGCCTATTTCCTGCCCTGCATCATCCTTTACCGCCCGCGCCGCCTGGAAAGCGCGCTCCAGGCCGTCACCAGGGAACAAGCGTATTTCCTCCTCGCTTACACGGGCCTCGTCCTGTTGCTGGCTGTCCTGGGCGGCACCGACCTGGAGCGTTTCGGGACGTATTTCTTCCTGCCCCTGGCAATCGGCGTCGCGCTGCTCGCCAAGACCCAGCCGGCCGCCAGCATCATCCTGGTCCTTGCGCTCCAATTCCTCTTCAACCGCATCTGGCTGCCCTTCCCGGTCTGGGACTTCGACCTGATGGTAGACTTCTACGGCGGCTGGTCCAATATCATCACACCGGCCACGCTCTGGCGCTACGCCGAAGCGATCGCCCTCGCCGCGCTGGGAAATTTCATCGTACACCGGACATCCAAAGTCTCGAAGACTTCGGAAGTCTGACATTCTCCATTCCATCCTGAAACTTCTCCCGTCCACCCGGAATTTTCTCCCTTCTTCCTTCACAGCGCTGCCTTTTGCCGCAACCAAATGAGCCTGTCATTGCTTCGATGGCGTTCTTCCGTCGAAGCAATCCCCTGGCAGGCCGGGAGACTGCTTCGTTCCTCGCAGTGACATTGGCAAAAGATTTGCGCGGCCAACGCAAATGTTGCACGGTAATACTATACAGCCCCCCCCATTCCGCACGCTGTATTTGTCAATCCCCCGGGTGTGCATTCAAAAGTTGTCAGCGGCGACGAGAAACATCCACAGATTACGCAGAGAAATTATGGAAAAATCTGCGAGAATCTGTGTCATCTGCGGATGGTTTGACAACCTTGGCATGCACACTCCCCGGCGTGCGCCCGGCAAGCAAACGCGAATGTGTTAGAATAAAGTACTTACTGGAGATGCCATGTCCGATATGATTGAAGTCGTCATAGATAGTGTCCGCGTCAGCCTGATGTCGCCGCAGCGAGTCGTCGTCTTGCGGCAATTGAACGCCGAGCGTTTCATCCCCATTTGGGTTGGGCCTTACGAGGCTGAGGCCATTACCGTCGCCTTGCAAGAAATCGAAATGGTGCGCCCGCTCACCCATGACCTGCTCAAGAACGTGTTTGGCATGTTCAATGCCCGCATCAAACGCGTAGAAATTGTCGCCCTGCGTGAAGAAATCTTCTTTGGCAACATCGTTGCCGAGATCAACGGCCGGGAAATCAACATCGACTCGCGGCCTTCCGACGCCATCGCGCTCGCCGTGCGCACCCATGCCCGCATCTACGTTCACAAAAGCGTGATGGACGAGGCCGGCATCGTGCCTGAGAAAGACATGCAGACCGTCGGCGACCAAAGCCGTCCCGCTGCGGGTGAGAAGACGCCGCCCGAGGAAGATAACGCCAATGCTGGTCGTCT
>JBBIHC010000008.1:0-32622 GCA_037447235.1 Microcaldota archaeon
TAAAATACAGTAGAAGGTGAAGCGAGTGCAGCGAAGCGGAACGAGCGTCCAGTAAAAATACAAATACTATGAATAATAGAAGACACCGAAACCTATTTATTTCTAATTATGGTTATTTAGCCAAAGGCAAAAAAGGTGAGATGATGGGCGCAATAGACGATGTTTTGAAGTATATAGCAACAAACGAGATTAGATGGATTGACCTTCAATTTTTCTCCATAGATGGAACCCTCAACAGAACCACTGTTTCAAACAGGAAACTTGACGAAGGGAGCTTTGGCAAGGGCTTGAGAAGCGCTGACCTCCGGGAGGCATTTGGGGAGGCCGGAGGCGAATTAACGCTCCTGCCGGACCCGGAAACGATGGCAAGGCTTCCATGGGAGCCCGCGACCATCAGGATAATATCGGACATTATGCTTATGCCTGCAAATGAAAAATTCGCAAAGGATTCCAGAAGCATAGCCAACAGGATAGAAACAAATGCCAGCGCTGCAGGAATAAAAGACATAAAGATGGGTGCCGAGGCGAACTGTTACCTGTTTGACACTGTGACCATGGAAAAGATAAGCGTAGGCAGGGGAACCGGCGCGCTGCTCGACTCCCGCGAAGCGAAGTGGGGCCCGTCGCCGCTGACATCGGAGAAAGGGGCGTATGCAAGCCAGCCCTATGATTCAATGTACGCGGCAAGATGCCAGATAGCGGAAACGCTTGAAGACAACTTCGGCGTTCTTGTTGACGGCCACTGGCACGGCGCAGACCCGACCGCGCAGCAAAGCTTTGAGCTTGGCGAAAGGGATGTAAAAACAGCTGGAGATGCGCTCGCCACCCTGAAATTCGTGACGAGGAATCTGGCTACCGCCGTGAATGTCTCCTCCACATTCATGCCGTATCCGGTGGAGGGCGGAAGGGGAAACAACCTTAACATATCAATAAGCCTCTGGAAAAGCGCGGACAACAACATATTCTATGATGCCGAAGACAAATACGCGCAGATAAGCCAGCACGCAAGGTATTTCATCGGCGGCCTGCTTGAGCACGCAAGAGCGCTGGCGGTGTTTACCTGCCCCATACCAAACTCTTACAGAAGGCTGGCAGCAGAAAACTTCACGGCTGGCTGGAGCGCGACAAAAGGGAATACCATAGCCCACATACCCCATTCAAGGAAAAACATGAAGGAAACAAAGCGCATCGTGTTCAAGTTAAGCGATCCGGCGGTCAACCCGTACCTGGCATATTCCGCGATACTGGCTGCGGGGCTTGACGGAATAAAGAACAAGATTGATGCGGGCGCGCCTGCAGAGGAAGAAGACAAGAAAAGAAAAAAGATGGCTTTGCCAAGCAACCTTTACGAAGCCGTGGAGGCGCTGGAAAGCGACACCAGATTCATAAAAGGCCTGATTACGCCTGACTTCCTTGAAAGCTATCTGGAACTGAAACTGAAACAGCACAAGGAGGACAAGAGCGCAGTGACAATGGCAGACCACAGGAAATACTTCAACGCGTGAGTTTTTGTTTGCGGTTTCGTGCCGGCGGGCGCGGGCGCTCTTCGCCGCCCGTTGGCAACAATAACCATTTATAAATCTTCCTTTTCATTATAAAAACAACTATTTCTCCCAATGTGATTTTATGGAAAACACTATTGAAAAAATGAAAATAGAGGCAAAGAAAACAGGCACCACGACGGTCGGCATCGTTTGCAAGGACGGGGTGGTGCTCGCCTCAGACAGAAGGGCAACAATGGGCTATTACATAGCCAGCAAGGACATAGACAAGATTTACCCCATATCAGACACCATAGCGATGACCATCGCCGGAAGCGTCGGGGACGCGCAGACTCTTGTCAGGTGGATGAAAGCGGAACTCAAGATGTATGCATTGAGAAACAACAAGCAGCCGACGGTTGAAGCTGCTGCGACATTGCTTGCCAACATACTCACGCAATATAAGTTTTATCCGTTTTTTGTGCAATTGCTTGTTGGCGGGATAGACGAGCACGCCAGGCTGTTCAGCGTGGATATGCTTGGCGGAGTGACTGAAGAAAAGGTCTCGGCAACCGGCAGCGGCTCCCCGATAGCCATAGGCATACTTGATAATTTTTATTCAGAAGGCAAGACGGCGGATGAAAACCTGAAGGTTGCGGCAAAAGCGGTTTCCGCTGCCATAAGAAGGGATGCGGGCAGCGGCGAACGAATAGACCTGGTGGTAATCACAAAAGACGGCATCAGGCGGATTCCAAAGGAAGATGTAAAGCAGTACTTGCATTAATCAGCGCCATTGAAGAGCGGGCGGCATATCTTTGCACAGAGTTGGCCCCCAGAGCTATGAAGAGTAATGAAACGCAAAGAGGGGTGTTTTTTTGCACCATAAGGACATAGTAAAAAAAGTAGAGGAACTTATGCCAAAGGAATGCGGTGTTGTCAAGGTTGAGCCGGAAGGGTTGGCGATAGTGGTTTATGTAAAAAACATCAGCGCCTTTTACAACAACATAGCCTTGATAAAGGATTTGGCAAACGCGATAAAGAAAAAAGTGCTGATAAGGGTGGATCCAAAATACCTGATGCCGGTGGAAAACGCAAAAAATGAGATAGAAAAAAAAGTGCCGGCGGAAGCAGGGCTGAAGAGGATAACCTTTGTGCCCCAGATGTCCGAGGTGCACATAGAAGCAATAAAATCCGGGCTGGTGATAGGCAAAGGCGGCTCGCTTTTGAAGGAGATAATGGCAACGACCGGATGGGCGCCGATAGTGGAGCGGGCTCCCACAATGGCTTCTGTCACGCTGGACGGCGTGAGAAAGATAAACAACGAGGGTGCGGAAGAAAGAAAAAAGTTCCTGCTTGAAGTCGGAAAGAAAATATGCCAGCCAACCCCATCAAGCGAATGGATAAGAGCAGTGGCTTTGGGCGGTTTTGGCGAAGTTGGCAGATCGTGCCTGCTCATACAGACACAGCACAGCAAGATCCTAATTGACGCGGGCGTCAACACGGCAACCTCAGACCCGTCAAAAGCATACCCAATGCTCAACATGATGGGATTTTCCCTGAATGAACTTGACGCGGTCGTGATAAGCCACGGCCATATGGACCACATGGGCTTCCTGCCGTACCTATATGCTTATGGATATGAAGGGCCTGTCTACTGCACCGCACCGACAAGAGACATCATGGTGCTGCTTCAGCAGGACTACATAAACCTGTGCAAGGGCTCTTTCGGCATTGAGCCGATTTACAGCAAAAAAGACATCCAGAAGGAATTGAAAAGGACCATAGCCGTGGACTACAACGAGGTTGTTGACATAACGCCAGAGATAAAGATGACGCTTTACAACGCAGGCCACATACTGGGCAGCGCGAGCGTCCACCTCCACATAGGCGACGGGCTTTATAATCTTGTTTACAGCGGCGACATAAAATTCGGCTTCACCAAGCTTTTCGAGCCGGCAACCACAAGATTCCCCCGCCTGGAAGCGCTTTTTGTCGAGAGCACGTATGGCGGAAGAAATGACATTGGGGCAAACCGGTTTGAAAGCGAAAACCGGCTGATGGAAGTGATAATGCAAACCGTGGAGAAAAGGGGGAAGGTCCTAATTCCGGTTTTCGCGGTCGGGAGAAGCCAGGAGATTCTGCTGGTGCTTGAGGAGTACAGCAGGAAACACCCGGAGTTCAATGTCCCGATATACATAGATGGAATGGTGCTTGAGGCATCTGCCATACATACCGCATATCCGGAATTCATGCGCGAGCAGGTCCAGCGAAGGATACTGTCTGACAGAAGCCCGTTTGAATCGCCTCTTATAAAAGTCGCGAAGGGGCCGGACAGGAGCAGCATTGCTTCGGACGGTGAACCGGTGATAATACTCGCACCCTCTGGCATGCTGGCAGGCGGCCCGTCGCTTGAATACCTGAAGATGATGTGCGAAGACGAAAAAAACACGCTGATATTCGTTGGCTACCAGAGCGCACTCTCGCTCGGCTACAAGATACAAAATGGGATGAAGGAAGTGCCGACCGTAAGCGAAGACGGGAGGACAAAGCTACTCAACATAAACATGCGGGTGGAAACGGTTGAGGGCTTCTCCGGCCACAGCGACCGGGCGCAGCTGATGGCCTACCTTAGAAACCTGAGGCCGACGCCAGAGAGGGTGATAACGATGCACGGGGACAGCGGAAAAACAGAGGACTTTGCAAGAGCCGCTTCAATGATGCTCAGGAAAGACGGGCGTGCACTGGCCAATCTGGAAGCCATCCGCCTGCGCTGAGTGGGAACATGCTTGACGCTTTTTTGAGAAGGAAACCCTGCAGGATGCTGACTTTGCTGAAAGAGGAAAAGGAAGGCAAGGGAGGGGTATACATAACCCAGCTCGCGAAGGAATGCGGCGCGACCTATGTGCACACGACCAAGCTCGTGAAAGAGCTTGAGAAGCACGGGCTGGCAAAAACAGAAAAAAACGGGAAGAAAAAGATAGTGAAACTAACTGAAGAAGGCATAAAAATAGCTGCTGTGCTGGCGGATGCCATAAGCCGGTTCAGCCAGCTGTCGCTCCAGCAACCGCCCCAGCAGGGCCAGAAAACCTGAAACCCGCTCATCCAAAAAATCAGTCAGACGACGCGCAAGACCGTCTTGTTTTTTTGATAGTTCAGGACCTTTTCATAGCCGATATAATGGGCATAAACCGTATAACCGACCTCATAATTGCCGGGTGCCGTCTGCGTGCCGCCCCATATCTGCACTGTCGCGGTTCTGCTCTCCCCTGGTTTAAGCTCGCCGAGCCTTTTTTCCATGACCTTGTTTATGCAGGATGGTTCAAAGCCCATAAACGCCGCCTTTGGCAGCATGACATCAACCGAAACCAGCTGCGGGTCCGGCGTGATATTCTTCACGACGACATTAAGCGTGACATAGTTGCTTTTTTTGGCAGCCAGCCTGAACGGCGTGAAAGAGGTTGTTACGATGAACGGCTTTGCCAGTATCTTCTTGCTCTCCACTGCCGGCTGTGCGGCCGCTTCCCTGCCGCTTTTCCCTTTTTCCTTCTTGCCACCCAATAACCAGTCCAACATTCCCATAACAGTCACGGAGTAATATTTTTCAAATTAAATAAAAACATATCGTTTGCGCCTTCCAAGCCGGCTTGACCGGCAAGCCTCAGGCCCTTGCGCCAAATTCTTTTCTCGCTGCCTGGAAAAAAGACAGGGCCCGCCACACATCGCTGCGGCTGAGTCTTTCAACAGCAAGCCTGAACAAACGGACGAATTCCGTGAGATAAGGGTCGGCTGTTTTCTCAAGCTCTTCGGCAACGTAAAACGGATTGTTTGCCCTAAGCAACAGCTCAAGATCGTCTGCTTTCTCCTTTGCAGCACCGATGTCTTCTTTCAGCCGCCTTCCTATGGCAATGACATCCTGCTCTATGCGCGTCCCCTTTGATTTCCTATAAAGCTCCACGGCAAGCACCCTCATCTCAAGATAGTCGCCCCCATTTTCCACGGAATTCCTGAGCTTCAGCAGGATGCCGCGCCGCTCTACATCGTATTTCCAGTTTGTCACCGCGGCAAAACGCAGCCACCCATCCTTCAAAATAGAAAAATAGTGCTTCAGCAGATTTTTCAGGTAGCTGTCGCGCAAGGCGCGAAGAGACCATTCCCTCATGGAATTCCAGGCAAGCAGCCTGCCTGCCTCCCTGTCGCGCCATCCGCCATAGCGGTTCCTGAATGCGGTAAGCTTTGCGCAGGCGCCCACAACACACCTGCTTCTTTCCAGCGCATTTTCCGCAAGCAGCGCCTTTTCCAGGAGCGAGGCGGCTGCCTGGAGGTAATCCTTCGCAAGGCGCTTGCTGAAATTCTTCCAGCCCTTTGCCCTTTCCATAAGGCCTCCTGCGCCGGTAATTTTATCCATGGCAAAGCGCAAATCTTCGGATGATATGTTTCCGCGTTTGTGCAATTCGCTCAAATAAGCGTTAATCATTTCTGCATCTGTCAAAACTTTATCCTTTTCTTGAAGTTCTTTCTGATAGCTTTCCCTTAAGTGCTTGCAGCACCTTACGGCATGGAATATGTCGGTCGCAAAATACACTGCCTTTTTAGGTGCCGATAAACCCTTCTTTACCTGCTGTTCTACTTCCTTAAGCCCAAGCGCCGCGGTCATTGCAGAATCATCTCTCATAAAACGCATTATGACCTTGTGCGGATAAGTAATTCCGTCTTTCATGGCCCGCTCAACCGCCCTTACCCTGAAAACGCTTGGGTGTTTTGTTTTTCTTGTTTTCCCGTTTTCATCTATGCCCTTATGCTCCAAACCGCCCAGCGCCGCCAAAAGCCCCTTCCGCAGGGGGGGCTGCTCAAGAAGAACCTGCTGCTCCTTTTTTCTCGCAACAGCAAGCGAGTTGGCGAGAGCTTCCGCCTTTCTTTTGTGCAATTGCCTCATGACAGGGATTATGCTCCGAATAATTTATTAATTATAACAAATGGGTGGGAAACGCGCAAAAAACGCCGAAAGAAAAAAGCCCTTAAGAACCTTTATAAATATTTCTATAAATTACAAAACAGAAGGGTGATCACGATGAAAACCTTCAGGGCAGATGAAGAAGAGGACTGGGAAGAGGAAGAGGAGGAAGAGGACTGGGAAGAGGAAGAGGAGGAAGAACTCTGACGGCCTTATTTTCATCTATTATTTTTTCTTAATTTTTATGAAGCATTTTGTAGGGACCTCCGGATGGGCGTATTCTGCGTGGAACCCGACAGGCACTTTTGAATGGTATGCCAAAAACTCTGGGTTGAACGCAGTGGAGCTGAATGCCTCGTTTTACCGCTTTCCGTTTCCATCCATGATCAAGGGATGGAGTGAAAAGGGGGATAAGATAAGATGGGCAATCAAGGTCAACCGGCTGGTAACCCATATCCATCAATTCGGCCCGAAAAGCCGGCCGGTATGGAAAAAATTCCTGAAACTTTTTGAGCCGATGGACGACCTTGTGGATTTTTACCTGTTCCAGCTCCCGCCAAGGCTCACGACAGGAATGAAGGCAAGGCTCAGCGAGTTCATCAGGATGAGCGGTCTGGGGGAACGTTTTGCGCTTGAAGCTAGAAACACCGGATGGTTCGGCCCGGATGCCCTGCGGTGGGCTGAAAGCGCCGGGGTAACCTTCGTTTCGGTGGATGCGCCCGGGCTTCCGCGCAAAATTTACAACACGTCCGGCAGCGTCTATCTGAGGATGCACGGCAGAACTGCGTGGTACTCGCACAATTACTCAAAAAAAGAGCTGGAAGAGGTTGCGATTGGAATAACGGCGGCAAAACCAAAAGCTGCGTATGTCTTCTTCAACAATGACACTGACATGCTCGGGAACGCCAGGACGATGCTCGGCATCCTCAAAAGGAAATCATAGTATGCCGCGGGCCGGAGTTGAACCGACGACCCTTCGGTATCTGCGTTTAAGCTTCAGCCGAATGCTCTCCCAATTGCACGCTCCGCGCAAAAGCGCAAAAGCACTGAGCTACCGCGGCGAATCCAGTCACGGGCAACCGTGTCAATAATATCAACAGAAACATTTAAAATTGAAATTGGGAAAACAAAAAGTTTTAATTACCAAAATATACAATATAATGCGTGGTGAGGGGAGGGCAGCTTACCGGTTTTCCGGAGGAAGTTCTGTCCGTATGAGGCTCAAGCTCTTAAGGAGCGGGAAGGGGCAATAGAAACGAACCGGGCATTCCGGATGAAACGGGCTTCTTCCAGCCGATGATGACGCAAGGCCTTTGCGCCGCTCAGTACAATGCTGCCTGAAAACAAAAGACAGACTACTCCCCTCACTCTTCCAAAAAGGTGGGAAAATGAAAATCAAAAAATACATTGACGAAGAACTCGCAAAAAAAGGCGCCCTGCTGTTTGCGCTCATAGACCCGCTTGACTATGCGGCAATTGAGGATGCTGTAAAAACAGCGAAAAAAGCGGATGAGGCTGACGCGGATGTCATATTGGTGGGGGGAAGCACTGGCGTGCAGGGCCCTCTTCTTGATAAAGTAACTAAGGAGATAAAGGAAAATGTTTCCAAGCCGGTCGTGCTTTTCCCGGGCAACATAGGAACGGTGACAAAATACGCCGACGCGGTCTATTTCATGTCCATGCTTAATTCCAGGAACCCTTACTGGATAAGCGAGGCGCAGATGCTTGCCGCGCCGCTCGTAAGGCAATACGGCATAGAGCCGCTTTCTGTCGCGTATGTTGTTGTTGAACCGGGCGGCACTGTCGGCTGGGTCGGGGATTCGCGGCTCATTCCCCGCGACAAGCCGAAACTCGCCGCGGCATACGGGCTGGCAGCGCAGTACATGGGCTTTGATTTCTTCATAACAGATGCCGGCAGCAACCCTGCAAGCGGCCACATCCCGCTGGAGATGGTAAAGGCGGTTTCATCAACCATAGACATGAAATACATTGTCGCCGGCGGCATAAGGAAGCCGGAGGAAGCCAGGAGGATAGCGCAGGCAGGGGCGGACATTATCCAGGTTGGCACCTATCTTGAAAAAGAAGGAAGCAAGGAAAGGGTAGAGGAGATGGTCAGGGCATTGCGCGAGGGCGCAAAGCAAAGGGTTTAGCTTAAAGGCGGCGCGGGCTAATTGTTTTAGAAAGTGGATAGAAAGGTTTATATATAAGTTATGCATTAATATATCATGTGTACGAATATGAAAAAAAATGATAATGTTTTTGCAAAGGATGCGGCCAGTGCAAGAAAGGCAGACCTTCAGGCAAGGCTGGACAGCTATTTCAAGAAAGCAAATCCGCTTGAGGAGCAGAAACCGCGCGTGTGGGCAGTAAGGGGCAGGTACGGCACCGATTCCCTTGCAGAGCCGGAAGAGCTCCCGCCCGGGATAGAAAAGGAGGACCTCAGAAAAAGGAAAGTGCTGTACAGGGGGCCTATGGATGGAGCCAACGGCAGGCGGGTTTACCTGTTCGTGGTAAGGGAGCGGGACGACAGCGACTGGGGCACCTCAATCGCGATAGAATCAAACGAAACGCCTCTTCTGGAAGCGCTGGACAAAAAGCTTGCCAGACTCCAATAACAACAGGTGTGCGTATTTTTTGTTTTTAACCAGCGCGGGCAGCGCGCGGCAGAATGAAACATTTAAAATTATTTCTCAATTATAGATAATAGCGAATTTGCAAATTTTTTCTATCTTATAAATGGGCAATATTCGGGAATAGAAAAACTGTTGAAAGAGGTGAGATTATGCCGAAACAGGTTAGTGGTGAACCAATGTATGTGCTCCCTGAAGGGGCCCAGAGGATTATAGGAAGGGACGCGATGAGGATAAACATCGCGATAGGCTATGCGGTGGCGAACATCGTAAAAACAACGCTCGGGCCGAAAGGAATGGACAAGATGCTCGTCAGCGACCTTGGGGATATTGTGATAACGAATGACGGCGCGACCATACTGGAAGAGATGAATGTGGACCATCCGGCGGCAAAGCTGATGGTTGAAATCGCGAAAACGCAGGACAAGGAAGTCGGCGACGGAACGACAACCAGCGTGGTAATCGGCGGCAATCTCCTGAAAAATGCGGGCACCCTCCTTGACCAGGGCATACATCCTACGACAATAATACGCGGATATGAGATGGCAGAAAGGGAAGCTGCCAAAATCCTGGAAAAAATAGGCAAGAAAGTCACTCCGAATGACAGCGATGTGCTGGAAAAGATAGCCCTTATTTCAATGGGCTCCAAGGGGATAGGAAGCGATGATGAAAAAATAAAGCTGGCTAAACTCGTGGTGGGCGCAATAAAACAGATAACCGAGGAAAAGAATGGCAAACACAAGATAGACACCGAGCTCGTGAAGATAGAAAAAAAAGCAGGGGGCGAGATCCTTGACACCGAGCTCATAAACGGCGTTGTTGTGGACAAGGAAGTCGTCCACGCCGGAATGCCGAAAGTGATTAAACATGCGAAGATCGCCCTTGTGGATGCTGCGCTTGAAATCGAGAAGACCGAGACGGATGCCAAGATAGAGATAACCTCTCCGGAGCAGATGGAAGCGTTCCTGAAGCAGGAAGAGAAGATGCTCAAGGAAATGGTGGAAAAGATAAAGGCAAGCGGGGCGAATGTCATATTCTGCCAGAAAGGAATAGACGACCTTGCCCAGCACTACCTTGCAAAGGAAAAGATCATGGCGATACGCAGGGTAAAAAAGAGCGATATGGAAAAACTGGCAAGGGCAAGCGGGGCAAAGATAGCATCAAGCCTGGATGACCTCGGCGCCGATGACCTCGGCGAAGCCGGATTGGTTGAGGAAAAGAAAATAGGCGGCGAAGCGATGGTCTTCGTGCAAAACTGCAAGGACCCGAAATCGGTCAGCATATTCGTGCGCGGCGGGACGGACCATGTCGTGAGCGAAGTTGAGCGCGCGCTGAAGGACGCGCTTGGCGCGGTTTCTTCCGCCATAGAATACGGCAGCTATGTCACCGGCGGCGGAAGCGCGGAGATGGCGCTCAGCATAGCGCTTCACGAGTACGCGGTTAAGATAGGTGGCAGGGAGCAGCTCGCAATACAAGCATTTGCCGAATCCTTGGAATCCATACCAAAGGCGCTTGCCGAGAATGCAGGCATGGATGCCATAGACACCATAGTAACCTTGCGCAACAGGCACAAACAGGGAAACGCAACATACGGCATTGATGTGAGAAACAGCAAAACCGACGATGTGGATAAAATCGGTGTGTTTGAACCGACGAAGGTAAAAAAGCAGGCCATAAGCTCGGCAACCGAGACCGCAAGGCTCATACTCAGGATAGACGACATAATAAGCTCCAAAGGAAAAAGCGGCGGGATGGGCGGCGGCCCAGGCGGAGGAGGAGCCGGAGCGCCTGGAATGGATATGGAATAGCCTGCCTTTTCTCATTTTTATTTTTCTCATTTTTTATTTATATGAAGAAGAGATTTACGGCGGTGTTTAACGACGAAGAATAAATGTTTTTAAACCTCGCCTGCCAATTTTGGCCATGAAAGCAAGGGTAATTTTCGTTTTTCTGCTGGCGTTTTTGCTTTTTGGCTGCGTATCAGAGGAAAGATTTGCCGGGGCAAAGAAAGAGACCCTGTCAAACCAGAATGAATATGACCTGGACGGCGATGGCGCCTGGGATTATGCAATTTATTCATTCAGGCCTGTAAGGCTGGATGGCGGGGCATCTGCGGAGAGAATGGTTGCGGTGGCGGACCTCCGGCAGGCACGATACAAAAGCTTCAACAACCTGACTGACCTGTACATCCAGAAAATTGACGGCGACCTGACCAATTTCCAGCTCCAGAAGAACCAGGATAACCAGGCCTGCATAAAAAAGCTCGGATTGAGCGAGGGAAAATGCATAACGTTCAATACCTGCACCAGCCTCTGCTCGCTTGCTTCTGAAAAGTGCAAAAATGCCGTGGCGAATTACCCTGAAATAATAGGCAAGAGCATGATTTATTATCAGAACAGGATGGACGGCCTTGACAATTCGCTGACCAACGCAAGAATAATACTGCCGCAGACCGTGAGGGACGAAAGCAACGAGAAAAAGGAGATATTTCTTGACTATATTTTTGAAATGAGAAACGACATAGTTGCCGCCAATACCAACCCGCTTCTTTTTGCGCCGCCGGCAGCCCTTTGCGAAAGAAATGATTACGGCATTGAAAAGCTTCTGGAGGCGGCAAAAAAGGTCGGGGATTATGAAACCGAAACCACGGAATACCTCTATACGGTAATGATAAAGGTTGAAAGCAAAGGCATGGCGTTTTCCACCCAACCGGTCTCCATAACGATTGAGGACAGGATACCGTTCAGCACGAATATAGACGAAATAACCGGCTACCAGACTATAGCCAAAGCAAAAACGGACGGCAGCACGACGGTAAGATGGACGTACTCGTCCCTAAACCCGCAGCCCTATCTGCTCATTTCTTCTTTTGCATCGGAAAAGCCGCCGCAGAATTATTTTGAATAACTGGATGCGCCAGCCACCAGGATAACTTATGCTGACATGACCATGCTTGGCGTGCTCAATTCGCTTTTCCTCGATGTTTCGGCGCTTACGAACAGCCACTATTTTGCAGCAGGCTTTGTCTGCGGCGCGATGTTGTCCGCAATCATGCTGTTTTTCACTCTGCTGTCGTTGCTGCTCGGGATGGCAAGGGCTGTGCTGAACAAAAAAAGCATTTATGACGGGATAGCGAGAATGCTGAGCAAAACCCCGGTAAGGTGGCGCCTCAGCATCGGCGGAGGGGCAATACTGATGATGATATCGTTTGTGCTTGTCGGCTATCTGGTGACGGAACCTTTTGTCATAACGAATCTGCTGGACATAATGAAATTTGATTTTGAAAACCCCGGCGCGGTTGTTATTGACATAGTCGGCCTTCTGCTTGCAGCCACAGGCACCATCCTTATCTACGATGGCATTGAGAATTTCGTCAAGGTGCTTCTGCTCGACAAATATTTCGGGGCCGTGAGAAGAACGCGCCGCGAGGAGTATATGAAGCAGATTGCACAGCTCAGGGAATCGGTAAAGCGTTTAAAAGAGCTTGTAGAAAAGGCGTATGAAAAGAATTTCAGCGTTGAGGAAGAAAAAGTGGTGGCGGCTTCGGTATCAGCCCAGAAAATAAGCCTGCTTGAGAGAAAAATGACGCCTGAAAACGTGGCTGAAGTGGCCGAAGACCTGAACAGGATAGGCGCAGCCACAGAAGCACTGGAAGAGAAGATTAAGATTGCTGAAGAAAACTGGCCGCAATGGCGCGCACTCATAGAGAAAAACCTTGAGGAAAAAAACGAAGTCGGCCCGTCCTCGCTTCAGGCGGTGCCTGCTGACCTTCGTGTCTGGGCGCTGTCAAAGTATGCTGCCGAGCGCCCGCCGGAAGAGGTGGCATTTGAAAAGGACATGCTCAAAAGAAAGAAAATAACCGCTCAGACCCTGGTCAGGGAACTGACAAAGAGGGGCGTCATCAAAGGCGCACTGCTTATACAGAACGAGCAGATAGCGGCTTCCTGCCTGGAAGGCGATAAAAGCACGACCGCTGTGAGCGTTCTGCTGCTAAGACTGCGCTCTTATCTTTATTCGCTTGCAAAAAGCCTGAAAACAGAGGGGGCGCCTGCCAGTTTTGTCTCGGTAGGGAAGGACACTGTGTTCATCATCGCAAAGATGGACAAGTACGAAGCGGCGCTTCTTCTTCCAAAGGACAAATACAAGGAAGGGTACGACCAATTCAGGGAAAAAATCAAACTTGCCTCTGAATAAAAAACAGGTTGCACAAAAAGAAATTTAGTGGCTTAAGAAAGCACTTAAAAACACTTTGCAATAACATAAATAAACAAATCAAATGCGGTATTTTTATGACGGTTGAAGAAGAGTATACAGCGAAAGACATCCAGATTCTGGAAGGGCTGGAAGCAGTAAGAAAAAGGCCTGCAATGTACATTGGTGACACAAGCAAAAGAGGGTTCCATCACCTTCTTTTTGAAGTCCTTGACAACAGCATTGATGAAGCTTTGGCAGGATATGCGAAGAACATAGAAATAACCATACACAAAGATGGTTCGGCTTCGGTAAAAGATGACGGAAGGGGCATACCGACAGAGATGCACGAAAGCGGAAAATCCGCGCTTGAGGTCGTCACCACGGTTCTTCACGCCGGCGGAAAGTTTGAAAAGAAGGCGTACAAAGTAAGCGGCGGGCTTCACGGCGTAGGCGTGTCTGTTGTCAATGCGTTGAGCGAAAGAATGAATGTGGAGGTCCATCGGGGCGGCAAGGTTTATGTCCAAAGCTATGCCCGCGGAAAGCCTGAAAGCGATGTCCGCGTCGTTGGGGATACGGAAAAGAGGGGGACTTTGGTAAGGTTCAAGCCTGACCAGAAGATATTCGGCGGAATCGATTTTGATTTTGAATATCTGAAAGAAAGGCTGATGGAGCTGGCTTTCCTTAACCCGGCAATAAGAATAATTTTCACTGACGAGAGAAAAGGAATTGGCGAAGAGTATCATTATGAAGGCGGCATAAAACAATTCGTGGAGCACATAAACCGCTCAAAGGCAAAGCTGCACCCGGTTATATACGCAAAAAAGAGCGAGGGAGATATTGAAATCGAATATGCGCTGCAATACGCTGACAGTTACAGCGAGACGATATACTCCTTTGTCAACAACATAAACACCATAGAGGGAGGCACCCATGTATCAGGATTCAGGGCGGCATTGACGCGCGCCGCAAACGAATATCTGGCGGCGCAGAAATACCTGAAAGGAGATGCAAAATTAAAAGGCGAAGATGTCACCGAGGGCCTGACGGCAATAATAAATGTCAAGATTCCGGAGCCGCAGTTTGAGGGGCAGACAAAAACGAAGCTTGGGAACAGCGAGATCAAGGGAATGGTTGACAGCTTTTCCTATGAAAGCATAATGAGGTACATTGAAGAGCACCCGCCACACGCCACGGCAATGGCAGAAAAATGGATGAAATCGATGGAGGCAAGGGAAGCCGCCCAGAAGGCAAAGGAGCTCATAAGGAGAAAAAGCGTCTTCGAGTCAAGCATGCTGCCGGGCAAGCTCGCGGACTGCACCGAGCGCGACTTTGAAAAAACAGAACTCTTTTTTGTCGAGGGCGATTCCGCAGGCGGCTCGGCGAAGCAGGGCCGGAACAGAAGGTTTCAGGCGATTTTGCCGCTTCGCGGGAAGATACTTAATGTTGAAAAAGCGCCGTTGCACAAGGCTCTTTCAAATGAAGAGATAAAGGCAATCGCGATAGCGCTCGGAACCGGCATAAAAGAGGAATTTGACATAAAAAAACTGCGTTACAACAGGATAATAATAATGACCGATGCGGATGTTGACGGCAGCCACATAAGGACCCTGCTGCTGACATTGTTCTACAGGTATTTCAGGCCCCTGATAGAGACGGGCCATCTTTACATAGCCCAGCCGCCCCTGTACAAGCTGAAAAAGGGCAAAGCCGTAAAGTACGCATACAGTGATGACGAGCTGAAGCAGTTGCTTAGGGGGGGGATGGAGGGGGCTGAAATACAGAGGTACAAAGGCCTTGGCGAGATGAACCCAGAGCAACTTTGGGAAACCACGATGGACCCTGAAAGACGGACGCTGAAGAAGGTCACGATAAAGGACGCGATGCTTGCGGAAGAGATTTTCACTGTGCTGATGGGAGAGGAAGTAGAGCCAAGAAGGGAGTTCATAGAAAAGCATGCCATCGAGGCAAGAAATCTTGACATATAGGTGAAAAAATGCCGGAATTGCTTATTCCACGGACCATAGAAGATGACATGAAGGAGTCCTATGTTGATTACGCGATGAGCGTTATTGCAGGCAGGGCGATACCTGATGTGCGGGACGGCCTGAAGCCTGTGCATCGCAGGATACTTTACACAATGTACCAGCTTGGCAACACTTATGACAAGCCGTACAAGAAAAGCGCGAGAATAGTCGGCGACTGCCTTGGTAAGTTCCATCCGCACGGCGACATGGCGATATACGACGCCCTTGTCAGGATGGCGCAGGATTTCTCCATGCGCTACCGCCTAGTGGACGGGCACGGCAACATGGGAAGCGTTGACGGCGACAGCGCCGCGGCAATGCGATACACTGAAGTGAGGGCGGCAAAGCTGGCTGAAGAGATGACCGCCGACATAGAAAAAAACACGGTTGAATTTGTTGATAATTTTGACGGCACCTTAAAGGAGCCGGCAGTGCTGCCGGCAAGGATACCGAACCTCCTGATAAACGGCTCTTCGGGAATAGCAGTCGGCATGGCCACGAACATACCGCCGCACAACCTTTGTGAGATAGTGGATGCGACCATCGCCTTCATAGAAAGCAAGGGGGAAAACGACATCCTGTCAATAGTGAAGGGGCCGGATTTCCCGACCGGCGGAATCATTATTGGAAAGAAGGGGATTATCGATGCCTACCGCACCGGCCGCGGCACGATAAGAATAAGGGCTAAAGCGGAGGCAGACCAGAAAGAAAAGAAGATAACCATAACCGAGATACCATACCAGATAACCAAAACCGCGCTTATAGAGAGCATCGTTGATGCCGTGAAGAACAAGAAAGTGGAGGGCATAGCAGGAGTGCACGACCATTCAGACAAGCAGGGCCTTGCAGTGGTCGTGGAGCTAAAGCGAGACGCAAATGCCGAAGTGGTCCTAAACCAGCTTTATGCCCACACGCTGCTTGAGACAGGCATGGGCATAATTACGCTTGCGATATCAGGAAAGCAGCCAAAACTGATGCCTCTTTATCCGCTCATAGGGGAATTCGTGGAATTCAGGAAAGAAGTAGTGAGGAAAAGGTGCGAGTTTGAACTGAACGAAGCCGAGCAGAGGGCGCACATCCTTGAAGGGCTGAGAATCGCTCTTGGCAGCATAGACGAAGTGGTTTCACTGCTGAAAAAAGCGAAAGACACGCAAACCGCAAAAGAGCAGCTGATGGCTGGCTACAACCTAAGCGAGAAGCAGGCGCTTGCCATACTTGACATGAAAATATCAAGAATAGTGTCGCTTGAAAGGGAAAAATTGGAAAGCGAGTTCAGGGAACTGCAGGAAAAGATAAAATGGCTCAGGGAAGTGCTGGCTGACATAAACAAGATACTTGAAATAATAAAGAAAGAGCTTCAGGAAATAAAAGAGAAATACGGCGACGGGCGAAAAACCGAAATAATAGAAGCCGGAGAAGAGATGAGCGATGAATCCCTGATACCAAACAACGATGTTGTGGTGAGCATGACAAACAACGGCTATGTGAAACGGGTGGACCTGAACGAATACAGGGTGCAGGGAAGGGGCGGCAAGGGCATAGTCGCCGCAGAAACGCACGATGAAGATTTTGTCAGGGACATAATGGTGACAAAAAACCACAATTACCTGCTCGTGTTCACCGACAAAGGAAGGGTGCACTGGCTCAAGGTATACCAGATACCGCAGACAAACAGGTACGCTATTGGCAGGTCCGTGATAAACCTGCTTGATTTGAAAGACGAAAAGGTGACCTCCTGGACAAGCGCATCGGAATTCAGTGAAAAGGAATTCCTCGTGATGGTAACCAGGAATGGGATAGTGAAAAGGACCGCGCTGTCAAACTTCAGCAATCCCAGGAAGGGGGGCATAATAGCCATAACGCTCAAGGAAGGCGACCAGCTTATAGATGTAATCAGGACAAACGGCAGCGACCAGATTTTCATAGCTACCAGGAAAGGGCAGGCGATAAGGTTTGACGAGAATGAAGCCAGGGAGATAGGGAGGACTGCGCAGGGGGTAATAGGCATCAGGCTGAGTGAAGGCGATAGTGTTGTCGGCGCGGCTGCCTGCAGAAAGCCGGCGATACTGACGATATGCGAGAACGGCTATGGAAAAAGGACGGCAGTTGGCGAGTACAGAGTGCAGGGAAGGGGAGGCTACGGAGTCATAAACATAAAGACAGAAGGGAGAAACGGCAATGTTGTTGGAATAGCCGCAGTGGAAGACAGCGACGAAATCATAGCCGTGGGCTCAAAAAGAAAAAGCATCAGGGTGCCGGTCTCTGAGATATCCATGGTTGGCAGGAATACCCTTGGGGTAAGAATAATACGGCTTGAAGAAGGGGAGAAGGTCGCCAGTTTCGCAGTGATTTCCTCTGAAGTCAGGAAAACCGAGGAAAGCGGAATTGCGGGCGGCCCTGAAGCCTGATTCTCAGCCAAAAAACTCGCTTAAGCCGGAGCGTATCTTCTGGCCGTCCCTTGCGGCGATCGTCCTCACGCCTGTCGCATCCTCTATCACCCTCGCCTGCGATGCCGGCCCTGCCCGTATCATCGCTATGCCCATATGGTTGATTATTGCAAGCTTGGGCTTTGCCGCCGCAAGAATGTCAATCGCGTGCCTTGTTTCAAGATGGTCCGGGATGCCGTCATACTGCGGTTTCAGGACATTGATGATGAGGTAATCGCAGCCGGAAAAAAGATTCCCGAGTTCGGGAAAATAGTCAGTGTCGCTCGTATAGCCGATGACTTTTTCTTCAATATAAAGTTTAAAGCCGAACGCGCTGGTTTCGTCGTGCCTGACTTTTATGAAATCCATGCTGAAAGCGCCCTTGCCCGTGCGGAACTCTTTTTTCTCCAGCACCCCATCCCTGAAAAGCGGGCAAAAAACCTCCCCGCAGTGCTCCCGGTGGTATTTTGTAATAAAACGCTCGTCCGGGTCCTCAAGAAGATTCCTGCTTCCGACAAGCAGGCCTTTTTTCTTAAGCGCGTAATTGCTCATCGCCTCCACCATGAGGTTCGCGTCATTGCAATGGTCTATGTGCGCGTGCGTCACCACAAGGGCATCTGTTTTGAGCGGGTCCTGCCGCAGCTGCAGCGAGCGTATGAGCGCGCCAGGACCAGGATCAACATGGATGTTGGCGGCAGTGGAATTTATCCTGAAGCCGCCTGTCCATCGCATCTGCCTTATCAGGTTTATCCTGCCTCCGCCGGTGCCGAGAAAAACTATTTCCATCATTCCACCCTGAAAGCTTCCTCAAGGACCTGTTTCATCCCGCCGGCTTTCTGCATATATGTGTCGTAGCTTTTCCATTCGCCCCCGCTGAACTGGTAAAGGTCATCGTCGCTTATCACAAAGCTTATGCGGCCCGGCACGCGTTCGCAGTTCTGGATGCTGCTGCCGCAAAGCATCAGTTCGCTTCCCACTTTCCCCATATACATCCCGTTTTGCGGCTCGAACAATGCCGCGCCTTCAAGTGCGCCGAGTTCGCCAACAGAGGTTATGTTTTTTTCTGAAAGCGCAACAATGCAGTGGCCGGAGCGGTAGTCCACAGCAAAACAGATGACATACGGCACGATGCGCTCAAGCTCCCCCAGGCTGACTCCCTCGCCGTCAACATACCACTCTGTCGCAGTCGTCCCCTCCCTTTCCTCATAAACAACATACCTGCCGTCCCCGCTGCTCCACGCCTCCACGACAGCATCCTCGTTCATCGCCTTCAGGGTATTCAACATCGCCTTTGAAAGAAGCGAGAAATCCTCGCAGTCCCCGCCGCGGCGCGAGATTATTTCATCGATGGAAAAAAGCCTGTCGCCTTCCTCGCTTATGTACATAAAGCCAAGCTTCTGGCCCATGAGATAGGCAACGCAGGCCAGGTTGACTTTTTTGTTTTTTACGCATCTGTTCTGCACTCTATAGGTAAACCAGTCCGCAGAGCCGGGCAAAAATGAATTTTCCCTGAACCATTGTATTGACTCGTTTATTGAATCCTCAAGGGCGGCGACTTCGGCGGCAAGCAGCGCATAGTCCGAGCGGGTGATGTTGAGGAGTGTTTTTGTGGTGTTCAGCTCTTCCCGCACGAGCGCAAGCTCGCTTTCCCTCTCTTCCAGCCTCTGTCTGGTTTCGTCAAGCTCGATCGTCGTCAGGTTAAGCTGCTCGTTTGCCAGATAAAGTCCGGCTTCCGCCTGTTCCAGCGAATTGTTGAGGTAGCGGATGCTTTCGTTTGCCTTTGCAAGCATCGCGGAAACAGCGCTTAGCCGCTCCTGCTGCTGCTCAACAATGCCGCGCAATTTTTCGCTCTCAGCATAAAACCACAGCGCTGTCGCGGCTGATGCAAAAAACAGGATAACCGCGAAAAACAAAATTAATGCAGTTGTCTTTTTCATTCCAACACTTTCCCAAACCTAAATCTTCATTTGCTTTTCCGCATCCTTCCTGCTTCTGGCATCATCAACAAGAGCAAGCCAGGAATCGCTGATCTTCATCAGGTAGTTTCCAAAGGTCTTGCTAAGCGAAACTTTCATCGGCCGGTACTTTCTCCTGCTTTCAGCCGCCACTATAGTTTCTCTCTCAACTTTTATCATCCCTGCCCGCCTGAGGCGCGGAAAAACGCGGTTGTAGAATGTTGCCTTTGATATGTGGTTTTCCGAAACAAAGGAAGAGATTTCGCCGGCCTCAAGGAAGGTTTTTTCCAAGAGCAGGCGCATAAAGGCAACTGCGATTTCGTTGTATTTTTCCTGGTACCTCTTCGGGAACACGAAATTCATCACTTCCTCAAGATTCCACAGGTTGCGGGTTGGCTGCTCGCCATCGTCCTGGAATTTTCTTACCTCTGAAAACGGCGGGAGATAAAGAGAGTCGGCGGCGGGTATGCCGCGGGAAGCAATCGACCTGCCTGTTTTATCCCCTTTTTCTTCCGCGGTTTTTTCTTCTTCCATAAGCAGCAATATAACCGGTTAAATTAAAATTCCTTGTTATGGCCAAGCACATATGCCTTGTCTGTTGCCAAAAACTGATCCTTCGCAAAAAGCCTGTCAAGCACGGTGTTGAAGAAGACGAATGAAACCGCTGTTCCGCTTGCAAAAACCAGCCTTTCCATAGCGACAACGGGTATCAGCGCAACCCAATATGCGGGAACGGTCGCGAAGGTGTACAGGAACGCGACGCTCCCGACCGCGTGCGCCATAAAGCTTGCGCCAAGCGAGCGGAGAAACAGATTGTTGGGAAGGAAATAAGCGGCAACAGGGACGAGCCAATAGAGCGAGTAATACCATGCCTCCGCCCCGACAGGATGAAGCACGAAAAGCGCCATCGCGACAAGCGGGACGAAAAGCAGGGCGCCATTTTTCTTGTAGCCGGAGAAATACCAGGTCGCAAAAACCATTGTGAATATCCTTGCAATGTCAAAGATGCCGATTGCATCAGAAGAGCTGAGAATCGTGATTCCGCGCGCCATTATCACTGCGAGCGCACCGTAAAACGGCCCGATGAAAGCCGCCGGCAGCGGCCCAAAAAATTCGTACAGCGTGAAGTACCTGCTCGTTTCAGCAATTCTTGTCACAGGAACATAAACAGATAAAAAGACCAACACGAGAAACAAACCGGTGAATGCCAACTTTCTCATCATAACAAAACCCCCGATCAACTATTCAAAAAAAAACAAAAAATAAAGCGCCTAAAATCCAGGAGCTGTCGGGCTCTCTGGCCTTGAAAATCCGGAAGCAAAACCTTTTGCCGAATATTTTTTTCTTTTGAGGACTATCTCTTTTGTTATGAGCTCCTTAAGCACCTTTGAATGGATGAATCTCCTGCCGCCGACCTTTTGATGGGGCACCCTGCCCCGGTCAAGCCTGCGCTCAAAGGCATTTCTCTTTATGTTTATTCCGTTTTTGTGAAGCTCCTTAAGCGCCTGCGTGACGGAATAATAGTTTTTGCTTACGTGGGTGAGCGCCTCCATCGCCTCTGCCGGGATAAGCCTGCGGGTGCCTAGTTTGACAGAAGGCACAGAGCCTTTTTCCACCCTGCCGATAAACGCCCTGAAATTGATGGCCGGATTCGCCTTCTTGTATGCCTGATAAGCCTCTTTCACCGTATAAAACTCGTTTTTTGTTTCAATGATGTTGTCAAGCACGTTCTGATGGATATATCTCTTCCTCCCTATCTTGACAAACGGGATGGTCCCCCGCTCTATTCTCCCGCCGAACGCCCTGAAGGAAAGAAGCAGGTTGTTGCCGCGGAGATAATCGTAGGCCTCTTTCACTGAATAAAGCTTATAGGAAGAGCGCAACGCCGCGTCGTCAGCCTTTTGCTTGTAGAGGTCCTGCGCCGCCCGGAAAACCGTGGCAACAGAAGAAGACAAGGTCGGGTCGCTGCTTTCCCATTCCTTTCTTATCTTGTCAACATCCAGGCTCCTGAACCTGTCTATCCATTCATCCTCCACTTCCGTTTCAATCACGATTCTTTTGCCCCGCGGCATTTTGTCACCTTTGTCCCGTTATTTTATTTTATGAATATTTATGTTATTTTATGTTATAATTAATATACCAATTGTATTTTTAAACATTTCTTTTTAACCACCTTGTTTTTGCTGTGGCAATAATGTTTTTAACACATAGAAGGCAATAATTATAAATATTATCACAAGAAACGCATATAGCCATGGAAATTCCTCATTAACAACATTGTTTTTTTGTGTGTCTTCACTTTGTGCGGTTGCGCTAACCAAGAACCTGCCGTTTCTGTATGCCTGGTTTCCTTCATAATCGGCCGCCTGCACGGAAAATTCAACCACCGCATTTTCGGACATCTCCGGGAAATCTATGCCATATGAGTCCCCGCCAAGCGGATAGGTCAGCGAGTGATGCCAGGTTTCTTCCGGGAGCACACGGTAGCCTACCTTTATCGAGTATATGTCAAGGCCGCTGGCGTACGGCCCTTCGTCATTTATTTCAAATGACATCCTGACGCGGCCATCGGACAGCGATTGCCCGGGCTCGCCTATGAGCGGCGGGTTAAGGTCAAAAAAAACTGTTTTTGTCTGACCTTCCGCTGGCTTCACGCTGATTTCCTTTTCGATATTTTTGTGCCTTATTTTTAACTGGACGGTATCCTGATAGACCGGAAAAGATGCGGAGCCGTTTGGCGCATTTATCTCTTCGCCGGCACAGGAGAGAACTGCCGGCAACGGATTTCCGTAATCATCTTTCACAAAAACGCTCATCTGGTATACTGGAATGATAACTTCGCGTGCGACATCTCCCTTGACCGCAATGCTTCCGCCCTCGCTTCCGCTCTTATAACTGACATAATAATCAGAAGTCGCATTCTGGCTGTAAAAAACCGCCTTTCCGCCGGCATCGGTTTTCTTTGTTTCGTTCACGAAAAACACGCTCGCATCTGCGATCGGCTGCCTGTTCTGGTCGCGCACGCTGAAAACTACGCGATAAACCGGCAGCTTCACATCTATTATTTCCGGGTGGCTGAGCGCGGAAAAGGTTTTTTTTGCATAGGTCGTGCCAGTCCAGGCATTCACGTATATGTTGCAGTCTATTTTTCTTGGAGCCTCACCTGGATTGAATATGACAAAAAGCGCGGTGCCGTTTTCATCAGTCCTTTTCGGCTGCGTCGTGAAATACTGCTGGCCGAATGTTACGCCACGGTCAAAGGTGAGCTGCACGCTCGCGCCTTCCACCGGCCTTATAAGCGCGTCCAATGCCCTGATCGTGAACTCCCCTTCGTATCCAGCGCACTCGGCTGCAAAGGATATTGAAAGCAGGAGAATGAGCACCGCTAAGAGCCTCATGATGCTATTGAGCATTCATGGTTTTTAAATATTTATGTAAAAACATATATGGTGATGTGGATGAAAATAATTGTCTTTGGCTTATTTTTGGCCGTGCTGCTTTTCAGCGGCTGCATCCAGATGCCAACGCCGGAAACGATCAATGTCACAGAAGGCAAGACGATAACCGATGTTGGCGGGGTTGTTGAAAGCGTGGCTGGCGGCGGCGAACAGCAATGCGAGCCCTCATATTCTGCGACATTGCCGGAAAAGGGGAAGATGGGCGGACAAGCCGTGGTTAGCGTAACAGCGAGCTGCGCAAAGGGCAAGACGGTCAGCGCATACCTTGGCAGCACGAAAATCGCCCAGCAAACCATAAACAGCGATGAAGCGACTGTCGTTACATTGAATATGCCGCTAAAAAGCGACGGCACCGGAACCTTGCGGGTCGATGTGGACGGCAAGATGATAGCGATGGGCGACATTGAGGTTTCTCCCCTGGGAAGCGATGACACCTCTGGCACGAAAAACAATGCCTTTTCAATCAAGGAATGGATTGCAAACGGCTTTGAGGCGCAAGGCGACATAACAGTGAAAAGCATCGGGGTTTATATGAGAAGGCTCTACTCGAACACACTGCAGAACTCATATGTGATCATTGAGGTTCGCCCTGATGACGGAAACAAGCCAGGCGACACCGTGCTAGCAACAACATACAAGCCGATAGAGCAGATAACAATGAATGAAAGGTGGATATGGTTCAACTTTGACGATGCGGTTGAACTGGCAGAAGGCAAATACTGGCTTGTCTTCAGGGTTGACCAGGAAAACAAGGCGCTTGTAAGCGATGTTGCGAATATCCATTATGTAGGCGAAGATACAACCAAGCCTGCAGGATGGAACATCAAGAAAATGCAGCTTGAATGGGATGCCAGGCAGGAAAAATACCTTTATACATCGTGGGAGCCTCTGTCTTATGACAGGGCATACAGCATACTGATAAGCTCGCAGGAGCATTAATTTTTTTATTTTTTTATAATCAATTGACTTATGGGCTCGAAATGGGCTCGTAAAAGTGCAACAGGCACTTCGAGAAGCTCAGTTTGGATAGAGCGGCACTCTCCTAAGGTGAAGGTCGTGGGTTCAAATCCCATCGAGCCCGTTTTTAATTTAAGATAAGTATAAAAAATTAACACATCTAAAAAACATCTTGGAAAACCGCGTCACTTTCGTATGGGCCCATAGCTCAGCTTGGTAGAGAACTATCGCCAAAAGCAGCGGACTCTTAGCTTTTTAATCCCAGTAAGGCGGATATCCGCGTGTCAGGGGTTCAAATCCCCTTGGGCCCGTTTTCCCGTTTTGCTCTTTTACCCGTTTTGCTCTTATGTTTTCTTGTGGTTAGGTACCCCTGGTTTTGGTGAGATAAGGATTTGCCGTCGAAAAAAATAGGCTAAATTTTGCCAAAAGTGTATAAAAACGCAGGTTTATAAATAAGTTTTGCGTAAATAATATTGCAAAAAAGGAGGTTGGCGGCATGAAAATTAAGTATGGGGAAATGTCATCCCAGAAGGTTTCCAAGCCTCCAGTCAGCTCATTGTCTTCTAAGCTCAAAAATGCTGTTCTTGTTGCTGGTTTGCTAACTGCTTTTGGCATGGGCGGCAGCAAGGCTGCGGAAGCAGTAAAACCTGCTGATGCTGACAGCCAGAAGGTAGCAGCGCGGACTGTAGTAGACACAGGAAAAACGGTTATATTAAACATAAACGGGGAAAAAAGGGAACTTAAAAAGATGCGTGTGAAAGAACTTAAAGACATCTTGAACAAAAATGTAAAAGCTGGTTTGTTCTTTTCTGACGAGCCAATAGATTACAGTGATCCTGCTCTGGTTAACGAACCGGAGTTTAGCATAACTATATCAAATTTAGAGGTGCCTATATTTCTTGGAAATGGCGGTGTGATAAGCAGCTTCATTCGAATGCCAGAAAAAACATTGAATGATGAGAAAGCCATAACCATACTTGTTTTCAAAGATGGAAAAAGAATTAACGGAGGAACAATACCATTTAAAGAGTTCGAGGAGGATTATAAAGCGCTGGCAGGGAAGGAACTAAGGTATGTCATTGCTGTTGTTGATCATGATGTTGATAAAGATGGAGAATATGTGCAGTTTATTATAATATCTGCAGATACGTTTGAAGATGTCCTAAAAGGAAATATTAAAAGCGGACAGCCTGTTTTTGTGGTAGTTTATGGAGTACCAGAAAACAAATTTTATAGTGAGGATAAAGCAACACACTACACAACAGATGACGATACTTTTGCTGAAAAATAAATAATTTTTGCGTAAATAATATTGCAAAAAAGGAGGTTGGCGGCATGAAAATTAAGTATGGGGAAATGTCATCCCAGAAGGTTTCCAAGCCTCCAGTCAGCTCATTGTCTTCTAAGCTCAAAAATGCTGTTCTTGTTGCTGGTTTGCTAACTGCTTTTGGCATGGGCGGCAGCAAGGCTGCGGAAGCAGTAAAACCTGCTGATGCTGACAGCCAGAAGGTAGCAGCGCGGACTGTAGTAGACACAGGAAAAACGGTTATATTAAACATAAACGGGGAAAAAAGGGAACTTAAAAAGATAAGTGTGAAAGAACTTAAAGACATCTGGAACAAAAATGTAAAAGCTGGTTTGCCCATTAATAAAAAGGAAAGGATAATAGATTACAGCCATCCTACTTGTGTTGATAACCCTGATAGGTCAATGTTTTTTATAACGATTGCAGATTTAGACCTGCCTCTGCTTCTTGGAAATGGAAATTTGATCAATAGTTTCATCGGCATACCAAAAGATCCAAGAGCAGCAGATACTGATAAGGCTATAAATATACTATTTTTTTTCAAGGATAGAAAAACGACTGGTAGAACGATAATAAAACTTTACAAGCTGGAAGAAGATCATAAAGCGCTGAAAGGGAAGGAACTAAGGTATGTCATTCCTGTTGTTGATCATGATGCTGATAAAGATGGTGAATATCTGCAGTTCTATATAATACCTGCGGATACGTTTGAAGATGTTCTGGAAGGAAACATCAAGAGCGGACAGCCTGTTTTGGTAATAGTACATGATGTGCCAACAAATAAATTATATTCAAGTGATAAAGCAATACTCTACACTGTAGATGATGATTCTTTTGTTGAAAGATAACAAAAATTATAAATTGTTCTTGTTTTAATCTAGTTATGGAACGTAATATCAAAACACAAAAAAAAATAATTGTGCACGAACAACAAATATTAAATCACGCAAAGAAAAAAACGCTTGATGAAGCATCACAGGTTATACCTAAAGAGGCGCAAGAAATAGCAAAAAGCAAACCACCTAACGAGCTGAAGACGAATGGCGAAATAGTGCTGGATTTTATTGCAAGCAAAAAGGGAAAACAGGAATTAACAGAATATCTTAATAAAATCAACGCAGAAACGCGAACCGTTCTTGCAATTATAAAACCCGGAGGAATATACGATAGCTTACATAAGCAGTTTTGGAAGAATTTCGTTATTTTATGTACTGAAGAAGTGACAAAGGCTATTTATAATGGAAACAGAAAGGCAGCGGAAGATTATTTTAAACTAATCACGGAAAACAAAGAATACATCGAAAATGCAGAGATAGCAGAACGAGATGTATTTGAAACAGCGAAAGAATCCGAATACGGCAAAAAAATGACTGACGAGCAATGGAGACTATTTATGACCGTTGCGGTTCGTGCCGGTTTTGACCGGGTTACTGCGCTTGAAACACTTTCAGAATGGGGCATCAAACCCCCGACTCTGCTTCAGATGCCTCAGAAAGCATCGCAGGTTCAGATGATCGTGGCAATCCAGCAATCTGTCGAAGCACTCAGAAAATTGACCAGCGAGCAGACAGATGAAAAGCTTGAAGAGGTAAAAGACGGAAAGCTTGAAAGGAGCGAAAGGCTGCTGCGCGAGGAATGTGACGGCGGAAAAACAGAACTGGGAAAGTCAATAAAGAACGAGGCGAAAAAGAAGGCGAAGGGCCAAACCGAGCAGGAAAAACTTACAGAAAAGGCCATAAAAGAGATGGCAAAGCTGATAGCTATAGCTGCCGAAGAAACAAAATCAAAGCCGGAGGACATCGTGCAGGCCTTGAATGGAAAGACAAAAAGCGCGACTGCATTGCGAAACAGCATGATAACTGCCATTATGCAAAACCTCAAACAAGCAGGCGAATAGGTTTAAAAATATTTTGTTATACTAAATAAAACAAGGTGTAAAAAATGGGCAAACCAGGCAAATGCAAAATGACAGGATGCGTTTCGGTTAGCTCATTCTCCTTCTTTTATTTTGGCGGCTGAAGCCGCCACCACATCAGTTATCCCGGACATAAATCGTTTGCTTTTTGTTTTGATTTAACAAAAAAACAAACAGAGGTGATAATATATGTATGTTAGGAATGTAAAAAAATTGAATGAGGCGCTGCACAACTGGCAGCACAAAAAGCCGAAAAGAATCTCCGCGGACCCGCTAATAGAAAAAACCATTAAAGGGTTTTGCTACATGACGATGGCGCTGCCGAAGCTGTGCGAAGAAAGCGGGAAGGGCGAAAAAGGCAATGGGCAAAACGGCGAAAATGAAAAGGACCGAGAAAAAAGCGAAGAAAAAGGCAATCCGCCCGAGCAGATTCCGCTGATATGGTGGCCTGGAATCGCTGGATGCTGAGAGTCTGCGGAGCAGGCAAAAATCTTTTTTTATTTTTTAAATTTTTCGGATTATAATATGAGTTGGTGGAAAATTGGAAACTCTGCGCATAGGCTTGTTCAACCCTTTTTTTTATCCTTATGTCGGAGGCACAGAGAACGTAATTTACGAGATTGGAAAGCGGCTGGCGAAAAAAGGGCACCAGATAAGCATCTATGCGTCCAAACACCGCCACGACCTTCCGGCAAGGGAAGAATTTGAAGGGATGATTATCCACCGGGCGGACGCGCACATAGTATGGAAGGCTCCGCCGCAGCTCATACCGCCTTTTCCCATTTTCAAAAGTTTTAACTCAACCGCAAGGGAGTTCATGAAGGAAAATGACCTGGCGCATATCAACAACAGATTCATCTTCTCCTATCCGCATATCAGGTTTTTGGGAAAAATGAAGCCGGTTATGCTTACGGTGCACAATGCCACGCCGCAAAACATAGACCTTTTTACCAACCTTGGCGGGCAGGCGCACGACAGGCTGCTGTTGAAAAGGGCGCACAAGTACTTGAAAGGGGCTACAGCGATAACAAAGGCAGCAATGGAGATGACCCTGCCTGATTACAAAGGCCTGAAGGAAGTTATATGGAACGGCGTTGATGCCAAAAAATTCAGGCCGATAAAAAATGCGGAAATAGAAGAAATACCGAAGGGCAAGTCAATAGTTCTGACTAACTGCAGGCTGGTAAGGCAGAAGGGCATCGAGTATCTGATAAAAGCAATGAAAGGGGTCAATGCGAGGCTTGTCATACTTGGCAGGGGGCCGCTTGAGCATGAGCTAAAGGCTCTCGCCAAGAAGGAGAATGTGGATGCGATATTCATAACAAAAACCATAGATGAAAAAAAACTGGTTGACCTCATAAACATGTGCGACATTTTTGTCCTGCCGTCCCTCTACGAAACATTCGGGCTTGCTGCGCTTGAAGCGATAGCATGCGGAAAACCGGTCATAGCGACGAACATCCACGGGCTGCCCGAAGTGGTGGGCGACAGCGGCATAATGGTTGCGCCGCGCGATGTTGAAGGAATGCGCTCTGCCATCCAGCTGCTTCTGGAAGACAACAAATATGCGCGCGCTCTGGGAAGAAAGGCGAGGAAAAGGGCGCTAAAAAACTTCAAATGGGACGACATAGCTGAAAAATATGGGGTTTTTTACAGGAAAGTCCTTTCTGAGTGATGGCTTATGCTGACCGAATTATCAGAACTGCTAAGTGACGCTATCACCGAAACGCTTGAAGACAGGGTAGCAATCGCGTTTTCAGGCGGCGTTGACTCCTCGCTTATCGCAACCGTGGCGAAAGGCAAAGCGGATGTTGAGCTTTTTACCGCAGGGACAGCAGGCTCGCAGGATATGGAATATGCGGAATCAGTGGCAAAAGAACTGGGCCTTCCGCTTATCAAGTGCGTGATGGGGGAGGACGAGATTGTTGAAACATACAAACAATGCCATAAGATATGCCCAAACGATTTTCTTAAGGTGGAGCTTCTGGTGCCGATTTACAGGATAGCGAAGGAAGCGGCTGGAAGAAAGCACCAAGTAATGCTTTTTGGCTCTGGTTCTGAAGAACTTTTTGTCGGCTATGAAAGATATTATACCTACGCCCAAACCGGCGGAGACCTAAATGCGTATCTGCAGCAGGAATACCGGGAACTGCATAAAAAGGAGATTGCGTGGATAAGCAGGATATGCAGATCCTTTGGGATAGAAGCCCGCTTTCCATTTTATAACAGCAGGCTTGCACAGTATGTTTCGGGCATACCAATAGAGCTAAGGATGGAGGAATACGAGCTGAAAAAAGGCATTCTGAGGGAAGCAGCGGCCTTCCTTGGCGTGCCTGCGCTTGCTGTCACAAGAAAGAAAAAAGCCCTGCAGTACGGAAGCAATGTCCACAAAATACTCATCAAACAAAAAGGATTGCCTGGCATGGCAAAATCAGAAGAAAGTTGGATGGGGCAAACAAGAAAAGCGTAAGAATAACCCTTTAAAATTTATTAACACATAATCCCTCTATGAAGTTACACGAAAAAATCTTTGAGCTTGCGCTGAAACGCTCATTTTTCTATCCGAGCAATGAGTGCTACGGCGCGGTGAGCGGCTTTTACGATTATGGGCCGGTCGGCCTGCAGATAAAGCGCAAGATAGAGAATCTCTGGCGAAAAACATTCATAACCGAAGAGGGCTATCTTGAAGTGGAGAGCAGCATCGTAACGCAGGAGATAGTGCTGAAAGCGTCAAATCACGTGGACAGCTTCACCGACCCGGTAGCCGAATGCGAAAAATGCCATACAAAGGTCAGGGCGGATTCCTACATCGCGGACAATGTGAAGGGATATTCATGGGACGGCAAAAGCCTTGAGGACCTTGACAAGGAGATCGCCAGGCACAATCTGAAATGTCCGAGATGCGGCGGGAATTTCTCAAAGGTGCAAAAATTCAACCTCATGTTTGCCACCGGGATAGGCGGGGAAAGGGCTCCGGCTTACAACAGGCCGGAAACCGCGCAGGGGATATTCACGGCTTTTCCCCGCCTGTTCAGGAACCACGGCACGCAGCTTCCGCTGGCGGTTGGTCAGATAGGAAAAAGCTTCAGGAACGAGATATCGCCGAGAAAGGGCCTTGTTAGGATGCGGGAGTTCACGCAGATGGAGCTGGAATACTTCTTTGACCCGGAAAAGCCCGGGCATCCAAGATTTGCTGAGGTAGCGGAGCAAAAGCTGATGTTTAAGATAAACGACGAGTTGAAGGTTATGGCTGCTGCCGAGGCAGTAAAGGATGGCACTGTGCCGAATGAAATATTCGCGTATTTTCTCGTGAAGGAATGGGATTTCTACAGGCAGGTCGGCATAAAGGAAGACGAGATGTGGTTCCGGGTGCTTGGCGCTGACGAGACGCCGCATTACTCAAAAAGAAACATAGATATGGAAGTGCAGACTTCATACGGCATAGTGGAAACAATCGGGAATGCATACAGGACGGATTTTGACCTTTCCCAGCACGCAAAATACAGCGGGGAGAATTTTGAGGTGAATATTGAAGGCAGAAAATTCATCCCACATGTCTTTGAGGTCTCAATGGGCGTTGACAGGCTGTTCTTCTGCCTGCTAGAGCACTGCTTCAGGGAGGCTGGCGGCGGGAAGGAATGGGAATGGTTCGACCTTCCGCCGGTAATAGCCCCATATGATGTTGCGGTTTATCCGCTTATGAAGCGGGACGGGCTTGATGCGAAGGCAAGGGAAGTTGCTGCAGGACTGAGAAAGCATTTTGGAGTGCTTTACAGCGAAAGCGGAAGCATCGGCCGCAGATACGCCAGGGCGGACGAAATCGGCATTCCTTATGCTGTTACTATAGACTATGACACTTTGCAGGACGGGACAGTTACCATAAGGTACAGAAACGACGGCAAGCAGGAAAGGATTGGGATAAGCAAGCTTTATGAAAAGATAAAGCAAAATATGGAAAACGGAAAGGTGAAACTATGAGCCGGCTCTTGTTTTTGTTATTGGGCATGTTATTGATTTTTGGCTGTATTGATTTGGGCGGACAACCTGCCAATGAAACCGGGAAAAACATAAGCGTGACGATAAATGTTGAACCGCAAAAAAATGTTACCGTCATAATAAATGAAACAAAACCTCCAGAAAACCAGACGACTGCGCCTGAGGAATGGAAAGGGCCGACTTACAGATACGACCCATCGGCAAATCTTGGGGTTTATTTCATTGATGCCTGCGATTACGAGGCAGGGCAGCATGCCACAGCCATATTGGTAAAGAAAGAAGATTTAGATATGTTGATAGATGCCGGAAGCCAGCATTCCGGTGCTGTTGTTGATTTCCTTAAAACAAGAGGCGTGGATGACATTGATGTTCTGGTTTCAACTGCTGAAGACAGCGGAAGGTACGGCGGCTTGAAGAAGGTTGCTGACGAATTCGGGGTAGAGGAGTTCTGGTGGAGCGGACAGGCCACGACTTCTGCTTACAGGGAAGCAGTGGATTATGTCATGGCAAAGGCGAAGAACAGCAGCATTGTATCTTATGGCTACAAAAGGGAACTGAATGGCATAAAGACAGAGGTGCTCAACCCGCCGGTACTGACAAAGGATGTATACAATGATGCAGTTGTACTCAGGGTTGAGGACAGGGGGAAAATCTTTCTATTTCTTTCAGACACGCTCGGAGGGGCGCAGTCATATATGGCGAATAATCAGAAGGAAAAAATAAAGTGCAACGTAATGGAAGCCCCTTACTATGGGCTTGGAAGCGGCACTGCTGTTATCGGCGTTTTCCTGCAGACGGCAAAGCCCGGCACGGTGGTGATAAACGGCTGCTCTGATGAGACTGCTGAAAAAGAGGGCTCCACCCGGCTGCCGTTCAAGCGCCTGATGGGCCAGTACGGCATCAGCTATCTTGAGACTTATAAGAATGGCACGGTAAAGGCAACAGTAAAAGAACTAAACAACATCTCAATGCTTGATATACAATAATGAAGCCTTTGGCTTAAGTTTTCCGATGGCAAAGGCTTACATTCACCCAAACCAGAGGTAATTAGCCGTAAGAAAACCCCTTCCCTGCCGGCACCGATGAACACCGGCTAAAAGGCACCTTCCCATTACTTTTGACCTATGTTTTGTAAGGGCAAAAGTAAAGGGCTTGGTCAAAACCTTGAGGTAATTAGCCGGAAAGGGGGGAATTGGAAGAAAAACAGAAGTTCCCCTCTGCGTTTTGTCTAAAAAAGCAAAAAAACTGTTTGAAAGTGGCTGGGCGATGTTAAGTATGTTGATTGTACTGACCTGCACCGACTGATGGTGGCGTTATAGTATGGCGGCA
>JBBIHC010000008.1:32722-34538 GCA_037447235.1 Microcaldota archaeon
AACTTCCAAGAATCATGGCTATAATGGCCGGGAGTAAAATGTATAGTATCGCTCCAATTATTGCACCGGTTATCATTGCGGTTGCCCAAACAGCTGCCCTTGCCCTGGTTTCAGCACCCATAATCTGACCAGCAGCATAAACAAGAGCGGCAACAACTGTCAATACTACTATTGCTGCGGCCAATATCGTTACTGAAACATTACAAAGCGCTTTCATCGCGTTGATTAGGGCGTCTGTCTGCGGCGGTTGTGTCGACTGCCCTGACCCTGAGCCTGACCCTGCTTGTGCTCCGACTAAACCGATTAGTAACAATAAAACTAACATATATCTACTCGATTTGACTATTCCGGCTAAATTCATTTTTTCACCTTTTATCTATTGTTTTCATGTATTTATGTCTATGTATATAAAAAAACATTTATAAACTTATTTTCCCTGCCAGATGGTTTCAGGGAAGCGCTTTTTCCTGTTCTCATAGCGGGCAAGCACAAAGAGAAGGTCGCTCAGCCTGTTCAGGTATTTTATTATTTCCGGGTTTATCTTTTGCCTTGCCATTACGCTGACCACTCTCCTCTCAGCCCTTCTGCATATCGTCCTTGCGAGATGAAGGGTCGCTGCTGTCTTGCTTCCGCCTGGAATTATGAAATGGGTGAGCTTCTCAAGCTTCGGCTCAATCTCGTCTATCGCTCTCTCAAGCTTTTCTGTCTTTGCAGGGGTAATGCCTTTTGTTGTTTTTTCGTTTGCAAGCTCCGCGCCTATGGCAAAAAGGTTTTTCTGGACCTCGGCAAGGGTTTCCTTCAGGCTAACATCATCAGTGAACGCCACGACAACGCCAAGTGCTGCATTCAGCTCGTCCACCGAGCCTATTGCTTCCAACAGCGGAGCATCCTTCCTGACGGTCTTTCCGCCGAAAATAATAGTATCTCCCTTGTCGCCAAACCTCGTGTAAATCGGCATAACGATCAGATTATCTTTTTTCCGTTTTCTTCTATGTGGATGCAGTTGACCGGACAGGATTGGGCAGCATCCTTATTACATGCAGCCTCTTTAAGCTCAAGCACGAACTTGCCGCCATTTTCCTTCGCCTTCTTGAGTTTTGATTTTCCATCATCTGCCATTTCCCAATAGGCAGAGCATACCGCAACGCAGGCGCCGCAGCCTATGCAGACGCCCCTATCGTGTATTATCTTCACTGTCACAAGCTCACCAAAGGAATATCTCAGAAAGGTTATAAAATGTTTTCTGAGTGCTTTTTCTGGTGCTTTTATGATAGGCCTGATTGCTGTTGAGGAGGAAAAGAAGCTTCTTGACAAGCTTGTGGCATATTACAGGAAACTCTATCCAGGCGTTGAGTTTGAAGTCCAGGAGAAAAAACTGGCGCGGGCAGAGATAGGCGGGATATATTACACCTATGCTGGCGAAGAAGTGGAAGCGACAGCGCAGGAAAAAATAAGAGCCATCTCTTCAGCCATAACACACGGCTATTCAACGCCAGCCATACTGCTTCAAAGCAACAGTAAGTTGATCGTGCTTGATGGCCACAGAAGGCTTCGTGTGGCTTATGCCGAAGGGATGGACTGGCCGGCTTACATAATAAAACCCAACAAGCAGGGGATAGAATTTGGAATAGAATCTATGATTATGGGTAAGATAAAAGACCTGTATTAATGTATTCTTACAGTTTTATGACTTTCTCCTGTTTTCTCTGCATTTCTAATGTTTTCTAGGAGCCGTTTAGACGGTGTTCATCGGTACCGGCGGGGGGAAATGTTTTCTTAGTATTTGCTAGTCTTCTTCAACACGCCGGGTTATACT
>JBBIHC010000009.1:0-8391 GCA_037447235.1 Microcaldota archaeon
GCAGTTTGGGTTTACGCTTTCATTCTCTCAAATGCAAGAATTCCGATGATATTTGCCGCAGCAATGAAACCTGCCAGCACGATCATGTCAAAAACAGGATCAATGTAGTATGTGCCGAGCAGTACCCCCCTCACCAGGTCAACAATATAGGAAATCGGGTTAATTGACGCAAGCAATGCGAGTATGCCGGTAAGGTTTGTTACCGGAAAGAGCGCGCCGGAAAGGAAAAAAAGCGGGAAAAGAATAAGCGTTGAAAGTAGCTGGAATCCTTCGGGAGATTCCATAAAAGCGCCTACGGTTAGGCCAAGTGCGGTGAGGCCTGCGGACGATAATATGATAAGCAGCATGACTTCAAAAAATGCAGCGATCGAATAATGTACACCGAGGGCATAGCCAAACAAAAGAACAATGAGCGCTTCTATTATTGAAATGCTAACCCCGCCAAGAACTTTTCCCAGGAATATTGCCTGGCGGCTGAGCGGCGAAACAAGAACCGCTTTTAGCACATCTATCTTCCTGTCCCATACCAAGTAAGCGCCATAGAAAAGTGAAGAAAAAAGGAATGTCTGCACGAGAACCCCGCCGAATATGAACTGCTGGTAATCCATTCCTTCTATGACAACGCTGCGGCTGATTCCAGCGCCAAAAATAACAAGCCAGAGCAGAGGGCTTGCAACTGCCGATACTGCCCTTGGCGTTTCCCTGAAAAAAACACTGATCTCCCTCCACCACACTGCGAATATGCCGTCCAATGCGCTTGGTTTTGATTCATTTGCCGTCATTTGTTCACCACTTGCTGCTGTATGATCTTATCGAACCATCCGCTCTCAGCCTGCTCAAGCCCCTTGCCGGTGAATTTTAGGAATGCGTCACCGAGCGTGGGGTTTCGTACTTCCACGCTACCCACCCTGCCCGCCTTCTTTAGCAGTTCAGGAAGGTTCGCCGCGGCATTGTCTACCGTGATAAGGAAATTCCCATCCCTTTTTTCAACTTTTTTTACAAATTTCAATTTTTTTATCTCATTCAAGTCCAATGAATTTGACGAGAGCCTAACAATATCCCCGCCAACCTTTCTTTTCAATGCCGATGGGGTATCCGTAACAATTGCCCTACCATGGTCCATTATGCAGACCCTGCCAGCAAGCGCGTCGGCTTCTTCCATGTAATGTGTTGTAAGTAAGATTGTCATGTTAAGCTCCTTGACAAGCCGTGTGATGTATTTCCAGATAGTCTCCCTTCCGCGAGGATCAAGGCCAAGCGTAGGTTCATCCAGAAACAATACCTTTGGCCTGTGAAGAAGGCCGCGCGCAATCTCCAGCCTCCTCCGCATTCCTCCAGAATACGTCTTCAACAAATTATTTTTTCGTTCGGTTAATTCGACGAGCGCGAGCGCATCGTCAATTCTCTTTTCAATCTCATTTCGCGGAACCCCGTACAATAACGAATGCATCTTAAGATTTTCATAACCTGTGAGAAGCTCATCAGAACTAGGTTCCTGAAAAACAATTCCTATGCTTTCTCGCACCTTTGAAGGTTGTTTTAGTATGTCAAACCCGTTCACAAGGGCCGTGCCCGAAGTCGGCGCGAGCAATGTGGCAAGCATCTTTATCGTTGTCGTTTTTCCTGCGCCGTTTGGTCCAAGAAGCCCGAATATTTCTCCTTCTTCAATTTCTATGCCAAGGCCATCAACTGCATTTATACCATTGTAATGCTTCGTGAGCGAGATGGTTTTTACAACCGGCATAACTTCTCTTAGTTATGCAATGTTTAAATATGATAGTATGGATTTAATATAAAAGCTGCAACAGATTGCCCGTAAAATGATGGGATGACGAATGCCGAAAACAAACAAAGACAACACAAACGGAAAAATGCGATATCAAAAAATCCTTGAAAAACTAAAGGCATTATCCGATCCGGCGGCAGTGGAAGGAATGGCGCGTTTTGGCATTAATCCGGAGAACACTTATGGAATTTCCATTCCCAGCCTGAGAAAAATGGCAAAGAAGATCGGGAAGGATCGCTCTCTTGCCCAAAAGCTCTGGAATTCAGGCATTCATGAGGCGCGCATCCTCGCAAGCATGATTGATGAGCCGGATCAGGTGACTGGAAAGCAAATGGATGCGTGGGTTAAAGATTTTGACTCGTGGGATGTGTGCGACCAATGTTGCATGAATTTATTCAGTAAAACGCCAATTGCATGGAAAAAAGCAATAGAGTGGGCCGGTCGCAAAAAGGAATTTGAGAAGCGCGCTGGGTTTACCTTGATGGCCTGTTTGGCATGGTATGACAAGAAATCGCCAGACAAAAAATTCCTGGTATTTTTGCCGATAATAGAAAGAGAAGCTGGCGATAAAAGAAATTATGTCAAGAAGGCAGTCAACTGGGCATTGAGAAACATCGGTAAACGGAATCCAAATTTGAATAAAAAGGCGATCGAAACCGCAAAAAAGATCCAAAAAATGGATTCAGGAAGCGCAAGATGGGTTGCTTCTGACGCCATTCGGGAGTTAACAAGCAAAGCGGTCCGGGAAAGATTGAAGATGTAAACAATGCTCTTGACAGTTGTTGGCGCAGGTTTTGTAAGCCGGGGTTTTAAACCGGTTTTTTAAGCCAAAACATCAACCCAACACTAAATTGAAGAGATAGCCTGTCGCCACGAAGGAGATGAACAGCACCAAGGCGAATATCGCAATCAATTTTGGTTTTATGACCCTTCTCAGTATTATCATTTCCGGCAGGGACAGGCCGATAACGCTCATCATGAACGCAAGCGCTGTCCCTACTGCCATGCCTTTTGATATGAGCACGCCAACTATCGGCACCATTCCGGCAGCATTGGAGTATAACGGTATCCCCAGGAGAACGGCAACAGGTACTGCCAACGGATTCTCTTTTCCTGCAATATTGGCCAGAAAATCAGCTGGCGCATAGCCGTGGATAAATCCGCCGATGCCGATGCCAATGAGCAAATAGGGCAATACCCTGAGGGATATATCTCTTGATTCCGAAATGCCAAAATCAATCCGCTCTTTCCAACCCATCTCTTTTTCAGTTGCATGTTTTGCCTTTATCTTATAGACGAAATCTTCAACTTCGTTCTCAAGGTTAAGCCTCCCGATGATTATGCCTGCGAGTATTGCTATTGCCAAACCGCTTACAATGTAGAGCGCTGCTATCTGCCACCCGAACATTGAAAAAAGAAGGGTTACCGCAATCTCGTTTATCAATGGTGAAGCAATCAGAAAGGAGAATGTTGCCCCCAATGGAACGCCGGCTTCAACAAAGCCTATGAAGAGCGGCACGGCAGAGCAGGAACAGAATGGGGTTGGAATGCCCAGGAATGCCGCAAGGGCATTTCCGACGCCTTCGTTTCTTCCACCAAGCCATTTCCTTACTTTTTCAGGGGTAATGAATGTTCTGATTATGGCAACAAGAAAAACCACAACTGCCAGGAGCAGGGTTACCTTTATCGAATCATAAACGAAGAAATCGACTGCCGCGCCAAGAGGGCTGTCTTTTGCCAGCCCTAACACTGAATAAGTGAGCCAGTCGGCAAACTCCTCAAGCATTACACCGCCTTCAGAATCCTTTTTATTTCCTCAACATCCGGTATCCTGCCGTATGCCTTTACATCCTCATTTACCACCAAGGCAGGAGTGGACATTATGCCATAAGCGGCAATTCTCTCATAATCCTGCACCTTCTCAATTTCTGCGCTGATGCCAAGCTCTTCGCACGCCTTCCTTACATTTGCCTCCAACCGCTTGCAGTTTGGGCAACCGCTTCCCAGTATCTTTATTTCCATATCACCACCTTGAAATATCAGCAAGAACCCGTTTGCCTTTGTCAGAGAGCGAATAAACCCGCTTCACGCCTTCCTTCCTTACCTTGACCAAGCCTGCCTTCAGGAGCACTTTCAAATTCTGTGAGACTGCCGGCTGGCTTGTCCTGACATATAGCGGAAGTTCGCAGGCACAGCATTCGCCCTTGCTCATCCTCTTGAGCAGCTTGAACCTCGTCTCATCCGCAACGGCTTTCAGGACTTGCATATATAAGTATAGACTTATATATTTATACAATTATCGCAGTTAATTTATTTGAGGGAATAATATGAAATGCCTGAAATGCGGCCACGAATGGAAAAGAACAAAATGGACAGAGTTCGTATCGTTTCTTGCGAAATGCCCGAAATGCGGATCCAGATTGCTGTTGAGATATTGAGCAGTTTTCCAAATCCGGCGTTCATCCCGATGGCATTGCAAAAACCGAAGTTTAAAAACTTAACAGCAGATATAGCGATATGCTCAGCATTGCCTTGGTATTGCAGATATTCGCGCTCATAAATCCGTTTTCATCCATACCTGTTCTTGTTTCGGCATACTCAAAGAAACTGGATGTCAGAAGAATTGCGGTCCACGCGATCTTCATCGCCCTTGTCGTTGCATTGGCGATGATATTCATCGGGCCGTTTCTCTTTGAGATTTTCAGCATAAGCATAGACCATTTCAGGATTGCCGGTGGGGTAATCCTGTTCCTGCTCGGGGTAAACACCGCGAGGGATCATCACGAAAAAACAGCGCAGGCTGATACTGCGGAAGCGCTTACCTCTCTTATCGCCACGCCGTTGCTCACAGGCCCGGCAGTCATATCGTTCATAACGATAAAGACATACGAGCTGGGCGGATTTGCCGTCGCGGCAAACGCGCTTGCCGCTTTCGTGCTTGTCGGCATCGTCTTCTACTTCTTGTCATCGCTTATCCCGCAGATAAACATGCGAATAGTCGGGATAATGTCCAGAATACTGGGATTGTTCCTGCTGGCTGTTGCTGTCGGAATGCTGGCAACAGGCATAAAAGGCGTTTTCGGGATTTAGCGCAGAAAAAAGACAGAAATGTTTATAATTTAAGATGCACAATTACAAAAAGAGCGTGAAAAACGCAACGATTGTGTTTGGGGGTTGTGCGGATGGACTTGATATCTATCAGGGACCTTGGCAAAAAGCAGGTCGAGGAGATTCTTGCTCTTGCGGCCGATATAGCGAAAAAGGAAAAAAAGCCGGAGCTGAAAGGGAAGATTTTGGCGACGCTGTTTTTCGAGCCTTCAACAAGGACGAAGCTTTCATTCCAGTCCGCGGCGATGCGGCTTGGGATGACATACATAGATTTCCTTCCTGAATTGAGTTCGCTCAAGAAAGGCGAGAGTTTTGCCGACACCATAAGGACCGTTGAGGGCTATGCTGACATCCTTGCGGTCAGGCACGCGAAAGAAGGCGCGGCAAGGCTGGCTGCTGACATGTGCAAAAAACCAGTCATCAACGGAGGAGACGGGGGCAACCAGCACCCGACCCAGACACTCATAGACCTGTTTTCAATAAAGATGATGAAGGGGAAGATAGGCGGCCTCAACGTCACCCTGCTTGGCGACCTGAAGCACGCCAGGGCGATGCGCTCGCTTGTTTACGGCCTGGCTATGTTCGGCGCAAATGTTGCGCTGATATCGCCCGCAGGGCTTGAAATGGACCAAAGCTACCTGAAAGAAGTCGAGAAGAAATTCGGGCTTAATGTGAAAACGGCGAACGAGCCGAGCCTGGAGGACGCGGATGTCCTTTATGTCTGCAGGATACAGGCTGAGCGCTTTGCCGACCCTTACGAGGCGCAGAGCGTTATGAAAAAATTCCGAGTTAAGAAGGAGGACCTCAAGAATGCCAAGGAAGACCTGGCAATACTCCATCCGCTCCCGAAGGTCAGCGAGATAGACCCGGAGATAGACAAAATGCCGCAGGCGAAGTACTTTGAGCAGGCGCATTACGGGGTTCCGCTTAGAATGGCGGTAATTGATTATGTTCTTAGGAATTAGGGTGGTGAAATGCTTAACATAGAGCCTATTGAAAGGGGAACGGTTATAGACCACATAAAGGCAGGCATGGGCGCCAAGGTGCTCAGGATAATGGGAATAGGCGACGATTACCAGTACCGGGTCGCGCTCGTCATGCACGCGCCAAGCAAGAAGATGGGCGAGAAGGACATCGTGAAAATCGCGGAGAAGGTAATAACCGAAAAGGAGGCGAACATCATCGCCCTTGTTTCTCCCGGAGCAACGGTCAACATAATAAAAAACGGAAAAGTAGAGAAGAAATACCGGGTTGAACTGCCTGACAAGCTGGACGGGATAGGGGTTTGCCCGAACCCGAATTGCATAACCAACAGCGACGGAGATGTTAGAAGAATGTTTACGAAAGAAGATAATCGTTACAGGTGTTATTACTGCGAAAGGATGTTCGAAGCAAAGGAGCTTGTATGAAATTCAGAAAAATCAAAGATGGGTACCTGTTGCGATTTGAGAATAACGAGGAAATAATCCCCCTGCTCATTTCTTTTTGTCTGGAACACTCGGTAAAAAGCGCCTATGTCACAGCTTTAGGCGCGTCCAAAGAGAATGTTTTTTCTTATTTTGACCTGTCGGCTGGAAAGTATATTGACAAAAGAGTTGATGGCAATTGTGAAATCTTGTCTTTAATCGGTTTTATCACTCAGGCAGAAGGCAAGCCGCATGCTCATTTGCACATATCACTTGCCACGCAGGATTTTACGGTGGTTGGCGGGCATCTGAAAAATGCTGTAGCAAGCCCGACCTGTGAAATGTTTGTTCGCGCGTTGTACTCAGACATAAAAAGAAAAAAGGATGCGGCTACGGGTTTGTTGTTAATGGACTTGTGATTTTCCTTACCTGTATCTTAATACAACAAAAAGATGGTCCTTGTCGTACGGCTCCAGCTTTATCTTTTCCAGAATCTCAAAATGCGGCGAAAGCTTTTGCAGTATTTTTTCAAAAACTTCTTTTGGCTGTGCAGTAACATCTATGCTCTGTGATTTTATGCAAAACATCGCTATGCCGCCCTTTTTCAAAAAAATGCCGGCATTCCTTATCAGTATGTCGTCCTGGTCCTGCTGGGCGATGTCCTGATATAAGACATCAACCTTTCCTATTTTTTGGTATTCCGCTGGCATTCTTGCATCAGCGTGTATCGGTATGATGTTTTCCCTGTTGTTTGATACTTCAAGAAGCCTTTTCATCATCTGCGCCGATATCTCAACAGCGTAAATTTCGCCTTCGGTTATTATGTCCGAAAGATGGGAGACTGTCGTTCCGGTTGATGCCCCAAGGTAGAGCACCCTGGCATTCTTTGCGAAAGGAAAGTTTTTCAGCCCTTTCCTGATTGCCGCGGCAAGCTTGCTGCGGTACGGGTTCCATGTCCGGTATTCGCTGCCGCCGATGCGGACAAGTTTCTCGTTGTAAACTTTTTTTCCCTTGTCAAGGTTCTTTGTAAGCAGCGTATGGTTGTCTTCCCACACGCCGGCGAATATTTCCTTCACTTCTCCAGCACCTTTGTCTCAACGCTTCCGGCAGTCAGCTTGTTCAGCTTGTCAAGAAATTCGCCCTGCATGCCTGCAAAAATTTCAACAACCACAATGAGGCTCCCGTCAGAAAGCCATTGCTCCTGCCTTATGCCGTAGCTCTTGAGCGTTCCGTAGCAGCGGTGCGCGTGCTCCGGCGGGATTTTTACTGCCAGGTGGATCTTGTCAAATTTCATCGGCAGGATTGTTATAAGTTCTTTTACAATATCCTTCACCTGCTCCCTCGCGTCTTTGAAGGGGTCAACATGTATCCTTGCCTGCTCAAGGGCAGCCTCTATCCTGTTTACCGGGTGCGGCAGTTTCGTTCTCGGGTCTATTGCTTCTCTCGCTATTATAGCGACTATCTGCCTGTACTTTTCTTCCTGTTTTTTCCTTCTTTGCTCGGTTGTCAGCTGGACCTCCCCATCTTTGAGCACGATTTCAAGTATCTTCATCAGGTCCGCGGTCCCGAAAACCTTCTGCACGTCGTTTGACTTTGCCCGCTCGCCTTTCTTCGCGTTTTCATATATTTCCTCAGCAATCAGTATGTTCTTCAGGTCCGGCTTTCTTCCCTCCTTGTACGCATATGCGGCTTCAGGATCAACATAGAGCTCAAAGTGCTTTCCGTCCTTGTCGTACGATGCTATGACTGCCTTGTCCAGAGAAACCATAAGCACCACCAGATATTCTTTTAATAGAATATCTTTAAACTTTTCTCTATTAATAACTGCTAGCCGTCTTCTCTCGGTCGCGCTTGGAGTGGCACGTACTGGCTGTCACCGCGCGTATTTTTCTGGCCACGGTGGTGTAGGGCCTTGAAGCGCTTTTGATCGGCGCACAAGGCGCACGATGGTTAGCATGGGGGCCTGTGGCGGATTTTTTGCCTCTTTCCGCAAGAAACCCGCAGCCAGCCCTAGACCCGAGTTCGAATCTCGGCCGTGGCCTTTCCGGTTTTTTAGTTTGAAAACCTCAGGAAGAGATTCGAACGAGGAGA
>JBBIHC010000009.1:8491-31292 GCA_037447235.1 Microcaldota archaeon
TGGCCTTTCCGGTTTTTTAGTTTGAAAACCTCAGGAAGAGATTCGAACGAGGAGAGGAGAATCTCGGCCGTGGCCTTTCCGGTTTTTTAGTTTGAAAACCTCAGGAAGAGATTCGAACGAGGAGACGCGGGAGCGAAGCGACCGCTACTGCTTTGCTGTAAAAATACCTGCACTTAAAAAAACAGAAGAATGTGCAGCGAGTGTAATGAAATGGAACGAGAGTCCAGTAAGAATACAAATACTATGGATATTTTAAACTGCCAGCGCCAATTTGCTTTATGAAAAATCTGAAGGAGTACGCGCGCGCCGGCGATTCGTTTTATCTTTGTGACGAAAACGGAAATCTTTACTATAAAAAGAGCAGCAGGGCGAAACCGGTAAAACTTTCTCTTTTTCTTGGACATTTTTACAATCTGCGGCTCTACCGTGGCGTTCCTGTGCTTGAGATAGATGGCTTGAGAATGCAGGTTATGAAAGGCTTTGAAAGCCCGCTTGGCTATGCCGAAGCAGTAGTGCGGACGCTTGGGGTAAAGAAAAACCAGTTTGTTTTGGATACTTGCATGGGGCTTGGCTATACAGCAATCGCAGCAGCCGAAAAAGGCGCAAAGGTTGTTACTGTTGAGTACAGCGAGGCGGTTCTTCGGCTTGCACAATATAATCCCATGGGCAGGGCTTTGTTCAATGACAAAAACATAACCGTGATGGCAGGAGATATCGCGGAAAAAATAAAAGAATTCAAGGATGGAACTTTCCATTGCGTCATTCACGACCCTCCGAGAATGAGCCACGCGCCGCATTTGTATTCAATTGGTTTTTATAGGGAATTGAAGCGAATATTAAAGCCAGGCGCCAGGCTTTACCATTATGTCGGCTCTTTTGGCGTTAGGAGAAGACGGAATATTGCAGCGGAGGTTTCGGAACGGCTGGCAAGGGCAGGCTTCAGAAAAATCAGGCGGCTTCCCAGTCTGCAGGGGCTGGTTTGCGTCGCGTAGGCGTCCGCATGTTTATCGCTGTTTTAAAAATGTTGGGTCCATAAGGTATTCGGGGTTTGTATGGACAGAAGGCTGCTTTTTTTGCCGTTTTTATTTCTGGCGCTGCAGTTTGGTTGTGTTTTTAACCAACAATCCAGTAGCGGTAGCGACGAGCAAGTCCTCGTGAACCACAGCGATTGTGTCGGCTGTTATGAGCCGGAAAATGTGCAGGAGGGGCAGGGCCCGCCGGCTGAAAAACCGGCTGATGAAAATGAAACAACTGTTGGGACAGAAACAGGAGAGCAGGAAGCAGGCGTGAATGAGACGGCGGAAAATACCGAACAGGAACCGGCAAATCAGACCGAGAAAAATGAAAGCTCTACCGGGCAAAATGAGAGCTTTGGCGGAAACAACTGCGAAGGGCCGGCAGAGCCGGACATTTTTACAGCATCCTCTGTCAGTTATGCCGGGCAAACCTACGATGACGTGTGCGTGCGATGGGACACGGTTAAGAAATACTACTGCAGGGAAGGGCAGGTTAAAAACAGCAATTTCAACTGTCCTGCCGGCTACTGGTGCCAGTACGGCGCCTGCATTGAATTTGTCGGCTCCTGCACGGATTCTGACGGTAACGACACCAGGACTTATGGCTATGTTTCCATTGTTCCGGCGCCATTTGCGTCTGAAAATAAATACGACGAATGCGAAGACGAGGCAACGGTCCGCGAATGGATCTGCCAGGAGGCAGAGGGAGCAGAGATTTTATTGGACTGCGGCTCTGGCTTCAAGTGCGCTGACGGGAAGTGCGTAAGAAGCCGGTGCGAGGAGACGGACGGCGGTTTTGTCCCGATGGTTTACGGAGAAACGAGGAACGAGCAGGAAACACTTTACGACCGCTGCATTGACGACGAGATTTTGAGGGAATACTACTGCTACGGAGACAGCATACGCCATAGGGACGTGAGATGCGCTGACCGGTGCATTGACGATTCTTGCGTGCCCGAGGAAGGGTAATGCGGTGGTTTGTTGTACAAAGTCAGGATAATAAGCGAAAAAACAAAGGACAGGCTGATGGCGGAATACTACGGCAAAAACCTCCTTGAGGGCAAGGCGGCGATCCACGGCGTCTGCACGAAGTTTTTTACCGATGATGCAGAGATGATGGCTATGTGGAGGCTTAATTTTGAGCGAATGCCAGACTGGATAAGGCCGCACGCAAGGATATTCTCGGTAAATGATGGCAAAAAACTTTCCGTTCTTTACGAGCCGGCATCAAAAACGGTTTTTATCAGGAACTGCGGCTATTACGGCTGGATAAAGAGCATAGCCCTCGGTCTGGTTGCCGAGTTTATGGAAGATTTTTTCTCCGAGCACAGGCGGTATTCTGTCCACGGTTCCTTCGTGGATCGCAGGGGAAACGGGATTGCGATAATAGGGCCGTCAGGCTCGGGAAAGACGACTTTGACATACGGCCTTCTCCTTGACCGTGATTATAATTTTCTTACCGATGACTGGTTTTTTGTCCGTATGCTCGAGGATTTCGTAGAGGTCTATTCAGCTGAAAAAAATTCATATGTTAGGAGCGACCTTGCCGAAAACTGGCCGCAGTTAAGGCGAAAGCTTGCCGAGGCGAAATTTGACAGCAGCCAGAGGGCGGTGATAGATGTAAGGCGATTCTTCGGCGGGAGCAGGATAAAAAAACAGTCAAAGCTGGGTCTCGTCGTGTTGCTCACGCGGGAGAAAGGAAAGCCCGTGGTAAAAAAGCTCGGCAAAAATGCAGCGCTTGGCTTTATGCTGAGAAATGATTTTTGCAATCCCCACCAGTTGTTAAGAACAACTGAAAAGAAAATAAAGAGAAAAAAATTCTTTGCTGAAGTTTTTGACAGGGTGCCAACATACCTTCTCAACACAGTGGAGACTCCTGCGCAGTCTCTGAGCAGGCTAAAAGCGATCGTTAGCAAGCACTTCTGATAGTTCTCTTCCGGCTCATCATAATCGAATCAAGACTCTTCCTCTTTTTTCAGGTGCAACAGCGGGCCGCTTCCCTTCTTTTTCTGCTTGCCATACAAGAAGAATGCGATTATCGCTATGAGCACGACTGATGCGGCAATAAGATACAGCGTAGTGCCCATATTCCCTTTTAGGCCGTTTATGTAATTCATAGCCTCAGTCGCCTTTGCCATCGCCTTTGCATAGTTTTTGGCGTTCAACAGCCGCTCGGCTTCTTCTGTTTTTTTGCCTGCTGTCCCAAGCTGCTCGGCAGACAGCTCTGGCCCTTTTGCTTCCAGCGCAGCCTTCATCTCGCTTATCTTTCTGGCTGCGTTTGCCTGTAGCATATGCAGCGTCTGGTTCATCGTCTCCATCTGCTTTGCGAATTCGTTTCTGATGGTATAATTTGCCTTTTCGATGTCCCCCACCTTTATGTACGACTCTATGTTGCTTATAGTCCCTTTGACCTTCTCCGGCGCCAGTGAAAACAGGCTTCCCTGGCCCGCGGTTTTTGCGTCCCTATACTCCGTTTCGTATTTTGACAGCAGTTCTTCCGCGACGCTTCTGAGCGCATCAAATTCCTGCCCCAGTGCTTCCAGCCCGGCTTTTTTGCCGGCCAGTATGCCGCTCTGGAGCTGCTCAAGCCGCTCAAGCTCATAAAGCAACTGCACTGCGTCAGTTGCCCTCTCCGTTGAAAGCAGGACGTTTATCGAGTCCTCCACTAGCTTCAGCTGGTATTGCGCTTCTTCCATGCCGTTTAGCTGCTTCTTGTAACTCTCAAAGTCCTTTGTGGCTTGTTTTGCTATCGCGCTTACTTCCTTTTTCAGCCAGTTTGCGTCAATGCTTTTCAATTCGTCCAGTTTTCCTTCTATTTCCTCTTTTGTGTCGCTGTCCGTTAGCGCATTTTGCTCCAGAGTTTCATTCAGCATATTCAATCTTGTCGTGAACTTGCTTGTCTCCGCGGTGCTCAAGCCAAGCTCATCCGCCTTTTCTATCGCGCTTTCAAGGTCCTCCAGTTCATTCCTTATCTTTCTTGCAGTATCATAGTAACTTTTCAGCAATTTTGCCTTTTCATTCTCCAGTGCAGCGCTGGCTCTTTTCATCTCGTCAATTTTTCTCAATGCGCCGCTCTCATCCCCGCTTGCCAGCAGCATTTTGGCTTCCTGCGCCATCTGCCTTATCTGCGGCTCGGTCGAGTTTTCATATCTTGCTATCTCCCCTTCTGCGAACTGCGAGACATTGCTTATTGTGTACGAAACTGAGATGGTTGCAAACCCGCTTTTTTTGACATCTTGGAGCGTTATTATGTAACTTGCCCCTGCCTGCTGTTTGATGCACCTGTATGCGCCGCACGATATCGCTACATCCGAAATCCCGTTGCCGCCAATATCAGCGATTACCGGAACTTCATCAAGGTTTATCGCAGGCTTTACGATTATGTTATATGCGACTTTCGTTTTTCCATTTTCTTTAGTAAACTGCGAAGCTGTTCTTTCTTCTGTGTATGCGTTGTTGTCAGTATATTCTGTTGTCAGCGCGTGTACCCCTTCGCTCAGAATCCTGTTTGGTTCAGCGCCGTCCACGAGCGCGTTTGCCTTGTTTTCAGTGTCTATCTTCACACCGCTGACGCTTAATTGGAATACTCTTTTTTCGTTTACCACGGCAGCACCGCCGCCAAGGCCTTTGGCTTTGACTTCGTAGCTTTTCGTCGTTGCCAGCAATACTCCTTTTTCAAATGTTATCGTTTTTCTTTCAAACCCGCCTATGCTCCCAAGCGTTATCCCCATCGTCTTTGAATCAGTCTGCACTCCAAGCACGCTTTCGCTTCCATCTTTTATGTCCGCATAATTCAGGCGAAATTCTCCCTCTAGCGGAATTTTTACTGTTATTTCGCTGCCTTCATAAGGCTTAGGATTCGCGATGCTCACTATGTATTTGATTTCCGTGGGTTCGTCTATTTTTACGCGCCCCATTATGAGCGATGTTTCAGTTATGAGCTGGTTTGCCAGCGCATCGTTTATCCTCTCAGAATCCTGCGCCAGCATATCCTCTATTTCATAGTATTTTTCTTCAAGCTTTTTCAGCCTGCCGGCAGCTGCAAGCCAGTCTATGCTTCCATCCCTGCTGACAATTCCGCTCTCAGCCTGCTGCATCTCTGCAAGCAAGTCTGAGGCATTTGCTGCTTCCAGTTTTTCAATCAATTCTTTTCTCCTGTCCTCAAGAGCGTAAAAGCGGTTTCCTATTCTTTCTGCCAATTCGCTTTTTATCTGTGCCAAAAGGTCAAGCTCGTTTTCCGGCCTTGTGTTTTTTATGAATTCAAGCTCTGCCCTTAAGTCTGATACGCTAACACCATCTTTTGCCGCATTGTTCAGCAAGTTTTCAAGTTCTGCAAGCGCTGTCTGGTAATCCTTCTCATAATCGCTGCTTTTTGTTGGCGCTGCTCCAGCCGCAAGCCCGAGCGCTTTCACATAATTTTCATATTTATCGCCAAGCGCAGTCGCCTCTTCGCCTGCGGCAAAAGCATCATTTGCAGCTTTTAGTTTTTCGTTTATCTGCTGCTCGCCATAACTCATGCTCCTCATAATGTTTTTTGTTTCCTCTATCTTTGCCGATGCTTCCTGCCTTTTTTCAGAAACGATTTTTTCAGCGTCCGCGATGATGTTTTCTGATTCGTTTTTTATGATATTATACCCCGCATTCGCCTTCTGCATCCCGCTTATCCCTGTCAAAAGATAACCTCTTGATTTGCTGTCATACGCCTTTTTGGCGTTCTTGTAATGCTCGTCCGCTTCTTCCTTCCTGTCTTTCAGCGCTGCCCATCTTTCGGCTATCGTCCCGATTTTTTCTGCTTCAAAACCCTCTGCCTCAACAGCTTCCCGTATTTTTTCAAGCGCCTCGTTTTCTGCTTTTTCATAAGCCTGCCCGGCATAAAACTTATTGTTAGAAGTTTCTGATGCTTCCGTGCTGTATCTGCTTTTTGCTTTCTCCATTGCCAGTTTCCCTTCCAGCTCAAGCTTGCTAAATATATCTATTATTCCGTTTTCGCCCCATATCCTCGCCATTATCCTTGGATAAAGGCTTGTGTTAGCGTTGTCGATGAGCTGTGCGTTTAATTTCACGATGTCTGCTTTCAATGCATTCACCTGTCCGTATGTTGCCTCCTGCTGTCCGCTGTCAGCTATGTCAACAGCAGTTTTCATCTTCCTGCATTCTTCCCCGCCTTCGTAACTGTATGTCTGCTCGCAAGCGCCCGCGTATTCCAGCTCGTTATATCTCATCCTCGCTGCATCCACCGCACTGTCAGCGATTTCTTGGCTTTCTTCAAGCGCGTCCAGCGAAGCATCCATCGCATCCTGCCATTTTTCGCGCAGTTCGAATAGAGCCAAAGAAGGGGCATGCAGGCCGCAAAAAAATCCGAACCTTCCTTCTTCAGCTGCCCTGCCAATGTCCTCTATGGAGTTTTCAACAAAGCAAACCGCTTTGCTAAATGTGTCTGGCAGGAAAAAACAATTTTCATAGCATTCTTCCAGATGCTGGTTCTCTTTCAAATACAGGTCAGCATTTGTTTTCGCCTCAATTATTTTCGCCGCCGCTGTTCCGTTGGTTCTCAAAGCTGCCACTCTGTCCAGCTGCAGGTCTTCTATCGGTTTTTTCATCAGCGGCGTATAAACCGTGCCTAAAGAGATGTATACTGGATAAGTAAGCGTCAAGTCGAATATGTACGGGTACTGCGTTCTTTCCCACCATTCGTCGTGCCACGGCCGGCTTGCTGGAATGCTTTCTGCTAGTGCGATATTGGACAAAATTATAAAAATAAACAAAAAAACTGCTGTTATGGTGTTATTTTTCACCTTATCCCCCCATAATGCTGTGGTAATAATGAGTGATAAATAATTAAAATATTACTGGGGGTACTTGAAGAAGTCCTGATAATCGTTATATGGATTGTCGTCGCCCTGATAAGTGCGCAGGATATCGTTCAGTTTTTTCCACGACGGGCAGGAAGCTGTCCCGCAATTTTCCGTCAGCCAAGCGTAGTACGCCAGCCTTCTTAACCCGCCTTTTCCGTAAAAATCCAATATCTCGGAACTGCCTCCCTCATTTTTTATGACGCAATCAACAAACCATATGAAGTCCTTTGGCTTTTCTTCGGAATAATAACATTTGCTCTCATCCGGCACGCAGTTTCCATACAGGTCTCTTTTACAGCCGTCGCCGATACATTCGCCTCTTCTGCTCTCCTCGCATGTTACGCCGCTGTCCTTATAACTGTCGCTTAAGCATTGCCCAACAGACAAGCTGCCCTGCCCGATGCACCAGTCGTTGCTGAACGTTTTGCTTGCCCTTCTCCCCCATAACCCCATATACTTGTACTCTGCTATGAGCGCCTGCAAAACCATTACCTCGTCCCGGTCGCTTTGATTGATTGCCACTTCCTTTGCTTCTTGTTCGCTTTCTCTTATCAGCGTGGCGAGTTTTGCCGCCCCCCAGCACGCAGCATTGCTGACATTAAACGGGTTGAATTTACTGCCGCAGGTTGCATTAACTTTTTCAATATCTTCATTTCTTCCATCGTTTTTTGCCCGCTCGAACTCGTCAGCATACTGGCCATCAGGCGGCCAAAATGTATATGGGCTTTCAAGAAACTGAATGATGCTTAAGCCAACATAGCTCGCCCCTACATAGGTCTTTCCTCCTTGCTCATAAGTATACGGCCACTGATTAAAATCCAAAAACTGGCGGCATTCGCCATCCGGGTCTTCCATAAATGTATAGCCCAGGCTATAAACGCCCGGTACTGCTGCCTTGCCCTGGCTGGCAAGCGCACTTTTTATCCTGGATTGCTCGTCGTCGTTAAGTTCCGGGCTTAACACTATTGCGGCAGCACATTTGTCAAAACCGCTTTCTGCAGCAGCAGTCGCCCTTAAAAGAAGCGGATCAACATTGAATTTTGATGCGTAATAGTCTAATTCAGGATAAGCTTCGCATAATATGTCTTTTTTGACAGATGTGCCCGTCTGCTGGAACGCTTCGTCGCTTACCGGCGGTGTCACTTTGTACCTGTTAATTACATTGCTTCCGCCGCTGTCCTTGAATATATCTGTTATTTTTCTTTTTTCTGCCAAGCAACTGTCGCAAGTCCAAAGCGTTTCTTCATCCTGCTTCATCTTCGGCGGCGAAGAAGGGTTGATTATGTCTATTGCCTCCGCGCCATATTCCTTGAGGGAATAAAGGATGTTGACAAAACTTGTCGAAACCTGCTCGGTCCCTGTACCGCACCTCGCCTCGTCATTGTTTGGAAACCATATCAGGTTTGGAATTGTTTTTACTGTTTCAACCTGCGCGCCGCTTGTGCCAACCTGTATGCCGTAATAGTTTTGGCAGTTTCCAAACCATGCCTGTTTTCTCATCTGGTCCTGCACCACCCCGCAATCAACACAGCCAAGCGGGTTGGACCAGGAATCAGCGCTTGGCGAGTAAAGCGCAAACCCTATCACGCCATTCTTTATTAGCGTGGGTATTCCTGTTATGAACAGGGAATTGTATGTTTTTGCAGCCTCGCCCTGCCTCCATATGCACCTCCCGGTTGCGTCCTTTTGATTTACGTCTATGAGCACATATGGTATGACCGAACTCAGGTTGTACTTGTTTCTTGCATATTTTGAGAAAGCAGCCGCTTCGACTGTCAGCCTGTCGCCATTGCAATATCCATTTGCGTAGTGCGAGTTAATCCCGTACGCGAGCATTACGAATTTGCTTAGCGGCTTCGTTGGCAGCGCCTGCTGGACTCTCGTCATGACCGCATCAAGGCCTTGCGTATCGCCCATCCTTGGTGCTACTGCCGCATAGCAGTATATTTTCGGGTCGGCCGGGTTTCTCCAGTCGTTGCAAGCCTTGTCTATTTCTATGATTTGCTGTGTGATATTATTTATAGCATCTGGATCGCTTGAATTGAAGTCAAGTTCGGTTGCTATTATCACAGGCCCGACCGGGCCGGTCAGCTGCCCTTTTCTTATTAAAGTGCCTTCTTGCCCAAGTTTCGTTGCTATAAGCCCTGCTTGGCTGTAGTTTATATTCGTCCCGTTGCTGTATAGCACATAAACAGGCAGGACATCCTTGTCGAGCAGGCATATTGTTCTTTCCGGGTCAGGGGTGTCATACGGCTTTTTTTCCGAGCCGATGAGCCAGTGCACCGCCATTTTCAGGCTATTGCTGCATAATGGGTTTGCCGCAGAGAATTCTGAAATTGACGGGCCCTGGCCTATCATAAATCGTCTTAGATTATATTTGTCGCCGGGAGTGGTGCTTTCATCCATATACTCCATCAGCTTGCTTTCGTTGCATTCGTTGTCAAACTTGCAGGTTATCCCTGCGAGCGATTCCTGCGTGCCCCATATGGTCACTCCTTCCTCGCAGACCATGCAGGTGCAGTTTCCGACCTGCGCTTCTTTCCCTGCTCCGGCGATTTCTTTCCAGGTGAGCGAATCTGCATAATCAGCCGCATAATTTTTGAATGAGCCTGCCTGCTGGATGCAGCCGTAAAAGAAGACAAGAAGGGCGAAAAGTGAAAGCAATCGAAAACGCATATCTCGTTTAGGGTCGGAAGTGCTTAAAAATCTAATCTTAGTCGGCCCGTCGCGATGAGCGTACAAGCACCATAATTTATATACCTTATCGCTGATTTTTATCCTGGTAGGTTAAATGGGCATAGTTGATGTCTTGAAGGGCATATTTTCCGGCAGGAAGGAGAGCTGGAAAAAATACAAATGCCCGAACTGCGGCGCGGAGATAACCTTGGATACGGAAAGATGCCCGAAATGCGGAGTCCGCATAAGGTCGATGTTCAGGAAAAAATGCCCAAAATGCGGGGCCCTGAACGAGCTGGACGCGCTCAAGTGCGTCAAGTGCGGCTATAATTTTGAGGCAGAAGGGCTTGAGATGAAGAAAACATACTATCTTTGCCCTGTCTGCGGCTATAAAGCGGACTATTTCATGACCAGTTGCCCTGCCTGCGGCACCCGCTTTGTCTGATTTTTGCTTTTAGTCCTGATTTGGCTGCCCTATTATTATGGTGTGCTCTTTTGTAATAGGATCCATTTCCCAGGCTGGCAATTCCTCTTTTTCAAATCTGCCCATCAGCAGGATAAACGACATGATCCTGTTTTCCACATCTTTCTCCAGGTTTTTTGGTTCGGTTATTCTCGCACTAACTATTTTTCCCTCTCTTCTGTTTACTGTCAATTCAAGCGTTATCTTTGAAAGCTGCAGGCCGCGCTTTGGATTGATATAAGTGGCAATGTATTTTCCAATCCTTTCCATCGCTTCAGGAAATGTCGGCCATTTGACTTTGGGCTGCGTTGTCTTTATTTCAGGCAGGTCCGTTGCCGCTGCCACCTGTTTTCCGTCTTTTGTTTCAGCCGGCTTTTCGGCGTTTTCTTTGCTTCCTTGCGGCGTAATCGGCACCAGCGGCGGGAGATTGTCTTCTGTTTTATTGCCATCTTCCTGCTTTCCTTCTTGCCCGCTTTTTTTAGCATCTTTTTGCGGCTGTGCTTCTTTCGTGGTAGGCTGCGCTTCTTCTGCAGCATCCTCTATGAAATCATTTATTATTATTTCCTCTGCTGTTATCTTGTATTTCTTTTTTTCCGGCCCCTGCCCAAGCATCGTGCTTATGAGGCTCTTTCCGCTGGTTTTCATCGTCTTCTCAACCAGCTTCCCCTGCGGCGTTGTGTATGTCCCGAGATATTTTCCGCCTTTGCCGAATATCTGCGATTGCAGCACCGGAACGCCGTTTTCTATAGAATAGACCTTGAGGACATCGTCAAGGGAGCTTGATTTTATGGTATATGTCATTCCGTAATCTATTATGGACGCCTTGCCGTCATAAAATGCGACTGCCACAACATGCGGCGCGTTTTTCGTTACTACCCCTATGGCGTACGCGGTCATCCCGTTCGCGCGCAAAAACTCAGCCACGAACTCATGGATGCCTGCGCATACAGCCACCCCTTTTTTTAATTCCTCGGGCATTCCTTCGTAAGTGCCGTGCTCATTGTAATATGCAGCATAATCCCTTATGAATCGCAGGATATCGTCATAGTTTCTTTCGCTCAGAGCCTTCACTCTGGGGCTGAATATATTGAACTCCATCATGTCGTTGTAAGCGCCGTAATCGTAGCCACCCCTTCCAAGAAGGCTGGCAAGATAACCGGCAACCGTCAGCAATTCAGTGGCTGATGCGCCTTCATACGCGCCGGCAAAACCCGCAAAGGTGTCTGATTGTGCGAGGATTGCCTGCGCCTCGGATATCCATTCGCTTTGCGCCTGCGTGATGTCTCCGTATTCATATACCCATTGCTTGTCATAGGAAGCCGTGCCTTTTATGTTCTTGTTTTCAAATTTCACCGAGAACTTGTTCTGCCTCTCGCGCGCTTCCGTGGGCTCAAAATTAACTTCTATTCCGCCGTACACATAAAAGCCAAGCGGGAAAAATTCCGTTTTGTAGCCTCTTATTCCCGCGCCGACAACGGCGTTTACCGAGATGAAATCGTTCTCAACCAGCTTTTCCCTTCCGTACTCTATTCCTGAATACGGCTCTATCAGGTCTATGTTGCTGTACACGGTAAAGAAATGCGTGCGGTAATTGTATTTTATTCCCACCTCTGTCCCCTGATAGCGCGGCGCGTAGTCCATGGCGAATGCGGTTTTTGGCGTTTTTGACGCGGCCCACATGTTGGTGTTGATTGCGTACGCGCCCAGCCTGTGCTCGTCATTTATGTCATAACTAAGCGAAATGCCGTTCATCCATTTTGCAAACAACAGGTCGTATCTCGGGTAGGATATGCCAAACTGCCCGAGGGTCGCCAGGTTTATCCCGAAATTGCCGATATTAAAATGCGCGGATGCCCCGGCGCCGTGCGAAGTATATAGATAAGACGCCATGTGCGTGCCTGTAAGGTTGCCAAAGTAGTTCAGCACGAGCGTGTCGTCCCAGAAGCCGATTTTCGGGGTCAGGTTAATGCTTGCAATGCCGTACGGAGTCTGGTCAAGCCATATGCCGCCTGCTGTTAACCCAAGCCAGTCGGTTATGTCCAGTTCGCCGAAGAGCGAAGAGCCGCCGTCATTGTTGTAATAATGAAAGCCGTATGACAGGTCTTCCAAAAAACTGCGCGACTGCTTCACGCTCTCCCGGGCATTCTCCCCTGCTTTTTCCTGGGCCTGTGCGGCAGAAGGCGAAAAAAGCAGCGCGGTTGAGACCGCACCGGCTATCATCGCTTTTTTCGCTTTTTCCAAAACCGGCTTGAACCTTTTCCACGCCCTGCCTTTTCTTTTTTCATCTTCTTTTTGGCAGGACTTGTCTTCTTTCACATTTTTATACAATATGCCTCTCATATCAATAATTTCAGCATAAAATAATTTAAAAACATTCCGTATCTTTAAATAACACAAAATATATGTGTTTTTGACAGGTGTTTTATTGAGGATATTGCTGCAGTTTCCTGAAGGGCTCAAAAAAGAGGCATTGAAATATGCTGAAAAATACCGGAAGGAAGGGCACGAGATTGTGCTCTCGGCAGCGCCTTGCTACGGTGGCTGCGACCTGGCTCTTGAAGAAGCGAAGAAAACCGGCGCAGAAAAAATAATCCATTTTGGGCACGCGCCTTTTTTGAAACATGCCGCGATTCCTGTGGAGTATGTTGAATGGAGCGAGCCGGTTGAACTGAAAAACCTGGCCGAAGCGGCGAAAAAAATAAAAGAGAAAAAAATAGCATTGGCGACCACAGTGCAGCATATTCATCAGCTTGAAGAAATCAAAAAAACATTTGAGGAGTGCGGCAAGGAGGTTTTTGTTTCAAAAGGCGCTATCGCGGTCTATTCGGGCCAGGTGCTTGGCTGCGATTTTGCCGCGGCTGTGCACCCGCAGGCCGAGGCAGCGGTTATAATCGCTGGCGGCACTTTTCACACGACCGGCGTTTTTGTTGATTATCCCGTTTATTCGGTTCATCCGAAAACCGGCGAGTTACTTGATTTGAGCGCCGAGATTGGGAAATCAAGAAAAAGAAGAAAGGCAGCGATTCTGAAGGCGTTAAGCGCGAAAACCTTCGGGATTATGGTCAGCACCAAGCCCGGCCAGTATCGTTTGCAGGCTGCGGAAGAAATCGCAAAAAAACTCCGGGCGCGCAACAGAAGCGCCGAGATAATCGTGGCGAGCGAGTTGAATGCGTCCGCAATAAGCAATTTTATGTTTGATGCCCTTGTTAACACTGCCTGCCCGAGAATTGCGGATGATGGCGAGCTTTTTGGCAGGCCTATAATAAACGCGGACGCGGTTGATGAATTGCTCGCGCTTATGGACAGCACTGCATCCGCCTAAAGCCGGCTGAACTTCTGGCAGTGGGCTGCAAAATACTCGTGCACGCGCTCCTGGAACTCCCTGTTGCTTTGATAGCCGAATTTTTCCCTGAGCTGCAGCAGGTACGGGTGGGGCGCGAAATGCGGCACGGTTATCGCATATCCCTCAAGGTCTATGGACGCGGAGCGCATCTGCGGGCCTCCCAGGTATTTTGAATAGATGCTTTTGAATTGGGCGGAAGTCAGCACCTTCTCCCTTGTGACTATCCTTCCTTTCACAGGAGAATGGACAAAAGTGAAGCGTATGTTTTTCTTTTCCTCTGCGCCGGTTATCAGGTTTGTCATCTGCTTTGTTGTTGAGACAGAAATTGCGAACCCTAAATTTTCGCCCAAATTTTCAAATTTTATTTCGTACTCGTTCGGTCCGAACGAGAGCAGCAGGTAGGAAGTGAAAAATTCCTTCCCATCCCTGAAATTCACACTCTTTGAAAAAAGCATAAGCCTGTCGCCCGCGAAAAATACCGAGCGCATTGAGCCGTGGCTGAAGGAATTGCCGAGCTTTTCTCCTTCAAGAAAAATATTCTGGAAGTAGTTGGCTGGCACAGCATAAGCCATTCTTGCCTCAAAAAAAGGATAGTAGCCGGCGACCTGCGTACCTGCAGATGAATAGCAGCTTTTGCTTATAAAGCCCAGCTGCTGTGAGAGCTCTTTTGAATAGTCAAGCCTGGCATTATCCTCTTCTGCCATTTTGTCAATTAGCGCCCTATACTCTTGAATGTTTTCCGCCATCTCGCAAAGCCGGCACATGCTCTAAAAGACAAAGTGAAATTTTTAAATTGTTGCCTGCAATCTAGCATAAAGGTGAATGTTCATGGGAAAATTTCCAGAGGCTGACGCCGAGTTGGCAAAGATCGTGATATGCCGAAGATGCAAGACGAGAAACAAGGCAACCACCAAAAAATGCAGGAAGTGCGGTTCAGAATATCTCCGCCCTAAAAGAAGGGAGATAAGGGCGAAGAAGTAATCCGGCATTTTTTTCCTATTTTTTTTGTTGCATACTGTCATTTTTGTTGCACGCTATCATTCTGCTGTTATTTTGTTATCGTTTATCTCAATTTTCCTGTCCCTGATGAAAAGCCTTATTATTTCCGCGTTCGTCCTCAAGTGCTCTGTTATTTCTGATGTCCGGTATTCGGTTTTACCATTTGCCAGGGTAGCATACAGAAGAAGCTGATCCGCCAGATGCCTGTCCACATCGCCAGTTTCTTTTTTTAACTCGCCCACTGCCTCCTGCGCGACCGCCTCAGCCCTTTTCCCCTTCTCGCCAAGCAGATAGGCCCCCCGGAAGCCCTGCCAGAGCAGGACCGCGTTTCCGGGCGAAAGCGTTTCGTATTTTCTTATGCATGTTTCTTCTATGCCGTTTTGCAGGAAAATCTTTTTCTCCCTTATCGCTATTCTCTCATCAAGCTTACCAAGCGTTATGAGCGCCCTCATCTTGTCGCCCTTATGCCAAACCTGATTGCCCTTGAGTTTTGATGGATTCACGCTAATCTCAATTTCGCCGCCGCCGGCAGGATAAAAGCCGGCGCGATTCATTTTTGCCTTTACTTCCGCCCCCATCAGGCGTATTGCCGGCAGGAAAACATGCTCGAAATAATCGTAGCTTGGCGATTTCATCACGTGAGTGCCGCCGATTATGCGCACTGTGCTAGGCTTGCCTGCGGACAGCAGAATGGGCAGGATTGTCTGGGCAACGAGGACAACCGAGCCAGCAGTGCCGATGTTGAATTCATATCGTCCGCCAACTATCTGGCCAGGCCGGAAAACGAGCGATTCGCTTTTTATTTCGGCATTCTCCGCCGCGCCGCGGCAAACGCTCCTCACCGCCTTGACTGCCATCAGGTGCTGCGGTTGCAGGCCCGGATTCGGCCTGTTCGCCCTTATTCTGGTTATCTGGAATTCCTTTCCGGTTATGGCTGACAATGTAAGAGCGGTTCTTATTATCTGGCCGCCTCCCTCGCCGTGCGAGCCGTCTATCATTATCATGCCTTTTGCCCCCCTCCGCGGTCTGCGTTTTGCACTTTTATCCTGAACATTTAAAAACTTCACTTTTGAAGTATGAATGAACAACGGTGGTATGATGGCGGATGAAAGCATAACCCAAAAAATTAAGGAGCGGCTTGCCAAAAAAATGATGCAACAAAAAGAGGATGCGCCGGCAGAAGAGCCTGCAGAGGAGGAAGGCGCAGGAGAAAAATTTTCCCGCTCGCAGATGACGATGCTCGCCTCCTACTCGTTCAGCAGCGAGGGGTTGCCTGTCGAGGTCAAGATTGCCAGGAAAGAGGACTTCGTGCCGCATTATAGCATTTCAATTCCAGGCATAGCCGGCGGAACAAAGCTTATCCTTGAAACTAAGCTCAGGGTGGAGCTTATCTCAGAAGTGAAGCTGGACATAAGCGAGATACTGGACCCGAAGAAATACGAAGAGGTAAAAGAAAAGTTCTTCGGCGCGGCAACCAGGATACTCTCCAGGAATTTCCCGTCATTGCCGAAGGACAAAATAGAAATACTTGCAGTTTATCTTTTGCAGAACACAATCGGCCTTGGCGAAATAGAGTGCCTGCTGGCTGACGAGTTGCTGGAGGAAATAGTCATAAACAATTCCCGCGAGCCGGTCTGGGTATATCACAAGAAATTCGGCTGGTGCAAGACGAACATAAGGCTGAAGGACGAAGAGGCCACATACGATTACGCTTCAATGATAGGAAGGAAGGTCGGGAGGCAGATAAACGTTCTCAACCCGATGCTTGACGCCCACCTGCCAAGCGGCGACCGTGTCAACGCGACCCTTTTCCCGATATCCAGCTTCGGCAATACGCTCACGATAAGGAAATTCTCAAAAAACCCGTGGACAATAACCAACTTCATAAAAACCAAGACGATTACCAGCGATGTTGCCGCCCTGATATGGCTTTGCATCCAGAACGAGCTTTCCCTGCTCGTGGCAGGCGGCACTGGAAGCGGCAAGACATCATTCCTTAATGCGATGGCAGGCCTTATTCCAGCGAACCAGAGGATAATCAGCATTGAGGACACAAGGGAGCTGACATTGCCGAATTTCCTCCACTGGGTTCCGATGGTGGTGCGCGAGCCGAATCCTGAAGGCAAGGGCGAGGTGACGATGCTTGACTTAATGGTAAACGCTCTAAGGCAGCGGCCCGACAGGATAATAGTCGGCGAGATAAGACGGCAGAAGGAAGCGGAAGTAATGTTCGAGGCGATGCATACAGGCCATTCACTATACGCGACTTTGCACGCGGACAACACCGAGCAGACGATATCAAGGCTGACAAACCCGCCCATAGACGTGCCCCCGGAGATGCTGGATGCGCTTGCCGGCATAGTCGTAACTTTCAGGCACAGGAGATTCAACATCAGGCGCGTGCTTGAATTTTCGGAAATCAGCAAGAGCAAGCCGTCAATCCTTTACAGGTGGGATGTGAAAGCGGATAAGATAAAGACGATGGCGAAGATGGAGAAGCTGGCGGAGCTGCTCTCGCTTTACGCCGGAATGGATGAGCGGGAGATAGACGACGACGTTGAGGAAAAGGTCGGCGTGCTTGACTGGATGGTGAAGAAGGGATATTACGATGTTAACCAAGTCGGCGAAATCGTTTCAAACTACTACCTCAACCCGGATGAGGTGTTGGATAAAGTCAGCAAGAAAGAGGACTGGAAATTCAGCACTGTTCAATAGGCAAAGGTGCATAAATGGATTTTGAGGAATACTCTGAAGAGGCAAAAAGGATTGAAAAAAAGGCAGCGGGGCACAAGCCTTACTCCAACGAAATTTCAGTGATGAATCTGGTTGACCTAAGCCCGGACGAGTATGTTGAGCTGGACTACAACAGCCTTATGAACCTTTACGAAAGGATGCAGAAGATCGTGAAGGCCTCACAAATGCTCGCCAAGGCGGCTGCGCTGCCGGAGCTGGAAAAAAAGAAAGCAGCCGTTCAGCCGCCGCGCGCCGTCTCAAAAGAGAAAGAGGCTGCCGCGAAGGAAGTGGAGGAAAAAATAAAACAGATGACCATTGAGACTATAGAGACCGCGGAAAAAATGAAGACAGTACAGCTGGCAGAAGAAAAAGAGGAAAAGCCGCCGGTGCCGGAATACGGGGAAATAGAGTTTGAAAGGGAGATGGAAAAGGAGCGGGTCGAGTTGGAGAAGGAAGCTCCAAAGCCAAGGCCGCCACCGCAAGAAATGCCAGAAATAGAGATTCCTGAAATTGAAATCGGCAGAGAGGCAGAGGCGGAAAAGAAGGAAGAAAGGGAAGAAGCCAGGAAAAAAGAGGAGGCCAGGGAAGTCGAAGTCGGCGCGGCTGCACCGGAAAAGGAACCTGAAATCAGGGAAGAAAAGAGGCCGGTAGCCGTGGAGGTGCAAGTTGTATTTCCTGCGGTTTTGGAAAGCCCTGATAAGGCAGCCGAAAGCAAGTACAGGGAGATAGAAAAGGGGGTTTTGGCCGCGGTTGGCGAGGAGGCTGACGAAGCCGCAATAAAGAAAAAAATGCTTGAACTGACCAAGGAGCTTTTCAAGGAGAAAAGCACAAGCAGAAGAGAGCAGATAAAGCTTGAGATAACCGTTCTCAAGAACCTGCTCGCACAGAGAAGAGAAGCGCCTGCGGAGCCCAAAAAAGCGAAGAGGGGGAAAGCAAAGCCAAAGCCGGCCGGCGATATGGCACACACCCAGTTATTTGAGACTATCGTGTCCACACAGCGCGTTGAAACAGCCCAGATAAAAGACAGCATAACCACGAATTACAAAAACCAGATAATCCCGATGATGACAAAGTTTGAGCGGGCAGTGGCCGAGGCGAAAACCAGCAAAGAAAAAAAAGACGCATACGATGCCTTTGTTTTTCAGCTGACTTCCATTCTTGAGCATACCCCTGCCATAATAACCAAATACGCCGAATACCTGAAGAAGAAGCATATGGTAGAGCTTGCCAATCTTGAAAAGAGCCTTGAGGCAGGCGAAGCTGCCTTGATGAAAAAAATCGACGAAAGGAAAGATGAGGTAAAAAATTACGACGAGGAATTCAAAGTAATCCATGATATAATAAAAAAGGAAATAGAGGCGCTGATAAGGCGCGGCGGCCACGAAGTTTTCAAAAAAGCAGAGGAAGAAAAGACGTCGGAGGACATAGAGGAAGAGAAAATAGACGAGATACTGGGCGAGATACAGGCAATGGATGAGGGAAGCCTTTTGTTCTACCTACATTCAAAAGACCCGGCATATTACAAAAAATACGAGCGCAACCAGCTTTCAAAGGCAGAAGCGCTTTCCCACGCAAAAACCCTCCTGGCAAGGGAAAAAGGCCTGAATGATGCTGTGATAAAAAAATATTTTGGTAATTCGGGTGGATGATGATGGAGCAAAAAAATGAGAAAAAAGGGATGTTCTACCCTCTTGCGGAATATCTTGCGCGAAGATCCTACGAGTTAAAGAATATGCTCAGGCTGGCCGGCATAAATAAGACCGCGGTTGAATACATCGAAGACACAATAAAGAAAACGATAGTGCTTTCGCTGGCTCTTCTTGTTTTTAGTGCGCTTGTTATGTACATAATCGGCGTTGACTATCTTTGGCTTATCCCGCTTGTTTTCCTGTGGCCGGTTGCCGCGTTCAACTACCTAATGCTCTACCCAAACGCCACGATAGAGAGAAGGAGGAGGGAGCTTGATTATGAGATATTGTTTGCCGGAAGGCACATCCTGATAGCGCTCCGCTCCGGCCTGCCGCTTTTCGATACCTTCGTGAGCACGTCCACGGGTTACGGAGAGGTCAGCGTGGAGATAAAGAAAATCGTTGACAAGATAATCGTAGGCGTTCCGGTGACGCAGGCAATACGGGAAGTGGCGCAGGAAGTTCCGTCAAAATATTTTTCGCGTGTTATGGTCCAAATCGCAAACTCGCTGGCAAGCGGAGCCGATGTCGGCAGTTCGCTTGAGGCTGTGCTTGAGCAGATATCAAAAGAGCAGGTGGTGCAGCTTAAGGAATACAACCAGAAACTCACGCCGCTGGTAATGTTTTACATGCTTTTCGGCATAATCGTTCCCTCAATCGGCGTCGTATTGGCATCCGCTTTCGTTTCGGTCTTTACCGCCGGCAAAACAACAGGCTACGGCTCGGCAACCCTTATCCCGGTCTTTTTGATAATAGTGATAGTCCAGTTCCTTTTCCTTGGAATAATAGAAAGCACGAGGCCGAGGTATCTTTTGTGAGGCGATGAAATGGGAGAAAGCATTTTTGAAATTTTTGGCAGGTTGGTTTTTTCAAGGAAGCGCATACGCGACTTGGAGAAGGAGCTCACAAGCGCAGGCCTTATTATTCCGGCTGACGCGTTTGCCGGCTATGTGGTAATAGATGTCTTCGTCATCGCCCTGTTCTTGTCGGTGCTGATAATGCTTTTTGAACCCTTTTCCCTTCCCATAGTAAAAGCCGTAACCAGCGTAGCGAATATTCCGACCGTGGCAATATGGCTGGTTCTTTTCATAGGGCTCTTGCTCTTCCTGTATTTCGTCGCGTTCATCGTTCTTTCCGCCTACCTGCTTATGCAGGTTGAGGGGAGAAGGAACCAGCTTGAGGCAGTCCTTCCTGATTTTCTTATGCTCGTTTCATCCAACATAAAGGCAGGGATGACGCTTGACCAGGCTATGTGGTACGCTGCAAAGCCGGAGTTCGGGCTTTTGACGGCCGAAGTCCGCTCCATAATAAAAGGCACTTTCGGAGGCCAGTCGCTTGACAGGTCGCTGGACGAGCTGGCGGCGAGGTTTGACTCAAAGCCTTTTGAGCGGACCATCCTGCTTGTAAAGCAGGCAAACGCTACTGGCGGGGAGCTGACGCACGTGCTGGAGAAAACCGCGGATGATGTCCGGGAAACCCTGATAGTGAAAAAGGAAATCGCAGCCTCGCTCATGATGTATGAGATTTTTGTCATATTCGCTTCGGTAATCGGCACCCCATTTTTGTTTTCAGTCGGCGGCAAGCTTATAGAGGTTTTTGAGAAGATTTCAATATACATGCCTTCAACAAGCGGTTTTTCGCAGGTTTACGGGACCTTTTCCACTGTCAGCCTTGGCGCCCCTGTGATAACCGCAAGCGATTTCTTCTGGTTCTCCATCCCGACAATATTTGTCACTTGCCTGATATCCTCTTTCATAGTGAGCGTGATAAGGACCGGCACGAGGAATTCCGGGATGAAGTATTTCCCGTTTATGCTGGCAGCCGCCTATGTTGTCTACTGGCTGGCGTCATCGCTGTTGTCTTCAATATTCACTGCATTTGCGTGAGGTGGAAAAATGAATAAGGATGGAAATAAGGGTTATTTGCGCGGCCAGGCAGCCATGGAATACCTGATGACTTACGGCCTGGCTTTGTTCGTGATAGTCATCGTGTTGGCGCTGCTGGCATTCTTCCTGCCATCGTTGATAAAGGTGCCATCCAGCTGCATGTTCTCCCAGCAGGGGCTGGGCTGCAGCAAGCACGTTATCGTGTATGACAGCGGGATAGGCGGCGACAGGGTTGTATTAGGTCTGGAAAATAATCTTGGGCAGTCGATAATACTGGAAAGAATTGTCTGCACCAGCGTCCCGAGCGGCGAGATAACCAAACAGCTGATATCCAGCATCGGCGCTGCTGTTCCGGCAGGGTCGGCTAAAATGGATTCCGGCACGTCCAAGGAGTTCTCCGTTCCGTGCAGGGACAAAAACGGCGAGTTGCTTACCAACGGCCCGAACACCGATTTTAAGGGCTACGTCGCGTTCACTTATAAATACGTGGACGACCTGGCAGATGCGCCGGCGCGAATCGCCATCGCTTCGGTTACCGGCCAGGTAGTTGAAAGCGATTAGTTTTTAGTTTTTTGTCTTTCTTATTTTTCTTGCATTTTGCATGCGGGTGTTGTTTTAGTGGGCATAAGGATAGCAGTGATTGACAGGGAACTGTGCATAAAGGAAGAATGCGGATACAGGTGCATCAAGGTATGCCCTGTCAACAGGATGGGGCAGGAATGTATAGTAAAAGACGAGGCCACGGCATTTCCCATAATATCAGAGCACCTGTGCATAGGCTGCGCCCTGTGCGTGAAAAAGTGCCCGGTGCAGTGCATATCCATAATAAACCTCGCGCAGGAGGTCGGAACGCCGATATTCCAGTACGGCATAAACGCGTTCAGGCTTTACGGCTTTCCATTGCCAAAAAAAGAAGGGGGCGCCATATCGCTTGTGGGCAAAAACGGCATCGGAAAGACGACCGCGATAAAGATACTCTCGCGGCAGCTTAAGCCCAATCTTGGGGTGGTTGACGGGGAGCCTGATGAAGAAAAGATTTTTTCCCAGCTTCCGATTGATGTGCAACGGTATTTTGATGCCATCAGGGAAAGAACCAAGGTAAGCATAAAGCCGCAGTACGTTGACAGGATAAGGGAAGCGTTTCGCGGAACCGTGCGGGAGCTGCTTGGGAGGGAGCTCGGAAGAGGCGGGCGAATATTGGAAATCGCGGAAAAATACGAAATCACCGACATCCTTGACAGGAAGATTGGTGCGCTGAGCGGTGGGGAGTTGCAGAAAGTTGCGATGGCTTTTGCGGCTGGCAGGGAGGCAGACATCTATTATTTTGACGAGATAACCAACTACCTTGACATAGAGGAGCGGCTGAGAATGGGCCTTCGCGTCAGGGAGATAGCTGAAAAGAAGAGCGTTTTGATGGCAGAGCACGACCTGACCATACTTGATTATGTGAGCGATTACGTTTATCTCCTCTACGGCACTGAGAATGTTTACGGCGTTGTTTCCCGGTTGAAAAGCGTCAGGAACGGGATAAACGAGTACCTGGCAGGATATCTCAAGGAAGAGAACGTCAGGTTCAGGGAATATGAAATAACATTCGCGACGCACAGCGAAGGCGAAATAAAAACGCCGGTTCTGCTCAGTTATGGAAGGATCGAAAAATCCTACGGGGATTTTGTTTTTTCTGCCGAGGGCGGCGACATAAGAAAAGGCGAGATAATAGGCCTTGTCGGAAAGAACGCATTGGGCAAGTCCCTTTTCGTAAAAGTGCTCGCAGGAATGGAAAAAGCAGACCTGGGCGAGGCGCTTGCTTCCAAAGTTTCCTACAAGCCGCAGTATCTGGTTGCAGAAGATAAAACCGTCGCTGAGATTTTTTCTTCCCAGCCGCTTGATGGCGCAGTGCTGGAAGAATGCAAAAGAAAACTCAACCTAAATCCGCTTCTTGAGAAAAGGGCAACAGAACTTTCCGGCGGCGAACTACAGCGGGTTGCGCTTGCCCAAGCGCTCAGCGCTGATGCGGCGATTTATCTTTTTGACGAGCCGACAGCATTTTTGGACATAGAGCAGAGATTCGTCTTTGCGTCCCTTTTGCGCAAGGTAATCACGGAAAAGGAAAAATGCGCTTTTGTTGTTGATCACGATGTT
>JBBIHC010000009.1:31302-32352 GCA_037447235.1 Microcaldota archaeon
ATGGACGCGATAGCAAACCGGCTGATTGTTTTTGACGGCAAAAGCTCGGTCAAGGGGCACGCGTCCCCGCCTTACTCAAAGCGGGATGGGATGAATGGCTTTTTGCGGGCCGCAGGCATAACGATGAGGAGGGACAAGGACAGCAAGCGCCCAAGGATAAACAAGCCCGGAAGCGTTCTTGACCGCGAGCAGAAAGAGAAAGGCGAATATTACTACTCTTAGATAATGCCATTTTTCCGCAGCGAACCCTCAATGCCGCCAACAGCCTCTTCCTGAATTTCATATGTTATGTGGAGAATCGGTATGTTGATGTTCAGTATGCGTTTTAGATTAACCGGCGTTGCTGAAACGACGACTTCAGCACCGCTTCTTTTTATGCTTTCTTCAAGGTCGCGCAGCTGCTCCCCGTAATAACCGAGTGCCGGCACGACCTCCCGCAAATGCCCATATTCTTCAAATGCTTTCTTTATGCTGCCTGTTGCGCACTTCCGCGGGTCAACCAAAACAGCACCGTGTTGCTTTGCATACTTGTATCCTGCGCCGAAGGCCATCCCGCCGTGTGTGGCGGTCGGCCCGTCCTCTATTACAAGCACCTTCCTGCCTGCGATGTCCATCTGCTCGTCGGCAGTCAGCTTAAGGTCCGTATAAAGGATGGTTGCGCGGGGGTTTGTTTTCCCTGCTGCTTCGGCTATAAGCGCGGCTCCGTCCGAATTCTCGCTTTTTTTGTTTATCACAATGACATCCGCCATCCTGAAGTTTGTTTCGCCCGGGTAATATTTCAATTCGTGCCCGGCCCGGAGCGAATCCGCCACCACAAAAAGGAGGTCTGGCCTGTAAAACGGATAATCATTGTTTCCCCCGTCCCAGACAATTATGTCCGCTTCGCTCTCGGCTTTTTTGAGTATTCTTGCGTAATCTATGCCTGCGTAGACGACGACGCCGTTCCTTATGTGCGGCTCGTACTCCTCCCGCTCTTCTATTGTGCATTTATGCCTGTCAAGATCTTCCATCGTGCTGAATCTCTGGACTGCCTGTTTTTCAAGATTGCCA
>JBBIHC010000010.1:0-32036 GCA_037447235.1 Microcaldota archaeon
CTAAGAAAATGTAAGTCAAAGGCTTCGCTAGGAGCGGTGGACTCCGGTTTTCTACTGCCACCGCGGCCGTTTTACATTTTCTTACTATTTTCTGAAGTTCTTACTCGTTTTGCTCTTATGTTTTCTTCTGTTTCGCCTTCTTCATTTTTTCATTGGTTTTCTGATTATCTTACTTTACCGGCTGGTGCGGCAGGGCTCGTCTTATAATGTTTATAAATATTGGCTTCCAATAGTTGAATCTAGTTTTTGAAAAAATGCGGAGAAATAGCATGAAAAATGCACAAATCTCAAAAGTACTCGTAATAGGAAGCGGGCCGATAGTGATAGGGCAGTCTGCTGAAACCCGAAAGGCGGCAATTTGACTACTCTGGCACGCAGGCCTGTAAAGCGCTTCGCGAGGAAGGCGTAGAAGTAGTGCTTGCGAATTCTAATCCTGCGACAATACAAACAGATAAGGATACCGCTGACCGCATATACATAGAGCCGCTGACGCATGAAGTCCTTGAAGAAATAATAAAACGCGAGAGGCCGGATGGCATTCTGGCAACAGTAGGGGGCCAAACTGCCCTGAATCTTGCGATGGAATTGCATAAGAGCGGGGTGCTTGAAAAATACGGCGTAAAATTTCTTGGCACTGATGCTGAATCGATAGAAAAATGCGAGTCGCGGAAGGAGTTCAATGCATTGATGAGAAAAACCGGAATACCAGTAGTCCCGGGGGAGATCGTTTATGATTTTGAATCTGCAAAAAGATTCGCCGAGCGCGTAGGTTATCCTTTAATCGTCAGACCGTCATTTACCCTTGGCGGCACAGGTGGCGGAATAGCAAATGATGAAGAGCAGTTACACGAGATATTGCAGCTTGCCTTCAGGTTAAGCATGACGCACGAGGCGCTTGTTGAAAAATCAGTAATCGGCTGGGGAGAATTTGAATACGAGGTAGTGAGGGATGCTGACGGAAACAGGATAATTGTGTGCAACATGGAGAATTTTGATCCTATGGGAATACACACCGGCGACTCGATTGTTGTTGCACCATCGCAAACATTGAGCGACCGGGACCACCAGATGCTGAGGAATGCGGCGTTGAGGATAGTCGATGCGGCTGAAATAAAAGGAAGCTGCAATGTCCAATTCGCGCTCAACCAGCAAACAGGCGAGTACGCGGTAATAGAAATCAACCCGCGCCTGTCGCGCTCTTCTGCGCTTGCATCAAAAGCAACCGGATACCCTATCGCAAGGATAGCGGCAAAAATCGCATTGGGATACAAACTCCATGAAACAAAAAACCAGATAACCTGGACTTCGGCTGCATTTGAGCCTGCGCTCGATTATGTTGTGACGAAGATACCGAGATGGCCTTTTGACAAATTTTCACGGGTTGACCGAAAGCTTGGGACACAGATGAAAAGCACTGGCGAGGCAATGGCGATTGGCAGGACTTTTGAAGAATCGCTTATGAAGGCGTTAAGGAGCCTTGATGTCAAGCTTCCGGTTGCAATAAGACCTGATTCCCACCTTTTCCCGGCAACCGACCAGAGGATATACGCCATTTTTGAAGCCTTCAGAAGAGGCAGCAGTGTCGAAGAAATACACGACAAGACCAAAATAAATAAATGGTTCCTGCGGCGGATAAAAAAACTGGTAGAACTCGAACGAAGGATTGCTGAAGAAGAACTAACCAGCGAACTGCTTCTGGAAGCGAAAAGGGCTGGCTTTTCAGACAAAAAAATCGCGGAACTGAAAAACACCGATGAAATGGAGATAAGAAAAATACGGAAGGGGCTCGGCATCAAGCCTGCATTCAAGGCTGTTGACAGCTGCGCTGGAGAATTCGAAGCGAAAACGCCTTATTACTATTCAACATACGAACTTGAAAACGAGGCAACGGCGAAGAAGGAGAGAAAGGTAATCGTCCTTGGCTCAGGCCCGATAAGAATCGGGCAGGGGATAGAATTCGACTATTGCTGCTCGCACGCCGCTTTTGAGCTCAGGGAAATGGGGATAAAGGCGATAATGATAAACAACAACCCGGAAACAGTCAGCACGGATTTTGACTCAAGCGACCGGCTTTATTTTGAACCGCTGGTTTTTGAGAATGTGATGGATATAATAGAGAACGAGGAACCGGAAGGCGTCATGGTGCAGTTTGGAGGGCAGACCTCAATCAATCTGGCCGAACAACTTCACAAAGCAGGAGCCAAAATACTTGGAACCTCCATAAAAAGCATAGATATCACCGAGGATAGGGAGAAATTCAGGCAACTTGCAGACAGGCTTGGGATACCGCAGCCCAGGAATGCAACTGTCCTGAGCAAGGAAGAGGCTTTCAAAATTGCAAAAGAAATCGGCTATCCGGTTGTCGTGAGGCCGAGCTATGTTATTGCCGGCCGGGGCATGGATATTGTGAGGGATGAAAACGAACTGAAGGCATTTCTTATCGAAGCGATGGAAGCAAGCGGGAACAAGCCTTTGCTGATTGACAAGTATCTTGACAACGCGATAGAATGCGAGGTAGACGGGGTAGCTGATGGCGAGAACCTTTTAATCGGCGGGATAATGGAGCACATAGAGCCTGCGGGCGTGCATTCCGGTGATGCGAACATCTTCGTGCCGCCATTGCGGCTGACAGCCAGCCAGAAAGAAACGCTTGCAAATTACAGCCGGGCTTTTGTGAAGGCACTTAAAATAACCGGCATGGTCAACATCCAGTATGCGGTAAAGGATGGCGGGGTGTATATTCTTGAAGTTAATCCGCGCGCAAGCAGGACCGTGCCATTCTTGAGCAAGGCAACCGGAATCCAATTGGCAAAACTTGGGACCAGGGCGATGCTTGGCGAAAAAATAAACCAAAAAAATGCGGAAACAAGGGCTTTTGCGGCAAAATCAGTCGTCTTTCCATTCCTTAAAATGGGGAGCGATATAAGACTCGGCCCGGAAATGAGAAGCACTGGAGAAACGATGGGCATAGGCAGCAGTTTTGAGGTAGCGTATTACAAGGCGCTGGATGCGGCAGGGATGCGGCCGAAACAAAAAAGCGTTTTTATAAGCTTGAGGGACGAGGACAAAATACACGCGCCCAAGCTTGCAGAATTGTTTGAAAAACTCGGTTATGGCATTTATGGCACCCGCGGCACGGTAGCGAATATAAAAAATGCGAAAACGGTGCATAAGATAATGGCTGGCCATCCGGATGTCCTGGAGGTGCTGCACTCCGGCTCCATCGGCATGGTGATAAACACGCCAAGAAAAGGCGGCTCTTCTGCCACTGACGGCTTCAAGATAAGAAGGCTGGCGACAGAGATGGGCGTCCCGTGCATCACAAACATAGATACGGCATTTGAGTTCCTGAAAGCGCTTGCCAGGCTTGAGAAAGAAAAACTGGAGATAAGGGAGTTGGGCGAGTATGGAAAATGAAAAATGCTTAAAGGGCGTGCTTGTTCTTGAAGACGGCACTGTTTTATACGGTAAAGGATTCGGTGCCAAAACCATCAAAACAGGGGAGCTTGTCTTCAACACATCCATGACTGGCTACCAGGAAGCGCTGACAGACCCAAGCTATGCAGGGCAGATCCTTCTTATGACATACCCGTTAATCGGGAATTATGGAATAAACGAAAAAGATTACGAAAGCGAAAAGGTGCATATTGAAGGGTTTGCCGTAAGAGAGTACAGCGACGACTTCGAACACAAAGAAGCGACAAAAAACCTTGATTCTTTTTTAAAACAGCACGGCGTTCCCGGAATATCCGGGATAGATACCAGGTTTGTCGTAAGGAAAATAAGGGCACGCGGCGTTATGCCTGCAATATTGGCGGCATATGAAGATTGGGTAGATGCCCAAAAGCTCCTAAAATCAATGAGATTTGACTATTCTTCTGAAAATTTTGTTGAGAAGGTCACTGTACGGGAGCCAAAGGCTTACGGCAAAGGCAAGAAAACTGTTGTTTTGATTGATTATGGCGTAAAGGCGGGCATAATAAAAACGATGGTCGAACGAGAAGTCCGGATGGTTGTTGTTCCGTCATTTGCAACGGCAGAACAGATAGAATCCCATGAACCTGACGGCATATTGCTCTCAAACGGCCCGGGCGACCCTGCGATTCTTACGGAAGCCCACGAACTGATAAGAAGATTGGCGGACAGCTATCCTATCTTTGGAATCTGCCTTGGCCATCAGCTCATCGCACACGCCTTTGGCGGCAGGACATACAAGCTAAAATTCGGCCACAGGGGAAGCAATCACCCTGTCATAGATGTTGCGAAGAACAAGGTTTACATCACTACGCAAAACCATGGTTTTGCGGTTGACGAAGCCGGACTCCCGGACGAACTTGAGGTCACCCAGTACAACCTTAACGACAGGACGGTTGAGGGCCTGCGGCACGGATCAAAGCCGGTCTTTTCTGTCCAGTACCACCCGGAAGCGAACCCAGGGCCCCGCGACACGCGCCACTTATTTGATGAATTTGTAAAAATGCTGTGATTTTGCCAGCCAATGCCAACCGATAGGATTGTTTTTTATATTTTCTTGAGAAATACCAAGCGATGGGTGGGATGGAGGCTTATTTTTCAGCGCTCAGGGAAGAGCTTACAAGAGCTTACGGAGTGGCGACAGAAGCAAGAAAAAAAGGGTATGACCCCCTTGACGATGTAGAGGTAAAAATAGCAAAAGACATAGCTGCGCGTGTTGAGGGCATAGTAGGCCCGCCAAATATCGCAAAAATTATCAGGGAAATGGAGGCGAATGGACTTTCAAGAGAGGACATAGCGTATGAGGTAGTAAAAAAGATAGCGTCTGGCGAAGTCATAAAGGGAAACCCGGAATTTCTGATAGAGCAGGCGGTAAGAACCGGCGTCGGAATAATCACTGAAGGCGTGCTTGTCGCCCCGACCGAAGGGATATCCAAGGTAAAGATAAAGAAAAACCCGGATGGCAGCGACTATGTGGCTGTGTATTACGCCGGCCCGATAAGGAGCGCGGGCGGAACGGCCGCGGCCCTCAGCCTTGTTCTGGCAGATGTTGCACGGAGAATGCTCGGCATAGGAAATTACAGGGCGACAGACACGCAGGTGGCGCGATACATTGAAGAGGTTTCAATTTATGAAGCGCGCATTTCCCATCTTCAGTACCTGCCGCCCGAAGAGCACATAGAGACCATAATAAAAAACTGCCCGGTTTGCATAGACGGAGAACCAACCGAGGACATAGAGGTTTCGGCATACAAGAACGTGCCAGGGATAGAAACGGACAGGATAAGGGGCGGGGTCCCGCTCGTTCTTTGTGAAGGCCTCGCGCAAAAAGCAGCCAAGGTTCTGAAATACACCAAAAAATTCGGTCTTGACTGGCAATGGCTGGAAAGCGTGATAAGGATAAAAGTGAAGAAAGAGAAGGTTGAAATAAAACCAGACAGTACATACCTGGAGGGCCTCGTAGCTGGAAGGCCCGTATTCGCATATCCTTCCGCACCGGGCGGATTCAGGCTGCGGTACGGGAGAAGCGAGACAAACGGCCTTATGGGAAAAAACATCCATCCAGCAACAATGACGCTTCTGGATGATTTTCTTGCTTGCGGCACGCATATGAAAATAGAAAGGCCTGGAAAAGGATGTGTGGTAATGCCGCATGCCGGCATCGAGCCTCCGGTCGTCCTTTTGAAAAATGGCGAAGTGAGAAAAATAAAAGGCGTGGCAGAGGCAGAATCGGTACGGGAAGAAGTTAAAGAAATACTATTTCTTGGCGACATTCTCATAACATATGGCGATTTTCTGAAAGCCAACCACCCGCTCCTGCCGCCTGGTTATTGCAGGGAGATATGGGGGCTTGAACTGCGGGAAAAAGGCGTTGAGCCACGCGAATTTAGAACGCCCCGGGAGGTTTTTTCATTTTGCAGGGCACAGAGGGTTCCGCTTCATCCTGACTACACGCTGCCGTGGCACGACATAACGCTGGAAGAATTGCAGAAATTGCGCGAATTGATGAAAAAGGCTGTTGAAAAAGGTGATGAGACACTGCTTCCCCTTGGCCCTGAAAAAAAAATACTGGAGAAACTGCTGGCAGAGCATCGCGTGGCCGGGCAGAATATTGTTTTGGACTTGAAATATGCGGCGATTCTGAAAGAATGCCTGCAGCCGGAAAATGAACTGCCGGTGGCTGCCGATGCGCTTGAGGCGGTAAATAAATTGAGTGGAATTGCGATAAAACCGTGGGCGCCGGTTTACATAGGGGCCAGGATGGGCCGGCCGGAAAAGGCAAAGGAGAGGGCAATGGAAGGGAAACCGAATGTGCTTTTTCCCACCGGCTCTGAGAAAAACAGGAGCCTTGTGCGGGAAATAAAAAATACGCGCAACGCCGGCGACAGAATGCTCGCTCTTGACATTGCCAGATTCAGATGTACAAAATGCCATCAACTGACTTTTTACAGAAAATGTCATCTGTGCGGCGGCTCGGCAAAGCCCGAAACAATATGCGCAAAGTGCGGCAAAGTGGTTGAGGGCAGCGTACACTGCGGGGAAAAGACAGCGGAGCACAATGAAAGGCCCGTGGACATCTGCGGCCTTTTTGAAAGCGTAAAGCAAAAGCTCGGGTTTGCGCCGGAAGACATAAAGGGGGTAAAGGGGCTCAGCAACGCCGGCAAAATACCGGAAAATCTCGTGAAAGGTTTCCTGCGCGCAAGAAGAAAGGTCTATGTTTTCCGGGATGGCACGAGCAGGTTTGACGCAACCGACGTGCCATTAACCCATTTTGTCCCCAGGGAGATCGGGTTGACGGTGGACAAAGCAAGGCAGTTGGGATATACGAAGGACTATGCTGGAAAAGAGCTGGAAAGCGATGCCCAGCTGGTGGAATTGAAACAACAGGACATAATCCTGTCAAGAAGCGGCCTGGAATACCTGTACGCCGTATCAAAATTCATAGATGACCTTCTCATAAATTTTTACGGGATGGAGCCGTATTACAAAGCTGAAAAGCCGGAGGACCTTGTCGGGCATCTTTGCGCCGGCTTGTCGCCGCATACCAGCGCTGGAATCCTTTGCAGGATAATAGGCTGGACTGCGGCAAATGTTGGCTATGGCCACCCTTATTTTCACGCGGCAAAAAGACGAAACTGCGATGGCGATGAAGACAGCGTCATGCTTCTGCTTGATTGCCTGATTAATTTTTCCAAGAGATATCTGAGCGAGAGCCGTGGCGGAACGATGGACGCGCCCCTTGTGCTGACAACGATAATAAACCCCAAGGAAATAGATGATGAGGCACATTCCATAGAAATGGTTTCCGCATATCCGCTTGAATTTTACATGGCATGCGAAAAGTTCAGTCCGCCTGCAGAGATCAAAATAAGAACGGTAAAGGATGTGCTGGGAATCGAAGACCAGTACCACCTCGCGCTAACTAATCTGGGGGCGGTTTTCAGCAAAGCCAACAACAGAACCGCGTATGTAAAAATGAAAAGCGTGCCTGAAAAAGTAAGGATGGAGTTTTCTTTGCATGACAGGATACGCGCAGTAGACAAGAAAGATGCGGCTGAAAAACTGATTCTGAGCCATTTCATACCCGATTTATACGGTAACCTGCGCTCTTTCTCACGGCAGGAATTCCGCTGCTCAAACTGCAATTCAAAGTACAGGAGAGTGCCGCTCATCGGGAAATGCCGATGCGGCGGGAATCTCATACTGACCATAAATAAGGGCGGGATAGAAAAATACCTGGCGATAACGAAAGAGATGATAGAGAAGTACGAACTCCCGGGTTATCTGAAGCAAAGGATAGAACTCATAGAAAAGGAGATAAGGGGCATCTTTGAGGATGAGAAGAAAAAGCAGCTTGGCCTTGCTGATTTCATCTAACATAAAACTTTATATTTCTAATTGCACATAAAATATAACAGATATAATGATGAAGCACAATAAAATTGCAAAAAAACGTTATATAATTCTGCTATTGTCTTTGTTTATTGTGTTATTGCCCGGTTTTTCTTTTTCTTTATACAGCATAGTTGACCCCTGGGCGGACAGGGCATGGCTGAATGGATGGTACACTGCCGCGATTTGCCTGGAGCAAAAGGACAACCTTACGCCTTATGCGCCCGCCATTCCGCCGGACCTGCCAAACGGTTCCATTGTTTATACAGTAGGCGACCTGAACAATTATATCAGTTATGGCAGCGAAGGCGCCTATTACAACCAGCCACAGCGCTACAGTTATGAATGCAATTGCGAGTGTGATGATGAGGGCTGCAGCTGCAGCACCTGCTATGGATGCAGGTACGAAAGAAAGTTCGTGACAATTGGCAGCCTTGGCTTCAGCGCGGGGGCTTGGGATATTGACAGGTACGGCGCTGCCCTTGAAACAATAGAATACCGCAAATGGACCAACACGACCCTGGCCGGAGACAGGGATGGCGTGGCTGCAGAATTGCAGAATGCGCTCAGCAGGTATTTGGAAGCAGAGCAGTTTTACCAGGCTTGCAAAGCCTCTGCCACTTATGGCGCGGCCAATTATCTGGCAGACTCTTACGGCGACATCAACGTCCAAAGGTGGATCAGCTATGAGCAATATCTCGCCCTGGCCCACCCGAGCCAGCCCCAATTGCCCGGCCAACCGTGCAATGTGAACATGCCAAGCGCAAACGGCCCTGCCTGCAAGGAATACCCTGTAAAATGGAGGGAAGCTGCCAGAAGCGCAATGGCGGCGCTCACAAAAAGCCTTCAATCCGCAGACAAAAACACAGAACTTCTTCAGCAGCAATACGAACGGATGGATTATGCCGGATTGTGCGACGAAGATTACAACGAAGAGCCAAAAACAACCTGCCTGAAAACGCGTGAGGCTCTTACAATAATAAACCAAAGAACAAAGGAAGCAGCTTACGGGCAGATTGCCCTGGCGCTTGAAAAGAAAAAGGACCTGCAGCAAAAAGTTTATTGCTTCCCGCCGGATTTTTCTGATTACAACGCCGCGATGGAATACTTATGGGCTGCGAATGGCTTTAACCCAAAGGTCGTAAATCTAAAGGCGGATGCTGAAGCCGCCTTTATGCAGGCAAACAGCATCTACAATGACTATTATGCCAGGGCTGCCGAACTAAAAACGCGTGCCGAGGAAGCCGGGGCTGGGCTGGAAAAGGAAAAGCCGCATATGATAACTGAGGCAGTCGCGGTGGATGCTTTTAACAAAACCAAAGTCGGAACAATAGCGGAAAGGGCTGCCGCCTGGAAAGAAAGCAAGGAAAAAGGCGATAACGCGCTCTCTGCGGCAACAACCCTGATGGCGCATAGACAAAAGGGTTATCTGAAGGGCGGGACGGCAAAAATAAAAGAGGCGATTGCTGCTTATGAAGGCCTTGAAGTTTTGGCCGGGGGCATAAAGGGCGATGGGGCGCTGGTGGCAAATGAGAAGAGAAATGCTGCCCGAAGCCTCTTACAACAGCTTGCCGGTTTTTATCAAAGAAACAAAAACGAAAGAGTGGCATACTACTACCAACAGGCGCAGCAGGCATTGGTAAAAGGCGACCGCGCGCAAACGCTTGGAGACAAGTATGTGTTTTACAGCGGTGCGGTTAATTATGCCATGACGGGCCTTAACAATGGCAATATGATAGAAAATGAAACGCTGCCGCTTGCCCTCCAGCTTGCCGACCTGGTCCGAAGGGCGGAAATGGACGGAATAAATACCGAAACCGAAAAAACCCTGTTAAATTCGATGGAGCGCGATGGCGCGTATGACCGGCTGCTTTTACAGCAATGCCTTGAGTCGATAATAACCAAAGCGGGCTTAAAATACGGGGATCTCAGCGACAAGAAGGCAGAGTTGCTGCGGAAAATAAATGCGTCGGGTGAATGCGGGGCTGACTTGGGGGGCGATTTGAGAAGAGCGGACGGCAATTTAGTTGGGACGACCGGCATTGACTACATAAACGCGTTGGGCAAACTTAAAAAAATTGCAGAGGAATATGCGCTGATTGATGAAGAGCTGGGTGTTTGCCAGGAAAAAATAGCCCTGGCCGAAATCAGCGTTGAAAAAATAATAAGCAATGGCGGGATGATAAAAATCGATGAACCGGTCAGGGTTTCGGTTTTTCTGCTAATCAGCAACCTCGGCACAGAAAAGGGCGCGCACATCAACATCCCGGTGGACTTGGGGATAAACATGACGCTGCTTTTGTCAGATATAACGAATGGAAGGGAGAATGTTGAAAGCGTGCGCAGCGAAGGGGCAAAGACCGTATTGACGATAAAGGAAATAAAGCCGCTAAGAACTTTTTCGATAAATGCTGAAAAAAATGCCGTGCTGGCAAGAACAATTTCCTTGGAGAGGACGGCAACAGGAACAGCAAACAAAAACAGGGATGTTGAAATAGTTGAAAAAAGACAGGTAGAGGTCTATGGCGCAGGCCGCCTGGTTTTGCCTGACGGTGCAAGCGATGTTCTCATCAACGGAAAAAGTTCGGTTTACATAAAGCCAGGGGCATACGACATAAGTTATTCTTACAAAAAGAAGGATGCATACGCGGTGAAAGAGGAAATCGAAACCGTGGGGCTGCTGAATGATGTGCAGGTAAAAAAGAAGATCGCGATAAGGCCTGCATTGGACATCACAAGCTTGTCGTTTTACATACCATTCGGTTACCAGAACGTGAGCAGGCCGGGCGTAACTTCACTGGAAGCAGTGATAGCAAACAAAGAATGCGGCGGTGCCGGCTGCTCTTTTGAGATAAGGAACTTGAAGGCGAATAAAACAGTAAACATATATGTTGAGTTTACAGTGGATGATGCACAAACAGAACTCCCGGGTTTAACAATAACGAAACCCGATCCCCACAACTGTTTTGGAAGCGGAAAAAAGTGCGACGAGCTGCCCTCTGATTTGCAAATGATGCTGGCAGGAATAAATGCGGCCAAAGAGGCGAATGATACTGCGACGGCTTTGAGATTGAAGGAAGAGTATGAAACAGCGGTGGCGGGGTGGGAAATGGAACAGAGGTGGATTTACGATGAAATCATGGAAATAAAGGGTGCTGCCCTGAAGGAAAATGCTGAAATTGAAAGTGCTTTGGAAAAGGCAAAACGCAACAATTCAATGGTCAGTGAATTAGGCAAAAGAAGGGATTTGTTGGAAGAAACCGTGCAAAAAGCCGAGAATGCACAGACACTAAGGGAAGAGCTGGCCCTCTTGGAGGGGCTTAAAAAAGAGGACGGCAAAACAATAGTGGCCAACTATCTAAGAAACAGCACTGAAGAGTATAATAAATTCAAAGAAAGGCTGGCAAAGACAGGCGAAACCGGGACGCCGCCGCAGTTCATACAAGTAGAACAAAAACTAAGCGAGCTTGAGCTTACCGGGGATATGAATACTGCCGTAGAGCTTGCAGATGCCCTGGCAGAAGCAGAAGATTATGTGAAGCAGCAGGAAGAGGAAGGGGGCAAAAAAATGTCTGATATCAACAACGAATACCTGCTGGTAAAACAAAATGCAACTCTGCTTGCAAAGGATTATAAAGAACAGCAGAACGAGGCGGCGGGCACGGAGTGGGAATCGCTGTTTAGCGCAGATGCAGAAAGGATGGAACGCATAGGCGGGGAAATAGAGGAAGCGATAGCTGAGGGCAATTACAAACTTGCCAGGACAAGAATGGAGCAGCTGCAAAAACAGGTGGCCGTTATAAACGATGTGCTGGAGCAGGCAAGAAAAGAGGCGGAAGAGATGCTGTTAAACGCAAGAAACTCCTACCTGGCTAGGCGGGAAGGGATGGGCTGGGATGCGCGCCAGATGTTTGAAGAAAAGATAAAGGCCATCGCAGAAGCCGCGCTCAACCGCAGATATGTTGAAGCACTCAAGCTGGCCAGGCAGGTAATCGACGCAGTGGCCGCATACAAGCCGGAAACGATGAACCTGTGGCTGGCGGCAATTGCTGTCGGCGTGGCAGCCGCAGCGGCAGGGGTTTATTATATGAAGATGAGGGGCGCAGGGCTGGGGGGTTTTAAATTGGGCATTCCCGGCTTCACGAAAAAGAAAAGGGAATACAAGAAACTTGAGAGGATAAACGAATAGGTTTTTAAATTAATTTTGAGAGTGAATATTATGGCAGTTGGGCTGGAAGTATTTCTATCGAACATCGTAGAATTTTTGCTGAACATCGCTCCGCTTGTCGGGCTTGTTTTGATGCTGCTAGGTTTGTTGATATACGCGCTTTCATACGTACAGCCTCCGGACAACAGGGGGAAATGGCAAAGCACCGGTGTGAATATGTTCATAGGCGGAATAATTCTTACCGCCATCGCCAGCATAAGCACCTATATCCAGGAGACGGCAAGCAATCTCCTGCGGCCGGCGTGAGCAGAACCACTGGCTGACGCTTTTTTTCTTTCTTTCTTCAATCTTGCATATATCTTGCTTATATTCTTCCAATGCCCGCCCTGCCAATAGATTTTCCCACATTTCCTGCAAAGCCAGAATTTTCTGTGCGAGCGATAGACAAGGGGAGGGACATCTGGGGCGATTTTTTGCTTTTTGACTGTTCTCAGTCTGGTATTGCAGAGCGGGCACCGCGTTTCTTTTGGAAATGAAAAAAGTTTTTGCCCGGCTGCTCTTTCAATCTCGCAAAGTTGCGTTGCGAGATGCGTGGATTTTATGAGAAAGCAGCGGACCCCCTTCTTTTTGCATCTTGCGGCAAGCTGCCGGTCGCGCGTAACCAGTATCCGGCGGCGTAAGCGGGCCAAGGCAAGAATCGCGGTATCGTCTCCTTTTGCGATCTCGCTGTCAGCCCCGAATAATCTGGCCCACCGCGCGGTTTTTTCAAGCATTTCATCAAATAAAAATCGCATAATCAGCTCAACGATATCTTGACGAAGACGTTCGTGGGGACCTTGACCTTGAGAATTTGCTTAAGGTACTTCTCGTTGCCTTCAACTTCTATCAGCCGCTTGTAAAGGCGTTTCTCCCATCGCTCGTAGGTGTCGCTGCCATCGCCGCACGGAGTCCTTCTGCAGGCAATAACGAATTTTCGTCTCGGCAACCTGACCGGCCCGATGACATTGAGGCCGAATGTCTTTGATATCTCGCCTATTTGTTTTGAAACATTTTCCAGTGCCGCAGCGTCCTCACTGCTCAGTTTTATCCTTATCTTAGTCATTAAACCACTTCAAATAACTGCAAGGGATAATTAAGCGTCGCAAGGTATTTAAACGTTGTTTTGTAAACTGCCGGGCTTTCAACCCGCGCCATGCCTTTTTTTGGGCAGGCAAACGCAAAAAATGCAATTTTTGAAAAAAAATCGCGATAACTATTTAAATATTTGCCAAAAAAATTTAATCAAGATAAATATGGGTAAATTAACGCACTTGCATTTGGTGGTCAACGCAAAAATAGGCCCAGATTTTAAGGAGCTGACGCGGGAAAAAACGCAGGAGTTCGTTGATGAGCTAATGCGCATAACCGATATGAAGCCCCTGGGTCCTCTGAATTGGTCCGACGCAGTTGACCTGGATTTTCCCGGCCAGAGTTTCGTGCAGATGATAACAACAAGCCACTGTTCGCTGCATTATTTCTCTGATACGCGCGAAATTTATTTTGACCTGTACTCGTGCAAAAAATTTGAGCCAGAAAGAGTAATCGGGCTGCTTGACCGGTACTTTGACTTGAAGGACTGGCACGGCATACTGTACAACCGGGCGCAGGACGGAGTGCCGAAATTGCGGCAGATAAGCTCGAATGAAACGATGAAAATAATGGCCAAGTAAATGCGATGAAACTGCTGAAAAGGCTGGGGCAGAACCTGCTGACCGACAAAAACATACTCAAAAAAGAAGCCAGGATAGCGGAAGCTGGCAAAAAAACCGTGCTTGAGATAGGCGCAGGCGACGGAAGATTGACCGAAGAACTACTAAAAGCGGGCGCGGCAAAGGTTTATGCTGTTGAGAAAGACCCGGGATTTGCAAAAATTTTGAATGAAAGGTTTGCGGGCTGCGGAAAAGTGGCCGTCCTGAACGCCGATTTTCTTAAGATGCGCCTTCCACAGGATGTTGATATAGTTGTGGGGAACATACCTTATTACATTTCCTCCAAGATAATCTTCAGGCTGAAGAATGAAAAAATAGAAAAAGCGCTCTTGATGGTGCAGAAGGAATTTGCAGAAAAGATGGCCGCAAAGCCAAACGGCAGGAATTACGGAAGGCTGAGCGTGACTGCGCAGGTTTTTTTTGATGTGCAGCTGCTTTTCAAAGTGCCGGCGCATTTGTTCACGCCGAGGCCGAAGGTTGACTCAGCGCTGGTTTCATTAAAGCCAAAAGGAACGAAGATAAGCGATAGGGAAGAGGAGCTGATAAGAAGGCTGTTCCAGCAAAAAAACAAAAAAATCAGGAACATCCTGCCAAACCCGCCGGCAGAATGGGCGGAAAAACGCCCCAGGGGGCTGAGCCCAGCCGAGGTGCTTGAACTGCTTGGGGCTTATTCTGAAAATTCCTCTGCCTCGTAGATGAAAAATCTCGTTCCCTTTTCCTTCCAGCCATCCGGCCCGAGACCGGCCTTCATGCTCAAGTGCTGCAAGAATTCCAGTTTGTCCGGAATTTCATCCCACACCGCTGGCAGAAAGGTTGCGCGCGCCACGCCCCGCTGGATTATAAGGCCGTGCTTTTGCGGCACCAGCCGGTCCAAAATTTCTTCTGGCATTTCAACAGCAACCTCCGCAGGCGGGGTAAGAAAAGAAATTGAGATTTTTGTTTTTTTCAACTCTTCCGGCGAGAGCGGATAAAAGCGCGGGTCGCCAAAAGCAGCGCCAAGGGCATTGTCTATGACATCCTTAAAAAGCGGCCTGTGCGCTTCAAGGCTCCCTATGCACCCCCTCAGCTCCCTGCCAACCCTCAACGTAACGAAACACGCCCCTTTTTCCACCAGCCGCGGGCTTGGAATTTCCTGCGGCTTCAGCTCAAGTTTTTTTTGGAACTTAAAGTAATGCTCTATGGCTTTTCTCGCCAGCGACAACAGAAATGCTTTTTCTTCTTCCGACAGGAACATGAAATCACTCCTCATAAAAAGCGATTGCGGAATAGCCGACAACGTTAGACTTCGGGCCGGCAGTATCGCCCGAATTCCTGTAATCAAGCAGCCTTGCCCCCCATTTTTTTGTTTTTGCGATATGCATCGCTGTGATTATGCCGGTCTTGCCGCACGCGTCTATAAGCTGCGCATTTTTTAGGTCCAGCGACTGGATGACCCTGTTTGTCAGGCCGTCCCGTTTCACCGCCTCTTCGTAGGGAAAATAGTGCGAAAGATCAGAGCTTATCAAAAGCAGGCAATCGTCTCCCAGCGCCGGCTCAAGCGCATCTGCAAGGACCGAAGGATAAACTTCGCCAGTCAAAACCGGATAAAAAATGAAATCGGCGCCCAGGACTGACTGCAAAAACGGGAGCTGGACCTCGAGGCTGTGCTCCGGCGCGTGAGCCTGCGGGAAGCAGTTCACCACGCCCGGGCGCGCAAATTTTGAAATCCTGCCGGTCTGCACGGTGCCGAGGGGCGTTTGCCAGCCCTCACTATCATCTTCGGCCGCACCGACAAAGGCAGCATAATGGGAGGGGCCGAGTCCGATTACCCTGCTGAATTTTTGTTTTTCAAGCAGTTTATAGCCGGTTGCCGCAACCGGGCCGGAATAGACATAGCCTGCATGCGGGACGATCAACGCCCTGAGGTTTTTTACCAGGGCCGGCTTCGCCTGTTTTATGAAAAGCCGCACCATCCGGGCGAGCTCATCGCCATCGCCTGGATAAAAAGTTCCTGCTACTGCCGGAAAACGGATGCCCATAAAAAAAATATGGCGCACACCTTTAAATTTCTTTCACAATGTCGCTGATGGGGCGCCTTTGCCGCATTGATGGTTTCTCTTCAGCATAGCCCACGGGCAAAACCGCAACCGGGACAGTATGGGGCATCAAAGAAAGAATGCGCGAGATTTCAAGCGGATCAAAAGCCCCGACCCAAACGCTCCCAAGGCCTTCCGCAGCTGCGGCCAATTGCGCGTATGCTGCGGCTATGGTGGCATCCTGCACAGAATAAAGCTCATACCCGCGTTCGGCGTATTTTTTGTAGGACCTTTCCCTGTCCGCGCAGAATACCAAAAGAGCCGGGGCCTCTGCAACGAATTCTTGCTCGTAGCAGGCTGCCGAGATGTCCTTTTTCACCTGTTCATCCGCTACCACATAAATCAGATAGGCTTGAAGATTCCCTGCCGAAGGTGCAAGCGTAGCCGCCGCGATTATTTTTTCAAGTTTTTCTTTTTCTACCGGCCTGCCCGCGAATTTTCTTATGGAATGCCTTTGTTTCAGAACTGAGAAAAAATCCATAAAAAACGATGTTAGTTCGGATTAAAAATCTTTTGCCTGGTTTATATAATCTTGTTATTGACGGGCTGGTAGATCAACGGTAGATCGCCTTCTTGGCGTGGAGGAGGCTGGGGGTTCAAATCCCTCCCAGTCCATAGGGGTATCAATATGGGGATTGTGCAAGAATTCAGGGATTTTTTAAATGAATATAAGGTTGTGGGGCTTGCAGTTGCGTTTATAATGGGCGCTGCAACCACGGCTTTGGTCCAGGCGCTTGTAAACGACATTGTAATGCCGGTAGTCGGTGCGGCAATCCCGGGCGGCGAATGGCAGGAAGCAACCCTGACGCTTGGCCCGGTGCTCATAAAATGGGGGCATTTCACCAGCGCTCTCCTGAATTTTATAATAATAGCGTTGGTTGTATTTATGATAGCGAAGGTTGTGCTTAAAGAGGAGAAAGTCGCAAAAAGATGAAAAATTTAATAAGGTAAGCGTTAATGATAAACCAATGACGATGATTGACGATTTCGCATTATTGGAGAAAAACGGTTTCAAACTCTTGCCCTATGCTCTTGCAACAACTGAAGGTGAAGCTCTTGCTCTCGCCAGAAGCATGGGCTATCCTGTTGCCCTGAAAGTGGTATCGCCGGATGTAATCCACAAAACAGACATTGGCGGCGTAAAACTCGGAATAAAAAATGATGAAGTGCTGAAACACGCCTGCCGTGAACTTGTAATGAACGCAAAGGGAAAAAGGTTGGATGGCATCCTTGTCCAAAAAATGGCCAGAAGGGGCGTCGAGCTGATAATCGGCGGCGTTCACGACCCGCAGTTCGGCCATATGATAGTCCTTGGGTTCGGCGGAGTTTATGTTGAAGTTTTCAAAGACATAACCGCGAGAATATGCCCGATAACAAAAAAAGACGTAATGGAAATGGTCGGGGAGCTAAAATCCCATCCAATACTTATGGGCGCGAGAGGGAAAAAAGCCATACACCTCCCAAGCCTTGAAGAGTTGATGATAAGGACCTGCAGGTTTATGGCAAAGGAACGGGTGCAGGAGCTGGACCTAAACCCGGTCATTTTTGATGAAAAGGGGTATGATATTGTTGACGCGCGATTCAAAGTGATGACATGAACAACCTGCACAAGGTATTCGAACCAAAGTCCATCGCCGTGATAGGAGCGACAAAAAAAACGGACAAGATAGGATATGTGATATTGAGAAACCTCATTGACGGGGCATACCAGGGCGCGGTTTATCCTATAAATCCAAAATATGACGACGTTCTGGGTTTAAAGTGCTATAAGAGCGTTCTGGATGTAAGGGGGAAGATAGACTGCGCATTGCTCGCAATACCGGCCGAAGCGGTGCCGCAGGTCATAAAGGAATGCGGCGAGAAAAACGTTGGCGCTGCCGTGATTCTCAGCGGGGGTTTTGAGGAAATCGGAAGAAACGACTTGGTGGAACAGGTAAGGACATACGCAAGAAAGTACAACCTGCCCATAATCGGGCCGAACTGTCTTGGGGTCTACAACCCGTATACGCGCGTTGACAGTATCTTTTTTCCGATGTACAAACTCGGGCGGCCAAAGCCGGGCGGGATAGCCTTCATCACGCAAAGCGGGGCGGTGGGTTCTGTTATGCTGGATATGGCAGCCAGCTACAATATCGGGATATCGAAATTCATATCTTATGGAAATGCGACTGTCATAAACGAGTGCGATCTGCTGGAATTCCTCGGGCGGGATAAAAAAACAAAAACAATAATCCTTTATCTTGAGGGTGTGAAAGATGGAAAACGCCTGCTCAGGACACTGCAAAAAATAAACAAAAAAAAGCCGATTGTTGTTTTGAAGGCGGGAAAGGGGGAACAGGGCAGAAAGGCCGCGGTGTCGCATACCGGCAATCTTGCAGGCAATTATTTTTCCTATAAAGCGGCTTTCAGGCAGGCAAAGGTTATAGAAGCGATGGATGTAGAGGAATTGTTTAACCTCATGCGCATATTTTCGCAGCCCGGCGCGAAAGGAAAGCGCGCGGCCATAATAACCAATGGTGGCGGGCTTGGTGTTTTGATTACCGATGCGATAGAGAGCGAGGGTTTGGAACTTGTTTCATTTGACAAACAAACCGAAGAGGAGTTAAGAAAGATAATACCACCATACACCAACCCAAAAAACCCGTTGGATATGGCAGCGGATGCCTCTGTTGACATGTATGAAAAAGCCATCCAATTTTATCTGGGGAAGGACAACATTGATTTGATAATAATATCAATCCTGTTCCAGACGCCGACGCTTGATGAAAGATTAGTGGAGGTCATAGCACAAAATGCTGAAAAAAGGCAAAAGCCCATCATTATCATAACTATTGGAGGGGACTACACTGAGAGCTACAGGAAAATAATGGAAAGCAAGGGTATTGCTACCTTTTCATCCCCCACAGAAGCGATAAAGACGCTCAAAAAATTTGTCGAATACTCGTTTTACATAAACAAATTGAAAAGCAAAACCAAACAATAGGGGTATGAGGGCATGGTTCCAGTATTCCAAGACGTTAAAAAGAAAATTTAAATTATTTATGTAACTATAGATACATAAAACAAGTAGCAATATAAGTACGTGGTGTCATGATTGTTTATTTTTATGATTTGGAATATAAAACAAAAAAAGAGTTTAACAGGAAAAAAAGAGTGTTTTATTATAATTTGAATAAATTGGGACTAAAAAAGGAATTTTGGCTAAACAAATCTGTCTTATTGGTGCCTGACGACAAAGAAACTTTGCTTGATGGTTTTTTTAGGCGCTACAAAAAAACCGAGTGCAGCATAAAAATCTACAAGATATTCACAACTTCCATTGAAGAAATAGATTAGTGGAAGTGCGGGGTCCCTCAGTCATTTTATTTCCAGTTGAAAAATAAAAACAGGCGCCTCTAGTTTGTTTTTTCCCATAATGTCTTTATTTATTTTCCCACCAAAACCAACATTCACACCATCAACAACAATATCCATGTTATATTCCTCTTCAAAAAATGGATAACTCGCCTTTTCAAAATAAAATTGGCGGCGGATTTCCTTAAATAATACCTGCACATAGCCACGTATTATTGAAAAATCGCATTTATCTGCGACAACAAAACACAAAACATCTTTCTCCGAGCCGTCTAACCCGACAATTTTTCCAATTTCATAGAATTTTTGCGGCAGACCGCCCATCTTGTTTTTTATTATTACATCCATCATTGACGCTAGCATGCTGCTGCGGATTGTTGTGTATTCTTTTGTTTTTGGGTTGAGGACCTTTATCCCTTTAAATCCAAACTCATTTAACTTTTCATCACTTGTGAGTATGGGGGTTACAACTTCCAAAAACCCCATCCTTTGCATTATCCCATCCAGTAATTCCTTGTTTTTTGCTCTCTTTCCAACCGAGAAAAAATCAGGCAAAGTCGCTTCAAATTTTTCATATCCGTAGCCAATAAGAACATCTTCAATAATGTCTATTTCGCTTATAATGTCAGCGCGGTAGGGTTGGATATGGATGTCCTTATCCACAACATAATCCATCTTTCTTAAATTTTCCTTTATCTCATTTTCACTGAGCTCTACGCCCACAATTTTTTTTATTTTGTTTTTGCTTATTTTTGCTTTTTTATAAACCATCTCCGGCGTTCTTGCTGCCTCGTTTCCATAGACGACATCAACGCTATGGATCCTGCCCCCCAAATCAGCCAAGTGGCAGACTATTATGTTCAGCGCTTGTTTGATGCCTGCTTTATCCACCCCCGTCACTTCCACAAAGATGTCTTTTGTGCTTGCCTCGACCTTCCCAGTTTCCTCAGAATTCACTATCGGGATGAGAGCCATTATCTTTCCGTTTGCATCAAGATAAACCGGGTATTCTTTTTCTTTTGCTATGATATGCCCGTACGCTTGCCCCTTGGGGTGTTTTTCAATAATTTCGTTCGCATCTGCTTCATTTGGGTAATTGAGTGGCTTATATCGTATGTCTGCCGGTTTCATAGTTGTGTAATGGAGCGGGAATGCCACTTTGTCTGCCGGGTAAACCCCAATCCCAAAACGTCGTACCGCCCTGCCCAGCGTAAATATCAATTTTTCCTGCAACAAAACCAAATCCCGCACATCCCTCTCAGTTAATTTTAAACCACGTACCACTGCTCCCGCGGTGTACGGCCTTATTTTTGCGACCTTTTTATCAACGATTATTTTTAGGTCGCTCTTTTCAGCCACGTATCTTTGTCCTCCCTTTCCGTAGTAGGCCCTTACCGCACGCGCCAGGCCTGCTACAGAGTACCAGTCCGGCCTGTTGGGCGTCACTTCGACAAAAAGTTTTCCCGTGGCCGTATCCTCTTCTGCCGGCGCCCCGATTTTGTTCAGCGCTTCGATAACCTCCTCCTTCTGTTTGCCAAAAACATCCTTGAATTCGCTATAATCAAACTCAACTACAACCATAACTCATCGCCCCTCAATTTTTGCTGTGTTTTCGCGATTGCAAAACCCCCAAGCAGGCCGAACAAGTGCGCGGCATGGCCGATGCCATCCGCAGCCCCCATGCCCGCCAGCTCTATTATTGCATATAATACCCCTGCGACGGCGATGGGCACCGGCACAAAATAAACATATACCAGCATCCGCGGCTCAAGCACGACCAGCGCCCCGATTATGCCATAAATCGCACCGGAAGCCCCCAAACCAACAACGCCAGGCCCATTAAGAAGTTCAAATCCAATGCCTCCGGCAATGCCCGAAACCGCATATATTATGATGAACATCGTTTTCCCAACTTTCCTTTCCAGATAAAGGCCAAACATCAAAAGCGCAAACATGTTGAAAAGCAGGTGCGCAAGGTCCGCATGCAAAAACATGCTTGTAATGAACCGCCATGGCTCTGCGAAATCCAGGCCGCTGACCAGCGCGAATTTAAGCAGGGCATCCCTGCTCTCAAGCAGAAATGCAAGGACACAGATGAAAAAAACAGCCAAGACCACCATGCTCCGACCCCTAGCATTTACAGCGCTGCCAGACCCTGCCTTTTGCCAGTTTTTGGACATATTCGCTGTTGTATATCCCGGCTATGCAGCCTTCGCATATCGGCAGCCGCACGGCTTTTTTCAAGCCATCGATAGATATGTAAACAAGGCTGTCGGCGCCTATATATCTTCTTATTTCCTCAATAGTATGCGAGCTTGCTATCAACTCCTCGTAAGTGGGTATGTCAACACCATAAAAACACGGGGAGATTATTGGCGGGCTCGTTATCCTGACATGCACTTCTTTCGCCCCCGCCCCCCGCACCAGGCCGACGATTTCCTTAATCGTGGTCGCCCTCACGATGCTGTCATCCATCAACACGATTCTTTTTCCATTTATTACCCCGCGGTTTGGATTTAGTTTAAGCCGCACAGCCTCTTTTCTCTTTTCTTGCGACGGCATTATGAAAGTTCTCCCCACATACCTGTTTTTTATGAGCCCTTCGTCGAATTCAACGCCAAGTTTTTTTGCGTACGCTCTTGCCGCGGTCCTGGCGGTGTCCGGCACTGCGACCACTACATCGCACTTCGCAGGGGCTTCTTCCGCCAGTATTTCGCCAAGCCTGCTTCTTACCGAATAAACGCTCTCCCCATTTATTACCGAATCCGGCCGTGCGAAATACACATACTCAAACATGCAGTTCTTTCTTTGCTTTTTGTTCAGTTCCATTTTTTCCATACCTTCTGCCCTTACCAAAAAGCCATTTTCAACTTCGCCCTTAAGTTCTATGTTGTTGATGTCCAACGCCACGCTTTCCGACGCGAACATAACATAATCTTCATTCTCGCCCCAGACAAGCGGTCGGATGCCGTGCGGGTCCCTGAAGGCGTACAACCTTCCATCGTGCAACAGGACGACCGAATAGGCGCCTTCAAAGTCCTTCATTATTTCCTTAACCCCTCTTTCAACGCCGTACTTATGTATGTAATAAACCATCGGTTCTGAATCCACAGTGGACTTAAACCCATAGCCAAAACCCTCCATCTTTCTTTTCAGTTCATCGTAATTCGCAAGGTGGCCGTTATGGGCCGCTGCAATGTTTTCATGGACCGAAGGCTGGACATCTTTCATCTCGCACGCGCCTATCGTAGGGTACCTTGTATGACCGATACCGACCGCACCTTCTATGAGCAGGTCCTCTTTCTTGTAAATGTCGCTCACAAGGCCGAGCCCCTTCTTTTCCACAATCTTGTTTTCTTTGCATATGGCAAGGCCTGCGGCATCCTGGCCCCGATGTTGCAAGGCAACCAGGGCCCGGTATAACACCGGCGCCACGTTTTTTCCGCTTTTTGCATATACTCCGACAACACCACATTCCTCGGTAAGCATCTCCCCACCAGCATGCTTTTTATCCCAGTTAGTATTTTAATCACTAAGCAAACCTTAAAACCAATTCTCCAACCTTCGCTGGCCGGTAACCTCGTGCATCTTCTCCTTTATGTTTCTTGTCACGGCAGCCACTCTTTCAGGCGAAAAATCGTGCTGTTCGACAAGTATGCCTGCAACAGCCTTTTCATCAACACTGCCCCATTTCGGCATTTCAAGATTTTTTTCGCATTTCGGCTCGGTGAATATTTTTACCACTTCATCCAGTTCGACCTCAAAAGAATAGCCGTATTTCTGCACGACATAACAGATGGCTTCGTCAAATGTTTTATGTTCTCTCACGATTTTTAGGGCTGTTTTCGGCCCCACGCCCTTGACGCCGCTGTTAAAATCGGTCCCTACCAGTATGCCTATGGTTATCAGCTGCATTTGGTTTATGCCGAGGTTTTTCAGCACCTCTTCGAGAATTACCTCCTCTGGCTCCACCATTATGAATCTGTTCTGCCGCGGGACCTTTCTCTTTCCTATTATGGAAAGATTCCTTACGAGGCGCGGCGCGCCGAAAAGCAGAACATCATAGTCCTGCGATGCAACCGCATAAGCGAGCCCCTGCTTTACCATCTCAGTGGCCTGCGCTTCGCCTTCGCCGGGGGCTTGCAGCCATGGGACGCCCAGCGCGTCAAGAAGCGCCTTTGATTCATTTACCATATCGGTTGTGAGCCGCGAAGTCGCCTGTGCATACTTTTTCGCATCCTCCAGCCTTTCTTCTTCCAGCGCCTTTTTCCATTTCTCCATGGCGGCAGTTTTGGCAGCAGCCCTTTCTGCGTGCGTTTTTTCCTTCAGCTTTGTTGATTCACCATCAAAAACATAAACGGGCTTTACCCCGTTTTCAAGCAATTTGGCGGTCCTGTAGAAAAGGCCGGACAGATGCGCAGTGATGTTCCCGCGGCCATCCATCAGCGGCGTTCCGTCTTCCTGTCTTATTGATGCGAGAAACTGGTAAAGGACATTGAAGGCATCGATGGCGATTACCTTTCCGCTGAGCTGCGCCAAGGTTATGTTGTTTTTTATTATCAGTTCGCCAAGGTCAGTCCCCATTATTCCGTTCCCCCTTCAAGCAGATCGCCCAGGGTCGGTTCGGTGCGGTGTTTTCTGGTTAAAGCGGAGGGCGCCGCCTCAACTGTTTTTTCAATAAGTTTTATGCCAAGCTCCTTTTCCAGTTTTTTTGCAGTGGGTATCGTTGGTTTTATCTCTTCCCGCTCTATCTTCTCCATATAGCTTCTGCTCTCTTTTATTTTTTCTGCAAGTACCTGGAGCGGCAGCCCGAGTTTTTCCCTGGCCTGCTTTACGATTTTTCCATATCCGTCAGCAATCTCCTCTGTTTCTATGGCTTTTTGCTTTGCCCCGTGGTGCCCGCCGACCCCTGTTTCCTCGTTTTCATCCAGATAGTACAAGACCTTTTTGCCATAAGCGCAGGGCCGGCATACCCTAAGCTTTGCACGCTCGACCTCAACGATGGCAAAAAGCTCCTGCCTGCCACAGATATCGCAACTTTCCCTGTTTCTTTTCATAAAATCATCTTTTTGTTGCCTTCAACAAGGCGATCTTTTCAAAAAAGAATGATTGTTCTTCTATTACATCAACCTTAAAACCATTTTTATTAAACAATTTTTTTGTTTTCCCTATGCCGGCGAGACTGCTGGCTATCATATAAACGCTTCCGGCCTTTTTTAGGTATCTCGCAGCCTTTCCGGCGAACTCGCGGGCAACGGCAAGGCCGTCAATGCCCCCGTCAAACGCAAGATTTAGCCGCCCTGCAACCCGGTCCCCTTCCGCAGTCGGGAGATAAGGCGGGTTAAACAGGATGTAATCGTATTTTCCGCTTACATTTGAAAAAAGATTGCTTACATAAAACCTGGCGTTTTTTATGCCGTTGTTTTTGGCATTTTTCGTCGCCAGCGCGATTGCCGCCTGGTTTATGTCTACTCCTTCTATAATGTTATGGGCGTGCGCTTTGGCGCATTCAAGAGAAACAAACCCGCAGCCGCAACCGATCTCCAATATCCGTCCTTTTAGTTTTTTTGCATGCTTTGCAAGCAAAAACGAATCTTCAGCAGGCTCATAAACCTCTTTGGCGGTCTTTATGCGAAGCACAGCATGCACCTTTTAATTTTTCGCTACAAAATTATTTGTATGGATGAAGTCCTTTTATTCCTTCTGCAGTCCGGTGCATCAAAGGCGCCGGTCCGTTTGACAACCGTCCAGCTTGGAAAAGCCCTCGGCATGACGCAGCAAAACGCATCCAAAAGGCTGCAAAAACTGGAAAGGGCCGGTTTTATAAAAAAATCGCACAAGGGGTTTATGATCGCGGAAAAAGGCATTCAAAGCGCAAGAAAAGTTTACGCAGGCCTTAAGGAGGTTTTTGAAGGCCCGTTTTTTGAATTGCGAGGTATTTTGGGAAGCGGCCTTGGCGAAGGAAAGTATTACCTCTCGATAGAGCAATACAAGAACGCGGTAAAAAACGCCCTGGGTTTTGTTCCCTATGCAGGAACGCTTAACATAGAAATAGGCGAACATGACCTTTGGAAAAGGGATCTTTTGCTGTCAAAAGCTGTTGTTCTGCCTGCTTTCGAAGCGGCCGGCAGAAAGTACGGCGCCCTGTCAATCTATCCGTGCTTTATTGGGGGCAAATGCTGTGCAGTCATATTCCCGGAGAGAACCCACCACAGGAACAACATCATCGAGATAATATCGGATGTCAACCTTAGAAAATACCTGAGAAAGAAGGATGGCGACGAAATAGTGCTAAGATTGGGTGTTTTTGGATGAAAGGCTACGGACTTGGCGAGCGTGTCGAGCTTGAAGGCGTCGTAATAAGCCAAAAATATGGAAGAAATGCAATCGAGTATGCGATTTACACAACTGAAGGCAAATTTTCGTTTTTTTCTTCGGAAAATCTCCCAAAAGGCAGCGAGATCGCGGTGGACGGGGTAGTATCGTCATTGCTCCCCCTAAGCATAAATGCCAAATCCGTCGTTGAAAAACCCGGTTTATACCAAAAAGTGGCTGATTCGATAGAAGAAAGGGCAGTGCTCAGGAACTTTCTTTTGGACAATCAGCTGACACTGCGCCTGGGGGACCGCTTTCGCTCGATATCAAAAAGGCTTTATTCAGCGAAGGAGCTTAACCGTTTTGTGCTGCTTCGTTTTCACGGCGATGCGGACGGCATAGCCGGGGCTCTTGCTCTCGGGAGCGCCATTGCATTCAGGGCCTTGCAGCAAAACAGCGCTGTTTATCAGCAGCGGGATGTCGTAAGCGACATGGGCGCAATATACCACGAGAAAAGACCCATGGTCGTTCTCCTTGATTTCGGATCAAATGACAAAAGCAGCAGGCAGCTTGAACTTTTGCGTGCATCCGGCGCGGAAATCATCCTTATAGATCACCATCCCCTGGGCAAGGAGACCGCGGCGATTCCCCATCTCCTGCTTTCGCCATGGCTCCTTGACGGGCTGGAAAATCCATCATCCTATACAGCCGGTTACCTTGCTTCCGAACTCGCAGCGCTTCTTGGCGTCGAAAGTGCAAAATACGCCAAAATCGCCTGTGCAGGCGACAAGAGCACGGTGTGCCCGGTCTCGGAAGAGGATCGGAATACCGCGCTCGTTCTGGATTACCTCGCCAGCAACTCCACTTACAGGAACAATCTGGCTTTTTACAGGGATGTGCTCGGCAAAAGCGAGCTTTTTCACTCAGTGCTGGCTCAGGCTAAGGAAAGCATAGATGAAGCCACCGACAAGGCCATTGCAAAAATGAAAAAAATAGGCAAGGAAACCGTTACTGTTTTTGTCGTGCCGCTTTCAGGTCTGATAAAAAAAGGCGAATTCCCGACGAGCAGCAAAATCGCCACCGCAGTGCTTGACAGAGTGAGGGGGCAAGGGCCCGCGGTCGTAATCGCCCATCGGGCCGGCGTGATCATCCTGCGGGCAGACCGGTCCGCAGTGGAGGTGGGCATTGATTTGTCCGCAATTATAGATAAAATCAGCCTTCGTTTTGGAGATTTTATCAACTCAGGCGGCGGTCATGCCACTGCTGCAGCGATTCATACGCATCCGGGTTACGAACACCCGATAATTGAGGCATTGTTGGAGCATTTTAAATAAAATAAAAAAATAAAACTTATTCGAACTCGCTAAGATTTATATCCGGTTCTTCCAGCACGATGCCCAGCTCATTCTCAATGTTTTCAGCTTCGCTTACCATTTCGTCAAGCTCGGATGTATTCATTTCTGGCTCTGCGATTAACGATTCATCGATTTCTATGTCCGAACCGGCAATCTCCTCCAGCGCATCGCTACCGGTTCCGTCTTTAAAATTTTCAAGTTCCCCGGCATTATCCGTCACGGGCGCGCCGCCACTGCCGATGCATCCAAGCAGCAGGCTGAACAAAATCACGCACATTGCCGCGATCGCAAATCTCATGCAATCACCCGTCTTATTGCTCGGTTGCCTCTTCCTGTGGCTGCTCGCCAGTTGTGTTCATTGGGTTGGCCTCTTTGAATGCGTCTTTCAGTTCTTTCAATGCGTCCACAAGCATCACGCGTGCCTGGACTATATGTGCGTGGCCTTCCCTGAATAGTTTGTCCGCGTCTTTCATGCTGTCGATTGCCATAAAAGATTCCCTTGCCAACTCAAGCTCCGCTTGTGCTTCTGCCACTGCCTGTTCGGAATTTGTTATCGCTTCACGAATTCCACTTACGTCATAGCCTTTCTGCTCAAGTTTGTCCGCCCTTTCTCCCAGCTTCTGCAGCAGATTCTCAAACCTGTCAAGTATGTTGTCAAAGTTTGATATGAGCAGCAGGCCGGCGTATTTCTTTATTACCGCCCTTGCCTCGCCCCATTTCTCCCTGGCTTTTATTGCAATCTCCCTGACCTCGGCTTTTGTCTCTGCGGTTTCAAGCCCGTCTTTCAACCCCTCAAGCTCAACTACATCCTGTTCAAGCTCGCCAAGCATCAGCGCCTTGTCATCTTCGCTGAGCGCCTTGGAGGAATCTATCCGCTTTTCCAAAATCTCTATATGGCTTATCATTCTCTCGATTACTTTCTGTACGTATTCTTTTGCTTTCTCAACAACAATGCCGGACGCATTCAAACTTGCATTGGCAAAAGCGCCACGTGTTGTTCTCCATTCCTCAATCGCTTCCTGATACCTCTCCTTGGCTCTGGTGTAAGTTGCCTCAGCATCCTCAATCCTTGCCCTTACCCGCTCGCGCTCCTGTTCGCCAAGGGGCCCGACCGAGGTTTCATTCCCGGCACCAGCCCATATGGCCGTTCCGTTCCCATTGCCGGCTGCATTTGCACTTGTGGCTGTGCCTTCCGCAAAAACCGTTCCTGCAAGCATGGCCGCGACCAGCAGGACGGCCAACATACCATACAACTTCATATTATCACCAAAAAAGAGAGCCCTTCCATTATTTATATTGATTCTTTATGAAAGCTTTTGCGAAAGTTTGGCAATGTTTTTATAGATTGTCCCATATTCATAAATATGCGGGCATGGCTCGGGTTGTTGTTTTTAGTCACTTTACTACATTCTGCAACAGTATATGGGGACATATACAACGCGGAAGATTTTGAAAAAATGCAAAATGTCATATTAAGGATAAACGGGTCGGTTACTGCACAATATTTCATAAAGGAAGGAAATTATTCTATTGAACTCCTGCCGGGCGCCTATGTCTTCCAGGCATTTTTTTATGATAATGGCACATTGAAATATGCTTCTTATGACCAATTGGTTGTTGGCGAAAATGAAAGCGGCATCCCTTTTGACATAATCCTTCTCAGTCCGGATATGATCAGCCCGCTTTACGGGGTGGCAGTTGAAGACGCGGCCTATGGGAAAAACAAGGGTCCGGTTGATGGGCAGGCAAAGGAGCAGGGCATCGATGCTATTGCCATTTTTGCCGTTATCATTTCTTTGCTCTTGGCTGCGGCGGTCTCTGCTTATTTTTTCCTGCAGAAAAATCAAAAAAATGCGCAAACAGCGGAAGAGCCGGAAAGCGGGGCGATGCATTCAATGCACGATCTTGGCGAAGATGAAAAGAATGTCATAAGATTGCTGGAATCCAACGAGGGGAGGATGCTTCAAAGGGAATTGCGCCAGCAGCTTAGGTTCTCGGAAACAAAAATGAGCCTGCTTTTGGATGAGCTTGAAGTTAATAAAATAATAAAGAGAATCAAGAGGGGAAGGGGAAATATTGTGAAGCTTTTAAGGAGGGGTGAAAATGGTTAGTATTGCAACATTGGGAAGCCATTCGGCTTTGGATGTCAGCGAAGGGGCGAAAGAGGAAGGTTTCCGTTCAATCGTGGTATGCCAGAAGGGCAGGGACAAAACCTACTCCAGGCATTACAAGACCAGAAAACGGGCCGGCCGTGAGATTGGCGTCGTAGACGAGGTAATGCTGCTGGAAAAATTCAAGGATATCGTGGCGAAGGAAAACCAGAAAAAACTACTTGAAAAAAATGCAGTTTTCATTCCAAACCGTTCTTTTGCGGTATATGTAGGCTATGGCGCGATAGAGAAGGAATTCAAGGTCCCAATTTTCGGGAACAAATACCTGCTGCGGGCCGAGGAGCGCGATGCAGAGAAAAACCAGTACTATCTTATGGAAAAGGCAGGCATAAGATACCCGCGCGAAGTCAAATCGCCGGAAGCCATAGACCGGCTTTGCATCGTTAAGGTAAGCGAGGCCAAAAGAACATATGAGCGCGCTTTTTTTCTTGCGTCGAGTTATGCGGAATACCAGGAAAAAAGCCGCAAGCTGCTTTCTGAAGGCAAGATAAGCGAGGATGGATTGAGAAAAGCCAAAATAGAGGAGTACATAGTTGGCGCGTACTTCAACCTTAATTTCTTTTATTCCCCGGTCAATGGGGAACTTGAGCTTTTGGGCGTTGATATGAGGAGGCAAACGAACCTTGACGGGTTCCTAAGGTTGCCGGCGGACCAGCAGCTTGAGCTTCTGGAGCATATGCAGCCGACGACAATAGAGGTAGGGCACGTCGCCTGCACGCTGCGCGAATCACTTTTGGAGCAGGCGTTTGAAATCGGGGAAAAATTTGTTGATGCGGTGAAAAAAACCTACAAAAACGGCATAATAGGACCGTTCGCGCTTCAGGGCACGTTTGAGGAAAGCGATGGCGAAAACTTTGTTTGCTTTGATGTCTCCCTTCGCATGCCAGGTTCCCCCGGAACCCGCTTCACCCCATATTCTTCGTATCTTTTCAGGGAAAACATAAGTTTTGGAAGAAGAATCGCAATGGAAATCAAACAGGCAACGAAAAAGAAAATGATGGATCTGGTTACTACCTGATTTTAGCAGTCCAGGACATACGCAAAAATCAGCGGGGCGACGATGGTCGCATCCGATTCTATCATAAAAGCCGGCGTTCCGGGTTCCAGCTTCCCCCAGCTTATCTTTTCATTTGGCGGTGCTCCGGAATAAGAGCCATAGCTTGTCGTGGAATCAGAGATTTGACAGAAATAAGCCCATTTCGGAACGCTTTCTTTCATGTCCTGTTCAATCAGCGGAACTACGCAGATCGGAAAATCTCCTGCGATTCCGCCTCCAATCTGGAAAAATCCGATCCTATGCTTTGCCGATTCTTTTTTATACCATTCAATCAATTCGAGCATATATGAAACGCCATTTTTCACGATGTTTATGTTGTTTATTTTTTTCTTTGCCACGCTTGCGGCAAACACATTCCCGAGCGTGGAATCCTCCCAGCCTGGGACAAAAATCGGCAGGTTTTTCTCGCATGCAGCAATAATCCAGCTTTCTTTTGAATCTATGGCGTAATGTTCTTTCAACTTGCCGCTCTTAACCAACGCGTAAATATATTCGTGCGGGAATTTCTGCATGTTGTTTTTTTCGCTTTCCTTCCACATTTCCACCAATATTTTTTCAACTACCCTAATTGTTTGTTCTGGTATGCCAGTATCAGTCACTCTGTTGTAGCCTTTTTTGAGCAGTTCCGCATCTTTTTCAGGCGTCATGGCGCGATGATCCTTGATTCTTAAATAGGATTTGTTTCCCACAAGATTAAATATGTCCTCCTCCAAATTGGCCCCAGTAGTGCATATCGCATGTACTTTGTCTTGCCTTATCATCTCAGCGAGCATTGAGCCCAGTTCCGCAGTGCTCATCGCTCCGGCCAGTGTAATCATCATCTTGCCATTGCTGTTGATTAGGTCAACGTATGCTTCTGCAGCTTCTTTAAGAATTCTGGCGTTAAAATGCCTGAAATAATTTTTCACAAAATTTTTCACACCGCTTTTCATACAGATAATTTTTCACAAAACATTTAAATGTCTTCTACAGATTTTTTCAGAATTTTTAAAATTTGAGAAAAAATCAGGGCTCAGGCATTCAAAATCTTTTATTTTCGCATCGGCACTGCACCCGCCTTTTTCAACAGCAACCGGCGCTTCAACAGCGATGACCTTCATCCCTGCCGCCTTTGCCGCCAGGCATCCGGAGATTGAATCCTCAAACACAAGGCATTCCTGCGGCGCGGCATTGAGTTTTTTTGCGGCGGCAAGATAGCATTCCGGATCTGGTTTTCTTTTTTTGTAGTCCTCTCTCCCTATTACGATGTCAAAATATTTTTCCAGTTTTAATACCGAGAGCGCAAGCCTGATGTTATCCCTGTGTCCGCCAGACACTATCGCCGTCTTGATTTTTTGTTTTTTTGCTTCCCGCAGGAAATTCTCTATCCCTTTTTTGGTTTGCAGCTTTCCCTCCATAATTCTTTTTTGGAACAGCTCTCTTCTTTCGTCTACATACCTGCTTATAGCGGTTTCGTCAGTTATTCCTTTCTCGCCCAGCAATGTTTTCATGATAAAAGGGCTGCCTGCGCCGACAAATTCCGTGTACCACCTGTTTTCGCCTATGCCTATACCAAGCGGTGCCAGCACGGTTCTGAATGTCTCAAGGTGCACAGGCTCTGAGTCAACCACCACTCCGTCAAAATCAAAAAGAAACGCTCTCGCCATTTTCCCAGCGCTTTAAATAATTTCAAAAGAATTAAAAATCCTTATCAGCAATATAAAAATGTCAGCGGTCACAGGAAGGGGGAAACACCCGTTCCCATTCCGAACACGGAAGTTAAGCCCCTTCACGACGTTGCAAGTACTGTGCTTCGCACGGGAACACGCGTTGCTGCTGACTCTTATATTTTCATAGTATTTGTATTCTTACTGGACGCTCGTTCCGCTTCGCTGCACTCGCTTCACCTTCTACTGTATTTTAAGTGAATGCATTTAGACGATAAAGC
>JBBIHC010000011.1:0-28876 GCA_037447235.1 Microcaldota archaeon
CTTGATTCAAGGTAGATACCCTCAGTATTATTGTAGGCAGTAGTGTTTGTTATGGCGTTATTTTTGCTATAGTAAAAATAGAAACCATAATAATTATCTCTTGCGACAGAGCCGCTTATGCGAGTATTGTTTTCGATTATGTAAAAGCCGCTACCTAAGGTGGCGTTTTCAGCCGCAAGATTAGTTATGTTAACATAATTTGCGGTGATACTTACTACATCGTTTCCGTCAGGCGACACAACTCTTACCCAAGATTCATTGCCGGAGAGATTGAGCGACTTGTTGACCACAACATTTTCAGCATACGGCGTTGCTTCATTGCAGATTATAATGACGTCCCCGCCGCTCGCAGCGTTTATCGCCGCCTGGATGGAGGAGTAGTTGGCGCCGGAAACGCCGCAATCGGTGCCGTCTGTCTGGTTCACATAAAGCGTCGCCGGGAAGCAAAAGCCTGCCAAAAACAAAACTGCCAAAGAAAACAACAAAATTCTCATCAGATTCACCGTGAAAAGCCTTCTGTTATTGCTTACCGCAGAATATTTAAAAACATATCGCGCCACCAGAATACGGGGTACTTCCGCTCCCTGGGACATTTCTGCCTAACGAAGGTGTTAAATTCTTTTTTGTTATAACAATCCTTGTATCGTTTTTGGTGATCATATGCCAGAAGAAAACATAACTGCAAACCCCCCTCCGCCGGCAGCGAGCGTCGAGGCGGCGAAAGAGATGGCAAAAGAGGCGTTTCATTTCACTGACGGCGGACAAACGCTGACAGACGACGAGGAAATAGCGAAATTCATAACAGAAACCGAGCAAAAGATATATGTTGTGGGTGCGGGCGGAAGCGGGACGAACACCATAGACCGGCTCTTTGAGATGGGCGTAAAAGGCGCGACACTGCTGGGGATGAACACCGACGCAAAACATCTTCTCAAAATAAGGGCAAACAAAAAGCTCATACTTGGCAAGAAACTCACGAAGGGCAGGGGAGCAGGCTCCAATCCGGTGATAGGCGAAGAAGCGGCAAAGGAAGCCGCAGCCGAGATAAAGGAGGCATTAAAAGACGCATCGATGGTTTTTGTCACCTGCGGCCTTGGCGGAGGGACAGGAACAGGCAGCGCGCCGATAATAGCAGAGATAGCAAAAAACAACGGCGCCCTGACAATAGCAGTAGTCACCCTTCCCTTCGCGTCGGAGGGAAAGGTAAGGATGGACAACGCACTGAAGGGGCTGGAGAAATTAAAGAGGAATGTTGACACGATAATCGTGATAAAAAATGACAAGCTCCTGAATCTTGTGCCAAACCTTCCCCTCAACCTCGCTTTTAAGGTCTGCGACGAGGTCCTTGCCGGCTCGGTAAAGGGGATAACAGAACTCATAACGAAATCAGGCCTTGTGAATGTTGATTTCGCGGATTTGAAAACGATACTGAGCAGCGCGGGCTATGCGGTCATCGGACTGGGCGAGGCTTCCATAGACGCAAAACCGGAAGAAAGGGCAAAGCTTGCTGTCGAGACCGCCCTGAATTCCCCGCTGCTTGACGCCGATTTGAGAAGCGCGAAGAGAGCATTAATAAATGTTATCGGAGGAGACGATATGACGCTTAAGGAAGCAGAATTCGTGGTGGCCGAAACAGCGAGAAGGATAGACCCCGAAGCGCACATAATCTGGGGCTCAAGGATAGAAAAAGAAATGCGAAAAACCTCAATGCGGGTGCTGGTGGTGCTGGCAGGCGTTAGGTTTCCGCAGTACGAACAGGGAACAAGGGAAGTGAACATAGAAACGCTCGACCTTGATATAATCGGCTAAAAGACGGGATATTGGCACGGTGGGTTGAATGGAAATAAAAGAGACAATACGGAGAATATACCGGGTACTGCTCATATCAAGAAAACCGACTAATGGCGAGTTCGCCGAGGTTGCGAAGGTTGCCGGCATCGGCATCCTGCTGTTCGGCGTAGTCGGCTTGATCATGTATCTATTATTAAGTTTATTTTTACGGGTTATTGATTTATATACTTCATAAGTGTTACAACCGGCCAGGAAAAAATAGTTTCCCAGATGCTTGAAAAAAAAGCAAGGGTGGAAAAGCTTAACGTTTATTCAATCGTGTATATAGAAAACATAAAAGGATACATATTCATAGAGGTCGCAGACAAAAACGTCCTGGCAAGACTTCTGCAGAAGGTAAAGCATGTCAAGGGATTTTTGCCGGAACCGGTTAAGATAGAGGAAATAGAAAAGCTTCTCGCCCTTTCCAAACAGCCGGCGGTTACGCTTGAAGTGGGCGACATCGTTGAAGTGACGAGCGGCCCGTTCAAGGGAGAGCGCGCCAAGACGGTGAAGGTTGACGAGGAAAAAGACGAAATAACGGTTGAGCTGATAGAAGTCGCGGTGCCGATTCCGATAACCGTAAAAAGCAAGATGGTCAAGCTTCATCAAAAAGCTTCAGATATCGAATAAAAAGTTGCGGCTGTAGTCTAGGGGCTTTTGCGAATGCAAAAGGCCGGAAAACGGTCAGGATATGGGCTTCCCAATCAGCTGCAACAGCAGAAAGGAAAAAGCCTATGACCCGGGTTCAAATCCCGGCAGCCGCACTCGTGCACTTGTGGTAAAAAATAGTATAAAAAAGAAAGATTTAAATAATGTTCCGACCCATAACATACTAGGGTAGATATGGCGATTCTTTTAGTGCCTGAAGAAAAAAAAGCGAAGGCGGCAGCAACGGAAATAAAAAAGGCGTTTGGCGACATAAAACTGCTTAACGAAAATGTGACTTCGTTATTCCGCCATTCCGGCCTGCCGGCAAGGCCGGGCTCGCTGTTCAAGATTTACAGCGGATACTATCCAAACTACGGGTTTGAAGCCACGAATGAAAACAAAAGCGCCCTCCTGGAGATAATAAACACGTTTTACAGCAAGGACTGGGAGAACGAATCGCAGGAAAAAACGATAAACCCGCGTGGATTGATAATCCAGCCGTACTTCCATTTTACAAATTCCGCCATAAACAAAATCGCAAAAGCGGTTATGCTAAAGATGAAGGAACTAAAGCCAAAAAGCGACGAGTTCATAAACATATGCATAATGGGAATCAGGGACGGCACCCTCATACTGACGCTGTTGAACGCAATAAAGGATATGAAAGAAAGCATGCTGGATAAAACCAGGTTTTATCTGGTAGAGCCATACCAGAAAAAACTTGAGGCAACAATGGCCAAGCTCCCGATTTACGGATTAAGGAGCATAAGCGAAACAAAAGCGGGCGGCTTCTCGGCCGAGTATAAGACAGACGACGAATTCCTTGCAACCCAAAAAAACGATGAATTTGACATTATCATATCCTATCATCACCTGCACTGCAAGCCGTTCTCTGACTGTCTCTCGGAGATAAACCGGGTGTTAAAAAAGGATGGCATTTTTATCATAGCGGATTATTTCTCGCCTTTGTGGGGCTACCCGGCTTTTGTGGTGGATTTGCTAAAAAACATTGGCGCAGACAGCGAAATCGTAACCAGGTTCGCGGGAAATTTTGATTGCAGCAAAATCCCGGCCCTTTCCAATGAAGAACAGAATGCGCTAAACGACCACAAAGAATACTGGATAAAGGCGGTGAGGGAGTTGAGAAACGCCGGGATACAGCTGCAAAAGCCCATTTATTTTCTCAGGGCCCACACCACGCTAAAAGAAAGGGTTGAAATATTAAGCAGATACGGCTTCACAACTGAAAAAAAGAAGATACAGAAGCTCATTAAAAAGTTCAGGGAATACAATAAACCCAACCCGTATCGTCTTGACCCGACCTCCGACTTCACAAGCCTTATCCTTGCGGTAAAAGAACGCTGACGGAGTGAAGGCAATGGACGGCGAACAGAAAAAAGGCAACGGGAAGAAAACCGCACTGCAGAACATAATAAGCAGGCTGGAGGAATATAACAGGCGAATAGAAGAGATAATAGGCGACCACGTTCCATGCCAGCTCGGCAGTTTGTTAAGAATAGCGTGCCAATACTTAGAAAACTGGGGGATAGAAACAAAAAGCCTGGGCAATAAGGACACGGGGGTTCTTGACAAGCATTCGCATAACGAATACAAAAACGAATGGGAAGCTGCTGACCCTATCGTCCATCAGGCAATAGAAGGGGCGATAATTGACAGCAATCTTGGCGAAGGAAACCAACTGCTCAATACCGAAGTCGCCAGACTCGCGGCGGACATAATATTAAACGAAATGCAGGCAAGGGAAAAAATCGCAATAGCCGATATCGGGGCCGGGACCGGCAACACTACCGGCAGCATGCTGGATGAACTAAGAAACAGGGATGAAAGAGTGCTGGAACAAATAGAGATGTACTTCATTGAACCGTGCGACAACTCGCATTTAAAGATAAAAGACCTTATGGCGAAATACCCAAAGGTGGAATACCAGAGAATAATCGCCATGGATTATGCGCATCTGGGCATTTTAAGGGAGGGGGTATTTGATTTGGTTGTGTCCAATGCGGTCTTCCACCACCATTCTTTTCCTTTTTATCTGAATGAAATAAACTCGGCGCTGAAAAAAGGCGGCTTCCTGATAATGGGGGATTGGTACACGGAAGTGTGGCATCATCCCTATACGACGGCATATTTGCTAAGGGAGGCTTTCAGAGTGGAGCAAGACATCATAATAGAGTTTATGCGGCTGTTCAATGAAAAAGCCGAGTGGAAGGACGCGAACGATTACTGGCTCGGAAGGCCGGAAGACGAGACTGTCAGAAACAACGGGATGCTGCTATACACAAAAAACCTGGCCTCCAGGCTCAAAGAAAAAGAAGACAAAAAAGTGGAGCTTAAGATCTTTGAGGCGCACGAGAGATATGAAGAGCGGCTGGCCAAATTAAATCAGGCCGGCTTCATTACCGATGCGGCGGAAATACAAAAAATCGCCAAACGGCTGAAAAATACCGAAAAGGAAGTCATACGACCGAAATTCGCGATGGTCACGGTGGCGTGCAAGAAATAAAAAATGGCACCATAGAACCTAATCAGTTTACAGCAATTCTATTTCTTCCTGCTCCATAAAGTCCCGGAGCGCCTTTGGCACGCGCACGATTCTTTTGTCTTCCTGATAATTTTCCAATATCGCTATGAGCGTCCTTCCCACCGCAAGGCCGCTGCCGTTTAGTGTGTGGACATAATGCAATTTTCCGTCTTTTCCCCTGTACCTTATGTTTGCCCGTCTTGCCTGAAAATCGCCGCAATTTGAGCACGACGATATTTCGCGGTACCGGTTCTCGCTTGGAAGCCATACCTCTATATCGTAAGTTTTTGTTGAAGCGAAGCCCATGTCGCCGGTGCAAAGAAGCACGGTCCTGTAGGGAAGCTCAAGGAGCTGGAGTATTCTCTCTGCATCGTTCGTAAGTTTTTCAAGTTCATCATAGCTGTTTTCAGGGTGGGCGATCTTGACAAGCTCGACCTTGTCAAACTGGTGCTGCCTTATCAGGCCCCGGATGTCCTTTCCGTATGCGCCAGCTTCCCTCCTGAAACAGGGCGTGAAGGCGGTCAGGCTCAACGGCAGCTTTGCCTCGTTAATCACCTCGCCGGCATAAAGATTCGTCAGCGGGACCTCCGCCGTGGGAATGAGCCAAAGGTCGTCGTCCCTGCACTTGTAAAGCTCTTCGGCAAATTTCGGCAGCTGCCCTGTTCCTGTCATCGTTTTTGTGTTCACCAGATATGGCAGGGAATATTCGGTATAGCCGCTCATCGTCTGCACGGAAAGCATGAAATTTATCAAAGCCCGCTCCAGTTTAGCTATCGGCCCTTTCAGGACGCTGAAACGGTGCTCGGCAAGCCTGACTCCGCGCTCATAGTCTATCATGTCTGTCTTTCCGGCAAGCTCGTAATGCGAAAGCACGCTGCCTGCCTTTTTTTTCGGTGTTCCCCATTTACGAACTTCAACATTGCCGCTCTCGTCAGGCCCAACAGGCACGCTCTCGTGCGGCATTGCCGGCATTGTCAGCAGAAGCGCGTCGCGCCTGGCAAGCAGGCTTTCTGAAATGCTTTTTATCTCCTCTACTCTTTTGGCTGCCTTTGCGGCTTCAGCGGCAATGTCATCCCATCCCTCGCCCTTCTTTTTTCTCTCATTTATCTGGGTGCTCAGCTTGTTGCGGAGCGCGCGCAACTCGTCTTCTTCTTTTTTTATCCTTCTCCATTCGTCATCCAGTTTCCTTATCTCCTTTGCCGCTTCAAAAACCTGCTCGGGCTGGTTCCTGTTTTTCAGCTGCCGCAGGACGGAATCGAAGTTATTCCTGAATAGTTCAATGTCAAGCATAAAAATCACAAGAAGGACTGCATCCTGGCCACCGCGTCTGCCAGCCTTCCCTGGGCATTTATTATTATAACCGCCGGGGCGCCCGTGAAAGCGGAATATGCGGCCAGGAGGCTTTTGTTGAAGTTATCGTGCTCTGTTATCGCGTCAAGAGACTGCTCGTCGCGCTTTCTTGCGGGGTCGGCGCTTCTTCTGGCGTGAATCTGCTCCGGCGGCGCTGTTATGTAAACCAGTTTTTCAACTTTCAGGTTTTTCAAAAACTCGAAAGGCAGGCCTGGATAGTAGCCTGTCGGCGTATTGATTGAGCAGTGGGTATCAAGAATTATCTTCCTTCCCACGCTGGAAAGCTTCTCTGCAACGAGCCTCTGGACCTCCTTCTGCTTCTCAATCGGCAGCTTCCTCATGTCGTCCCTGTCCTTTACGCCAAATCTTTCTTTTTCTATTTCAAACATAAGGTCCCCGTAATTCACTATCCTAAAATCCGTTTTCAAACCCTGCAAAACCGTGGACTTTCCTGCGCCGGGCAGGCCCATAACGATTATCATACCATCTAACCTCTTGCTATCCTGCCGAGCATTGGATAAAGATCGAACATTCTCAGCTGCTCCATCTGCTCGTACATCTTATACAATATTCCGACTGTAAGAAGAATGCCGGTTCCGGTGCCGAGCGCGCCTGTGAGGTCGGCAAGACCTGCGAGCAGGCCGACTGAAAGGGAGCCGACGATTGTAAGCGGATTGATGTACTTCTGCAAAATGCCCTCAAGCATCCTTGGGTCTGCCCTGAAGCCGGGTATCTGCAGCCTTGAGCCTGCAAGCTGGGAAGCGACGCTCTTGGCGTCCATGTTGCCCATCTCAACCCAAAACAGGCCGAACATGACCGAAAAAGAAGCCAGGAAAAGAAGGTAAACGATGGCATGGACCCATTCTGGAATGCGATAAACCGGCGAGACGCCGTTTATTATGTAGTTAAAATGGGTCATGCTGTCCCTACCGCCATAATAGATGGGCGTTATAAGATAAAGAAGCCCGTCAACTATCATCGGTTGCTCTGCTGAGGGCACGTATGCTATGAGTTTCGCGAGGTCCATGTCCGTGCCCGGGATTATGAAGCTTGCGCCTGCCAAAGTGGTAACCGCAAAAAGCTGCACGGAAAGCAGAAGGGCGTTCGCGAAAATAACCGGTATGTTTGACACATAGAAAAATTTCAAAGGAAGCTTTGGCACAAGGCCGCGAACCCGTGAAAATGCGATGGGCAGCTCAACGCGGATGCCTTCCGCATAGACGCAGGCGAGAAAAACAAGCACGGTGAAAACAAAGGGCAGGAGGACAAGAACGGAAGCCGGTATCGCCTCTGCGCCACCTTCGGCAACGGTCACCAGCAATCCATTGCTGCCAAAAATCAGGCCCATAAGACCGGAGATTATCGCATAAGAAACGCCGGCGGCTATGAACAGGCTCACCGCGCTCCCTATGCCGTATTTTGTCAAAATCTCATCAAGATACATTATGACAATGGAACCCATAGCTATCTGAAGGATGACCAAAAAGGACAACAGCGCCGGATCCACTCCGGCCAGGCTTATCAACGGGACCCTGCCGCCGTAAACGAAAAGCGCGGCCTGGGCGAATGCAAGCAGAATGGCGAATACCTTCTGCGCCTCCAAAAACTTTTTCCTTCCGTCCTTTGATTTCGTGTCTATGCTGAACAAGCCTGCTCCATTAAACAGCTGGAGGAAAAGCGACGCGAACACGATGGGCCCGATGCCGACAGTCAGCAAACTCCCGGTCTTTGAAGCAGTAATCATGTTGAAGAAATCCATCCCGCCGACGCCGTGGTCCTGCTTGGCGCCAAAGCATACGGTGGAATACATCATAAAGTACAGCACAAGGGCAACGCCGGTCCAGACAAGCCTCTCTCTTGCTGTAGGCGCTATGGCTGGCGGCTTTATTTCAGGCAATCTTGAGGTAATGGCGGAAGTTATGTCAAACAGGTCGACCATGGCATGCCACCCGCTATTCAAGCTTGGATAACTCGCCGCCGGCAGCCTTCACTTTGTCCTCTGTCCTTTTGCTCCAGGAGTAGGCCTTTATGAGCACCGGCGAGCGGATTTCCCCGCTAGCCAGTATCTTGCCCCTGAATTCAAAAAGATACCTGTCGTTTTTCTTCTCAAGCAATCCCTTTGATGCCATATTCTCTATCTCGTAAAGATTGGCGACCGGCGCGTCTTTCCGAACGCCGTGCCTGACAAAACCGCTTTTCCCGAAATAATCCGGTTCATATGCGGTTATGTAGGTAAATTTGTGCTTTCCGCTTCCGGCCATTCCGGCGCCGCCTTTGGTTCCGCTTCCCCTTCCTTTTTTCTTGTTTCCGCGGCCGCAGTGCCTCGTGCCCAAAAATTTTCTTTTTCTCCTTGTCTTCCTTTTTGGCATAAACATCTCCCCTCACATCATACGGTTTAAAAGCCTTTCAATCTGCTCGTGCCTTCCCAGATCCCCTTTTGGATAATATGACTTGATGCTTTTGTATCCTTTCCGCGGCGGGTGGAGGCAAAAGACTGGGCTCGCTACTGCGCTAAGTTTCTTTTTCCCGCTCACTATGTCGCCGGCAAGCTGGCTTATCGCATTTTTGTCCATCTTCTCGCGCAACCACGATGAACCGTCCTTTCCCCTGCGGAAAAGAAGTTTCGCGAGCGTTTTTTCACCAATAGCGCCATAGGCCACGTAGTCCCTCGCGATGTTAAGCATCCTTGCAGTGGATTTGTTTTCAGGCACGACAACGCAATGGTTCGGCTTATGAAGCCGCAAGAGCTCAAGCGTCCGCTTGACGCGAGGCTTTATTTTCCTGATCCCCCTTACCCTTATTACAGCAAACATATCCATCACTCTGCAGCCGGCTTGAGCATGTTCAGGGCATCAAGCGCCCGTATGGCTGCCAAAGCCGTGTTATAAGTATTTGAACCGCCAAGCTTCCTGCTCCAGACGTCTTTTACTCCTGCCATATAAAGGACCTTTTTGACCGTATCGTTTGAAGCAAGGCCAAGGCCGCGCGGGGCAGGCTTGAGCTGCACTACCGTGCTTCCTTCCTTTCCCTCGGTGAATCTCGGGATTGAATGGTTCATTGTGCACCTGCATTCCCAGGAGCCGCACCCGGTTCTTACCGATATCATCTTTTTCTTGGCATCCCGGATTGCATAATCCATCGCCGGCTTCAGCTCTTCGCTCTTCCCAACCCCGACGCCAACGTGGCCTTTGCCGTCGCCGATAACAACGGTTATGCGAAACTTCGTCCTTTTACCGGAATCGGTAACGCGTTGCGTGCTCCGTACTTCCAAAGTCTCAGCCTGGAGGTCCGGCATAAGCACATCTATGATTTCGGGCTCCAGTATCGGTTTTCCCATATCCAGTATCTGCTCAAAAGATGTTATCTCGCCGGATTTTACCATTTTCCCAAGCCGTGTTTTTGGCTCCCAACTTTCCTTATCAATCGGTTTCAGTTTTTCAACCATCATGACCACCTGTGAAGCATCAGCCCAAAAGCTTTGCCTTTGCCTCCGTAAATGCCGCCCGGTATTTTTCCGGCACTTCCTCGAGCTTCTTCAAAGGCGCCGCCTCCCCGTCAAACTTGGTTTCAAGGCCGGCGTCAACCGCCCCCTTGAGTGCGGCAAACACCACCGAGCCTTTTGTCGGGGTCTGCATTCCTATGTCAAGCACAAACCTTTTTACCCCTTTCTTAACAGCCTCTCTGCCGGCAAGCAGGCCCGCGAGGTAGGAGCTCCAGGAATTGCACTTCATCTGCCAGCCGCACGCCTTGTTCAGCCTGACAGCGTCAACATTGACTATGCAGCGGTCTCCGTCCGGCTGGAACTCGAAAAACTGGACGATCATCTGCCTGTTTGTCTTTCTTACCACCAGCCGCGGCAAACCGCTTTTAATCAAAGCAAGACGCTTTGGGTAGTTTGTTTTCTTTTCCCTTCTCCTGCGAAAAGCGACAACAAATGTTGGACCGATAGCTTTCGTCATTCCTTACCACCCTTTTCTTTTTTAAGCTCAAAATCCTTCGCAACCAGGCCGTTGTCCTTGAGGTATGCAATCAACGCTCTCTTGCTCCTGAAAGAGTTTCCCTTGATTTTCAGATAGACTGATTTTTTATGCTCGCGCCTGATGATGTTGTTTCCAACCAGCCACGCCAGCAGTTTTCTCTGGGAGCGGATCCTTGCCATCCACTCCTTTTTCCTCTCTCTTCCGGACTTGCTTCCTTTTCTGCTTCCCTCGCCGCGCTTTTTCCTATGCGCCTTTTTTCTTCGCCCCTTCTTTGGTGCCACGGTAATTGCCTTTTTGCTTATCAGATCCCGCACGTCTGCGCGCATCATTGCATTTTTTATTTCACCGAGCTTGTCAGAAGCAAACCTTATCCGGTTTTCCCCGACCCCAAGGATATCCGCCGCAATTCTTCTAACCGTATCAAAAGCCATTTCATCACCCCTTGGATTTTTCTGCGTTCGCCACCGCAACGCCGAGACTGCCGAGCGCTTCCATCATCCTCGCCCTCGTTCTCCTGCTCAGTGAAGACGAAAAACGCAGGCAAAGCCGTGCACGCTCGCCCTCGGGCAACGACTTGAGCATATTTATGTCCGGCATGCCTCTCACAAGGATTTCTTTTCTCCCATCTTCACGCAACCCGCGAACCGCTTCCGTGTTCTTGTAGCCTATTTTCGGCAGTGCGCCTGCCCATTTTTTCTTTCGCCTTTTCTTGTTTGCCGTTCCCCTCGGCTTTCTCCATCTTTCCTTGACCGCCTTGAAAAAACCATAATTAAGGATGTTAAACCTTGGCTTCGCCTTCTTTTTCGGTTTTTTCACAATCGTTTTTTTCGTTTGTTTTTCCTTCCCAGCCATCTTTTCCACCCGTTCATTCTGAAATCTCGTAAACGCCATCCTGGAAAACCCGGGGATCCTTTTTCCGTATCCGCAACGCGCTTTTTATGTTCGCCAGTGTCTGCCCCACTGCCTCGCAATCAGGCCCGGTTATCGTAACTATAACCCCTTTTGCCTCAACCTTCGTGTCATTTCCAACTATCTTTGACTTGCGGGGGCTTTTTTCACCGAGGAAATTTTTTATGATCACTTCCCCTCCCTTCACCTCAAAACTCATTGGAAAATGGGCGTAAAGCGCCTTGAGTTTCTTCGTGTAGCCCTCGGTTACGCCCCTGAACATGGACCTTAAAAGCGAATCGTAAGTGCCAAGCAGCGCCTTTTCGCCCTCGGCCCCGCCCAATAAAAGCGAATTGTCTTTTTTTTCTATTTTTATTTTTTTGGGCAACGGCTTTTTTACAGTGCCTTTCGGGCCTTTTACGGTTATGTGCTCCGCGTCTATTTCAACGGCAACGCCTGCAGGTATCGCAATCATCCGCCCCACCTCAATAAACATAGGCGAGAAGCCTCCCGCCTATCTTCATTTTCTGCGCATCAAGGTTTGTCATTATTCCGTGCGGCGTTGAGACTATCAGGAGCCCCACGCCTACGCTTGGGGTATATCTTTCTTCCGTCTTCGTCCACTCGCTTCTCTTAACCGAAAACCTCGGCTTTATGACGCCGCAGTTGTTTATCCTTCCGTCCAGCTCCACGGTAAAAAGGCCGCCCCCGCCGTCATCTATTTTTTTGAAATCCGCGATGTATTTGTTTTCCTTCAGCAGCCTCAGCACCGCGTCTATAAGTTTTGTTGCCTTCACGGTGCAGGTATGCTGGCCCACATACTCGTGCGTTTTTATAGTATTCAATGCGTCAGCCAAATGGTCAACCATATCAACCACCGTATTTTTTAAAGCCAAGCTGCTCCGCCATCTCCCTGAAGCAGCGCCTGCAAACATAAATGTCGTACTTTCTTATCAGGCCCCGCGCGTTGCCGCAGTTCCTGCAAACACGGCACCCCTTGCCCCTGTACCTGTCAATGTTTCCATAGTCCCTTTTTTCCTTTTGTTTTTTTCCAGCCATAAAAATCACTCGACCCTTGCGTTAAACGCGCTCTTCACAAAACCGATTGCCTCGTCCTTTGTTATGCGGTGCGCCTTGCCCACTTTTGCGTTTCTGAGTTTTCGCACCGCCACCCGCCTTCCCCGCCTTTTCAGGGTGACGCAAACGTCAAAGCCATACATCCCCATGGAAGGGTCGTATTTTGCTCCCGGGAAATCTATGTACTCTGCTATTCCGAAAGAAAAGTTGCCTTCCTTGTCAAAATTTTTCTCGCTCAGCACCCTTTTCCTGGCCGCCAAGGCTTTCTCCAGGAAAGCGCCGGCTTCCTTTCCCCGCAGCGTCACTTTTACGCCGATTGGCATTCCCGGCCTTATTTTGAATGCGGGCTCACGCCTTCTCGCCATCGTTTCAACAGGCGTGCGCTCCGTAAGGCGCCTGAGCAGCTCCTTGGCGTTGTCCAGCCTTTCTCCAGGCGAGCCAACTCCGATATTCACCGTGACCTTCTCTATGCTTATCTCGCGCATTGGGTTGCCGTTCATGCTTTCACCCCAAATTTATCGTCGACCACGACAAGATAGCCAGCAACCGTAATGAAATCCTTCACGCCATCGCTTACTACTGCTTCAGTCTTCCGGTTGCCCCTTTTCGCAAGTTCCTTGAGCGAAACCAGGGTCCCGGCGTGCTTGCCGCTGCTGATATAGCATCGGGCGCCTGGTTCAAGCTTCAAATGCCTGAGCATTTTTGCCTTTTCATTTCGCCCCTCTGGAAGCTGCAGCAAAACGCTGTCGCCAACAGCAATATGCGTGTCGCATGGAATATTTTTGCCGTCGTGCAGGGTCGCCAAAAGTTTCCCTCCCCTGGCCACAACCTTGTTCATAACCTTCGCTATTTTAACCCTCGCTTCCTCCCTGCTTATTTCAACCGGCTTTAATCTTCCCTTCCAATCAACGACAATCCTGTAGTGCCTGTCTTCAGGCAACAGGGAAACGACATCCATAAGCCCGGCAGGGAATTCTGGCTCCAGGCGCGCAATTCCATCCACGGTCACGAGCCTGCCTGAGAGGGCTTTTTTGGCCTCGCGCATCGTTTTTACCACTCCTAAAACATCGCGCAACAGCACCCCGAGCGGCAGGCATCTGGATAATGGATGCGGACCGGGCGACGGCCGCGTAATCCACGTGCTATCTTTTTTGTCCCTAATCGGCATTGCTTTCGGAGCAGCAAGCCTTTTCAAATGAACAGTTCCACCTCTCTTTCCCATATGTCACACCCTCTTATTTTGCAATTTCCGGCTCATCCGGCTTTTCGCCTGCGGCTTCCCCAACGGCACCTCCCGCCACGACTGCGCCGCCCTTTTTCTGCCTTTTCGCGGTTTCTTTCTGGCCAAAAGCGCCGGCTCCAAGGATCAATGAGCGCTCTTTTGATTCCGCAAGGGCGACAAGCAGCAGGTTTGACGGCTGGAACGGAACCGGCACTTCCTTGCCGCGCGCGGTCTTGCGCGTAACGCCCTCCAGAAAAACCGTTCGGCCGCATACGCTGACCCTGGCAACCTTGGCCTCCTTACCGGCGTGCTGTCCGCGCATTATCCTAACCTTGTCGCCTTTCCTCACTCCGATTGCCCGTCTTTTCTGCTTCATTGCCTTTCTCAAATCCCTGGAAAGATGAACATGCACGTTTTTCTTCTTTTGATGGATCTTGGCAGATACATATTTTTTTCTCTCAGTGTCCGGCTTCATCCCATCACCTCAAACAACTCCTGCCGAAACCGCGGCAACCTTGGGATAGCGCTCGGCTATTTCCTTCGCGACCACGCCCTTGATTTCTGTGCCCACCGGCAAAAGGGAATCGTTTATGAGCACTGCGGCGTTGTCTTCAAAGAATATGCGGACTCCGTTCGGCCTCCTGTACTCCTTCCTTTGTCTTACGACAAGCGCCTTGACAACCTTTTTCACCATGTCCGGCTTTCCTTTTTTCACCGAAGCTACCACGATGTCGCCCACGCCTGCCGCAGGGCATCTTGCGTGCTTTCCCCTAAGCCCGAGAACATTTATTATGGAGATTACCTTTGCGCCGCTGTTGTCCGCGCAAACAAGCAACGCTCCTGGTATGAGCGAGCGGGTGACATTTCCGGAAAGACCCTTCATATGGCCCCACCCTTTTGCAAAATCCTGGTTATCGTCCAGGCCTTTGTCTTGCTTATCTTTCTTGTTTCCCCGATTTCCACCATATCGCCGGCCTTTGCATTGATGCACGGCGGGTTGTGGGCAGGCAGATGCGAGCGCACCTTTGCCCATCTATGGTATTTCGGGAGTTTTTTTGATATCGTCCGCTCTATTATGGCGGTCCTCTTGCCCCCCGTGCTTATCACGATTCCTTGCGCCACTCCGCCACGCACGCGGATGCTGCCATGCTGGAAACATTTCTTATCTTCACATTCTTCAGCCATATCGACCCCTCTGTCTGCCGTAAACGGAACAAACTGCCGGCCGCGCTTCAAACCGAATCGTGAACCGCTCCTTGAATGGAGTGCGAGAGCGGCCCGAAAAAGCTCCGGACGAATCCTGCCAACGTCGCAGGGTGTTCGCCCATCAACGCTGCGCGACTTGCGAGCAAGATACTTCTTTAATAAGAAACATTTATAAACAATTTGCATGCCTTGAAATTAATATTATGGATGAAAACCGCGAGTTGGCAAAACATATACCAGCAGCGATACTGCTGGTCATAGTCACTGGCATGGCTTTATGCTCATTCCTGGCAGGCAATGCGGTTCCGCCTGGTTCCCCGGCCATAGGGCCGGCTGATGCGGCTGTTTTGGTGGCCATAGGGTTCATAACCGGCGTGCTTGGAGGAATTATCGGAAGCGGAGGGGGAACCATAATGCTTCCTATACTTCATTTCTGGCTCGGGTATGCCGCGCCGATGGCAATAGGAACCGCGCTCTTTGCCGTGGCATTCACCGCAATTTCAGGGGCATACGGCCATTTGGTCCGCGGAAACCTGGACAGGAATGCGGCGCTGTGGCTTGCCGGCTTTGGCATTATCGGAGTAATTCCGGGCTCGTGGCTCTTTGAAATTCTGGCCGGGAATACCGCGCTATTGGAGCTCGTGCTTGGCTTCGTTTTCCTGGTTCCTGCCATTAAAATGATGTACGAGGGGATGATGGCGGACAGGAAGCGGCAGGAAGGAAATGCGATTTCCGGTTCGCGGGCAGGGATGGCTGGCTTTGGGTTTGCGGTTGGCGTTTTGACCGGCCTGACCGGGCTGGGCGGCGGTTATGCATTGGTGCCGGGCCTTATATACCTGTTCAACGCTCCGGTTTATGTGACGATGGGGACTTCGCTCGCGGTTATAATGCCGATGGCCATGGTTGGCGGGGCAATCAAGCTCGCGCAGGGATTTGTCGCCATAGGCGCGGGCCTTCTGCTTGCCGCAGGCACTATAATAGGCGCACAGCTGGGCGCGGCAATAATAAAGAGATTCAGGCCGGAAACATTGAAGCTCATCTTCGGGGCATACTTCGCTTATGTATCAGTCAAGTGCATACTGCTTTACTTTGGGATAACGATTTAAAATAAAAAAATCAGCCGCAGCTGGCGCTTGAAGACGCGGTGCCGCTGCCGATAACAGGGCCGAAGCCGTAATCCGCCTGAGCCGAACTAAGATTCAGGCCGCACGCGGCCGGCAAAGGTTCGGCAAGCATGCTGCAGACGAATTCCTTTATCGCTTCCGGATTTCTCTGAAGAGTGATTTGCTTGCCCATAAAGACCGTTGTTGGGGAACCCTGCACGCCATACAGCGAGTTTTCAGAAGCATATATCGGGAATGATGTCCCGCTTATGCCGAATCTCGTCGTTGCTTCGGCAACACAATTGTCAACTGCTGACTTATCGATGCTCAGGTTCTGCAGGCAAAACGCTTCGTCGCCGTTTTTCTCTACAAAGCATCTTACGAATTCCCACTCCTTCTGGGGCTCTTTTTCGCCAACGCAGTATTCATAGAGATTGTCCTTCGTTTCCTCTGCCCCGTGCATAGTGTAGCTGACAAACTTGTTGTTGACTGTCAGTCTTCCGCTGTCCTTAAATGCCTCCACAACCGGTATGAAAGCCTTTTGCATCTGCAATCCGTACGGGCAGTGGGACATTACATAAAGGTCTATCTCAACCTTCTGCAGCTTCTCGCCAACAAAAAGTTCAGGCGAGGACAAAGAGGTGTATCCGTAATACTTCTCCCCTGCTTTTTTGACATAAATGGTTATGAGCTCGGTGTCTATTGGCTGTGCCGCGATGCCGTCAAGCGCTGATTTTTGCCCCTCTGACAGCGCCGCAGAATCAATGACAAGAATGGGCAGATAGGAAATTCCGCTTTCCTTTCCCAACGCCTCGCCTGCCGTGGAGTTAATCCCGACATAGGTGACATTCACGACCACGCCGCCAAGGCTCAGGCCGTCAAAAATGCCTTCGTATATTGCTTCCTTGCCCTCTGGGACATAAGCGACAGCTTCTATCAACGGCTCGTCCCCTACATAATTTTCCAATGGGCCGGCATTAAGCGAAAATACGTATTCCTGGCCTGCTTTCTTTGCATTGTATGATGAACCTGGCGCTGAAAGCGATTTTGCGTATAGGTCCATCACAAACTGATCGTCTTCGCCTGCTCCTTCAACCACCATAACAGGCAAAAACTTTATGCCGGCCTTTTGCTTCAGGGATTGCACATCCTCCTCCCCGGCTACTTTTATTTCCGGCTCGATTGAGATGTTGACATTGTTCAGGACTTGCAATATCTGGCTGTAATATGCCTCATCTCCGCTTTTCATCGTGTATATGGCCGCCTTCAATTGCCCGAACTCCGGCAATGCTGAGCACTCTTCAAACGCATAGGCTCCGCAGATGTTTTTTGCCACCGCAAGAGGATGCAAAGATGCCTGGACCGGCTTGTATGTATCATTTTCGTGCACATAGACAATGGCGCCGTAGGTTGTCGCCAGGCTTTCAAACACTTGCATATTGTCTTCATATTCCAGCCCGTCCTTCTGCATGCACACGCTTTCGGACTGGCCCGCCTGGCCGTAAATTACCTTTGTGTAATCCACACAGCGCATATCGACTTCTGCGGATGGAATGTATTTTGCCGCTCTCTGGAAAATCTGCTCCTCAATTCCGCCGTTTGCAGGGTCGTAAAAAACAACGATCGTCGCAGCCGCGCTGACATTCGCGGTTGCGTTCTGCGTGCCGTCAGCCGGAGGCTGCTCCACGCAGCCGAAAACAAAAAGCCCTATGCCCAGTAAGAAAGCAAAAAAAATCGGTTTTTCCATTGCCCCACCATTTTTCGTTATATGCTTTATAGTTTCAATATTACATATTTATATATTTATGCCATTAAGCGAAGATTTTCTTCTTGTTGGGTTCGTTAAATCTAAAAAACGAAGATGAATGGGAGAAAGCTGGTCTTCGGATAGGCGGCATTGGATTCGCCTCCGCTCATAACCGCGGCGACGCTTGCCTTACAGTCCGGCTAAACCTGGAGGTACGAAATAATGGCAAGATAGACCGCAAAGAGCAGAAGAAGCAAAAATCCCGCAGGACGGCTGATTTCCTTCTTTACCATTGCAAAGTAAATAAGCGGCGCGCCGGCGAGCAGATTGAACACCAGCATGGTCACCAAAAACAACAAGGCATTTTGAGAATGGTTTATGGCCAAGAGGTTTATTGGACGCAGCACCAGGGCGCTTCCCAGCACCATCGTGAGATTTACAAAAGTGCTTCCAATAGAGGTACCGATGGCCGTTCCATAAGTTTTCTTCTTGTTGCCTGCAGGGTCACCGACAATTCCGGCAGGGTGGTCCCAAAGGCAAACAATGACGCGCTGATGAAACTCTCGCTTAGATTAAAATCGGCGACAACCTTGAGCGCATATTCAACCGCAAGCTCAGCACTTACCAGAACTGCAATGATGGCAAAAACTAAAAATACAAACGACCACAATGCTCTTTTTTTGCTTACCGGTTTTGCTCCATCATCGATGCGCTTCTTTTTTGAAGTGAAAAAGGCGTAGGAGCAAAACAACGCGAGCAAAAGCACGCCTTCGATGGGGCCGAGCGAACCTGAACCGAAAAAGGCATTCAACAGCATATACGCTATGATAAATGATGTAATACCGATTATTGTCAAAATGTCGTTCATCTCTTCCTTGCTTACCTTAATTGTTTTATAAAAGAATGCGCTTAATCCAAGAACAAACAGCATATCATATATATTCGCGCCGAACACATTGCCGAAAACAATCCCGCCGCTTCCGACAAGGGAAGCAAAAACAGAGACGGAAAGCTCAGGCAGTGAAGTCAGCATTGCGATAAGCAGAAAGCCGATGGCGAGCTTGCTGACGCCCAAAAAATCCGAAAATTTTTCTGCCTCATCAACGGCAACATCCGCTGATTTTGAAAGAACAGCCAGAAAAACAAGAAGAAGAATAATATCAACAAGCATACAATCGCCCTTATTGTTTCCTCCTGCTTTTAAGCCATTTCCTGAATTCCATATATCCGAACAAAGCGGCAGACAGCATTATGATCAAAAGCCAGTCGAACGGGTTAAGAGGAACAACCTTGAATATTTTCGCAACCGGCTCAATATAAAGTATTGCCAGGTGGATCGCCAAGGTAAGAATGGCTACCATAACGAGCCAGCGGTTGGAAAACGGCTCGCGCACTATTGTCTTGTCAAGCCTTCTTGCGCTAAACGCGAGAAGCTTTTCAGCGAATATCAGCATCGTGAAAACCATCGTCTGCGCTCTGACCAGATCACCGACATAATTGAGCTCAAAGGCAAAAATCCCAAGGCAGAAAGCAGTAACCAGAATCGGCGCGTCTATAAGAAAAAGGCTGGCGTTTTTCCATACCGGCTCATCCTGCTTCCGCGGCTTCCTTTTCATCACGTCTTTCTCTATCGGCTCGACAGACAGCGCGATAGCGGGCAACCCGTCAGTAACCAGATTTATGAATAGTATCTGGAAAGCCAGGAGCGGCAGCGGAAAACCGAGCATTATGGCAAAAAATATTATCGCAACTTCCGCGATATTTCCGGAAAACAAATAAGCGACCGTCTTTTTTATGTTGTCGTATACCCCCCTTCCCTCCTCAACAGCGGCAACTATTGTGGCGAAATTATCGTCGCTTAGGACCATGTCCGCGCTTTCCTTTGAAACATCCGTGCCGGTTATTCCCATCGCAACGCCTATGTCCGCCTTCTTCAGCGCGGGCGCGTCGTTAGCCCCGTCTCCGGTTACGGCAACAACGTGCCCTTTTCTCTTCAGCAAGCCGACTATCCTCAGCTTGTGCGCAGGGCTCACGCGGGCATACACGCCTATACCATCAACTATCCTGTCAAGCTCATCATCGCTTAGTTTGTCCAGCTCCCCGCCAGTCATAATCCTGCCGTTGGATACCCCAAGTTCGTCGGCTATCGCTTTTGCGGTCAGCGGATGGTCTCCTGTTATCATGATGACTTTTATTCCGGCGGATTTGCAGAGCGCAATTGAATCCTTCACCTCCTCGCGCGGCGCGTCTATCATCGCGGCGATGCCTACAAAAACAAGGTCCTTCTCAACCTTGCCCACGTCAAGCGCGACGCCGTCAAGCTCGCAATAGGCAAAGGCAAGGGTACGATGGCCGCTTCCGGCCAGCTTGTCGTTCAGCTCAAGAATGCTTCGTTTTTCTGCAGCAGTGATTTTTTTCACAGAGCCGTCGCGGGCAATGAAGCTTGAAACGCTGAGAATCGCTTCTGGCGCTCCCTTCACATAGGCGATTTTTTTTCTTCCCTGCTTGTGCACAGTAGCCATTCTCTTCCTGGCAGCATCAAAAGGGAAAGAAGCGATTTCAGGATATTTGGCTGCGACTTCCTCGCGCCACATGTTGTTTTTTGCAGCAAGCACCACAAGCGCGCCCTCTGTTGAATCGCCTATTATCTGCCATCCTGCTTTTTCGTCTTCCTTCAAATAAGCATTATTGCACAGCAGCCCGATTCGCATCAGCAATTCGTCCTCAGCCGCAAGCTTTGCCTTTTTGCCTTTTTCTGTAAAATCCCCTTTCGGCTGGTATCCAACGCCGCCAACATCAATTATCCTTCCATTCGCAAAGATTTTTCTCACAACCATCTCGTTTCTGGTCAAAGTTCCTGTCTTGTCGGTTGCTATCACGGTGGTGCAACCCAATGTCTCAACCGCCTTGAGCTTTCTTATTATGGCCCTGCGCCTTGCCATCCTCTGGACGCCTACAGCCAGAACGATTGTCACGACAGCAGGAAGGCCTTCCGGAATCGCTGCGACCGCAAGACTTACGGAAGTTATGAACATATTGAAAACTTCAAAGCCGCGGAGGACGCCGATAACGAAGATAACAAAACAAAGCGCGAGCACTCCGGCCGCTATCGTCTTTCCCAATTTTTCAAAATCAGCCTCAAGCGGAGTCTGCTCCTCCTCGACCCCCTGCACCATGTCCGCAATCTTACCCATCTCGGTATTCATCGCCGTCTTCTCCACAATAACCGTCCCTTTCCCGCTTCCGCATAAAGTCCCCATGAAAACCTTGTCGCCTGGTTTTTTATGCACCGGAACAGATTCTCCGGTAAGCATCGCCTCGTCGCACGAAAACCCGGAACCCTCAAAAAAAACTCCGTCTGCAGGAATCCTGTCACCGGCCTCGACCAGCACTGCATCGCCGGGCACGATTTCCCTGACATCTATCATTCTTAGCTTATTGTCGCGCCATACCCGGGTCGTCACGGCGACCATTTTTTTCAGCGCGGCAAATGCCTGCTCTGCCTTGTATTCCTGGATGAAGCCGAGCGTTCCGTGAAGCAGTATCACGAAAATTATCAATGCGGCGTCAGAAGATTCGCCCAATGCCAGCGAGACCAGTGCTGCGGCGATAAGCACCAGCACCATAAAGTCCCTGAACTGGCCCAAAAAAAGAAGCCAGAGCGGCTTTCTCTTTTTTTCCACTAGCGCGTTTTCGCCGTATTTTTCAAGCCTTTTTTTTGCCTCGGTGCTTGAGAGGCCGCGGTTGGATATTGGCATATTACCAAAAGCGTTAGAGCAAAAAATACTAAAAACCTTCCATCGCAGACAAGAGGCAGCATCACGAAGGCTTAACGAAGCTTGGGCAAGCCATTAAGAATAAGGGGATCATTCAGCTCCCTTGACAATTTGGCAAGCTTCCTGATTGCCTCCTTGCTGGTGTTAAGGTAATAACCGCACCGGGCGATCTCCCTCAATGCCTCAATGTTTGTTCCCAGTGCCTTGAGCATTGATTTCCTTTTGGCGGGATCGTGGTGATGCTTGGCTATCTCAACCACAAAATTTACATCATCCTTTTGCAATTTTTTTGAAGCAGCCTCTTTCTTTTTGCTGTCCGCAGAATAAAGAGCGACAAACCGCAGGGCTTCCGGATCGTCCAGCTTTTCTACCATCCCTGCCAATTTTTCAACCGCTTTGGTTAAGGCGTCGTCATAGCATCCGTATTTCACGACATTCTTCAACGCAACCGGGTTTTCAGCGAGCTTGTCAATCGCGGCCATTCTGCTTTTCTTATTTGCTGAATGGGAAGCGATGCATACCAGAGCCGCGGGACTTTTCAATGTTCTTGCCATCCTGGTCAGCTGCCTGACTGCCAGCTTCCGCGTGTCATCGTATCCTAGGCCGTCGTAATTCATCGCAATTTCGGCCAGGGCATCGGCGTTTTTGCCCAGTTTTTTAAAAGCAGTTAATCTGGTCCACAGATCCTCGTCCTTCCTTGCGGTTTCTATCAGGCTGCGCGTGGATTCAACCGCACACTCCGGCTCCAGAATTTTGTTTTTGGCCCACTCTCTCTTTTTGGGTAATACAAATATATTTTTTTCGATATTTTTCGCTGTCTTTCTACGGAACGCCATAAAAAAATCACCCTTATCCTATGAATTTATCTCCAGAATGCTTTTTAATATTATCTCTTTTACCACCATCTAACACCATACGAAGGAAAGATAAGGTCAGGTTTAAAAATCCTTCCGAAAGATAATTTATTTCACGGCGCTTAGTCAGGGCAACATAGCTGCCTTGCGCGAGCCGGTGATTCTATGAAAAAAGCGGATATTGAGAAAGTCAAGGCGAGAAAGGAGAATCCGTTCCTTGTTTCCTTAATCAAAAACTTGAGGAAAGAAAAAAAGCAGATATGGCAAAAGGTCGCGTACGAGCTTTCAAGGCCGAGGAGGAAGAAGGTTGAGGTCAATGTAAGCAAGCTGGAGCAGTATTGCGCGGACGGAAGCAGCGTCGTAGTCCCTGGGAAAGTGCTTGGTTCCGGCAGGATAACGAGGAAACTGCTCGTTGGCGCATTCGCATTCAGCGAGAGCGCAAGAAAATCCATTGAAAGCGCTGGCGGAAAAACGCTGTCCATAGAAGCGATGTACAGGAACAACCAGGCTGGGAAGGACATAATGATAATGGTATAGGTGGTTTTATGCTCATTATCGACGGAACCGATTATATTTTCGGAAGGCTTGCCACGCAGATAGCGAAAAAGGCGCTGAGCGGCGAAGAGGTGCACATCATAAACGCAGAGAAGCTGGTCATAAAAGGCGACAAGAATGCCATAGCGGAGAAGTTCAAGGGAAGGAGACGGCAGGTAAACAAGGCGAATCCGGAACACGCGGCCAAATGGCCAAGGGTGCCGCACCTGCTCGTAAAAAGAATGATACGGGGAATGCTTCCGTGGAAAACAAAACGCGGAAAAGAGGCCTACAAAAGGATAATAGCATATAGCGGAAACCCAAAGGGCCTGACTGCGTCTGCAACGATAGACGTGGAAAAATATGACGGCATAGCAAAGCACATCACGATAGCCGAATTGTGCAGCCGTCTGGGATATGCGAGGTGATGTTTGTGTCTGAAAAGGCAAAGGAGAAAAAAACTCCAAAGAAAAAAGCGAAAAAGAAAGAAAGCAAGATATTCCTGGCGCGCGGAAAGCGCAAAACAAGCATCGCGCGGGCAAGGATAGCGAACGGCGCCGGCAGGATAAGGATAAACCATATGGCGATCGAGGCCATCAACAACAAGTACATAAGGGAAATAATAATGGAACCACTGAAATATGCCGGACCCGAAGCAAACTCGATAGATGTGGAGATAAATGTTACTGGAGGCGGAGTAATGGGTCAAGCGCAAGCGGCCAGAACCGCTTTTGCAAAAGCCCTTGTCGGCTATTTCAACAGTGAGGAACTGAAGAAGAAATTCGAGGCAGCGGACCGCTCGCTTATAGTGGAGGATTCAAGAAGAGTGGAGCCCAAGAAATTCAAGGGGCCGAAAGCAAGGGCGAGGTACCAAAAATCATACAGGTGATTTTATGGAATTCCCGGTGAGGTGCTTTACCTGCGGAAGCGTGATAGGCCATCTGTACGGGGACTACAGGAAACTGGCTGCTGAAAAGAACCCGGAAATTGCGCTGGATGAAATCGGCATTCATCGTTATTGCTGCAGAAGAATGTTTCTGTCCCACGTGGACATTGTGGACACTATCATAAAATATCCCCGCACATGAGGGATGGTGTTAAAGGGGCCGTGAGGTAACCTGGTATCCTGCAAGCTTGGGGTGCTTGTTATCTGAGTTCAAAGGCTCTAAAGGCTGGAAATCTCGGCGGCCCCATATATTTGAATCTGAAGCAAGGAACATTGAAAAGGGTGTATGTATGGACAAAACTGGTTTGCCTGTAAGCCAAGACATGTTCTTGGAAGCCGGCGTGCACATAGGCACTAGGATAAAGACGAATGACATGAAGCAGTTCATCTTCAAGAAAAGGGATGATGGGCTGTATATACTTGACCTGATGAAAACCGCAGAGCGGATAATGGCTGCCACAAAACTTCTTTCAAAATATCCGCCAAACGACATACTTGTGGTGGCGTCCAGGGTTTATTCAGGAAACGCCGCCCAGAAATTTTCCAAACTCACGGGCATACCTGTCCTGCAGGGAAGGTTCGTTCCGGGCACGACTACAAACCTGTCGTCAAAAAAATTCCAGGAGCCCAAGCTGATTTTTGTCTGCGACCCGAAAGGCGAACGGGAAGCGATAATGGAATCGGCAAAAAATGGCGTGCCGGTCATCGCTCTCTGCGACACCGACAACGAAACGAAGTTCGTTGATCTTGTCATACCGATAAACAACAAGGGAAGAAGGTCGCTTGCGCTTCTTTTTTACATCATGGCCAGGGAAATTCTCTTATCACAAGGAGTAATAAAATCATACAAGGAATTCACCTACGATGTAAGTTTCTTTGAGAGGCTTGAGGAGGCAGAAGAGGCTGAAAAAGAGGAAGAGCCCGCTGCACCGCCGCATAAAGCAGAGGAGGAAGCGGCCGCAAAGGAAGGGGAAGCCGGGGAGGAAGAGAAAGCAGCGGAGGAAAGCGAAAAAAAGCCCGCAGCCGAGGAAAAAGAGGCGCAAGGCGAGAAGGAACAGGAAAAGGGGAAACCGGCGGCAAAAAAGGCAAAAACCAGGAAAAAAGAGGGGAAGCAACAATAGAGCGCGCGTCCTTATTGTTTTTTGTCTAGAATACAACAGGCAGGGCGATTGCTTTTTTAAATGTTTCACCACAAAATATATCTGTTAATAACAAGAGGTGTTTAAATGGCAGGAAAAAACAAGGGTCTTAATGGAGCCGGAAATCAGGCTGATATCGAATCAAAGCGCGAAGGCAACGCGAAAGGGGCAAACAAAACCATGGAGAAGCTGGTGGAAGGCGCAAAGCCGGAGCCGGAACGGCTGCAGGGCGGCAGTCCGGAGCCCGCAAAGGCAGAATTGAAAAAATTAAATGAAGAGCTCATATACGCGGCGGAAAAAAAGGACATCCATAGGGTAAAACGCGCCATTGAAAACGGGGCGGATGTCAATGCCGGCGATGGGTGGGGCATAACCGCGCTTATGGTGGCTGTCCTTAAAAACGATGTTGAAATTACCAAACTGCTGATTGAAAAAGGGGCGGATGTCAATGCCCGCAATGATGTCGGAATGACTGCGCTTATGGCTGCCACTCTAAGAAACAATGTGGAAATTGCCAAACTGCTGGTTGATAACGGAGCAGATGTCAATCACAGGAATAATGACAAAAGCACCGCACTTATGTGGGCCAGAATACTTGAGCATACCGAAATCGCCGACCTGCTGAAAAAGCACGGCGCGGAGTGACTTAAAAAGGGAAAAATGCGGCACGGCACAGCACAGGCAAGCATCAATGATGCCGCTCAGATGCTTTCGTCTTTCTTTCTCTCGCATCTTATTTCAATATTCTTTTCCATTCTTGATTCTATGACGCCGTCTCCGCTGAAAACATAAAGCGTAACGCTTGCCTGGTAAACCTGCGGGGAGGTGTACTGGTTTCCGAAAATACGGGCGGACTTCTCGATGAACTCGTTTTTGCCCACGATGCCAACCCGCACGCGGCCCCTGGCAAGGGCGCTCGTAGGGCTTAACGAAACGCCGTCAGGAACCTTTATGTCTGCCTCGCACCAGACATGGCTGTTTCCCCGGTTCTCCACCCTTATTATGAGGTTGAGGTAGTTCTGCTCGTATGCAAACAGCACATCAGGATGCAATCTCAAAGAAAAATCAATCATCCAACCCACCGTGGCTTTATGCAAATAAATATTACACTACATTTTTAAGCGCTTACATCGAAAACTAACCATGATAGCAGAGTCGGAATTAATTAAAACAGAGATAGTTCTCAGGGAGCTTACGCTGCCGCAGGAAGTCCTGCTCACCAGGGCTTCAACTTTAAGATGGCTTGCGCTCTCCCTCGGCCTCATCAATCCGAACGAAAGCCGCACCATAATCATAGACCTTCTGGACGCGCTGCTTCATTTTCACTATGCAAACAAAAGGCCGACCACGCAGGACCTGGTAGACAAGCTTTCGGAAAAAGGCTTGGGCGAAAAAAACATAAAGGCGATCTACTACCATCTTGACCGCCTGCGCCAGCTCGGCCTGGTAAGCAGGGAAAAGGGCGAATATTTCTTCGGCGACGGAAGTACAAGCGACCTCGCAGAGGTTTTCAAAAGAATCTATGAAGAAAGAAGCGCCATTGTCTTCAAGAATATCGGGCGGGCGCTCTCAAGGATAGAGAAGGGATAGAATGAAATTGTCCGGATTTCACAAACTTTCCGTCAGGCAAAGGCTTGGGGAAATCAAGAAACTCGCAAAACTGACAGATGAAGAAACCGAAACGCTGTCAAAAAGCTGTGCCTTGAAGACGGAGACTGCCGACAATATGATAGAAAATGTCATTGGGACGATGCATCTTCCGTTTGCCGTGGCGACAAACTTCAAGATAAACGGCAGGGAAATACTGGTGCCGATGGCCCTTGAAGAAGCATCCGTGGTTGCGGCTGCTTCAAAGGCGGCAAAATTATGCCTGCCTGAAGGTTTTACCGCAAGTGCGGAGGAATCTGTAATGCCGGGGCAGGTCCAGCTCGTGCAGCTTCCGAATGCGGCGAAAGCGATGGAATCGCTCCGGAAAAACAGGGATGCGATTATGGCAAAAGCAGAAGCAGAATACAGGGGAAACCCGGCACACTGGGGAGGGGTAAAGGATTTCCAGGTTGAGCTGTTAAAAAGCAGGAGGGGCGATATGCTCTCCTGCAATTTTTTCATAGATGTAAAAGACATGATGGGGGCAAACACCATAAACACGCTTATGGAAGCCGTGGCGCCTGAGCTGGAAAAGCAGACTGGAGGGAAGGCAAGGCTTAGGATACTGAGCAACCTTGCGGTCAGGAGAAAAGCAAAAGCCGCTGCCGTATGGAATAAGGAAACCATTGGAGAAGAAGCGATAGAGGCGTTTCTTGATTGTTATGAATTCGCTGTGGCGAACATCTACAGGTGCGCGACTCATAACAAGGGAATAATGAATGGCATAGACGCGGTGGCGCTCGCATGCGGGCAGGACTGGAGGGCTGTCGAGGCAGGAGCGCACGCTTACGCTGCCATCGGCGGCTATCATCCATTGACGCGCTACGAGAAAACAAAGGAAGGGGACCTGTATGGCGAGATCGAGCTTCCGCTGGCGGTGGGAATCTACGGAGGCGCGATAAAAACAAGCCCGACCGCTGGAATAGCGCTCAAGATAATGGGCATCAAAACTGCCAGGGAGCTGGCGATGGCAATGGCGTGTGCCGGCCTGGCGAACAACTTCGCAGCCCTTTACGCCCTGGCAACAACCGGAATACAGGCAGGGCACATGAAGCTGCACGCGAGAAACATCGCGATGCTTGCCGGCGCTGCGAGCGAAGAAGAGATAAACGCGGCGGCTGCGAAAATTTACGAAGCGAAAAACTTTTCAAGCGACTTTGCAGCAGAGATTCTCAAAAAAATAAGGAAAAGGGCGTGAGGCATATGGACGGGCCGGCTGATTACCTATTCATAATGTTGTTCTCCTTCATTGTCTCCTATGCCCTTTCCGTGGTGCTGATTCCGCGATTGAAGCGATTCGGCATCACCGGAAAAGACGTAAACAAGCCGGGCAGGCCGGAAGTTGCCGAGATGGGCGGCATAACGATTGTTGCGGGTTTCACCGCAGGAATGCTTCTTGCCATCGTCCTCAACACCTTCTTCGGCTTTGAGTTTGAGCTTCTGCCGCTGCTCGCAAGCCTGATAGCAGTCCACAGCATCGCATTCATAGGAATCGTTGACGACCTCGTTGACATTCCGCAGCACTTCAAAGCGTTTCTCCCGCTGTTCGCGGCGATACCGCTCGTGGCGCTCAAGGCAGCAGGAAGCACCACGATGCATCTTCCGCTTATCGGAGTTGTGGATTTCGGCATCGCATACCTTCTCATACTGGTGCCGGTCGGGGTGGCTGTTGCGTCAAACCTGACAAACATGCTTGGCGGGTTCAACGGGCTTGAGACCGGAATGGGGATGATAATTTTTTCTGTCGCCTCTTTGCTGGCTTATGCGCACAACCAAGCGGTCTCGGCGTATATTTTTATGTCTTTTTTGGGGGCTTTGGCAGCATTCTACATTTTCAACCGCTACCCCTCGAGAGCATTCCCCGGCGACGTTGGCAACCTGTCCATAGGCGCGGCACTCGCCGCAGGAGTCATAATAGGCAATATGGAAAGCGCGGGGGCTTTGCTGCTGCTTCCATATGTCGCTGATTTCTTCATAAAGGCAATAAACGGCTTTCCCAGCAGGGAGTGGTGGGGGGAATACAGAAACGGAAAACTCTACCCGGTAGAAGGAAAAGTCCGCGGCCTTTGCCAGCTGGTCATGAAAACAGCAAACGGAATAACTGAGCGGAATCTGGTGCTTGTGCTTTTTGCGGCGGAGATCGTTTTAGGCATCATCGTACTTTTTATGTATAGCTGACTTTTTGGCAGCCGGAATAACCGCGAGCCTTTCACGATAGGACGGACTAAGGGGGCGCTGAGAATTACCGGAGCAGCCCCCTTGGGCTGTCATAAGTAAAAGTCAAATGTTTATTTTTTCCCATAAGTAAGTCTCAGTGGGGGCTTGGGCGGTGACGGACTAAGGGGGCGCTGAGAATTACCGGAGCAGCCCCCTTGGGCTGTCAT
>JBBIHC010000012.1:0-1425 GCA_037447235.1 Microcaldota archaeon
ATTGCGTTCCTCCGAAGGCAGTCTCCAGGCTGGACTCTAATATAAGTTTTGTTGCTTCCCCCATATATATGGGAATGTCCGGATGAAGGTATGTCAGGTGTTCTATATGGTCAAAATGCGCGTGGCTTATCACCACGCCGTCATATTTCGGCGGCGTGAAAGGCAGGGAAGTTTTTTCTATGGCTTTTTTGGAATAAAGCCCCTTCAATTGCGGCACAAGGTCAAATGCAAAATAATCCCGCAGCCCAAACCTACCTCTTGGCTTCAGGTATGCCTCTGGCACGAAATATTCGTCAAGCAAAGTGAATGACTGGCCGAAATCCAGAAATATCCCACTGTGCCTGTCTTCAATAAGAAACTTGTTTCCGCCTATTTCATCAATGCCCCCATAGGCAGTTATCGTTACCATCCGCTTACCTCTTTTCACCGTTCTTTGATCTTCTCCAAGACCGCCAGCAGGTCCTCAAATTTTTCTATTTCATAATCAGCGGTCTCGTTTGCGGCGTTCCACATTCCGTACTTTGCAAGGCAGGTTTTCATCCCAACCGCCCTTGCGCCTGCGATATCCTTTGCCGGGTTGTCGCCTACGAAGAGGCACGCCGCCGGCCCAACGTTTAACTTTTCTGCTGCAAGCATGAATGCCGAATGGTGCGGCTTTTGGTTTTTTGCATCGTCTTTTGTGATGACCGCATCAAATTCGTTTTCCAGGCCGGTGAGAACAAGCCTTTGCCAGGCCTTGTTTCGCGGGGCGTCAGTGACTATGGCAAGGCGCAGCCCGCTTTCCCGGAGCCTGCGAAGAGTCGGTTTGACCATGGGGTAGGGCTTCAGTATCTCAAATTTTTTCTTCAGATATGCGATTATGGCTGCCTGCTGTATTTTTTCCGCTTTGTTGACCTCAAGGTTATATTGTTTGACTACGTCCGCGAAGGTTTTTTGGTATTCTATCCCTTTTTCATCATAAACCGAGAATATCTTTCCGTATGCCTCTATTTCGGTTGCCGGCAGCCCCTGGGCGACCATCACTTTCGCCGCTGCCTTCGCGCTTTCTTTCTTGAATGTGAGAAAATCTATCAGCGTATTGTCAAGATCAAACAATGCGGCTTCTATAGCCATGTTTACTGATTAGCGCAGACACCTTTTTATTCTTATTCGCTTTATTTTTGGGCGGTTTTACGGTTTCGTCCTTCAGCAATTCGCCATCCGCTGCACCTGGCGCCAATGCCGCCCTTCTTCTGTGTTTTTCTCCGCTGCCAAGGGCATTAACCAAACTTATGACCGCTGGGTTATTAATGGCTGCCAATGCTTCTGCAGCCCCCTTCCTTATGACGGCATTTTTGTTTCCAAGCGCTTTAAGCAAGGCAGGCACGGCCAGATTGTCCATATATACCAAGGCTTCAATTGCGGTTTCCCTTACGCATTTGCTCT
>JBBIHC010000012.1:1525-28847 GCA_037447235.1 Microcaldota archaeon
GCTCTGGTATACCTGTTTGATTCGCCCAGCGCCCTGACAAGGCAGCCGATGACTTCTTTCCCATAAGACACTATGGCGTTGATGTCGCCCGTCTGGAGCATTTTTTTTACAGCGGCATAGGTAAGCTTCATGTGCGCTCAGCCTTTTACCACGCCCAAAGGCCTTAATTTCGCCACGATGTCGCTTATGCCTGCGTCCTGCACGCTTTGGACCACGTCGTCAATGCTCTTGTAGGCGTCCGGCGCTTCTTCTGCTATCACTTTCGGCTCGGTTGCGCGGACATAAATCTTGTTCCGCTCCCAAAGCTCCCTGGCAACTTCATTTCCGCGATGAGTCCTTATCGCTTCTCCGCGGCTCATCGTCCTGCCTGCGCCGTGGCAGGTTGTTCCGAATGCAACCTCAAGCCCGGCAGGATTCCCGACAAGCACATAGCTGGCGGTTCCCATGCTGCCCGGTATTATCACCGGCTGTCCGATATTTATGTAAGCTGAAGGCAATTCCGGCCTGCCCTTCGGGAAAGCTCTTGTTGCGCCCTTCCGGTGGACTATTAGCTTCATTCTTTTTCCATCCACCACATGCTCCTCAAACTTTGCTATGTTGTGGGCAACATCGTAAACAAGTTTCATCTGTTCTCCGGTTCCTTTCCCAAAAACCTTATCAAAACTTTCCCTCGTCCAGTGGGCGATGATGTGGCGGTTGGTGAATGCGTAATTAACAGCGCAGCGCATTCCTGCGAGATAGTCCTGCGCTTCCTTGCTATCAAGCGAAGCATAAGCAAGTTCCGGATCAGGCAGCCATAATCCCTTCTTTCTGGCGAGATTGAGGATCGGCGGTATGCTGTCGCTGCATATCTGATGACCGTAACCGCGGGAGCCGCAATGAATCATCACAGTTACTTTTCCCTCCTCAAGGCCGAACGCCTTTGCCATGTCTTTTTTGAATATTTTTTCAACCACCTGCATTTCAAGAAAGTGGTTTCCGGCGCCAAGGGTGCCAAACTGGCTTTTTCCCCTTTTTTTCGCTGTCGCCGAAACCTTCGCAGGATCCGCGCCTTCAATCCTGCCGTACTCTTCACAGTGTTCCTTGTCTTCCTTTGTTCCATACCCTCTTTCCAGCGCCCAGTCAACGCCAAGCGACGCCGCCTCGTCAAGCTCATCGTGGCTTAGCTTTATCCTGCCTTCGCTGCCGACTCCGCTTGGCACGTCTTTGAAAATCGTATCGCAGAGCCGCTTTATCTCCGGCCGCACTTCCTCGGCGGTAAGCGGCGTCGTGAGCAGGCGAACGCCGCAGTTTATGTCATACCCGACGCCGCCCGGGCTGACTATTCCGTTTTCAGCGTCAAATGCGGCAACGCCGCCTATGGGGAAGCCGTATCCTTCGTGGCCGTCCGGCATGAGCAGGGCGTGTTTCACTATCCCCGGCAGGCCGGCAACATTTCGCAGCTGCTGCAAGGTCCTGTCTTTTTTTACGCCCTCTATGATATTGTCATTGGCGAATACATACGCCGGCACCTTCATTTCCCCTTCCGGTTCCGCTTTCCACACTGCTTCGCGGATTTTTTTTAGTTGCATAACCATCACCGCTAAAATATTTCCTTTATTTTTTTGACCGAATCAGCAAGCGCCTCTATGTCGTTTTGCGAGTTATAAATATAAAAACTTGCCCTATTCGTGCCCTGTGGCAGGCCAAGACGCAGGTGCAGCGGCATTGCGCAATGATGTCCGCTCCTTATCGCTATGCCGTCCCTGTCAAGAAGAAGACTGACATCGTGGGGGTGCATCCTGTCAAGCGAGAAGGAAACGAGGCCGACCCTTTTTTTTGCGTCCAAGGGGCCCACTATGCGCGCGCCGCACTCCTGCAGGCGTTCGATTGCATATGCGGTTAGCTCGTTTTCGTGCCTTCTTATCTTTTCAATTCCTATCTTATTTATGTAATCAATAGCAGCACCCAATCCGACCGCAGCATCAACCGCCGGGGTCCCTGCCTCGAATTTTGCCGGAATTTCATTCAACTCGAATCCGCTCGTGCTCGCCTTTTTGACCATCTCGCTGCCGTATAAAAGCGGCTCCATCGATTCAAGAAGCTGTTTTTTCCCGTAAAGCACGCCAATGCCAAAAGGCGCAAGCATCTTGTGGCCGGAAAATGCGAGAAAGTCGCAGCCAAGCTCTTTTACATCCAGTTTCATATGGGGCGCTGCCTGCGCGCCGTCAACTACCGTGACCGCCCCGGTTTCCTTTGCTATCCTACACACTTTTTTTATGTCGTTTATCGTGCCAAGCACGTTTGATGCCATTGTTATGGCTACGATTCGCGCCCGGTCAATCTTCTCAAAATCGCCCTCATCCAGCGTGCCGTCGTCTTTTATGTCAATCACCAAAAGTTCCGATGACTTTTTGTCTGAAAGCCGCTGCCACGGGACGAAATTGCTGTGGTGCTCCATTATCGTTGTCGTTATGTTGTCCCTGCTGCCGCAGAAAGGCATCCCATATCCGTACATCACAGTGTTGATGGCTTCCGTGGTGTTTCTTGTGAATATCACCTCGTTTTCTCCGCAGCCCACAAAAGACGCGATTTTTTTCCGCGTTTCCTCGTACGCTTCGGTGGCCTCTTCGGAAAGCCTGTGCAGGCTGCGCGCGACGTTGGCATTGCTGTTTTCCCAAAATCTTTTTACCGCCTCCATTACCTGCCGTGGCCTCTGTGAGGTGGCCGCCGAGTCAAGATAAACGATGGGCCTGTCGTTTATGTCTCTTGATAAAATTGGAAAGTCTTCCCTGCATATTGCCTCAATCATCCCCTCAGCCTCTCTTCAAAAAGTTTTCGCTTTGCTTCGGCAAGATACTTGTATACCGAGGCGTGCATCGCACCGTGAAGCAGTTTTTCAACTGCTGCCCGCGCGTATTCCATTGCGTCGAGTTTTGCCAAAATCGCTATCGTGTTGCCATACACACTTATCCTGCTTTCCGTGGCTTCCTCGATCTCCTTTTTCATCCGCCCCTTTTCTCCTATTACCCGCCCCTTGACCCTTCTTATTTCGTTTTCGCTGCCGAATTCCTCTTTTAAATGGTAGACGTGCAGTCCGTAGTCCTTCTCAATTATCAAAAGCGCATCTTTCGGTTCAAAACCCCTGCCGATTGCGGCAATTACGTTCTTTGAAAAATAGATGTCGCTTGGCTCGCCGCTCAAACGGACCGCCCCCTCATCGTCTATCGCTATCTCTATGCCGCATTTCTTTTCCAGCATCTTTCTTGTTTTTTCGTCTTTTAATATCCTGAGGCGCTCCAGGGGTATTTTTATAATTTCTTCCATTTCATCACTATCCTGCGCAGTGTTTTTTTTGTTTTTTCGTCAGTTTCGCTTTCAATCTTGTTTCTTATTGTTTCCAAAATGTCCTGCCCAAGCTTCATTCTTTTCAACGCGTCCGCAGCCGCCCTTCTTATCCCCACATCCCAGTTTGAGAGGAGGGATGCTACCGTTCTTGCACTTTCTTCATCGTCTGCCGCGGAAAGCGCGGCTATCGCGTTTAACTGGTTCTCCACCGTGTCGCCTTGCGCGAATATCTTCAATTCCTGTTTCACCGCGGCAGATAGTTCTTTGTCTTTTATTCCGGGAAGGTATGACAAGGCTACTGGGTACGCCGCGGTTTTTCTCAGCGCCTCTTTGAAAAACATCATAAGCTTTTGCCGGTATTCGTTCCTTTTCATCGCCCTGCCGAGCGCCTTCGTTATTGCTGCGGCAGCATCCGCATTGTTTGCACCCTCTTCCAGCAGCCGCAGCAGCGCATCTTCGGATCCGCTGTCAATGAAAAATTCCACAAGACTCGCACCCACGGCGTAAGGTTTTGTTCCATATGTTTTTGCGTTTTTCTCTTTGAGGAGCGGTATTGCCATATTTATAAAAATAAAGCGGTGCTCCTTTGCCTGCGACAAGGTCTTTTCGCTTAGCTCTTTCTTTTGTGCCTTTGCGTCCATAATCTCCCAAAACAAATCCCTGATGTTCTTGTCCGGGCGGAGCCCGAATCTTTCCAACCTGGGCCTGGCTGTTTTTTCTTCCTCAGCCCCCGCGTCGTCATCTCCGCCGTGCGTCTGTTTTGGCATAACCTGCTATTTCTTAAAACTCATTAATAATATTTTGCTCAGCCCCCGCACTTTTTATAAAGACAGCGCGGTAATCCATTGTTATCAAAATTTTAATAAAATGTTAAAATTTCAAAATATTTTTAAATTTTTCCTTACTTATACTGGTTCATGGTCGGGCATGGAATGAGATCTGCAGGCAGGCAGAGAGCAAGAAGACTCAAGGTTGTCAGGCTTGAGCCAAAAAAAAGAAAACAAAAGAGCACATGCGCACAGATCTCGCTGCGCAATATTGACGAGCCCAGGAATCCTGACCTTGAATCTCATATAGAATGGCTGTTCAAGTGCCTCGGCTTCGGCGACGAGGAGGACCGGCTCGCGAAAGAGGTTTTTAAGGAAATCCTCAAAAATGCCCGCAACGGAATTCGCTCTGCCGACATAAGAGGCAAATGCAACGTTACGCAGGGCGCGGTGGTCTATCATCTCAACACGCTTATGCAAAAAGGCCTTGTGATAAAACAGGGCAGATTATACTATCTAAAAAAACCGAGCGTGGAAGCGACGCTTGGCGAGCTTGAGGAAGAAATAGAGAGGCGCTTTGAGAGGATTAAAAGAGTTGCCAAGATGATGGATGAGATGATTGGTTGTGAGTGATATGGCAAAACAAAGCGGAGCCGAAAAGGCCGACAAAAAAGAAGATGCCAAAACAGGTCCGCAGATGCTTGGCAAAGAAAGCGAAGCCAGGATGCTTGGTGCGGCAAAGCAGCTGGAAGTCGGAGCAGAAAAGGATGCGGAAAACAAAAAAATCAGGGAACTTGAGGAGCGGCTGATCCGCCTTCAGGCAGATTTCCAAAACCACATAAAGAGAAGCGAAAGGCAGCAGGCTGAATTCGCAGATGCCATACGCGCCAATATGCTTGTTGACATCCTTCCGGTGATAGACCAGCTGGAGGCAGCCCTCAGCCAAGAAAAGACGGAGGGGGGTTTTAGGGAAGGGGTGGAAATGATATACCGGAACCTGATGGGCATCCTGAGGAATGCCGGCCTTAAAGAGATGGATTCTTATGAGAAATTCGACCCCTACCTTCACGAAGCGATAAGAGTTGAGAAAGGCGAGGACGGGCGGATACTGGAGGTTGTCCAAAAGGGCTATATGTTTAAGGGAAAAGTTCTCCGGCACGCAAAGGTCGTTGTCGGAAGAAAATAGTAAAAAGGTGGTTTTATGGGAAAGATAATAGGAATTGATCTGGGGACTTCAAACTCCGCTGCGGCATATCTGGAGGGCGGCAAGCCGAGGATAATACCTAGCGCAGAAGGGACCTCCCAGTACGGGAAATCGTTTCCGAGCTATGTGGCGTTTACAAAGGATGGCATGCGGCTCGTTGGCGAGCCTGCCAAGAGGCAGCTTGTTGCAAATCCGGAGGGGACAGTGACTGGCTTCAAGCGCAAGATGGGGACGACTTTTAAGTACAAAGTGCACAACAAGGAATACACGCCGCAGGAGCTGTCGGCCTTTTTATTGCAAAAAATAAAAAAGGATGCGGAGGCGCACCTGGGCGAGCCTGTTACGCAGGCAGTCATAACCGTCCCGGCTTATTTCAATGACAACCAGAGGCAGGCTACGAAAGATGCGGGCAGGATCGCCGGCCTTGATGTTGTTCGCCTTGTGAACGAGCCGACGGCAGCATGTCTTGCCTACGGCCTTGACAAGGTAGGCAAGGAAATGAAAATAATGGTATTTGATCTTGGCGGCGGCACCCTTGATGTTACCATAATGGAATTCGGCGGGGGCGTGTTTGAGGTAAAAGCCACTTCAGGGGACACGCAGCTTGGCGGCACTGACATGGACAGGATAATCGCCGAATTTCTGATTGACGAATTCAGGAAGCAGAGCGGGATTGACGCCAGAAAAGACAAGCAGGCGGTGAACCGCATCTGGGAAGCGGCTGAAAAGGCAAAGATTGAGCTGTCAACAACATTGGAGAGCGAAATAAACCTGCCTTTCCTTGCGTCACTCAAAAATGAGCCGAAACATTTTTCCTACAAGCTCACAAGGGCAAAGCTTGAGGATCTTGTGAGGCCCGTCATTGAGAGGTGCGCCGGGCCGATAGAGCGTGCATTGGCGGATGCCAAATGCTCTCCGGCAGACATAGACAAGATAATACTGGTTGGCGGGCCGACAAGAATGCCGATTGTGCAAAAATTCGTGGAAGATACGGTTGGCAAAAAGGTGGAAAGGGGCATCGACCCGATGGAATGCGTGGCAATGGGCGCCGCAGTCCAGGGTGGGGTTCTTTCCGGGGAGATAAAGGACATAGTCCTGCTTGATGTCACACCGCTTTCGCTTGGCATAGAAACGCTTGGCGGCATTATGACAAGGCTTATCGAGAGAAACACCACCATACCAGTAAGAAAATCGCAGATATTCACAACAGCAGCAGACTTCCAGACCTCTGTTGACATCCACATTCTGCAGGGCGAAAGGCCGATGGCAAAGGACAACATATCGCTCGGAAGGTTTACCCTGACCGGCATTCCGCCGGCGCCGCGCGGGGTGCCGCAGATAGAGGTCGCCTATGACATAGACGCAAACGGCATCCTTCACGTTTCCGCAAAAGACAAGGCGACCGGAAAGGAGCAGCGCATACAGATAGTCGCGCCGCATAAGATGGGGGAGGATGAGATACAGAAAATGATGAAAGAGGCAGAGCAATACAGCGAGCAGGACAAGGCAGCATACGAGCTTGCGCAGGCAAAGAACGACGCCGAGTCGGTGCTTTACATCACCGAAAAGACATTGGAAGAATTCAAGGACAAGATTACCGAAGAGCAAAAGAAAGAGATAAACACGGCGAAGGAAAATCTTTCCGAGGCCGTCAAGTCCAATGACCTTGCTAAAATACGCGATGCAACCGCGCAGCTTAAAAAAGCCCTTGAAAAGACCGGCGGCTCCTTCTACCAGCAAACAGGCGGAGGGGGGCAGTCAGGCAGCGGCGGTTATGGCGGCGCAGAAGGGCCGGGAGCAGGGGGAAGCTATTCCGGAGGGGAAGGGAGCAGCACTTATCAGGGATATGGGGATGAGCATCAGAGAAACCCGGGGCAGTGAATGAATGAAGCGCGATTACTATGAAGTTTTGGGCGTGCCGAAAAACGCGACAAAAGAAGACATAAAAAATGCCTACCGCAGGCTGGCCCTCCAGTACCACCCGGACAGGAACAAGTCAAAGGACGCGGATGAAAAATTCAAGGAAATCAACGAGGCGTATGCCGTGCTCAGCGACGAGGAAAAGAGAAGGCAGTATGACGCATACGGCCAGGCAGGTTTCAGCGAGCGTTTTACGCAGGAGGACATATTCAGAGGGGCGGACTTTGGCGATTTTGAGGACCTTTTTGAAAGCATGGGGTTCGGGCGGTTCGGGTTTGACAGGCACCCGTTCGACTTTTTCGGTTTTGGCAGAGCAAGAAAAAGGAGGGGAGCCGATCTCCAGGCAAGCGTGCAGATAACCCTGGAAGATGCCGCGCGGGGGATTTCCAGGGACTTTGAATTTTTGAAGACCAAAAAATGCGGCACCTGCGGAGGTACAGGAGGCGCGCCCGGCGCAAAACTTGTAGCTTGCCCTGCCTGCGGCGGCACCGGTAGCATACGCACTACGAAGCGCCTCGGGCCGATGACTTTCCAATCAATAGTTACATGCAACCGCTGCGGCGGCATAGGCAGGGTATATGAGAAGACCTGTCCTTCATGCGGCGGCACAGGCATGAAAAAAGAAAACGAAAAAATCACGATAACCATTCCCCCCGGCGCATTTGACGGAATGAGGCTGCGGTTTGCGGGCAGCGGCGAATACGGGCCCGGCGGTTATGGCGACCTTTATGTGGATGTCCGGGTAAGGAAGCATCCTCTGTTTGCGAGGGAAGGGGATGACCTGGTAACCGAATTCTCAATACCGTTCACTACTGCGGCTTTGGGCGGCGAGATTGAGGTGCAGACGCTGCTTTCAGGAAAGAAAAGGATTAGGATACCGGCCGGGACGCAAAGCGGGGAAATCATAAGGATCAAAGAGGAGGGGATGCCGCGCCTGCAGCAACGCGGCGGCAGGAAGGCTGGGGACCTGCTGGTAAAAATAAGCGTTGAAATCCCCAAGAAGCTTACAAAAAGGCAAAGGGAACTGCTGGAAGAATTTGAAAAAGAAAGCAAAAAAAGGTTTTTCGGCCTTTTTTGAGCCGGCGGCTTCAGCGGAGACACGACAGGATGAATTGCTGGAGAGGCATTTCGCTGGTTTTCGTTGCGTCAAGCAGCGCAATTCCGTGCGCATCCGTGCCATAATAAATCTTCATCTGTTTCAGGTCGGACGGCGACAAGTCGTATATCTCCTGTGCGGACTGCGATGAATACCTGTCTTCAAAACCCGCGGCCAGGCAGAGCGTGTACAGATAATTTTCCGCGCTTTTGGTTATGTCGTATTCCCTGTATGAAGTGCCGGGCGATATCATCACCAGTTTTTTTACATCCCCATCTTTTGAGGCGTAGTCCAGGGCTATTGAGCCTCCGATGCTTGCGCCCACTATGTAATACTCTTTTATGGTAGGCCGTGAAACGCTGAAATAGGTCTTCAATCCCTCCAGGTCGTTCTTCATTGCCCGGTAGTCGCCTGCCGTAAATGAAGAATAGGAGCCAAGATTGGTGCTCTTGCCGTGGCCGCGAAGGTCAAGGGCAACGATGTCATAGTCCGGAAAGCTCTCTTGCAATACAGGTATCAGCCCGGAATAGCTTTTCCTGTCCATCCCCAGCTGGTGAAGCAGCACTATCGCCTTTTCAGGGGATTTTTTCTCAGCATAGTACAAATCCCCGTAGATGAGCCATCTGTCTTTTGTTGTGAATGATATCTCTTTTGTTTTTGTTTTCTTTATCTCCTCTTCTATTGAGACGTTGCTGGCATCTGTAGTTTCAGCCGGCGTGCCATCCGTTCCGCCAGCCTCGCTTGCACTTTCAACCGCTTCCCCCGCAGCTTCTTTCCCCGGCTGGCCGGCACCCTGTTGTTCTTCCTGCACGCTTTGCGCAGGAAAACTTATGCAGCCGAAAATCAGCAAAAAACCCATCAAAAAAAATAGCAGCAGAATTGCCTGTTCTTTCATAAATATCCCCCTTTAATTGATTCCCGCGAATATTTATAAATTTTAATATCTCAATAGGGAATCAAGGTGACCGGAATATGCTTGGATGGCTTGGCATTTATAAGGAGGAGATGGTGAAGCTGGAAGAGGCGAAGAAAGCCGCAGAAACCACGAGTTTTAAGGAATTTATGGCATCTCCAGAGACAAAAGCATTCATAAACGAATGGTCTACAAAAACAGACCGAAAAACCGGCGAGCAGATGTACACCAAGGCCGGCGTGGTTGAGCTGCTCCGCGTTCTCTATGAGAGCCGAAGCTTCACATCAGACAAAAAATTGCTTAATTCAGCCAATGAAATCCTGTCTTTGCTGCGCGGCGCCGATAAACTGAAAGGATTCCTTGCGGGCTGGAAGGCAAAGTCAGAAGGCATAATAAAAGGAATAAAATCGCTTCTTGGAAAATAGGCGGCGCGGCATGGAGCGGAATGACGCCGCAAAGGAAGGCGGCGAAGGAAAAAAAGAGAAACTGGAATACTGCCCGGTTTGCGGCTCAAGGCTGGTTCACATGGAAGGGTGCATTGAATGCCCTAAATGCGGCTGGAGCGCCTGCGAACTATGAAGAGCGATAGGGCCGCAAGCAGGAAAGCGTGAGCGCAGAAAGCACCGCCCCTGCCCTGTTCTCCGGTTTTTCCTTCCGCAGTTCCGTTATTTGCGGTTTGGTTTTGCCCTGGCATTGCCTTTCCGGCGCTTTCATTTTCTTTTTCTTCGGCAGCCTGCTGTCCGAGTTCTGTTTCTTCCGGAGCGCTTTCATTCTGTTGCGCAGCGCCGGTTTCACCAACAGTCTCATTGCTTGTTATGCTCCCGCCCGTTTCTTCATCTTCAACGCATCTGTCAGCTTCCGGCAAGACAAAATGCGCCTCTTTTGTCCTGAACCCGCTTTTTTCTACAGTCGCCAAAAAAAGATGCCGCATATTTTTAGGGTCGCCTATGATTTCGTATGCATACCTGCCGCCGGCGTCAGTCCTGCCTGTTCCTAAGAGAGAGGTGTACCTCTCCTCATAAAAAACAAAAACCGTTGCGCCTTCTACCGGAGTTCCTGCAGATTTTATGCTGAATTCTATTGTCCTGTCGCAGTCATAGCTTATGGAAATGTCAAAGCGGCCCGTTCCAATAGCGGAGGTTTCCTTCTCTTCTATCGCCTTTATTTCAACTGCGAACGAAAGCGCAAGCAATATCAGGAAAATGAGCAAAGGGGCCGCTTTCATCAAATCACTTGTTTTCCATCGCTGCCAGATAGGCGAGCAGCGCCTCTATCTGTATCCTTTCATTTGCCCCTTGCACGAGCCTGAAGTTGTATTCGCCTATCCTGTCTATCAGCAGGACTTTTTTTGTTTCCGGCAGGTTCAGGGAAGACACTTCCCTGTATATCTGGAATATGACATCCTCGCCGCTCAGGCCGTAATCTATCATGAGCTTGTTGAGCTTTTCCCTCGCATTCCTGAAATCGCCTTTGATTGCAGTCTCCACCATTTCCCTTATTTCTTTCGGTCTTGCCCTGCTGCTTATCTTGTGGACAAGCTCTTCGGTTATGTGGCCGGAGTGCATGGCTGCCCCCTGCAGTATGTTTATTGCCTTCCGCATGTCGCCTTCCGATACGTAATAAATTGCCGAAAGCGCAGAGTCGTCAACTTTTATTTTTTCCTCTTTTGCTATGTGCTCCAGCGCCTTTTTTGCATCCTTCTCTTCTATCTGGACAAAGCGGAATATCGCGCACCTGCTCTGAAGCGGCTCGATGATTTTTGAGGAATAGTTTGCGGATATTATGAATCTTGTTATCTTTGAATAGCTTTCCATAGTCCTTCTCAGCGCCTGCTGCGCGTCAGCCGTCAGTGCATCCCCTTCATCCAGGAAAATTATCTTGAACGGTACGCCGCCCAGGGCAATGCTCCTGGCGAAGTCCTTTATTCTGCCCCTGACAACATCTATCCCCCTTTCGTCGCTGGCATTCAGCTCCAAAAAATTTCCTGCAAGTTCCTTGCCATATATCTCGTGCGCAAGAGCCAGCGCGCAGGTCGTCTTACCGACGCCCGGCGGCCCTGAAAAAAGCATATTCGGCATGTTGCCTGCCTTTACATAGGCTTTCAGCGACTCTACTGTTTCTTTTTGCCCTACCACTTCCGACAGTTTTTTCGGGCGGTATTTTTCCGTCCAGGGCAGATAATCAGGCGTTTGGCTGTCTCCGGTCATAAGTAGCACCTCTGGAAATTTTCGCTGCTAATATTTATAAAATATTGCCGCTTGCCGCTGCGACGCGCCGGCCTTTGGAAACGCTAGGGGGGAGAATGTCAGCTTTGCCGGCAAGTTTAAAAAAAGCCGGATTTTCAAAGCCTTTGAACTCCCGAACGCTTACGCGCAACAGGTTAGCAACCTGCCGCCCTACCGGACTAGGCGACCCCAGCGGATGAACAAAGCCGGAGGCAGTGGCAGCAAGCGCACGCCACCACGTTCCCCCTTTTCTTATTGCCGTCTTTGTTTTTAATGTTTTCCACACGCGGCGGCTTCCTACCTGCTTTTCAGCTTTCCCCAGGCGGATAGCCTCCATCTCTGATTGATTTTCCTGCTCAGCGCGATGTGCATATCGGGATAGATGACAACCGGCCTTTTAAGCTGTATGGTTGCGATGCCCTTTTTCAGGCTTTTTATTATCCCGACTCCGGTGTGGGTATGGACATTCACGACTACGGGCTCGTTTTCTCTCAAAGGCGGTATTTCTATGTCCGTCCTTTTCAGCATCCTGTATTCCAATTCTATCTCGTTTTTTGGCGCCGGCAATTCACCGGGCCTCCCGATTATGTTTCCCACAAGCCCGTCTGATTTTGTGAACGCAGGGTCTATGTCCGTCGCAATCGCTATCAGTCCGCCCGGCCTGGCTTCAGTCAACTGCTCGTTTTCTTCCTTTATGCCCCTGACTGTTGTCACTATTTTCTCGAAAGGTGCGTTTTCTTTTCTTTGTATTCCGGGCGAAATCTCTATTCTTTCGCCTTCTGCCAGTTTCCCGCTTACTATGGAGCCGCCCACCACGCCCCCTCTGAGCTTTTCTATGTTCGCTCCCGGGAGATTGACATCAAATGACCTTGACAGGTACATCCTTAACTGCGCATCCTCTTTCCTCTGCGGCGTCGGTATCGTCCGTTCTATCTCCGCTGCCAGCGAGTCTATGTTCAGGCCGAGATTTGCCGCAACCGGTATCACCGGAGCGTTTTCCGCGATCGTTCCCTTAAGGAATTCCCTTATCTCTTTGTAGTTTTCCATCGCCTTTTCCTTGCTGACGAGGTCTATCTTTGTCTGGACAACAATGATATTCTTTATTCCTATGGTGTCCAACACGACCATATGCTCCACGGTCTGCGGCTGCGGGCAGGTTTCGTTGGCGGCTATCAGGAACAACGCGCCGTCAAGAATGCTGGCTGCCGAAATAACCGTCGCCATCAGTGTTTCGTGGCCCGGCGCGTCAACAAAGGATATCTTTCTCTTTATGTCCGTCTTTTCGCCGCACGAGGGGCATTTTTCTTTTAGCGTTATGGCACCGCATTTTTGGCATCGGTAAATGAGCGCATCCGCATACCCAAGCCTTATCGAGATTCCCCTCTTTATTTCCTCGCTATGCGTGTCGGTCCATTTTCCGGTAAGCGCCTTTGTCAGCGTTGTTTTTCCGTGATCAACATGCCCGAGAAGGCCTATGTTTACTTCAGCCTGCAATCAATCACTTCTTCTCTTCCTTCTTTTCAGGCATCTTGAATATCTGGTCCAGCGGGGTGGGGCCAAATTCGACCACTTTGGAGTTGACCTGCGTAATCTCAGCCGAAAACGCGTTTCCCCTGACAGTTTTTCTCCTTCTTTCCCCCCTGTTCTCTGCCCGGAAGCCTATTCCATTGGTTATGAGAATTTCAGCCCTGTTCGGCCCACGGATGTCTTTTCTCATCGGAAATCCGCTTCCGTCGCTTCCCCCGGTAAGCTCTGCCTTGTAGCCGGCAGCCCCGATGAAGCCGAGGTCTATGACGTCGCTTATTCTTTTTCCTATGATCTCCATCTCCTTGTCTTTTGGGATGTCGACTTTATAGCTCCTGCCTGTTTTTATGTCAGAGACTATCAATTGCATTAAACCACCTGTTATGCAGCACTTCGTTAATTATAAACAAGAACTATTAAAAGAGTTTTCAAAATCAGCGCATCTCGGCCCCATAGGTTACGGCTAGTTTCGCCTCGCCAGTCCGCTCTCCTTTTTCTGCGGTTATCACAGTTATCTGCGAGCCAGCATCGAATGTCTGGCTTTTTCCATACTCAAGTCTGATTGCCCGCGTTGCCATCTTAGCCATGAAAACTTCATCATCAAAAGACAGGGTAATCCCCTTATCGTCGACATCAGTGATTTTAGCCCGGACGGGGATACCCGCCGGACCATCGGAATGCAATTGAATGTCATCCCCTTTTTTTACGGGCAGTCCTCTTGGCGTTTCGTATCTTATTTCCATCTTTTTTTCCGTTTTAGGCTCTATCAGTTCATTGACCCTGTTTAATACCATAACCGCCGGGAGGGCACACAGCCCGGCGACAACGCTTTTTCCCAGGAAGCGCGCGAATTTCCTTCTTCTACTTTCAGATACGCTCCCAGGCTTTCTCGTCTCGATCGGCCTGATTTTCTCAGAATCTGCCCCGCCTTTCAAGTCAGGCAGTTTCGCCATAAAATTATCACCACATAAATATATGGGCCTAAATTGCCAGGTTTGAAGGATTGGAGAAAAACCTTTCCATAATTTGATGGCTTTAATTTACATAAGCCCGGTAAAAAATAAAAAAAGAAAAAAGGGATTTAAGCGTTTTTCATTCTTACCTTGTAAACATACCCGTCAGTGCCGACAAAGTACATGAAGCCTTTTTCCTTGCTGACTCTCTCATTGCCGACTTTCTTCTTTCTGCCGCCCGGGTTGTGCTTCATCGGCGCGGCCCAGACATATCCGTCCTTGCCTATATAATAAAGGTATCCCTCCTCCCTATCAATTTTCTCATTCGTTACCTTTTCTCTTTTTGCCATGTTTCCACCTTCTTTGTTGCAAACGCAACGACGGTATATCGACGGCATAATTTAAAATATTATCTACGGGCGGAAATAAAACAAACCTTTATAAATGTTTCGCTTAACAATATAAAAGCAACATTTTTAAAATTTACGCTTATTTTGCGGCGTATTTTGGGGTGCGAATATGTCAACAACGGTAAAAAAATGCCCGGAATGCAAGAGCAAAAGGCTTATAAGGGATTATGAGCGCGGCGAGATAATATGCGCCGACTGCGGCCTTATCATCGCGGAAAACATCCAGGATCAGGGTCCGGAATGGAGGGCTTTTGATGCCGAGCAGAAGGAAAAGAAGGCAAGGGGCGGCGCGCCAGTAAAGTTCATGCGCCCAAACAAGGGCCTTGTCACCGAGATAGACCAGTACAACCGCGACATCCGCGGGGGAAAGATATCCGCCAAAAAGCAGGCACAGCTTTATCGCATGCGCAAGTGGCACAAACGGGCGTCTGTTTCCTCATCCATGGAGCGCAACCTGATAATTGCGCTTACCGAGCTTGACAGGGTTTCTTCAGCACTCGGCCTGCCGGAAAACATAAAGGAAAGCGCGGCCCTGCTTTACAGAAAGGCGGTGAAGGACGAGCTTATCCGGGGCAGGCTCATAGAAAGCGTCGTCGCGGCCGTGGTTTATGCGATATGCAGGATGAGGGGCATCCCGAGAACGCTTGACGAGATAGCCAAGGCGTCAGGGATAGAAAAGAAAGAAATCGGAAGGGCATACAGGTTCCTCAAGGTGGAGCTGGACATAAACGTTCCCCTGACCGATCCGAGTCAGTATGTCTTGAAGTTCGCCACTGCCCTGAAACTGACGGGAGAGGTGCAAAACGACGCGGTCAAGCTGATAAAAAAGGCGCTGAAAAAGGGCCTGATATCCGGGCGGGGTCCGACAGGAGTCGCCGCGGCAGCCCTTTACATCGCTTCGGCAATGCACGGAGTGAAAAAGACGCAGAAAGAGGTTGCCGACGTGGCCGGCGTCACGGAAGTGACGATAAGGAACCGGTACCGGGAGCTCAAGAAAGAGTTAAACCTGAAAATAAACCTCTGAGGCGGCGCGCGGGCCTACTCGTTTTCGTAGCGGGTTAGTTTCTGCTGCTTGACAGTGTCAAGCGTTTTCCATTTTTTTCTTATGAATCTCCAGGCCTTCTTTACGAAGTCCGCATCCCTAAGCGCATTCCTTGTTTTTTCGTCTCCAGGATAGCCGCTGCCAAAATCATAGCCAAGCTGCTCCTTTATCTTTGCTATCTTGCCATCCCGCATTACCTTTGCGAATATGGATGCTGCAGCCACGATGGGGTATTTTTCATCCGCCTTGTGCTCGGCCTCGAATCTCTCAAAGTTAAACTTTTTCATTCTTTTCCGGAATGTCCTTCCGTACCTGTCCGGCATATCTATGAATATGTCGGCATTTTTCAACTGCTTTGCCAAAGCTGCCATGAACATTGCCTCTATGTCATTGAGGCTCATTTTTTTCATCAGTTCGTTCAAGTCTTCGGCGCTTATCTCCATCCATTTGAAGTCGCAAAATTTTTTCAGCTCCTTTAAAATGGCTTCCCTTTGCGGCGCGCTCAGTTTTTTGGAATCTTTTTTGCACAATTCCCGGAGTTTTTTTTCATATTGCCTGTCGCAGACAGCACAGCAGATCACAAGGGGGCCGATGACCGGCCCGCGACCGGCTTCGTCAACCCCTGCGATATAATTAGAAGACATAAAAACAAAAAATCGCGGCTTTCAGTCAGTACCCCATATTTCTTTTGTCCACTATGATATAGTCGCCAACTGCAAGGACAGACTCGTATGGAATGTAGACAAGACCGTCGTCTTTTTTGAGCTTTGCAGCCAGTTCGCAGTCGGGATTCGGTTCTCCCACAAGCGCCTCTATCTTGCCGGTAACTTCGTTTATGTTCAGGTCTATCAGCCTTCCAAAATCTTCCCCTTCGTTCGTAATAATCTTTCTCCCGGAGAGCTGTCTCGCTATGAGGTATTTCACCATCTTGATCACCTAATTTCTTGGTGCAGAGAAATGTTATTTAAACTTTATAAAGATTTGTGTTTTGTTTTTTGGCGGTTGCCGAGCGGATACAAAAGAAAAGAAATTTAAATTTTCGGTGGAATTATCGGTTATGGGAATTTTTGATTTTATTTCCAGCCTGTTTGGTCCCGGCAAGGCGCTATATTATTTCGCATGCCCAAAATGCAAGGCGGAATGCAGCAGCCAGATGGAGCGATGCGAGAAATGCGGCTTCCGCATACAGGAAATAATGCGGAGAAAATGCCCAAAATGCGGCGCATTGAACCGGCTTGATTCGGGCCGTTGCTTCAAATGCGGCTATTCGCTGGCGAACGACAAGAGCATAAAATTTGTCTTTTCGTGCCCGGTCTGCGGGAATGAAAAAGAGCAATATGCTCCGGTTTGCATGGTGTGCGGCAATTCCATAGATTAAGATTAAATTAAAAAATAAAAAAATATAAATATAATCGTATATTTAATTGAAGTGGGTGGAATGTATGTTTGATTTATTCGGTTTGGGTATTATGGGCACGGCGCTTTTCTGCGCAGGAATATTGTTTTTGCTGCTTCTTGTCTATGTTGTCATGGTGTATAACCGCCTCATCACCCTTCGCAACCGGGTGAAAAACGCCTGGGCGCAGATAGACGTGCAGCTGAAGCGAAGGTATGACCTGATACCGAACCTCGTGGAGACCGTGAAGGGGTATATGAAGCACGAGCGTGCCACTCTTACCGAGATAACAAAGCTCAGGACCCAAATCATGTCCGGGGGCGTGGAAGAGAGGGCAAGGGCAAACAACATGCTTTCTGCAACTTTGAAATCATTGTTTGCAGTTGCCGAGAACTATCCGCAGCTTCGCGCAAGCGAGAACTTCCAGAAATTGCAGGATGAACTGACCGGCACCGAAGACAAGATATCCTACATCAGGACTGCATACAACGATGCGGTTTATATGTTCAACACCGCGTGCGATGTTTTCCCAAGCAATATAATTGCCGGCATCTTCGGCTTCAGGCACGAGCCTTTGTTTGAGGCGGCCGCATCCGAGAAAGAGCCAGTGAAAGTAAAATTTGAATGACAGCGCCCGGTGATTTCTTAAGATGGAAAAAATAAGTTTTTTTGATGCAATAGAGCAAAACAAGAGAAACTCCATCCTTCTGGTGGCAGCAGTAGTATTCATTTTTCTTGTCCTTGTATGGGTAATATCAGAGATTTTTGAGTACGGCGTGTGCGGCTATTTGATGGGCTTTGTTTTTTTGTTATTTTACCTTTTGGGGGCATACTATGCGGGCGATAAGGTGATCCTTGCGCTTTCGGGCGCAAAAGAGATAAGGCACGAAGACAACCCGTACATATACAATGTAGTTGAGGGCCTTGCGATTGCGGCGGGAATCCCAAAGCCGAAAGTCTATCTGATAAACGACCCGTTCCCGAATGCATTCGCCACCGGCAGGGACCCGCAGCATTCAGCCATCGCTGTCACTTCCGGTTTGCTTGAAACCATGAAAAAAGAGGAGCTGGCAGGGGTGCTTGCGCACGAAATCTCGCACATAGCGAATTATGACATAAGATTTATGATGCTTACAGTTGTGCTTGTTGGCGCCATAGGTTTGCTGTCAGATTTTTTCCTCCGCTTATTTTCCCGGGGCCGGGTAAATCGCGGAGGCCGGAAAGGCAGCGGTGGTATCCTCGTTATCGTCGGGCTTGTTTTTATAGTACTGGCCCCTCTTGCGGCATACTTCGTGCGAATGGCAATATCGCGGGAGCGTGAATATCTGGCCGATGCAAATGCCGCACAGATTACTCGTTATCCAGAAGGTTTGGCAAGGGCTCTTGAAAAGATAAAGAATTACCCCGGCAAAATGCAGAATGCGAGCAGTGTTACAGCATCGCTTTATATCGCAGACCCCTTCAAATCAGCTGCAGGGTTGTTTGCCACCCACCCGCCGATTGACGAGCGGGTTGCTCGGTTGAGGAAGATGTAAATGGAAACCAGGCTGCTTTACGGGGACGCGCTTTTTGATAAGATTGAGAGCGAGATGAAGGCCGGGAAGAGCGTGATTGCCGAAATAGCGCCGGCAGTCCGTGTTGCATTTGGCGAGTCGTTCGGCCTGGAAGCAGGAACAAACGTGCAGGGAAAACTCATATCGCTTTTGCGGAAGCTTGGTTTTCACGATGTTGTAGACACGCCGCTCGGCGCGGACATCGCCACCTATTATGAGGCGGAAGACATAAAGAAGATGCTTGATGGCGGGAAAGGCAGGTTTCCGATATTCAATTCCTGCTGCATCGGCTGGAGAATGTACGCGGCAAGGATGCACCCGGAGCTTTTAAACAAAATAACCATAATCGCATCCCCGCAGATGACGATAGGTTCGGTTGCCAGATATTATTTTGCCGAAAAGCTCGGCAAAAAGCCGGATGATATAGTCATTGTCGGCATAATGCCCTGCGCATTGAAGAAATACGAAACAATGGAGATTATGAAGAACGGGCAAAAATATGTTGACTATGTGGTGACCACTACAGAACTTGCGCAATGGGCAAAGAAGAGAAATATTGATTTTCTTGGACTTCCGGAAGAGGGGCTTTCGCCGCTTCTGCCAACCGCCTCAAAGGACGGCGTCATTTTCGGCGTTACTGGCGGAATGACCGAAGCGGTCGTGACCACCCTTGCCAAACTTTATGGAGAAAACGCGGAAGTAATTGACTTTAGAAAGGACGATGAGATAAAAAGAAAGACCTTCAGGATAGGCAGCTTCACCCTGAATATCGCAATGGTCCACGGCCTTCAGAATTTTGAGAAGATTTACGATGAGATAAAAGCAGGGGCGGAATACCATCTGATAGAGGTCATGATGTGTCCGTTCGGCTGCGTTGGCGGGCCGGGCCAGCCGCCGGCATCAAGGGAAAAAGTGCAGCAGCGGGGGAAGGCCTTGCGGCAGTTTGCTGATTCTGTGGCTGCAAAGACGCCTTTGGACAATTCGACATTCCAAAAACTGAAAAAGGAATTTTTGGACACCCTTCCTGTTGGGTGCCTGCATGAACTGATTTATTTCAACAGGTAAGAGCCCAAGGCTCTCAATGCAAATGCGGCTATTCCTCCTGCGATTGCGGTGCCCAGCTGCATTATTCCCATAGCGGTGAGGAATACGGCCGGCAAAACACCAACATTCACAAACAGATGTGCAATCCCAAAAAGCAAGCCTGCTTTTGCGATGGACGAGACGAAGAGCGTTGCCCAGTAGTTCAGACCTCCAGCAACATGCAGCCGTTTGAACAGGTAAACCAGCAGGAGGTTTCCCAGCCAGATTGCGGGCATCATGTAGACTATGAAAATCGTAAATGGTCCAAAGAGCATGCCGTTAAGCACGGCGGCTACGGAAGGAAGAATAACCAGCGGCGCAACTTTCCAGCCGCGGAAATGCAAAGCCGCGATTATGAGGAAGGCATTCACAACCGTGCCGGTAATTTGTTGCGGATGAGGAAAAATAAACGGTATGGCGAACGCCAGCATAGAATATACGAATACCTCAACATTCTCGTACTTTTCCTTAAAGTCGCAGGATACTTCATTAAATGTTGCCGTTATCTCTTTCATGTTCATCAGCTTCTTGCCGCAATAGGCTATAAAAATAAAAAAGAAAGAAAACGAAACCGATGTTTCGTTTAGCTCTGCTGGAGGCAGTCTATCAGCGCCTGGCCTGACAAACCCTCGCAGGCTTCAAAACCCGGCGGCAATCCCTCCATCTGCGGAATCAGGTCGCCCATCGTGCAGATTTTTCCCCCAGTCTCGAACTTCTCGTTTCCAAAGATGCCCGGCCTGCATTCAACCTTCACCTGCGCCATGTTTTTGTAATCCTCAATGCTTGCGGAGTATGCCTCTGTTTCTGCCCCGCTTTCTTCCTGCTCCATCGCTATCCAGTCGCATTCTACGCCCTCCGGCATCGCCCCGAATGCGCTTGCCTGTACGTATATTTTTTCGTTTTTCAGTATTGTCACGGTTTTCTGGCCCGCGACTTCGCTTTCAGTCCTGACATTTCCGTCTTTCGTCCAGTAACGGGTTACCACTGTCTGCCCTTCCACGGTCGTCGTGGCCGTGCATTCAAGCGGAGCGTTTTGCGCCAGCGCTTCCTCAAGATTGCCTACTGCTTCTTCAACCACTCCGGCCGTTTGCTCTTCACCTGTTTGGCCGTTCTTCCCCGTTTCTCTTCCAGGCGTGGCACCGGGCAGCGTTATGCAACCCGCGAACAGCAGCACGAGCGCCGCAATGCCTGCCAATATCATTCTTTTCATTTTAACACCCCTTGCAATGGATATCAAGTGAATAAATAAAAAACTTGTGCATGGGACAGATGTGCAGCGGCGCCCCTTGCAGCTTCCAAAACTTTTTTAAACTCGGAGCGAGCAAATTGCCAACATGTTGGTCATAGGATTAACTGGGGAAAACTGCGCAGGGAAAACAACTGCGGTGGACTATCTATCAAAAAAGGGATTCTATCCGATTTCTCTTTCAGACATAATTCGAGAAGAATTGCAGGCTGCTGGGCAGAGTATAACAAGGGAGGCGCTGATAAGGAAGGGAAACGAGCTCAGGGAAAAATTCGGCCCTTCCGTGCTCGCGGTCAGGGCAAAAGAGAAGATGGACCGGAGCAAGAATTATGTGGTTGATTCCATAAGGAACCCTGCCGAGGCCGAAGAGCTTAAGCGGCTGGACAATTTTTACCTGATTTACATAACTGCGGACGTTTCAACCAGGTTTGAGAGGCTGAAAAGGAGAGGGAGGGAGGAAGACCCAAAAACGCTCGAGGCATTCAGGGAAATTGAGCGCCTTGAGATGGAAAACGCGGAGAGAACGAAGCAGAATCTCAAGCAGACCTTTGGGATGGCGGACAGGAAGATAGAGAATAACGGCGACGTCAGCAGGTTTTATGAGCAGCTTGACCTGGCCCTGGCATCGTTTTCGCAGACATTCAAGACAGACCGGCCGAGCTGGGACGAGTATTTTATGAGCATCGCCAGGCAGGTTGCCACCCGGAGCAACTGCATAAAAAGGAAGGTCGCTGCGGTGCTGGTCCGGGACAAGCAGATAATATCAACCGGCTATAACGGCACGCCGCGCGGCACCAGGAATTGCAATGAAGGCGGCTGCCCGCGGTGTAACAATTTCTCGGAAAGCGGAAAGAATCTTGAGGATTGCTTCTGCTCACACGGCGAGGAAAACGCAATTGTCCAGGCGGCTTACAATGGAATAAGCACAAAAGGCTGCATCATCTATACGACCTTTTCGCCGTGCCTTTATTGCACGCGGATGATAATCAATGCCGGCATAGTCGAGGTTGTTTATAATGAGAAGTACCCGATAGCAGATAACGCAATGAAGCTTCTCAGGGAGGCCGGCATTAAGCTGAGGCAATACAAGGTTGATTAGAACCACGATAGCATCCACATCCCGAAGTGGGCGAGAAGGACAAATCTGGCTATTCTGCCGGTTATCGCGGCAAGGAGGAACTGCCACACCGGGATTTTTAGCGCCCCGGCCGCAAGGCCAGCAACGTCAAACAGGGGATTCGGAACAAATGCGAGGAAAAAAACCGCAAGCGGGCCATGTTTTTTCAGTATCGCATAGTTTCTGTCTTTTCTGTCCATCAGCCCGGCTGCGCCGCTCCCTATCGAGTATCCGATAATCTCCCCAAGCCCGCTTCCAACCCCCGCGACCGCACCAAGCAGGTACGGGTCAAGCACTCCGCTCAGGGCGATAACCGCTGCCCAGCCGGGCGCCGGTATGAGAACAGTTGCCGCACTTAAAAATGAGATCAAGAATGCGCCGGCATATCCGTATGCCTGAAGCTCAGCAATTTTGTCTGATAATGACAGGATCAATGCGATTATCGCAATACTCAGGATTATCTGCAGGAGCGCTTTGGTCTTTTCTTTGTCAGACAACTTCAAATTCTTCACCGCCCCGGTGGTAAAGGCCCTTCGCATCGCGCCTTTTTACTACGTTTATCGCCCTGCCGGCAAATACCACGTGGTCGCCGATTTCGTATTCGCCTGTGACCTCGCATTCTATGCTTGCTGGCGCATCCGCGATAAGCACCGTTTTCTTTCCATCCTCTTTTTTCCAGCCGGTAAGCGCAAACTTGTCAGTTTCCTTTCCGCTTTTTGAGCCGCATGCCAGTACACCAGCTTTCATATCCGGCGATGCTAGATTTATCGCGTACGCTTTTGAGTTGTGGATAAGCGAGTACGTGTGTCTCTTTTTCGCTATGGCAACACCGAAAATTGGCGGGTCAGCAGAGAGAGGATAGCACCATGCTGCTGGCATTATGTTGTCGTTTTCACCATAACGCGCGGTTATCAGCACAACACGCATCGGATAAAGGAGCCGGTACAGTTTTTCCATAGAAGAAAATTCGACGGTAGCTTTAAAAAATGATGGTGTTAAATGCTAAACATGGAAAAAGCACCCGAATATGTTGATGATGTTCCAGAGATAGAATCAGTGACGGTGCTTCGGGGTACCTTGGAGTAATTTTTTTCGTACTATTTTTCAGCGGGGTAGGGTAGCCTGGAGTGCCCGCCGGGCTCATAACCCGGAGATCGGTGGTTCAAATCCATTCCCCGCTATTATTTTTCAGTGATGTGATGGCGGCATGCGGCGTGGTTCTTGGGATTGACCTGGCTGGAAGCGTTCGGAGAGACACCGGCGCGGCCGTGCTCGCCGGAAAAAAATTTTTGCATGTTTCAATCGTTCACAGCGATGAAGAAATCGTCTCCTTGGCAGAAAAATACAAGCCGCTGCTGGTCGCAATTGACGCGCCGCTCACCCTGCCGCAGGGAAGAAAAACCATAGAGCACAACAACGGGGTTCATTTCAGAAAGTGCGACCTGGCTATGAGAAAAGCCGGAATAAGATTTTTCCCGGTAACCCTCGGCCCGATGAGAAGTCTCACGAAAAGAGGGATGCGCCTGAGGGCGATGCTTGCAAAAAAAGGCGCCAGGGCCATCGAAACATTTCCCGGTGCGGCTTATGATATTTTTGGCGTTCCGCGAAAAGACAAAAAAAGAATAGCCTTGTTCTACCGGAATGGCGGCTTCGGTTTTGAGGGGCGGGAGTACACGCAGGACGAGCTTGACGCGATGTGCTGTGCCCTGGTCGCATCGCTTGTGCTGCGCAAGAAAGCGCGCAAGTTCGGCGGAAATGACGGGGAGATATGGGTCCCTGCGCCATTCCGCGGTGCGCGGCGGGGGAGATAGTTATTTAAACCTTCATATCAAAATATTTTCATATGAAATATTTTTTATATTATAAATTCTTCAGGAATTTCTCCAACCCGCTCAGGCTCCGCATAATCCTGCTGCTGCGCGAGAGGGACAGAAGCGTCAGCGAGCTTGTGAAGGCCATTGGCGCGGAGCAGAGCAAGATTTCGCACCATCTTGCATTGCTTGCCGGATGCAGGATAATAGACGCGAAGAGAAAAGGCAAGTACAGGGTTTATTCTCTCAACAAAGAGGCGCTTCCGCTGCTTAATGTCGCGGAAAGGTACGTTATGAGATGCAGAAAGGGGTGCAAAAATGCGAAGAATTGTTTATTTGGATAATGCCGCCACAACAATGGTTGATCCGGCGGTAGTCGATGAGATGCTGCCTTACTTCACAAAGCATTATGGCAATCCGTCTTCTGTCCATTCGCTTGGCCACGAGGCTAAAGAGGCTGTTGAAGCAACCAGGGATTTGATAGCTGCTTCAATAAACTCCCGCGCGGACGAAATCATATTCACTTCTGGGGGGACCGAGGGAAACAACCTTGCGCTGAAAGGCGTGGCATTCGCCAACCGCGGCAGGGGAAAGCACATAATAACTACAGCGATAGAGCACAAATGCGTGCTTGCGAGTTGCGAATGGCTGGAAAAGGAAGGATTTGTTGTAACCTATCTTCGCGTTGACAGTGAAGGGTTTGTTGACCCGGGTCTGCTTGATGAAAGCATAAGGAAGGACACGATTCTCGTTTCAATCATCCACGGCCAGAACGAGATAGGAACCATACAAAACCTGAAAGAGCTCGGCAGGGTATGCAGCGAGCACGGCGTATGGCTTCATACAGACGCGTGCCAGAGCTACACCAAAACAGAGCTGGATGTGAAAAAGTTTAATGTCTCGCTTGCGACCCTTAACGCGCACAAGCTTCACGGGCCGAAGGGTGTTGGCGCGCTTTACATCAGGGAGGATGTTGGTTTTGTGCCGTGGCAGCATGGCGGCGGCCAGGAATCAAAAAGAAGGGGCGGCACGGAGAACGTTCCGGGCATCGTTGGCTTTGCCAAGGCGGTGAAGCTTGCCTCTGACAGGAAACACATTGCGCATATGGCAAAGTTGCGTGATAAGCTGATAGACGGCGTGCTTGAAATAGACGACACGCGGCTTAACGGCCCGCGGGGGAACGCGCGCCTGTGCAACAACGCCAACTTTTCTTTCTTCGGAGTTGAAGGGGAAGGGCTTGGGATGGCGCTGGAGCAGGAAGGCATAAAAACATCAACCGGCTCCGCCTGTTCCTCGCGCTCGCTTGAGAAAAGCCACGTGCTCAAGGCGATAGGGCTCAGCGACGGCGACGTAAACAGCAGCATAAGGATGTCAATAAGCAGGTTTACTCCGGAAGAGGACATTGATTATGCAATACAGAAAACCGGAGATGCGGTGAAAAAACTCCGCAGTTTTTCACCGATAAAGAAGGTGCTTGGAAGTGTATTCGGAAAAAGCTCTTAAGCGTTTTAAGAATCCAAAATCAGCAGGCGAGATAAAAAATCCCAGCGGCGTAGGCGAGGTTGGAAACCTCGCGTGCGGCGATGTCATAAAGGTTTACATAAAAGTGGACAGGTCCGGGATAATCAGGGACGCCAAATTCCAGACCTATGGGTGCGTGGCAGCAATAGCCGCCTCTGACGCGCTTTGCGAGATGGCAAAGGGAAAGAGCACGGATGAGGTCCTGAGTATGAAATACGAGGACATCGTCAAAGAGCTTGACGGCCTGCCGCCAGTGAAATTCCACTGCTCGGTGATGGGAATACAGGCGCTGAAAAAAGCAATAGAAAACTACAGCAAGCAAAGCAGAGGCATTAAGCGGGGCAAGCTGGGCCCGGGCGCAGAATCAAAATAGTGGGCTGTAAGGTAAACGTCACCTATAATATTTGCGGATAAACGAAGTTTCTTGAGCGTAGCGAAAGAAATTTGGGCGAAAGTCTGTAAGACTTTAGCCGTTTGTCCGCTGTTATGTGCCCCGAGCCGACAGGCGAGAGTGCAACGTGGTTCGAGCCGAAGGCGAGAAAGTTGCGAGGCAGGACTATATATCAATAGATGGGGTCACAAGACCCGACGTTATGAGCAGAATTGAAAGTTCATCTCTCCTTAACGTCTGGCAAGTTCAAGTTTCTTCTTAACACCCCCGCTTTCCATTTGGTCTTTGTCAAAGGGGTAAGGTGAATTTTTGCCACCTAGCAATTTTTGTTCAATTATATAAAAGTCGAGGAACACGAAGACAGCCATCCACGCTACTGCAAGCAACCAACCCCACAAGTTCACCATGTTATTTGCTACAATATAATATATGTAAGTCACACCAATTGGAAGCCAACCAAAAACGGTGGAGGCGGTGCCTGGACTGTAGAAAGTTCTTAGCTTCATGTTCGCATAAATGACGTGGCCGAAGAATTGCACAGTTAAGCCGAGCAGAACCGGCGCCAAACCTAACCAAATCACGTTGGGGAAAAAGACCGGGACCATATAGAAGCCGTATGCAAAAATAAGATTAGCCACCATGGACGAATTCTGGTTCAGCGGATAGCGGTCCGGCTTTGCACTTTTCATCAAAACCATATTCGCGATTGCTGGAAAACCTCCTGGCCAGCTGTACTCTTCAAATTGATGTATAAGAACGACAATAAAGTTGAGAAGAAGAAGCTTTTGTAAAAAGGCAAGTTCATTCCAAGCAAATATTAGGTAAACTCCCGCGACCATTGCTGAAAAAAGACCAATGGCGCTCCAACGTCGCCTTAGAAATTTTAAAAAAGTCATATTCTTCTAATTGTAATTACATAAGTGCATATTTAAATTTTACCAATCATGTGGCTTCAAGTCCTGCCGAGCAATTGCACATAACATATGCGATTTAACGAAGTCCTGCGTAGCAGGATTTGGGTGGAGCGAACCGCAGGTGAGCGAAACCGTTAAATCGCTGTTCATTTCCCCTGAATACTTGGAAGGGTTGAGTTTTAGGCAACGTTGGGCGAAGCCCAAAAACTCAAAGTCGCGAGGGCGCCGAAAATTCAAAAGTTATTTAAAATAGCTTATCGCATTACCTATTATGACAAAAAGAAAAGGCTCATACAGCCATTATGAATTAATGTTTGAGAATTTTTTAAGAGAGCGACAATTCCTTTATATCGCAATAAATGAAGCAAAACGTCCGATTTTCGGAGGAAAAAAAGTAAAGAATTTCGATTTTATTGTTGTTTCTAAAAGCGGAAAACTTATTCTTATTGACATTAAAGGAAAACAATTCCCATACGAATCAAAATCAGGCAAAAACTATTGGGAAAATTGGGTAGGGCTGGATGATGTAAAATTTCTAAAAATGTGGGCTAAAATTTTCAATACGACTGGAATTATTGTATTTCCATATCTGATAAAATACAAAGAAGATGAGAAATTGTTCAAAAATATCTTCAGATTCAAGAGAAATTCTTATGGGATTGTTGCTATTGATGTTAATGAATATCACAAAAATTCTAAACCTAGAAGCAAGTCAGGAGAAGGAACATTTAATGCGATAAGCGTTTCAAGAGAGTTATTTTCAAAATTAGTAAAACCTATTTCATTCTTCTTTCATAGGCGCCCGAGCGATTGAAATGAACATATGCGATTAAGAGAAGTTTTTGGCGAAGCCAAAAATTTGGGGAAAATTTGCAGGATTTTCTCTCTTAATCGCTGTTAGGCGTCCTG
>JBBIHC010000013.1:0-28712 GCA_037447235.1 Microcaldota archaeon
TTGCCTTCCCTGTGCTCAAGGACCGCAAAATCCCCCTCTTCCTGCACAAGCTCAACCGCATCAGCGTAGGCTGCAGTTTCATTGGAGATGGCAATTTGTTCCTGCCCGCTCGCGTTCTGCTCGTCAAAAACCGGCAACTGCGCGCCGTCTTCCATTGGCGCATCAAAACGCAAAATGGCGCCAAAGTACAATAATGTTATCAGGACTGGCAGGATTATGAGCGGCATCAGGAAAACCTGCCGATGCCCCAAGTAATGCCCGCGCTCTGCAATGCAAGCCGATCTGCGACTGCTCATCGCATACTAATCTAGAATAATCTTTATAAATCATCTGCCTTTAAATCATCTGCCTTGGCACGATCTGAAACCAGCTTTTGGGAAAAAACAGAAAGCTTTATAAAAGTTTTTTCTTAAACACAAATTACACCTTATTCTAATAAGGTAAAAAACGAAACGATTTGAGAGGAGGTATTGTATATGGCACAGAAAGAGCACCTGAATCTGGTCTTTATAGGCCATGTTGACAGTGGCAAGTCAACGAGCGTGGGCAGAATCCTTTACGAGACTGGCGCCATCTCTGAACAGGTTCTTGCGAGATTGAAGGAGGAGGCGGCAAAACTCGGCAAGGCAACTTTCGAGTTTGCTTACGTGATGGACGACCTCAAGGAGGAACGTGAGCGTGGTGTTACCATTGATGTTGCGCACAGGGAATTTGAAACCCAGAAATACCACTGCACCATCATAGACGCGCCGGGCCACAGGGACTTTATCAAGAATATGATTACCGGCACCAGCCAGGCTGACGCGGCGGTGCTTGTCATTTCCGTGAAGGACGGCATCCAGCCGCAGACAAAAGAGCACGCCTTCCTTGCGAAGGTGCTTGGCGTGCCGCAGCTTGCAGTCTCGTTGAACAAGATGGATGCGGTCAATTACAGCGAAGCGGAATGCAACAAGGTAAAAGCAGAGGCGGAAAAGCTCCTGAAGGGCATAGGCTATGACTTAAGCAAGGTCAAGTTTGTCCCGGTATCCGCCTATATGGGCGACAATGTTACGAAGAAATCTGGCAAAATGCCTTGGTACAACGGACCGACGCTTCTAGAAATCATGGATAGTTTTGTCGTCCCGCCGAAACCGGTAGACAAGCCCCTGAGGCTGCCAATACAGGATGTTTTCATGATAACGGGCCACGGCACCGTGCCGGTCGGCAGGGTGGAAACAGGCGTCCTGAAGCCCAACGACCCGGTAATTGTGATGCCTTCCGGCGTAAAAGGCGAGGTAAAGAAAATAGAGATGCACCACAAGGAATTGCCGCAGGCTGTCCCGGGCGACAACATCGGATTCAACCTCAAGAACGTTGACAAGAAGGACATAAAAAAAGGCGACGTGATCGGGCCGACAAGCAGTCCACCGACTGTTGCCGCGGAATTCACCGCGCAGATAGTCGTCATCAACCACCCGACCGCAATCGCTGTCGGCTATACTCCGGTATTCCACATACACACTGCGCAATTCGCAGGCAAGGTCATCGAGATAGTGGAAAAGAAGGACCCGAAAACCGGGCAGACCGCGCAGACAAAGCCGGACTTCATCAAGACCGGCGATGTCGCTGTAGTAAAAGTGCAGCCGCTCAAGCCAGTGGTTGTTGAAAAATTCCAGAACTTTCCGCCGCTCGGAAGGTTTGCCATCAGGGACATGGGCCAGACGGTTGCTGCGGGAGTCGTTCTTGACGTCAAGCCGAGAACACAATAATCTTTTGGTTTTTTTCTTTTAGTTTTCTTTTTCTATATTAGACTGGATTTCGCAATATTTATAAAAGATAGTCTACATATCCTAACATGGATGTAATCGTTGAAAGCGCTCAAAGGATGAGGGTTTCGCATTCCAATTTGTTAAATCTTGTGATTTTGTCAATCATCGCGGTCGCCTCGATTGGAGCCATGTTGTGGCTGTGGCAAACCGAACCTCTTTTTGCCGGGCTTGCGGGCATATTTTTAATAGCAGCCCTCATTGGCATTGCAACAATAAACAGCCTTAATATCGTGCTTGACAAAACCGGCCAGTGCAGTTTTACGATAGCAAGCATCATAAAAAAGGAGACTGCGTCTTTTGGGATAAAGGATGTCGATAAGGTCCAATTTGAGGTATTTAGAAGCACAAGGGTCAGGACACCGGGCGGCAAGCAGGTTTCTTTCAGAAGAAGACGGATGTCCGTTTCTTATACAATTGCGCTGTTGCTCAGGGACGGCCGTGTTTTGTCATATGAATATGCGCCTTCAGCGACCCTTTTGCAGGAAAAAGAATTTGAAAAAGCAAAAAAAATTGCAGATTTCATTGGCGTCCCGTTGGAGCAGGTCAAGCCACCAAGCATAGAAGACATTGCAAAAGTATTTCAAAGCGGGGGCCAGATTTAGTTTTGTTTTGCAGCAATAGGTCGGAGTGCAACTGACTTATGACATGCAAAAAACCTCTCAAAAAACCAAAATGCAAAAAAAAGTAAAAAGAGCCGCGTTTTTTGGGTGATGTGGGAGGAGTTCACGCGACTCTTTTCGCCTTGCCTTTGTTAACGCAATGGCAAGGGCGACAGCCAAATAATAAAAATAGGGGGTTGAGAGGCGGGAGTTTTGGCTTGTCGCCCCTTGCCGTACTTAATAAGCGAAATATCAAAGGAAGAAAAAAACTTTCTTCCCGACCTGTCTTTTCCTGACGAGCCCGAGCTCGCAAAGCCGGTTCAGCCTGGACGAAGCGGCGTTCTTTCCCTTGTAGTTGAACTTTGCGCGGACATCCTCCGCGGTCACCTTTCCGGCTTCCCTGATGAACGCGATTATCTTCTCGTCTATCTCAGGCACCATCAGCTCGCCCGGCTCTTCCGGAACCGTGCCGAGCTTTTGCTCGAGCGACTCTATCTTTGCAAGCAGGTTCTTGAGTATCCTGTTCGTGTTCTCCCGTTCCTCAAGCAGCTTGTAGACCAGCTCGCCAAGCACGACCGGATCCCTGAATTTTTGCGCGTTCTCCTGCAAGTCCCGGTCTATCTCGTACCTTAGGCTGCCGTCTGAGTCCTGCCTGCCGTTAGGTTTATATAGTTTGTCCTTATTATCATCCATATTGATCACCGGCCCGTGCGGCTTTTTTGCCGTACGATCGGAATGTTGCAATAGTGTCATGCAACTATCATGATATAATCATGATACAATTTATAAACCTTTGCATTGTGGTGGTGGATTGGTCTTTCATACTCTCATATCCGCATTATACAGCAATTTTAAGAAAAAGAACGAAAAAAAGCTGAGAAAAACGGGCGATGATTTTCTGTCAGAGGCGATAATGAGGAACAGCAGGCTGTTCTTCGAGTTCAGCGTAATCGCCTATGTCCTTTCCAAGATTCTTTCCAAGCCGCGCTTCCTTACCGATAAGTACGAAAAGGAGCTGGCAAAAATAGAAAACCTGCTGAAACAGATTGAGGCCGGCGTGGGCAAAAAAACCGACGAGGAATTCCTGGATTTGATAAAAAAGATAGAGGTAATAATAAACTCTATGGAAGCTGAAGACAGGAGGTTTTTCATCGGACTTCTCACAAAAGGCAGGCTAAAAAGCGCGGCAACGATGTATGCAAAAGGGGTCTCGCTCGGCCTGGTCGCTGAAATAAGCGGTGCCGGGCAGCAGGAGATACAGAAATACGCCGGCGACAGCATGATGTTCGACCGCCTGAAAGAGGAGATGGACATAAGGGAGCGGATTAAAAAGGCAAGAAAGCTGATGGAGTAGATGGTGCTATGCAAAAAAGGTATGTCGTTTGCGACTCAGGCTCGCTCATAACCCTCACTTCTTCCTGCACGTGCGACCTTCTTTATTTCTTCAACAAAAAGTTCGGCTTTCAGTTCGCCATTTCGCCCGGTGTTGAGGAGGAGATAGTCCTTTACCCGCTACGGAAGGGCATAAAAAAGTACATGCAGTCGGCGCTGCGCCTGAAAAGGGCGATAGAGGACAAGGTGCTGACTGTGGTGGGCGTTGATGACATTGCAAGAGAGAGGGAGCGCCTTCTTGAAATTGGAAACAGCATCCTGTATGCGCGGGGCAAGCCTATACACCTGATTGACATTGGCGAAACTGAGACAATTGCCCTGGCGAAGGAAATCGGCGCGCAGACAATCCTAATGGACGAGCGGACCACCCGGATGCTGATAGAGGCGCCATTCAGGCTAAAGGAGCACCTTGAGGAAGAGCTGCACATCAACATAATGGTGAACAAGACGAACCTGGCGGAATTTTCAAAATATTCCGAGGGGCTGACGGTGCTGAGAAGCAGTGAACTGCTGGTCCTTGCGTATGAAAACGGATTTTTCAGCAAGTACGGGGACCTTGAGAAGGAGATGCTTGAGGCAACGCTTTACGCTTTCAGGTTCAGCGGCTGCAGCATAAGCTTTGGCGAGATTACCTCCTATGTCCGGTGGGAAGAGTGAGCGGGGAGAAGCGGCCGAAAATAATCGCGGACCATCGCGAGCCGGAACTTATTATCAGGGCATTGGGGGGAATGGGCGCGGAAATTGAAATAAGGCAGCTGGAAGTTGGCGACTTCCTGTGCTCTGAAAACATCGCAGTGGAAAGAAAATCCGCTGAAGATTTTGAAGTCTCCATAATTGACGGCAGGCTCTTCAAGCAGGTGCAGAATATCCTTGAAAACTTTTCACGGCCGGTGCTCATCGTTGAAGGAAAACCCGAAAAGGAGATAATACGCAGGGAGGCGCTTATGGGCGCTTATGCGGCGGTAATATCGGACTTCGGAGTGCCGGTGTTCTTCACTAAGGATACGGAAGAAACGGCAGAGGTTATTTTTCATCTGGCAAAGCACGCTCAGCTTGCCAAGCCGCTTTCCCTGTCCGTCTTCGCCAAAAGAAAGACGCTCACCCCGTCACAGCACCAGAGGGGAATTGTTGAAACGCTGCCTATGGTCGGTCCGAAGCTCGCCCGCGCGCTGCTGGCGCATTTCGGTTCAGTGCGTGCAGTAATGAACGCTGGCGCTGAAGAGCTGCAGCAGGTTGAAAAGCTCGGCGAAAAAAAGGCGAAGATAATCCGCTCATTAATCGATTACCAGTACAAGCCTGAAGAAGATCCTTGAGAATGGCCGTGCGCGTTATAAATAATAACATCATCGCTCGAGTACCCATCCGCACTGCTCGTCTTCCTTCCAGAAGCCGAAAACAAAAAGCTTGAGGTAGCCAAGATAAGGCACCCTTGCGATTACCTTGCCGCGGACATTTTCTCCTGAAGGGGGAAAATTCCCTTTTCCAAGATAATAGTCATATGTCTGGCTATCCAGCACGGGGTTGTTGTCCCCGCCGGTCAGGTAATAAGTCTCATTCCCGACTCTTATCCTTGCAACCGCCCGGTGCACTATGTCGCCAACGACGCTGTATAAATCAGCAGGCCTTGGGGAATAGACTATTATGTCTGAGTTTTTGTCAGCCATCCGCACCCTCTGCCCCTTTATCTCAGCATAATCAAGGCACCGCGTCTTCCCGGTTATCTGCGTGCCGATATACCGGACATCGCAGACCTTGTAATGGTAAACGGCAGGGCCGGCATATTCCGTAAATCCCTCTTCGCCTGCAAGATAGGCATTGCAGATTTCCTCGCCCCTGTGGTAATGGCAATAGCTGTTAAAAGGCTTGTCAAATGTGTAGTTTCTGCCGTTGTAGGGAACGACAAAAGGGCCGTTCACCATGCTTTCAAGCTCGTCCGTCGTCATCTCTATTTCAGGCGCGCTTATGGCGCTTCCCTGGACGATGACGAAATCTCCTCTTTGCAATTCATTGAGCATGCTGCACGAAACCACCGCGGATATGGGCGTGCCGGTGTTCAGCAGGAATTGCGCGCCGAACCATACCGCGAGCGCGACGATTACCGCGATTAGGGTGTCTGCGAGCTCGTTTTTCCACCCGTGCTTTTTCACCCCTTCGCGGACTTCCATGCCGACCAATAGCATCATTTCAACGAATATCGCCATTCCGGCAAGCAGGTCAAGCCCCGGCTGGCCGGGCAGAACCATCTTGGCAAGCACATAAACAAAAAGAGTGGCCAGCACAAGCATTAGGCCGCTGTTTTTTTTGAGCTCTTCCCGGATGTCCATCGCACCAGCTATTTCACAAGCTGCTGAAACTTTTTCTTGAAATCCTCGGTCTCGCCCTCTATTTCCTTCAGGGCTTTCAGCGTGACACTGGCCGCGTTTTCCGATTTTGTCCTTACTATGAGTTTCTGGACATCCACCAGCGGATGCTCTTTTTTTGTGGCTGCAAACTCAACGCCCGGAGTCTCGTTCAATTTTTCCACCAGATAACAAAGCAGCGAGGTATCAATGCCGGTGATCTCCATTTCTATCTGGTTTTTTTCTTTTACAAGAAATCTGACTGCCATTTTTCCACCATCTGAAAAGCAAATCTTATTTTTACTGCACAACAAACATTACATAGCAAACATTATAAAGAATTGTGTTGTTTTCGCGAAGGAAAATGCAAAAACTCTGTTTTGCCCAGCGTTTTTTCTATTACTTCATCAATCGCCATTCTCTTCTCAGCCTCCTCCAGCCTCTCCTTTTTTGCCCTTGTCGCAGGGCTGCCGCGGGCAACAAGAGAGCAGCAGTCCTTGTATTTCTCTATTGACGGCAGGTAGGTCCCTATTTTCTGCGCCAGCGCCACTATCTCTTCCTTGTCCATTGCGACAAGAGGGCGATAGACCGGCTTTTCAGCCACCGCATCCGCCGCCGCGATATTTTCAGCTGTCTGGGATGCAACCTGCCCAAGGCTGTCCCCAGTGATTATCCCCGCGTAGTTGAATTTTTCGGCAAGCCTGTTCGCAAGCCTGATGAGAAACCTGCGGAAAAGCACTGCCTCCTCCCTTGCAGGCAGCACGGCGGATTTTGCGTAAAACTCGTCGTATGGTGCAAGATACAGCCCCATCTCTTTTCCTGAATATTCCGCAAGCTTTTCGCATATGTTCGCTATCTTGCTTTTTTTCACTGCGGCGCTGTCCATCATTCCGTGCACATGCAGAAGGTCGACAACGGCGCCGCGCTTCATCATAAGCCATGCGGCAACCGGCGAGTCTATGCCGCCGGAAAAAAGGCACAGGAACCTGCCGCTGCTCCCGACCGGCAGCCCGCCCAGCCCGTCTTCCCTGCTGCCGCTAACGATTATCTCGTCATCAAGTATCTCAACATTCAACTCCGCATCAGCGTCTTTCATGTCCGTGCTGAATCCCATCTTCTCAAGCATTCTGCCAAGATGCCTGCCAACCTCCGGCGAAGTCATCGGAAATTTTTTGTCAACCCTCTTGGTCTCTATCCTTATTTTTCTGCCCCGGTGCGTTTCAGCGATATCGGCAACAGCCCTTTCCAACGATTCGAAGTCCTTTCCGACCGCATAACCGAACGAGAACCATCTGATGCCGAAAACGCATTTCAGCTTGTCCATTATCGGCCGCGCGCCCTCCGCATCGTCCAGGCGGATTATCATCCTTGATGCCTTTCTTTCTATCGCCCGGCAACCTCCCTCTACGAGCTTTCGCCTTATGTTTTCCAGCAATGCCTTCTCAAAACTGCCCCTGTTCTTTCCCTTTAGCGCGATTTCGGCATAATGGATGGTTATGACTGGAGCGCATTTTCCCCCCAAGCAATCACCGCTGATGCTGCGCTGGCTGCATCCCCCTAGTTGCATACTTCTTTTTCTATCATTCTCGTCTCGGTAACATTGCCGCATACTTCGGTTACCCGCGTTATTGTCCTGCATTCCTCGGCATAGGCGGGATAAAGCACTGCCACGGTGCAGGTCGTGGTGGTAACCTTGCCCGGCTCGATGCTGTATATCTGCACAAAATCAAACAGTTCCTTCTTGCCGGGCTCTATCCTCTTTGTCTGCGGATCCTTCACATACACGGCCTTCCCCTGGATGAAAGTCGCGCCCACTGTCCAGGTGCCGCTGGCATTGTCGTTGTTTGTTATCTCAAGCACGCACCGCTTGTTTGCGCGCGTGCATTTGTCCATGCATTCTTCAAGATTTTTGCCGGCGCAGCCGTCTCCTGCCATGCAAATATCATACTCCTGCACCTGGCCCGCGGTGTAAAGGAGCTCCTTCCTGCTGCATTCCTGTGTTGCAACCGAAAGGTTCTCGCACGCCACTGCCGGATAAGATTCCTCTTCATATATAATAGTGCAATTCTGCCCCCTCCCGTTTGCGGCCGCGGTTTCGCCGCCGGGCAACGGCGGCAGTTCGATGCAGCCGGACAAAACAGCCAGGCTGGACGCCAGAACAACCAAACCGAACAACAGACAATTTTTCAAGGTGACCACCGATACAAAACAATATGTGATATTTTGCTTTTGCAAAAGCAATGTTTATAAACCCTCGCCAGTAAAAAAATAAAACACGAGTTTTTTCGTATAAACAGCATAAATTATTGTTTAAGGTGGATTGATGGGCAAGAAAGGAAAGAATGGAGAGTTTGCAGGACGCAACCTGCTGCGAAACAGGAAAAAAAGAAGGTGGCTTTCAAAGCGCTTCAAGAGAAAGACGCTCAGGCTGAAGGAGAGGTTTGACCCGCTGGAAGGCGCGCCCCAGGCAAGAGGGATAGTGCTGGAAAAGATAGTGCTTGAGCAAAAGCAGCCGCACTCGGGCTTGGTCAAGTGCGTAAAGGTTCAGCTCGTGAAGAACGGAAAAATCGTAAGCGCGCACGCAGTAAGGGACAAGAGCATCTCTTTCATAGACGAGCACGATGAGGTTCTCATCGCCGGGCTGGGCGGCTCTCAAAGGGGGCAGATGGGCTCCATCCCGGGCGTCAGGTACAAGGTAGTCGCGGTCAACAACGCGGACCTGCAGATGCTCAGAAAAGGAAAGAAGGAGAAGCCGAAGAGGTGAAGCGATGGACAAGCTATTTGGCAAATATCCGCTTGACGGGATAACGATAAATGACAGGAGCCTTGCGCAGGTGATATCGCTAAGGCAGGTAAGCGTTCCGCACACATTCGCCAGGCACAAAAAGAAAACCTTCGGGAAGATGGAGGTGAACATAGTTGAGCGGCTCATCAACAAGCTCATGAGGGGCGGAACCGGAGAGAAGACCTCCGGCAAGGTCATCCGCACCCAGGGCAGGCTTCAGGGCAAAAAACTAAGACTGATGAGGACTGTTGAAAAGACCTTCGCAATGATAGAGGAAAAGACAAAGGAAAACCCGGTCCAGGTGCTTGTCCGGGCGCTGGAAAACGCCGCGCCAAACGAGGACGTTACGAGGGTATCCTACGGCGGCGTGAGCTACCAGATCGCAGTTGACGTGTCCGCGACAAGAAGGCTCGACCTTGCCCTGAGAAATATCACGCTTGCAGCGCTTATGGGCACCTTTAACAAGAAAAAAACGCTCGCCACTTCCCTGGCAGACGAGATAATATTCACGGCAAAGGGGGACCTGCAGAACAGCTACGCGATAAAAAAGAAGGATGAAATCGAGCGCATCGCAAGAAGCGCAAGATAGCTTTTCTTAATTTTCATTGGTGGGATGAAATATGGCACGAAAGGAATTCGTAGTTGAAGAAGTTCAGAAAATGATGGAAAATATTGACAACGTGCGCAACGTGGCAATCGTCGCACATGTGGACCACGGAAAAACGACTTTGACCGACAGCCTTGTCGCCCGCGCAGGCCTGATAAGCAAGGAGCTCGCAGGCGCGCAAAGATGGACTGATTTTGACGAGCAGGAGCAGGCGAGGGGCATCACGATAAAATCTGCCAACATCTCCCTGGGCTTTTCTTTTGAAGGCAAGGATTATCTCATAAACCTGATAGACACGCCGGGCCATGTGGATTTCGGTTTTCACGTCGTCCGCGCGATGAGGGCTGTTGACGGCATCTGCCTGGTTGTTGACGCAGTGGAGGGGGTTATGCCGCAGACGGAGACCAACCTCAGGCAGGCGCTGAAAGAAAGGGCCAAACCGGTGCTGTTCATAAACAAGATAGACCGGCTCATCAACGAGCTCAAGCTCGACTCCAAGCAGATGCAGCAAAGATTCCTGAACATAATAATGCAGGTAAACAAGATAATTTCCACAAACGCGCCGCCTGACAAGAAGGATGACTGGCTGATAGATGTAAACAAGGGAAATGTCGCGTTCGGCACTGCTTTCAACAAATGGGCGCTATCAATCAAGTCAATGAAAAAGTTCAGCATCACTTTCAAGGAGATGTATGAGAAATGCATAGAAGGCGATCACAAATACCTTGTTGAAAGAAGCCCGCTTGACGAGGTTCTTCTTGAGATGATAATAACCCACCTGCCTCCGCCAAACATAGCCCAGCCCTACCGTATCCCGGTGCTGTGGAAAGAAGGGGACTTGAACAGCGATATCGGAAAGGCGATGGTGGCCTGCGACCCGAAAGCTAAAACTGTTGGCGTCTGCTTTGGCATCGTTTACGACGAGCACGCCGGCGAGGTCGCGGTATTGCGGCTTTTTTCAGGCACGGCAGAAAAAGGGCAGGAGCTTTACATCTATTCAAAAAAGACATTTGGCAAGGTCCAGCAGGTAGGCATTTATATGGGCCCGGACCGGGTCCCGGCCGAGCGGGTTACGGCGGGCAACATAGGGGCGGTGGTCGGCCTCAAAGACATTTATGTCGGCGAGACGATATCCGCCGAACCCATAGAGCCGTTTGAGCAGATAAAACACTACTCCGAGCCGGTCATCACGAAATCCATAGATGTAAAAGAGCAGAAAGACCTTCCGCGGCTGATAGAAGCGCTCAGGAGCATATCAAAGGAGGACCCGACCCTGAAAGTCCAGCTTGCCGAGACCGGCGAACACCTCATAAGCGGAAACGGCGAGCTCCATCTTGAGATAATAGAATACAAGATAAAAAACGAGAAGAAAATACCCATCGTAACCTCCCCCCCGATTGTTGTTTACCGGGAGGCGATTTTCGGCAAATCGCCGGTTGTTGAAGGAAAATCACCGAACAAGCATAACCGCCTGAAAGTTACCGTTGAGCCGCTGGAGCCGGCAATCATAAATGCGATAACCGAAGGAAGCATAAAAGAAGGAAGGCCGAAAGGCAAGGAAATATCAGAAAAGCTCATCTCGCTTGGGATGGACAGGGAGGAAGCCAAGAATGTCTATGACATACACAACGCGAGCATTTTCATAAACGCAACAAAAGGCATCCAGTACCTGAACGAAGTTGAAGAACTCATCATCCAGGGTTTTGAGGAAGCGCTTGACCAGGGCCCGCTTGCGAAGGAAAGGGTAACGGGCGTCAAGGTCAAGCTTGTTGACGCCACGCTGCACGAAGACAATGTCCACCGCGGACCGGCGCAGATGATTCCAACAATAAAAAGGGCGATTTATGCGGCTTTGCTTATGGCAAATGCCTCATTGCTTGAGCCAAAACAGAAAGTACTGATAAACACGCTGCAGGAATACGCCGGAAACGTGATAACGCTGACGAACGGCAGGAGAGGCCAGCTGATAGACATGCAGCAGGAGGGCGAAAACACCACCATAACGACGCTGCTTCCTGTTGCCGAAATGTTCGGCTTTGCCAACGACCTTCGCGGCGTAACGCAGGGCCGCGCAATCTGGTATCAGGAATATGCCGGCTACCATCCAATGCCAAAGGAGCTGGTTGCCAAAGTGATAAGGCAGATAAGGGAAAGAAAGGGGGAGAAGCCTGAGCCGCCGACAGCCCAGTTCTTCCTTGAACAATAATGCTGGTGGGTATGGACATATTTTTTGCAACATCAAACCAGCACAAATTCATTGAAGCCGGAAGAGTATTCGCAAAAAGCGCGCCGGCAGGCTTCCGCCCCAGGCACTTTGCTTTTGCCCACCGGGAAATACGTTCAGACGACCTGGGCGAGATCTCGCGGGAGGCGGTTGCCGCGGCATACGCGCTGCTCAAAAAGCCAGTTTTTGTTGAGGACACCGGGCTTTTCATAGATGCGCTGAACGGCTTTCCCGGAACTTATTCCGCGTGGGTGCAGCAAAAAATCGGCAACGCGGGGCTCTTGAAGCTACTGGAAGGGAAGAAAGAGCGCTCCGCGCGTTTTGAAACAGTCGTTTCATTCACGCAGGATGGGGAAGAGATAGTTTCGTTCAGGGGGGTCTGCGGCGGCAGCATAGCCGAAGAAGAGGCGGGAAAGGAAGGGTTCGGCTATGACCCTGTTTTCATCCCGGCCGGCTATGGGCAGACCTTCGCTGAAAACATAGAATTAAAAAACAACCTCTCGCATAGATATAAATCCATTTCGCTTTTTATTGACTATTTGAAGAATAGTCATATTTACGGAAATGAAAGCGGGGTGAAACGTTAATGGCAAGGTTGCACTCAAGAAAAAAAGGCAAATCTGGCACGAAAATGCCAAAGAGCAGGGTGAAGCCGGATTGGGTTGGCATTGGGAAAAAAGAGGTTGAGGAAATCATAGCAAAGATGGCAAAGGAAGGCATGCCGCCGGCGAGAATAGGCCTGCTGCTCAGGGACAAGTACGGCATTCCAAGCGTTTATCCGTTTCTTGGGATGAGGCTCTCGGCTTTTCTGAAAAAAAATGGCCTGGCCGCGCAATATCCGCAGGACTTTCTGGACCTGATAAAAAAGGCTGTGAGAATAAACAAGCACCTGAAAGGCTCAAAGAAGGATGTCCATAACAGGACAAAATACCTACACGTCGTGTCAAAAATAAACAGGCTTGCAAAATACCTGAAAAAGCAAAAGGTGCTGCCGCAGGACTGGAAGTATGATGCCGAGCAGGCCGAATTGCTAGTCAAATGAGGGATTCCATGGCAGGAAAAAAAGGAACCAAGATCGTTGATAAATGGAAGGCAAAAAGGTGGTTCGCCATCCTTGCCCCGGCTTCTTTTGAGCATAAGCCGATTGGCGAGATTGTTTCCAGCGATGAGAAAAACCTTGTCAATAGGATAGTAAAAACAAGCCTGCTTGAGCTCGGGATGGGCGGGGCGTCATCGCAGATAGCAATGTTCACGAACCTGTTTTTCAGGATAACCGAGGTGAACGGAAGCAATGTCAACACCAAAATAATCGGGCACGAGATCTCACCTTCGCTAATAAAAACATTCGCCAGAAGGGGAAAAACGCTAATCCACGAAACAGTCAAGATAAAGACTAAGGATGGGGAGAATGTAAGCATAAAGGTAATTGCGGTAACGGCCTCAAAGGTGAGCGAAAACACAAGAAGAAACATCAGGAATGCCCTCGTTGAAGCAATAAAGAAGATGGCTGAAGAAAAAACATTTGACGAACTTATGCAGGAACTGATATACGGCCACATGTCTTCCAAATTGTTTAACAGGCTAAAACAGCTGACAAAGATGAAACGCGTCGAAATCAGAAAATCTGAAAGAATGGAAGCGTTCAAGTGATTGCGCAATGGTGGTTTTACAATGATGCCTCCGGGCGGGATTGACGCCAAGAAAATGGAGCAGATGATGCGCCAGATGGGCATAAAATCGCGCAAGATAGAAGCCGAAAGGGTTGTAATAGAGACGGGCGAGGGGAACTACATTGTCACCGAACCGGAAGTGATTGAGATAGACATGCGCGGCCAGAAGTCCCTGCAGGTAAGCGGAAACATGGCTTTTGAGGAAAAAATCAGGGACGAGGATGTCCGGCTTGTGGCGGAGCAGACCGGCTGCTCCGAACAAAAAGCCAGGGAAGCGCTGAGGAAAGCAAAAGGGAACATAGCCGAAGCCATAATGTCGCTGAAAGAGAAAGAATAAAAAACACTTCGTGCGATGTTAAACCATGTCAAAAAAAGACATATTGCTGTTAATAGCACTAATTTTAGTGGTAGTGTCCGCTGTGAAGATAGCCGAATTCTTCAAGACGAACATCGTAGAGGGCGACGCGACAAAGTTTGTCGTGGAGGACCTCCATTCAAAATATCCGGGCGCCGACATAGGGGTAATAAGCGTGCAAAGGATGACAAACAAGGAAGGCAGCCAGTATTTTGAGATAAAGGCGAAAGTTACGAAAAACCAGAATACCCCCTGCCCGGAAAGGATGCACATCTTTTACAACTACCCTGTCCAAAATTTCGTGCCAAGGCAGCCGGAAATCATCACCGCCAATTGCGAGGTCTGCACCGACCCGAACTGCATACTTGTTTTCCCGGAAGAGGCAATAATCGCATCGCACTCATTCAACGGGACTGAGGCGGTTGACGCTTACCTGAAAGCGCATCCGGACACGAAGGCGGCGGTAAGCGAAAGCCGGGATGGGTGGAGCATAACCTGGGATTCGGAGGACGCGGACTACTATTATGTTGTGGAGATATTGAAGAATAACAAGGTTGGGAGCGTAAAAAAGATGAATAAGTAAACGGTGGTTTTATGCCTGGTGAAATCAAAAGAGTGTTTTTTTATTCGCTTGAATTCTACCTGCAGAAAATTCTGCTCATCGCCCTATTCTCCCTTCCGTTTTTTCTTGCTTTTGCCATACCCCTCCTTGTGCCGGCTCCGACATATCTGGCAGCCGGCGGGCTTTTCGTGCGTACCGGCAGCCTGCCGGAATTCTCGCTCCCGGACATAGCGCTGACAACATTCGCTTACGCGATTTCGCTCTTCATAATCGCGGACACCATAGTCAACATAAACATACTCATACGCTCAAGGAGAACGCTGAACGAAACAACAAGCGAGATGATGGATGCCATCAAAAACCACGTTGCGAAGATATTTGTCCTCTTTACCGCCATTGTCCTGCTGCACCTGTTTTTTAACATCTTCCTGTACGACGTGCCATTCCAGTCAATCGCTTATCCGGCATTTTCCTTCATCGTGTCGTTCCTGCTTTTCTTCATACCGCCTGCGATAGTCATTGACAATTCCGATATTGATTCGGCGATAAGCCGTTCTGTTTATCTTTCCACAAGAAAACCGCGGCTGGTATTTTTTTGGCTGCTGCTGGCGGCATTTCTTCTTTCGGCTTCAAAGCTGTTCGGAGACGTGGTTTTTTCCGGCGAATACGCCCAGTTTCTGGTGCTCTTGCTCAATTCCGTGGTTTTTCTGCCATTCCTCATCGTGCTCCAGACCGAAATGTACATGGAAAAATATCCGCTGGCAAGATAGGTGTTTTTTGTGGAAATCAACAGAAGGAAAGCAGACCATATCATGCTATCCCTGAAGGACGACATGCAGTACAGGACAAGAAACGGCTTTGACTCCTTCGCCCTTATGCACAATGCCCTGCCGGAATGCTCCCTGGACAGCATAGACCTGTCCGCTGAATTCCTTGGGAAAAAAATAAGCGCGCCGTTGGTGATTACCGCAATAACCGGCGGCCACCCGGGGGCCAAGAAAATGAATGAACAGCTTGCCGAAGCCGCGCAGGAGCATAATATCGCCTTTGAGCTCGGCTCGCAGCGCGCGATGATGGAACAGCCATCTTCCATTGGGACCTACAAGGTAAGGCATGTTGCCCCGGGCATTCCGCTTGTTGCAAACATAGGCGCAGCCCAGATAAAAAAATATTCGCGCGAACAGATTGAATTCCTGGTTTCTTCGGTTGAAGCGGATGCCCTTGCCATCCATCTCAACCCCTTGCAGGAGGTAATACAGGCCGGGGGCGACCGGGACTATTCAGGCGTTCTGGAGTCAATAGGAAAATGCGCGGAATGGCTTGATGCCCCGTTAATCGTCAAAGAAACCGGCGCGGGCATAAGCGCAGAAGTTGCGGCAAAGCTTGCAGGGGCGGGGGTTGACTGGATAGATATTGCCGGAGCCAGCGGGACCTCGTGGAGCAAGATAGAATACGCGCGCAACAGGAACGCGGTTGAAGGTTTTGAAGAATGGGGTATACCGACGCCGGACTGCATAGCCATGTGCAGGGGCATACTGCCGCTCATCGCGAGCGGGGGGATAAGAAGCGGGATAGACGCGGCGAAGGCGCTCGCGCTTGGCGCGGATATGGCAGGGGCTGCACAGCCTTTCCTGAAAGCGCTTGTGATGAAACGGCTCAAAGCCGAGATTGGGAAATGGAAGGAGCAGATGCGCATTACCGCATTCCTTACCGGGAGCAGGAACATAAAAGAGCTCAAAAAGGCAAACTTTTTTAAATTGTTTTAGAAGGGATATTATTATGAAACAAATTCCAATACAGCCAGATTGCCAGCCGTCAACCCTTAAGGGGAGCAGCATCATAGCCAGAAATTTCTTCAAAAAACACGGCCAGCTGGTATTATACGAGCACGGAAAACGCGTTTTGGCATACGCAAAAAAAGCCAAGATGGTAAACCCCGGCATAATAAGCAGAAGGGTCGCCGCTGACAGCGAGACAATGAATCTCCATTATGTCCTGTCACAGGTCATACTTTACCATACGCTGAATACTGAGAACATTGAAAAAAACCTCGGCGCCGAAAGGCCGCAGCCCCTGCGGCTTGCCAGCGTTTATGCGGAACTGGAGGCTTTCTCAAGGATCATCACGCTCATCAGAAGCGAGAATTTCAACAGCGACAGCGTCTCAAGGCTGGCTGGATTGCTGGACAACGGGCAGCCGCCAAAAGCGCTGCTTGCGATACTGATAGACCTGGCGCAAACCCACGCTGACTGGGCGACAACCGGAAGATTCATCGCAAAAGAAAACCCGGCCGGCTCGCTTTTCCGCCACTATGCGTCAAAAGAAGAAGCGAACCTGACGATGAGGAACATAGCGACCTTCAGCGAATCGCTGTTCGGCCAGATTGCCGAACTTTTCGGCTATCCTTCTGTTTCCGGAGACATTTTTTTGCAGGCGTATTCAGTAAACCACCCTGCGATATATGACTTTATAGTGAAGTTCAATGAATCGGAGCAAACAAAAAAAAGGCTGAAGTGCACGCAAGCGGTCATGAGAAAACTGAAAAAAATCGTTTCCTGCACGCTGAAAAAACTCGAAGTTGACGCAGCCATCCAGCTCCGCGTGTGCAAGCATCTTGGCAAGCAGATGAAAAAACTCGCGTTTAAGATAACTGTCGTGGAGCCCGGCATAATATTTCCCAACGGACCTGATTCGGAGAAGCAGATGGAAAGGCAAAAAAAGGTGTTTGGCTGGCTGAACCCTTTTGAACTGTTCAACGACCTGGTTGCTATGAGGGTCATCATAAACAAAATCAAAGGAAAAAACATGGGTGAACTGCCGGAGGAAGAGCAGGAAGAGATAAGCAAAAACGTGAAAAACATGCTTGACCCGATTGTGAAAATAAATTCCTCCCTAGGCGGCTCACCTGCCATACACGAGCAGTTCCAAGACAAGGACAATGGCTACAAAAGCTGGCATCTTGACATTGATCCGCGCGACGACAACATGGTAAAATACGAAATCCAGATAAGAACCAGGCGATGGCACGAAATCGCCACTGAAGGCGAAGCCGCGCACTATCTTTATGTAAATATGGAGAACAACCGGGAATTCATACACAGGATCAAAAGGGCTTATGACGAAATTGTCAACAAATACAAAAAGCCTGATGCGCACTGAGGCGCATTTCCAAAACAAGCCCCCGGCGGGAATTGAACCCGCGGCCTCGTGCTTTTCAGATTCTGCCGCCTTCCAGAAATAGATTACCAAGCACGCGCTCTACCACTGAGCCACAGGGGCTATAATTCAAGATTAAATAAAAGAAATGATTAAAAAGCAATATCACAGACATAAGAGCAAAAATGGTGGCAGTATGCTTGGGGACGAGGAGCTCATATTCAGCGGAAAATACAGGGATTTTGCTTTTGCGGAAAGATTCGACCTCTCTAAAGCAGGCAGTGGCGATGTTGCGGCGGCGCTTCTGCACATAAGCGAAAAAATCGAGCAGGCGGGGTACCGGTTTTCCGGAATTGACTACGAAAAGGTTGATGGCCTCGCAAAAAAATTAAACGGAATAAATGAAGTTGCGGCCTTCCTGAAAGAAAGCAACCTGAAAAAAAAGCTGGAAGAATGCATGAAGGACAAAAAACTGATGCCTGCCGTGGAAAGTTGCTTTCTTAACCTGTTGCTTTCGCGCTCCGGAATAGAAACTAAGCCAAAGTTGCCGCTGAAGCTCAATGCGGAAAAATACGAAGAGGGGGGCAAAATTGTCTTTATTGCAAAATACCGCGGCTGGCTTGCGATAAAAAAGCTGTCGCTCGCCGAAGTGGAAGCGGACTGGGAAGTTGCCGGAGCGATAGCGGGCGCCAACGCGAGCGCCGTAAACAAGGCCTTCCAGCTTGCCGAAGCAGGTTATGCGGCAATTGAGGGCGAAGCAAAGAAAATCGCGGCCGGAAAAAGAAAATCGCTTGCGGCTGCTGCTGAAATAATAGAAAAAACAGCCGGCAATGCCGTGCTGCTGACAAAAGCTCTTGAGAATCTTGGTTATTACACATATCTGACGCCCTTGGTGCTTATGGAGGCTTATCCGGACCTCAAGCCGAAAAAGCCGAGAGGCAGGATACCAAGGTGAGAGAAATATGAAAAAAATAAAAGGAGAAGGCAATGGAAAAATCATTATTTTTGGGGAGCATTTCGTGGTGCATGGCGCGCCTGCAATTGCGGCGGCGATAGACAACAAGGCGATTGTCGAGATCGAGCCTGCGGAAGAAAACGAAATAATAACAAAACAAACGGTAATACCTGAAATGAGCTTAAGAGCGATAGCCGCTATAGAAAGGGCAATGGGCATAAATGAAAAGTTCAAAGTTTATCTAAGCGGAAACCTTCCCACTCACGGAGGTTTGGGTTCTTCAGCAGCATTCTGTATCGGACTTGTTAAAGCCCTTGCGGCGTATAAGAATATCGAACTTAACAAGGAGCAGCTGAACACTTTTGCATTTGAAGGCGAAAAAGAATTTCATAGTAACCCTTCTGGCATAGACAATTATATTGCAACTTATGGCGGCGTGATTCTCTTCAAAAAAGGGAAGGATGCGATAACAAAACAGATCGAAGTAAAAAAACGATTCACATTTGTCGTAGGCTTCACCGGAAAATTGAGCCCCACTGCCAAGATGGTTGGGGAAGTGGAAAAACTCAAAGAGGATGACGAGGAAAAGTTCAACCAACTTTTGGACGAGGCAGCCCAATTAACTTATAAAGGGGTGACTGCGCTCGAGAAAGGAAAAGTGGAAGAGGTCGGTACGCTGATGAATGAAAACCAACAGCTGTTACGCGAGATAGGGGTATCTGATGAAAAAAATGACAATATGGTCGAACTTATGCTTTCAGCCGGTGCACTTGGAGCCAAATTAACCGGTGGCGGAGGGGGCGGCTGCTGCATCGCGCTCGCGAGGGACCGCGTTGCGGCGATGGGGATAGAACGGGCGCTCAAAAAGAACGGCTTTGACTGTTTCACCACGCTCGTGCCAAGCAAGTAGGCAGGTACAAATTTAAATTGCTAAATAGAGCATGCTATTTCTCAAGAGCAAACTGTTATTTTTGTGCTTGTTTTTGTATTTTTGCTAATATCTATTGGGCAAAAAAATGTGAAGAGTGGTGTAAAAAAACTAAGTCTTGTAATCTGGAAATAATCAAACATTCTATTAAGGGATGAAACCGTCTCTTCGTCAATTTTTGCTTCGCAAAAACTGTTGCACAAGAGCAAATAATTAAAATAATTAAGTTGTAATGGACTGTATGCGACTGGTGCACCTTGATGAAGAGATAGGCCTCGACAGCCCTGCCCCTCTGTCGTTCGTTTCCCATGCCCACAGCGACCATCTTGCCGGTGCAAGGGCGGAAAGGGTGCTTGCGAGCAGGGAGACGCTTGAGCTTGCCGGGCTTGAAAAACAGTGCGCGAACATCCCTGGAGCGCGGCTGGCTGATGCCGGGCACATACTTGGCGCAAGACAGCTTGTGCTCGAGAACACGGAAAAAATCGTATATACCGGCGATTTCTCGCTCAAGCCGAACATATTCGGCTTCCGTGCCAGCATTGAGGAATGCGACCGGCTGATAATGGAATCCACGTATTTTTCTCCGGAATACCGGTTTGAGGACCCATTTTCGGTCTACGATGAAATAAAAAAATGGATGGACGAAAACGAGGAGAAAAATGTTGTCATAGGCGCGTATGAACTTGGAAAGGCGCAAGACATAATAAGGGTCCTGAACGAATACTGCGGAATAGCGCCGATAGTTACTGAAAAAACGGACAGATTTTGCCGCATATATGAGTCTTTCGGTTTCAAGCTGGACCGCATTAAGGTAGAAAGTGAAGAAGCGGCAGAGGCGATGGAGCACGGCTTTGTTGCGGTTGTGCCGCCGCGGATCGCAAAAAGGACATTTGCCAAAAAACTTGAGGATGCCTTCGGCAGGAAAGCTGCAAGTGCGATCGCAACCGGCTGGGCGCTTAAATTCAGATATAACGCCGACAGGGCTTTCGCGCTGAGCAACCACGCAGACTTTGATGACCTGGCGTTCTACATCGAGCAGAGCGGCGCTTCCAGCGTGGAGTTTTTTGACAACAACGCGCTTGCCGCCAATATGCTCAGCAGAATAAAGGCAAAAGAAGGAATGCTGCGGATAAAACAAACGATTTAATAGACAGCCTGCCAAATAATTTTATGTACCTTAAAATTCACGACGGCAAGGACGGGAAAATAGTGGCCGCTTGCGACCGGGAGCTGGTAGGGAAGGTGCTGGAGGGCACGAACGGCATCTGCATCGACTTAAGCGCATATCGCGATTTTTATGCCGGTTCGCCCGCAAGCGAAAGCGAGCTGCTGGCAGCGCTTAAGGATTTTTCCTCGGCAAACCTGGTTGGCAAAAAGGTTGTCGCAGTAGCAGTCAAAAGCGGGATAATAGGCACAAGCAGCATAAAATATATAAATAGTATACCATATATTCAGATTTACAATATTTAGTTCGGGGGAGGCAATATGAAAACCTTGACAATTGTGGCAGACGACAAAGTAGGGCTTCTGGCAGACATATCTTACATTCTCGGAAAGGCAAAGATAAACATAGAGAACATAAGCGTGGATGTGGTGGGCGGAAAGGCAATAATAACCATCGGCGTCTCTGACAAGGAAAGGACAAAAAGCATCCTTGAGGCGGCAAATTACAAGGTCAATGACGTCGAGAGCATTGTGGTAAAGCTTCAGGACAAGCCAGGGGAACTGGGCAAAATAACGAATTTGCTTGCAAAAGAAGGCATAAACATAACCAACGTGCATATGATAACAAAGGATGGGAAAAACACAATAATAGCCTTGATAGTGGACAAACCAAGAAAAGCAGAGCTGCTGCTGAAGGACTACATGCTCGTGCCCGAGGAAGTCTACTGAACTTCGATATCAATCGTCTTTTTTTCTTTGTTTATTTCCCTTATTTCCCCGTATTTTTCTTTTAATTTTTCAAGATTCCGCACGCCAAGTTTCCTCGCTTCGTTTATCAGCCCGTCTGCATAGGCATAATTTGAATAAAACCATCCGGCCGCGGCCCTAAACTCTTTTTCCTCCCTGTTTAACTGGGAAAGATATTCTTTCTGCTTTTCCAGCCTTGTTTTGAGTTTTTTAAGTTCGGCTGATTCCCCTTCCTGCCTGTTCTCCCAGTAAAACCGGTCCGCTGCCTCGCTCAGGGTCCCGACCTTCTCTGCCGTTGTGTTTTTGTATGCGGTTAATGGAGTCAGGCCAAAATCCACCGCGCGCCCGCCAGAAATAAATAGTTGGGGTTCCGGCACAAAGCCCATTTCCTTTTTCAACCTGTCAACCAAATCCCTGCCAAGCGAACGTCCGGGCTCGTTTTCGCCGATGCCCGCCCGCGCCAGCAGCTCTTTTCCGTACTGCTTGCCAAAAGAAAGCCTTATCAAAGAAGTTATTACAGGTTTTTCATCTAACGCATCGTCAACCGTTTTTGGCGGTTCTGGCGGAGCTGCATAATCAACGCCCGGCTTCAGCTCTCTCCCGCTCCATTTTTCCTCGTGTAAAACAGCCACGATGCGGTTTCCCGAAAGAACAAGAATGTTGCCTTTTTTGAACATCTCAAAAACAAGGGACCTGTCGTCAAACAGAAACTGGATGATGCGGTCCCTGTTCAACTGCCTTACCGCCAACAGGCGCTTTCCAACCAGCTCTTTTTTGGCCTTTTGCACAAAGCTATCCGCCTCCTCGCTCTCTTCAAGGTATTGTGTTATGTGCATCCTGCGCCCGAGCTCGCACAACACATCATATTTCTCAAAACGCATCCGGTATACGGACTCCCTTATCTTTTGGAATTTCTGGAGGCGTTTGCCGGCCAGCAACCTGTCAAGCTCTTTGGCAAGATGGCAGTACTCTATCCCGACCATTTCCCGGCTCAAGGCCAGCTCTCCGCCGCTGGTTGAAGCGTCCATAAGCCATTATGGGAGGCAATATTTATAATAAAGAATGTGCAATGGGATGCATGGACCTAGAGGAAGAGCTGCTCAAAACCATGTCAAAAGAAGAATTGAGGGGCGAGCTTGGGCGCGTGGTGGCTGAATTCCACGGCTTCATCACAAAAAACGCTGCTCTCAAGATAATCGCCGCAGAGAGGGGGATATTGAAAAGGGAGATAAGCAAAATCAGCGGAATCACGGCCGGCAGCAAGAGCATCAACCTGTCGTGCGCCGTCAGGCACATAGGCCCGCTGAAAAAGTATCCGACCGGAAACCGCTCAAGAATTGTCGTGGTGGAAGACGGCACCGGAACTGCGGAGCTGCTGCTATGGAACGAGGATGCGGAGGAGGCGGCTGGAATGAAAGCCGGCGATTTGGTTGATATAAACAATGCCTATGAAAAAAACGGAAAACTCAGCCTGGGATATTCCGGCTACTTAAAAATAACCAAAAGGGCGCCGTTCAGCAAATTGAGCGAAATAAGGGGGCTTGAAGGAAGGCGCGCCCACATAAGAAGTTTCGTTGCCGCGGTCAAGGGGGCTGAAAAGGGCGGCTTTTGCTTTGTCATTTCAGACGGCGCGAATGAAGCGGAATGCCTTCTTGCGGCAAAACAGGACGCAGCAAAGAGATTGAAGGAAAAAAAAGAGATAGTGATTGAAAATGCGCTGATAAAAAACAGCAGGATAATAATAGATGCTGACAGCAGGCTGCTGGCAAAAAGGGACAATGTAGCAGTCGGAAACGTTGAGAGAATGGAGCCGGCCGGAGACGGGATACTGCTTGTAATAGGCGGAACCGAAGTAAGGCTGGGCAGAAACGCCTCCTTCAGGCTCCTGGGCATAAAAGAGGTGCCGGGCGTTGAGCTGACAACTATTATAAACCTTAAAAAAAATATGTTTATCGGAAGAAATATTGTTGTTGAACTTGAGGATGGTAAAAATGACGATAACGCTAAAGGTGGCTGAGGCCTTTCAGAATGACATAGGGAGGGGAATAGCAAGAATAGACTCAAAGGCAAAGAGCAGCATAGGCGCGTCAACCGGCGACATCATAAAGCTTACCGGCAGGAAAACAGCGCTGGCGATAGTGTGGCAGGCGCACCCGGATGACGAAGGAACCGATATGATAAGGATAGATGGCATACTGAGGCAAAATGTCGGCATAGGCCTGGGCGAGATGGTAAAGGTTGAGAAAGCCGAGGCGAAGGAAGCGAGAAAAATCGTCCTGGCGCCAAAGGAAAACATACGCTATGGCGGCGGATTTGAGCAGTACGTGAAGAAAAGGCTCATAGGAAAACCAGTAATAAAGGGGAATATGATACCCATAGGCATATTCGGCGCTTCCATACCTCTTATAATCGCGCAAACAATACCGCAGGGCCCGATTATAGTAACAGAAAAAACAGCCATTGTAATAAAACAGGAACCGATAAAGGAGGTCGGAGTCATACCCTCGGTGACATATGATGACGTGGGCGGATTGAAAGAAGCGATCCAGAAGGTGCGGGAGATGGTTGAGCTTCCGTTAAGGCACCCGGAGATATTCGAGCGGCTTGGCATAGACCCGCCAAAAGGCGTGCTCCTGTACGGGCCGCCCGGAACAGGAAAGACCCTGCTTGCAAAAGCGGTGGCGAACGAATCTGACGCGAACTTCTACTACATAGGCGGCCCGGAAATAATCAGCAAGTATGTGGGCGAAAGCGAGGAAAAGCTGCGAAAACTATTCAAGGAAGCCGAGGAAAACGCGCCGAGCATAATTTTCATAGACGAGATAGACGCAATAGCGCCAAAGCGCGAGGAGGTTGTCGGGGAAGTTGAAAAAAGGCTGGTTTCCCAGCTGCTGACCCTGATGGACGGATTAAAAGCCCGTGGCGAGATAATAGTGATAGGGGCGACGAACAGGCCTGATTCCCTTGACCCGGCAATAAGAAGGCCGGGCAGGTTTGACCGGGAGATAGAGATAGGCGTGCCGTCAAAGGAGGACAGGAAGGAGATACTGACGATACATACAAGAAACATGCCGCTGGACGATGATGTCGGTATAAAAGAGATAGCGAATATGACGCACGGATACACCGGCGCGGACATATCGTTCCTGACAAAAGAGGCGGCTATAAAGGCGCTGAGAAGGCTTCTGCCGGTGATGAATATAGAGGAAGAGACAATCCCGCCGGAAATCCTGGAAAAGCTCAAAGTGAACAGGAAGGATTTCGTTGATGCGATGAAAGAAATCCAGCCGTCCGCATTAAGGGAGATATACGTGGAAAGACCTGCAACCAGATGGGATGACATCGGCGGGCTTGAGGAAGTAAAAAAGACGATAAAGGAAGCGGTGGAGCTTCCCCTGAAGAATCCAAAGGTATTTGAAAAGATGGGCATACGGCCGTTGAAGGGAATACTGCTCTACGGGCCGCCCGGAACAGGAAAGACCCTGCTTGCAAAAGCGGTGGCGAACGAGTCTGAAGCGAACTTCATAGCCATAAATGGCGCGCAGATACTGAGCAAGTATGTCGGCGAGTCTGAAAAGACAGTGCGCGAGATATTCAAGAAGACGAGAATGGCATCGCCAAGCATACTCTTCATAGACGAAATAGACGCCATAGCGCCAAAAAGAAGCGGCAGGGGCGGCGACGGCACCCTTGTGACCGAGCGTGTTGTTGACACCCTGCTGACAGAGATGGACGGACTGAAGGAAATGAAAGAGGTGGTCGTAATAGCCGCCTCAAACAGACCGGACATACTTGACCCGGCGCTGCTTCGCGCAGGCAGGTTTGACCGGATAATAGAGATTCCGCCCCCTGATGAGAAAAGCAGGCTGATGATATTCAGGATACACACAAAACAGATGCCGCTGGCAAAAGACGTGGACCTGAAAGAGCTTGCGAGGATAACCGAGGGATACACCGGCGCTGACATAGAAAATCTGATCAGGGAAGCCGGAATGGCTGCGATACGGGACGGCTCAAAGGCTGTTTCTGCCAGGCATTTCGAGCAATCCTTCAAGGCAATTTTCCCAAGCATAAAAAAGGATGATATGGAGAGCGTCAAAAAGTTCAAGAACTCTCCGATAGGGGCGATGTACCGCTAAGGTGGTTGGGCTGAGGATAATTACGTTCGCAAAAAGCTTTTTTGCGCTTGCAGTGATTTCGCTTGCGGCTTTTGTCATAACTTCCATGGACCTGCTGACGCTTGCGAAGCTACTTGCGGCTTCCGCCCTTGTTTCGGTCGCGGCGGCAGCGGCATATCCGGAACTGCGCGGCGTGCGAAGCGGGGATATTGTTATGGTGGTGGAAACCGGTTCCGCGCAAACAATAATCGGCAGGTTCGGCACTGCGCTCCACGACGCAAAGAAGAACTCCGAATTAAGGATAAGGCTCGCCAACGGCAATGAGATAGTTGGCATAGTGCAGGAATACGACGGGCTGATTACTCCGCCGACGATACGCGTGATTTATGAAGAGCGGCTGGTGGAAAAATGGAAATACTGATAGAAGCTGACGAAATAAAGGAAATTGTGATAAGCATCGTCGCCATTTCCCTTGCATTCACGCTGGTATTCGGCGGGCTGGAAAGCGCGTGGAATTATCCGGAGCATTTTGCAATATTCATGCTCATCGCGATGGCAACGGTAGGGAGCGGTTTTGTGTTGCACGAGATGGCGCACAAGATAACTGCGATATCCTATGGCGGCAGGTCAAGATTCAGGATGTGGGGCGGTGGCCTTCTTTTCATGCTCATTATGTCGCTTTTCGGGGTGCTCTTTGCCGCGCCCGGGGCGGTATACATCTATGCGCCGCATATCACCAAAAGGCAAAATGGCATAATTTCCGTAGCCGGGCCGGCTGCGAACGTGCTGCTTGCATTTTTATTCCTGCTGGCTTCTGCAATAAATCCGATAAAAATCTACTTTCCTTTCCTGGAATACGGAAAAGGCGTGAATGTCTGGTATTTCGGCGCGCAGATAAACCTCCTCCTTGCGATGTTCAACATGATACCTGCCTTTCCCCTTGACGGCAGCAAGGTGTTCGCGTGGAACAAGGCGATATGGCTTGGCCTGACGATATGTCTGCTGGCGATACAGGCGCTCTTCTTTTCGCCGCTCTTTATAATATCCTGGGCGATACTGCTCATACTGTTCTTCATACTATCAATGTTCCTTTTTGGGAGGCGGCGGGCTGGTGATTAAGCAACATGAAATCACGGATGAAAGGCGCGGAAGCCATCGTGCGAAAAACCAGGTTTCTGTCGCAGGACTGCGTAATAAAAAACAGGATAAAAAAGAATTACAGGATAGGAGAGCTTGATGCCATTTTGCGGAAAAGGAGGACGAAAGCCGAGGCAAGGCTGCTGAACAGGGCAAAAATGGCAGGCGTCCCGTGCCCGACCGTGCTTTTTGTTGACGATTTCTCCATCACAATGACATTTGTGAAAGGAACACGCCCGGCTATGGACCGAAAGCAGGCAAAAAGGGCCGGCAAGTATCTTGCGATGCTTCACAACAACGAAATCGTCCACGGCGATTATACGCCGGCCAACCTGATTGAAAGCAGGGGCGAGATATATGTGATAGATTTCGGCCTTGGTTTTTTTTCAGCCGATGTTGAGGATTTTGCAGTGGATGTTTTTACGATGATTAAGGCGCTGGGCAGGAAAAACCATCGCTGCTTCCTGGAAGGCTATAAAAAATGCAGAAGATACAAAAATGTGCTGAAACGCGCCGAAGCGATAACCATGCGAATGCGCTATGGCGGCTCTGATTTATTGGGCGGAAAAAGCAGGTCCCTTGGCATGCAGTCGCTATAGCCGCTGCCGCACTCATTGCATATTTTGTAAGTTCTTGCACAGTAATCAACAACGCAGGGCGCCACGGCGCCGGGTATGCAAACGATGTTAAGATAGCATCCGCTCCACCTGCCGTTTACACACCGCTGCTCGCCCGGGCAACCGCCTACATAGCAGTTTCTCGTTGCGTTCTCATCGCATTCGCCTGCCTTTTCCTCATCGCGCTCCGGCGCGTAACCAATCAGCAGAAGAAAAAAGAAAAGGAAAAAAAATGCAAGCGCCAAAAGGCGAAAGTCTGTTTTTTGCATGGCTTCACTGGAAATAAACCCCGAAAGATGCGCTTTCCGCGAATTTCCGGAACAGGCTCTGCATCCCAAACAACGGATTGCCGGTTTCGCGCACTTCAATTACACATATCTTGACATCGCTTGGCGATTTTGCTTCCATGCCGCCAAGCGCGGCCGCCTTCATTAGCGAATCCCTTTTGGAACCCACCTCATCAACAAGGCCCAGTGCCTTGGCCTGTTTGCCGGTAAATATCCTGCCGTCAAAAATCTCTTCGGAACGGCTAACATCAAGCCTGCCTCTTCGGTTTTCCATCACGATTTTTTTGAAGTCCTGGAATACCTCGTCAACAATGCCCTGCATTATTTCGCGCTCCTCTGGCGTCATTTCCCTAAAGGAGGAGGTTATGTCTTTGTGCTTTCCCGAGGTTATGGCAGTGGCATTTATTCCGAGCTTATCAAAAAGGCCGCCCATGCTGACCACCACGCCGATGACGCCGATGCTTCCGGTGATCGCGTAAGGCTCTGATATTATGTAATCAGCCGCGGTGGCCGCATAATAAGCTCCGGATGCCGCGGTTTCCCTGAAATAGGCGACTTTTGGCTTTTTCACTGCCTTAATCGCGTCATAGACCTCCCGCGTTGCGACGGTTGAGCCGCCGCCTGAATTGAAGACAAATAGCACGCTGCCGACATCGTCCCTTGAATTGAGTTCGCGGATCTTGTCGGCAAGCTCGCCTGAACTCGGATAACCCGAATCAAGCAGCGTTTCCGGCATGCCCTCGACAGTAAGCGGATAGCTTATGTCAACTTCCGCAACGCATTTGCTGCCAAGCGACGAGGCAACGTAGTTTATCACAACGAAGCCGAGCGCCAGCAGAACGAGAACCAGCAGCAGAAAAGTCGCTATGCCAATCACAAACTTCTGTTTTCCGAATAAACCTCCCATGATTAATTTTTCAGGAATAGGAATATAAATATAACCCTTAAAAATAGATACGAATCCATTGGGCCTGTAGCTCAGTTAAGCGCGACGCTTTTGAAAAAGCTTCGCTTTCTGGAATGGTAGAGCGTCGGACTTTTATTTTATCGCGAGGAAATCCGCAGGTCAGGGGTTCAAATCCCCTCAGGCCCGTTTTCACGTTTTGCTCTTTTACCCGTTTTGCTCTTATGTTTTCTTAGGGCAAAATCAAGTGGACGGCGATTCATTCCTGACGTGACGGACTAAGGGGGCGCTGAGAATTACCGAAGCAGCCCCCTTGGGCTGTCATAAGTAAAAGTCAAATGTTTATTTTTTCCCATAA
>JBBIHC010000014.1:0-18273 GCA_037447235.1 Microcaldota archaeon
TTCCCAAAATAATACACTGTTAAGTAACACAGTATACGACAACTCCCAGCACGGCTTGTACATATTCAATTCCAATTCAACAAATTGCACAAACCTGCACACTTACAACAATATGTATGATGTTTATGTCAGGTCAGCAGCAACCCCGTTTATCATTTATATCACGAACTTGACAATAGATAATCCTTCTGGAACTTATGCAAATTATACGGCCCTTGACATAACAGATACTGTCAATGCAAACACCAATTACTCAATAAACTGGACAAGAAACTCATCAGCATTGCCAACAGGTTATACTTCATTCCGCAACAAGTGGGTAAACATAACAAATCAATCAGGTTCTGTCAGCATAGATTACATTGCCTGGCGCTGGCAGAATTCTGAATCAACTGGTTATAACGAAGCTAAATTTGAACTTTGGAAATATGACGGGGTCAACTGGACAATGCTTAATGACACCCCAGACACGACAAACAACATCCTTTCACTGACAGATATGGATCCAGCCAGCGAATATGGCATATTGCAAAACTCTACCATGCCACCTGGTGGCGGCGGAGGGGGCGGCGGAGGATGCACCAGAGATGTTATCCTGACAATAAGCACAGACTGCTCCACAAATGCTCTAGTGGTTAATGTCTCAACAGCAGAAGGAATGCCATTGGCAGGCAGGGAGCTTTGGTTGTCTGGAGGAAACCTATACGGCATTAATCTGACAACTAATGAGTATGGAATAGCCACATATACGCTTCCGCAGGCATTTTTGCCTGTAAATTATTCAGTAATGTTCCCAAGACAGGGTTCATACTGCTCAAATGAACAGCAGTTTACTTTCCTGTCCTGCTATCCGCAGTGTGATTCAAACAACAGATGCCAAGAAGATGAATATTGCGAGTCAGGCATATGCAAGCCTGTTGAGTGCATCTGCGGCTATATCCAGGACCACCAATGCGTGCCTTATGAATGCTGCAGCGATTCAGATTGCAATGAAACCAGCAGGTGCTTGAACAACGTGTGTGTCCTGATAAACTATTCCATCCAGATAGAAGACGACAACGTAAGCACTGGCGAAAACTTTACTCTAACTGTGTTTGAAGATGGAACGCCTTCAGAAGGAACAGAGGTTATTGTGGTTTATCCCAACGGCACTGCCGATACGCTCACCTCTGATGACAACGGCAGAATAATCCTCACGGCAAAGGATGATGGAACATATCTGTTTTATATAAAGAAAATGCCTGATGTTAAGACATATGCCTATGCATACACTGCTGGGGTCTATGTCCCGCCAGAGGAGAAGCCTCCAGAAGGCGAAGGCCCGCTGCCAGAGCAGCCGCCAGTTCAGAAATGCTGCCTGTTTGGGGTATGCTACGAGTTCTTGTGGATATGCTGGTACTGGTGGGCTGTTTTGCTGGTTTTGGCCCCCCTTGCCTATTACCTATACAGAAAATATGCCCGCGGCCCGGGCTCGGGCTCAGGCAGGGGAAGAAGCTAGAATCCAATGCCAAGGACCTGCGTAAGCATCACCAAAAACAAGGCAAAGAGCAGAAGGCCGGCAAAAAGGTGCATCTCTTTTATGTATTTATCGCGCGATGCGCTGACCCTTTCGACCGTGCTTTTTCCCAGGAAGATCGCCGCTGCGATTATGACCATGGGAAGGATGAAGACGAGATTGTAAAGGAGCAGATACAAAAGCGCATTTAGGGTTACTGCCTTTGCGAGCATGCTTAAAACAATCAAATAGGGCCCGGAGGAGCAGGGAAGCAGGAAAAGGGAACAAAAAACTGCGGCTGCGGCAACTGCCGGGAGCGAGGTGGCGCCTGCAATGATCTTCTTCATGTACGGACGGAGGAACATCGGAATTTCCACAGCCATGAAGCCCGGCCTGTAGTTGAAATAGGCGTTAATCTCCATCACGGAAAGCACAAATGCAGCAATTGTCATTATGACATAGAACCCGGACGTGATTTCCGGGCTGGCCAGGCTGAGGACGTTGTGGATTCCCAGCCCCATAAGCAGATAGAGGCAGAAAACTATCCCTATGAAAATGGCAGAAGCAAGAAGCATTTTTTTTCTTCCTTCCGTAGTCAGTATTACTCCCAGCATCATCACCATGACTGCTATCGTGCACGGGTTGATTGAATCGACAATCGCGGCTCCGACAAGCACCGGGATGGTCACGGTTACTTCAGGGTTCTCTTCCCTTATCTCGCTGAAAGAAGTTTCGGTAAAAATCCCGCGGAGGCTTTCATTCTTTATGTGTTCCGCCAATATTCCTTCAAATCTTACTTTATTCACTTCCCCGATTATCAAAGAGCGGCTGTCAATGACTGTCGTGGGCACGCCGCCTTCCGCAGGGTCTTTCCCGAATTTCACATAATAGTTGAACATTTCCTGCCGGTTTGCGGCATTTTTATAAACTTCCTTCTCAACCACGTTTATCTGATGCTCAGCAAAAGTCGTATTCAGCGATTCCTTAAGCACGGTTTCCATCCTGGCGCAATGCGGGCAGCCGTCGCCGTAATAGAATATGATTTCCAGCGGCGCGGCGATCAACATTGAAAAAGCAAGCAATAGTAGCAGGCAAAGTTTTAATTTCATCTCAATCCATCCCTCCAGCAAAAGTGATTAAATAATAAGCATAATATTTAAAAATCAAATGCAGGCTGAATTGATTCTGTCTGATAAAAACCTGTTTGGTGATGAATGACAATGACAAAATATTACCTGACAACTGCAATTCCGTATGTCAATGCTGCCCCGCACCTTGGCCACGCGCTGGAGATGGTGCAGACGGATGTCATCGCAAGGTATCAGCGGCTCCGTGGCAAAGATGTGCAGCTTACCACCGGTGCTGACGAGAACAGCCTGAAAAACGTTCACGCTGCCGAAGCCAAAGGAATAACCGTGGCTGAACTATGCGAAAAAAATGCAGCGATTTTCAGGAAGATGGCTGAAGAAATCGCCCTCAGTTTCACGAACTTCCATAGAACCTCTGTGCAAGAGACCCACTGGCCGGGCGTGCAAAAATTATGGCAATTATGCGACAAAGCTGGTGACATATACAAGAAAAAATACCGGGGGCTTTACTGCGTGGGCTGTGAATCTTTTTACGAAGAGAGCGAGCTGCCGGAGGGCGTGTGCCCGGAGCACCGCACGAAACCTGACATCGTGGAAGAGGAAAACTATTTCTTCAGGCTTTCAAGATACGAAGACAAACTGCTGGAATTGGTGGAAAGCGGCGAGCTTCGCATATTGCCGGAAACAAGAAAGAACGAGACAATAAGTTTCATAAAAGGCGGGCTGGAGGATTTCAGCATCTCGCGCTCGGTAAAAAGGGCAAAAAGCTGGGGCGTGCCGGTGCCCGGAGATGAGAGCCAGATAATGTATGTCTGGTTTGACGCGCTCAGCACTTATATGACCGCCATCGGATACGGTACTGACGAAAAAAAATTCAACAAATACTGGCCTGCAGATGTCCACGTCATAGGCAAGGGCATCCTGCGCTTCCATGCGGTCTATTGGCCGGCAATGCTTCTTTCGGCAGGGCTGCCGCTTCCGAAAACCATTTTCGTGCACGGCTACATAACAGTAGAAGGCCAGAAGATGAGCAAAACCATAGGGAACATAGTGGACCCGTTCGTAATAACCAGAAAATACGGGGTTGATCCGCTTCGCTATGTCCTGCTAAGCGAAGTTCCGACCTTTGACGATGGTGATTTTTCAAAGCGGGCGTTGATTGAAAAGAACAACAGCGAATTGGTCGCAAACCTCGGAAACCTTGTGAACCGGACGCTTGTCTTCATCGCAAACAACTTTGGCGGCATCGTGCCAGAAGCCGGACATAGCGAGGGCGATGCTGCTTTTTTGGAGTCCCAGAAGCAGCAGGCGGAAAAAATAACGAAGTTGCTTGAGGACATGCGAATAAAAGAAGGGATAGACGCGATTATGGCTTATTCGCGAAACGCCAACAGGTACTTCCAGGACAATGCCCCGTGGAAAACGATAAAGGAAGACCGGGAGAGGGCGGGGGCAGTGCTGAACGTGCTGATAAACCAGGTAAAGGACCTGGCGATAATGATAGCGCCATATCTGCCAAACACAAGCAAATCAATATACAGGCAATTGAACATCAATGAGCTTGGCTGGGATGGCGTCGGAAAAAAGCCGATAACGGCAGGGCACAGGATAGGGAAACCAGAAATATTATTCAGGAAAATTGAAGAGCCTAAGGCGCAGGAAAGGCAGCAAAAAGGCGATGAACGGAAGATAACCTTTGATGACTTAGACATTGAAGTCGGGGAGATAATGGAAGTAAAAAAGCACCCGGATGCCGAGAAACTCTTTGTTGAAACCGTGGCGCTGGGCGATGGAAAAAGGCAGATTGTCTCTGGCCTCGTGGGGCACTACACCGAAGCAGAACTTCTTGGAAGGAAGGTTGCAATACTGAAAAACCTTGCCCCTGCCAAACTGCGCGGAATGGAATCCCAGGGGATGCTCTTGGCAGTGGAGGATGCCGGAAAAGTGGAGCTGCTTTCTGACGACCAATGGAAAAGAGGGGACAAGGTTTTGGCAAAGGATTCCGCAGAAGCGCGCGGGCCAAAACCCCAGATCACTATTAAAGAATTTTCAAGGCTTAAACTTGAAGTAGCAGGCAATACCGCTTATGCTGAAGGAAAAGAGCTTCTCGTCTCTGGCAAGCCGATAAGGACAAGAATGGAAAAAGGAAAGATATGCTAATGGCTTTTTGCCCTCTCCAACTGCTTTATTTCAGGTTAAAAGGACGCCGTTGACAATGCCGTCCTGGCCAACGCGGTTGGTGACCCGGACCTTGCCGAACTCCGTCTCTATGATGGCGCCTTTCGTAATGATGTTCATGCGCACGTATTCTGGGTTGTGGCTTTCAAGCACGCGGATTATTTTTGCCTTTTTTATCCCATCCTTTGTGGCAACGTTGACGGTTGCCGCCTTCTTGAGCTTTGGCGCCTTTCCGCCGCCCCTCGTCCTTCTTGTCTCGCGCACGTCTTTTTCACCGACTTTTGTTGAAGAGAAAAAACCGCCGATGTGCGCCAGCTTTTTATCCATCGACTTGACCCTCTTGGCGCCAGTGCCTCTGCCGGCTTTCTTTGTTTGCGGCTTATGATATTGTTTCATTATGATCCCTCCTGTAAATAGCGGAAAAGTATTTGTAGCAACAGCTTTTAAATTGTTGGTATTCCACCATTTTTTGATGAAAGAATTAAGGGTTTACAGGTGCAGAAAGGAGAATCTGCCCTGGGTTCCGGAAAGCGCAATTGCCGTATCGCCCGCAGCAGTGTCCTCAATGGAAGAAGTGCAGCTTGCGTATGTGCTGGCAAAGAAGGCGTTTGAGAGCGGGAAGAACATAGCGAAAAAATTCAAGTTTGAGTTTTTGCTCTGGCTTACAGGCAGGACAGACATAAACTCCGCTCTGAATGCGGCCGCCCCGAAAACGGGAGACTTTTTCGTGATTGCCTTCAGGCGCATGAGATTGGCCGGCGCCAGGAAAGCTGGATTAAAGAAAAAAGCCGAACCGCTTGCGCTTGAAAGAATCTCGTTAAGCAGGATAAAAAACTAGGGTTACAATCCTATCTGTTTTGCGAGAATCTCCCTGTCAAGCGGCAGTTCTATCCCGAGTACTTCATGTATGAACAAAAACATGTCAAGCGCTTTCTGCTTGTCGGTTGTTGTCCTGGCAACCATCTCCTTGAATGAAAGATCCCTGCCGATCAGCTCGTAGAGCATTAGGCCTTCCCTGCCGTATTTCTTGTATATTGTAAAGGCATCCTCTCCGTACTTCTTCTTCACGACATCCCGGGTCATGGGCTTCAGCGCCACTACCACGTTTTCAATCAGGTAATTCAGTATTTCATAAACCCTGTAGAGCGGGATTTCGAGCTTAATCGCTATCTCAACCACGTCCCTTTCGCCGTCTACCGCCCCGAGGACGCGTTTTCCCTCATCCTTGAACTTGAGCAGGACGTTTGCATTTACCTGTACTGATTTTATCACATCTAAGGGGAGCCTGACAGGCAATTCAACCGGGTTCGGTATCGTCACCGTTTCCTTTGGCATTCCTTCCTTTTCCATCTCCAGCATAGGCGCAAAGCCCCCTTCCTCGGCTTCAGCCTTTGGGACCGCGGCCGGCTCCTTCTCTTTGGCCTCCTTTTTCCCGCCCGGGTATTCAAGTTTTATTATTCCCTCCTTGTCAAGAAAATCCAGTATCTCTATGAGCTTTGACTCGCTTATGCCGACTTCCTTCATTATCTCTTCCGCTGTTTTCTGGCCGTCAATGAGGTTGTAAACCTGAAGGCCGATGTCGCCGTATTTTTTCTTTATGGTTTTCTCCACATCGTTTTCCTCTTCCGGCTCCTCAAAACGGAACTCCTCCTCTTCGGCAGGAGCCTCCTCGCCTATAGAAACTTCCTCTTCGGGTTGTTCTGCCTCCTCTTCCCCGCGTTCTTCCACTTCGGCTTCCTCCTCCCCGGCAGGCGCCTCCCCGGCGGCCTCCTCCTCGGTTTTCTTTTCTTTTTCCTCTTCAATCTCACCTATCGGCTTTATCTCCTCAAAAAACCCTTCCTCCTCTTTCTCTTCCACTTCTTCAATTCTTTTTTCCTCTTCGGCTTCTTCGGGCAAAACAGGTTTTTCCTCCATTTCCTCAGGAACTTCTTCCGGCTCTTCCTTCCTTGCCGGTTTTTTGGCTGCCTTGGCCGCAGGAGGCTTTTCAGCAGGCTGCTCTTTCGCGCCGGCAGGCACCAGCTCAACCATCTCGGCCTCCTTCATATAGTCAATAACCGGATAAAAGATGTTTTCGTCCAGCGCCAGGTCTTTTTTCAGTTCTTCAACCGTTCGTTTTCCGGTAATCGCACGGTATACCTTCAACCCGAGCTCTCCAAACTTTTTTAGCAGTAGATTCTGGTTCTTGAACCTCTGCAGCGGGCCTTTTTCCGTCTTTTTTATAATATAATCTGCCTTCTCGGCCATGAAACATCCCTTTCTAATATTTACAGTGCTTTTTTAAAAATAATCGTTTTCTGCGGCGCCATGGCTTCTGGCGCAGGTTAAAAATAATTTTGCCAGAAAATATTTTTGATGGCGAACGTTTATTTTGAGGTTTATGGCTGCACGCTAAACCAGGCGGATGCGGACATAATGAGGGCAGTTGCCAAAAAGAAGCACAGGATAGCGGAGAAACCAAAAGATGCAGACGTTATCGTGTTTGTGACCTGCACTGTCAAGGGAGCCACTGAAAACAAGATAATGGAGCGGATGAAAAGAACGAAAAAACCCTTTGTCATAGCCGGCTGCCTCTATGTCAACAGGGACAGAATCAGGCGGGAAATAAAAAAGCCGGTCGTAATCTGGCCGTACTCATTGAGGAGAATAAACAAGGCGATAAATGCGGCGCTTGCAGGAAAAGAATGCTGGCTTGCCGAAGAAAAAGAAGACGACTCGCCTTTGAGATCGTACACGGCGCCGATATTGCGCATTCCGCTTCAGCAGGGTTGTGCCGGAAACTGCCATTTCTGCCAGACAAAGATGGCAAGGCCGCAACTAAAAAGCCGCCCGCCGAAGATGCTGCGGTTTTGGTTGGAGGAAGGCATCAAAAAGAACGCAAAAGAGATACAATTGACCGGGATGGACAGCGGGGCGTATGGTCTTGACAACGGCAGTTCGCTTCCGGAGCTGCTGCCCGGGTTGCTGGAAGTGAATGGCAGATTCAAAATACGCCTAGGAATGATAAACCCGCAGCACCTAAACCGGTTTGGCGGCAGGTTGCTGGAGCTGATGAAATCGGAAAAGATGTACAAGTTCCTTCACGTGCCGGTGCAGACTGGAAGCGAGAAAGTGTGCAGGGAGATGAACCGGCCGCATACTGTTGCTGATTTCAGGAAATGGGTGAAAAAATTCAGGGAGGAAATCCCGCACATAACGATTGCAACAGACATAATTGTCGGCTATCCGACCGAAACCGAAAGGGATTTTGAGGATACCCTGCGGCTTTTAAGGGAAACTGGCCCGGATATTGTCAATCTGTCAAAGTTTACCGCGCGGCCTGGAACAAAGGCGGCGTTGTTGAAACAACTGCCGACGCAGGAAATAAAAAGGCGGAGCGGGATTGCTGCGCGGGTTATAAAGGACATCACGGAGGCAAGGAACCGGAAATACGTGGGCAAGAGCTTGAAGGTGCTCGTGCTGGAAAAAGGCAAGGGCAACACAATGAAGGGGCGGGCAGACAATTACAGGCAGGTGGTGGTAAAAGGAACGCCGAAGCCAGGCGGGTTTTTAAGGGTAAAGATAAAAAGTGCCAACCACAGCAGCCTTTTTGGAGAGGCAGAGGCCTGATAGCTAATCCCTATCTGATTTCCTGTTTTTCCAGTATTCTTTTATGTCAAGCACGAAGTTCAGCTTTTTTCCGCATTCCGGGCACTTCGCCCCCGGCATAAGCCGGTTTTCAAGAACCTCGAAGCCCCACCGCTTCACGACCAGAAAATTGCAGTATGGGCAATAGCTGCTTTCGGTTTCCGTGTCCTGCCGGTTGCCGGTGTATACATAATAAAGGCCCTCGTCCAAAGCGATTTTTCTTGCCCGTTTCAGGGTTTCCAAACCGGTTGGCGGGGTGTCAACCATTTTGTATGCCGGGTAAAAGGCTATAAAATGGAGTGGAATGTCCGGGGAAAGACCGCGCACCCATTGCGAAAGCTGGCGGATGTCGTCATCAGATGTGTTGTAGCCCGGTATGAGCAGCGTTATTATCTCGATATGCTGCCGTTTGTAAAGCTCCTTTATGTTGTTAAGCACGTATTCCAATTTTACATCGCCTGACAGGTCGGTGTACACCCTGTCGTCGAATCCCTTCAGGTCTATCCTTGATGCATCTATGTATTTGTTCATCTCGTTTATGGCCGCGGTCGTCATATAGCCGTTCGTGACAAAAACATTGAACCTGCCGTCCTTTCGGAGGAGTTTCGCGGTGTCAAGCGCGTATTCCATGAACACAGTGGGTTCGGTATATGTATAGGAGCAGCCGGGTATGTTCTGTGCGGCGCATATCTGCCTTATCCGCTCCGGCGGCAAATCCTCGCCCTCTATAACACCGCCCGCCACCTGGGAGATTTCCCAATTTTGGCAAAACTTGCAGCGGAAATTGCAGCCTACGGTGGCAAGGGAGAAGACCGGAGTACCTGGCATGAAGTGGTAAAATGGCTTTTTTTCTATCGGGTCCACGCCAGCTCCAACAGCTTTACCGTAGGTAAGCGCATAAAGCTTGCCATCCATGTTTTTTCTTATCCGGCAGTATCCGATTTCGCCAGGCTTTATCCTGCAAAGCCGGTAGCACAGATAGCACAGGACTTCCTTCCCGCTCATTTTTTTCCAGAGGATGGCTTCTTTCATGAGCGCTTTACTCAGCAAAATGTTAAAATCTTTGCTTGTGTTAAGATTGCAGTGATGAAAGTTCGACAGCCTGAGGGCATTGCCTGATGATGAGGATCTTGAGTGCTGAATGCCGTTAACCAGTTAATCTCGCCGCCGGGCGCATCTATTTAGTTGTAAAAAGGTTTAAAAAGTGTTATACACATATTTATATCATGGCACACGAAATAAAAAGGCTGTCTTATGGCAGGCGTGCCGCATACGCGCATGCAGTAGAGGAGGCAGCCAGGGCGCTTTCTGTCAAAAAGAGCATATACGAAAAAATGCCCATTGCCGAAAAAGCGCTTGCGGTCGCCAAAGGGCAAGACAAGGAAGGTGCCTTTTTGGCAACAGTCATTTCCGCCGTGCCAAAGAAAGGGCAAAGCGCTTTTGTCCGTTATCTGTCGCAATATGGCAATCTGCCCAAAAGAATGGCGGCAGAGGTAAGGGCGCTTGAAAATCTTGACAATATGAAAATCGCAGACAAAAGCGGGTTAAGCGTATACGAACAAAAAATAATGGGCAATGAGATAAGCGTTGCCACCTTAATCGCAAGAATCGTCGGGCTTGCCGCCGGCGACGAAGCGGACCCGGCAAGGCTACTTTATGTCTATTCGCCGCTGGGCGCCTGCATAGACCATGATATCGGGGCGGCATTAAGGGAGAGGGCCATCAAAGAGATGCACCCGGACAAGCTTGAGGCAGTCAGACAACTCGTTGCTGAAAGACAGCAAGCCATAATGAAGGCAAAGGAAAGGCTTGATGCATTGACTTGCCGCGCTGCCGGCACAGGCGGAAATTGCAGGATAAAGAATCTCTTCAGCGCAACCTTTAAGCTTGCGGAAAAAGGCCGTCTTAACGACGTGTTGGGAAGCAGGATAGTGGTTGACGACATAAGAAAGGCGGTTGGCGTGGCTGAGCGGATAGTGGCTTTCCTGAAACAGCACCGTATGGAGGTTAAGGTTGACGATTATTATAAAAAGCCAAAAAAGACGGCTTACATGGGATATAACATAAACTTTAATCTGGCAGGCGTGCCTTCTGAAATCCAGGTTTCTGACATTGCAACAAGGCTTAGAATAAAACAGCAGGCTCCGCACGCCCTCTACAAGAGTTATGGAGTTCTGGGCATGGATTTAGCCGCCAAGCTTCAAAATTACCTTTGATGGACGGCAGTAGTGCTAATGCCTGAAATGCCTCGTGTTGGTAAATACCATCGTCATATTGTGCTCATTGGCTGCCTTTATGACTTCTTCGTCGTTGATTGACCCGCCCGGTTGTATGACCGCGGTTATCCCAAGTTTGGCGGCAAAGTCAATCCCGTCCCTGAATGGGAAAAAAGCGTCCGAAGCCATAGCGCATCCCTTAAGGCTTTCCCCGAATTCCGTGGCTATCATAACCCCGATTTTCGCCGCGTCTATTCTTTTCATTTGTCCCGCGCCTATCCCTACCGCCCGGTCTGGTCGCGCGTAAACTATGGCGTTAGAGCGGACATACTTCGCAACTTTCCAGGCATAGAGCATCGCTTTCATCTCCTCCGCGGTGGGCTGCCTTTTCGTAACCGCCTTTAACTCCTTGTAAAGCTCGATATCCGCTTCCTGGACGAGCAGGCCGCCCAGAACAGAACGATATGTTTTGAAGGGTTTTGTTATGTGCTTAAACGGCAGCTCCATCACCCGGAGGTTTGGCTTTCTTTTGAAAACATCGAGCGCATCCCTTTCATAGGCAGGCGCAAGCACTATCTCCACAAAACGCGAAGTTATCTCTTCTGCCAGCTCCCCGGTTACCTTCCCGTTAACCGCCACTATGCCGCCAAAAGCAGCTTCCGGATCCACCGCTCTCGCAGCCTTGTAGGCTTTTAACAGGTCTTTGTCGGTTGCCACGCCGCACGGGTTATTATGCTTTATTATCAGCGCGGTCGGCTCATCGAATTGGATTATCAGGCGATAAGCAGAGTTTATGTCAAGCACATTGTTGTAGGAAAGCTCTTTGCCGCCGTGTTGTATCGCGTCTGCTATGGAAGTATTGCCTTCGTGCGGATCATGATAGAAGGCGGCAGTTTGATGCGGATTCTCGCCATACCGGAGGTCATGTTTTTTCCTGAATGTGAGGTTCAAGAAGCCGGGATAGCCATCATCTTCCTTCCATATTTTCCTGAAATACCGTTCTATGACTGTATCGTAATGCGCTACGTGCTCCCACGCCGCCACAGCAAGTTTCCGGCGCAGCTTTTCCGGGGCATCGCCTTTTGCCCTTAATTCGTTGAGCACCTCGTTATAATAGCAGGGGTCGCATATTACAACGACGCCGGAATAATTTTTTGCAGCAGCCCTGACCAATGCAGGGCCCCCAATGTCTATGTTCTCTATCGCTTCTGACAGCGAAGCCTTGTTTAGCACAGCCTCTTCAAAAGGATAAAGATTCACGGCGACGATGTCTATCGGCTCAATCCCATATTTTTTTGCTTCTTCCATATGCCGCCTGTTTTTTCTGTCCATCAATATGCCGCCATGGATTTTGGGATGCAGGGTTTTCACCCGCCCATCCATCATTTCCCCAGAGCCGGTGAATTCCGACACGCTGATTGCCGGGATGGAAGCAGAACGCAGCTCTTCTGCCGTGCCGCCGCTTGAGATGATGCGGTAACCAAGAGAATGCAGGCCGCTTGCGAATTCCTTAATCCCTTCCTTCCGGTAAACGCTCAGCAATGCGTATTTTGTCATCTTGACCCCCTTATACTAAAATAAGGAACGATTTATAAAGTCGCTATTTATCTTTGGAATAACTTCAGATGGCTTGAGAATCTTGCTGGCGTTGAGCCTGATTACGCTTGACGGCTTGAAGATGGCGGTCTCTTCCAACGGCAGCCTCGGCTTCCATTTTTGTTCCTTTGACCTAAGTTTTTTTCTTCTCAGGCCTTTTGGATAATAGAACAATCCAAGAATCGGATTTCTCCAGTGTATTATCGGGCGCGCTCTTTTCGCGCCGTTCTTGTCACTCTTAATGCCAATACGCTTCCCGTGATATTTCAAGCGAACCCCCCTAAAGATTTGCCTAAATCAAAAAAACACGATAACAAAATCAAAGCGCCTGTTTTTAAATTTTTTCATTGTTTTTTCGTCATTTGCCTTATTGCTTAAATATTACTTTTTCATCATAACCCTTACCGGGAACGGGATTTCTATCTTGTTTTTCCTGAATTCGCTTAGCAGTTCCTTGTTCACATCTTTCAGCACAGAGAAGCGGTTTATATAGCCGTTTACCCTGTAGCCGAACTTGAATATGAGGGCGTAGTCGCCGAATCTGTCCAGCCTGGCAAATGCAGTGTCCGGCACCAGATACTGGTTTTTCTTTGCTACTTTATTTATGACGTCAATTATTGTTTTTTCGACTTTTTCCACATCAGAATCATAGGATACGCCTATCTCATAAAAAACGACCACGCTTTTATCCGGATTTGCAAAATTCTGGATAATGGCGCCCGCAAGCTTTGAGTTCGGCACGATAAGCTCGTTGTTGTCAGGAAGGATTATCTTGGTTGTCCTCCATCCTATCCTGTCCACATGCCCTTCCATGCCGGGCTCCAGGCTAATATAATCGCCTTCGCGGAAAGGCTTGTCTATCAACAAATGCAGGCCTGCGAAGAAGTTTCCAAGAGTATCCTGCAAAGCAAGGGCAACGGCAAGGCCGGCAACCCCAAGGCCTGTCAAGAGCGCCGCAGTGTCAAACCCGGCATACTGCAGGACAAACACCAGGAAAACAAGGTAAATCGTTATTTTTACCATCGTGCGCACAAACGGGAAAACCTGTTTAGGGGATACGCCTTTTCTTTCTTTTGGCTGTATGCTCATGCCATACCAAACCAGAAAAATGTCGGCGACCTCTGCAATGAAAAACGCAAAAAAGACCATAAATGCCATTATGAAAATTTGCAGGATGCCATAACCGCCAATTGTCGTATTTGGATATACGATTTCGACTGCCAAAAAAAGCGACAGCAATAGGGGCAGCCACCATGAATATTTTTCAGCAACCCTTAACAAATCATCGTCAAATGTGGTCTTTGTTTTGCTGGATATATACTTGAAAATAGGCAAAAGCGCCCTCAAAGCCAGGAAAAACACCGCATAAGAAATAAACAGTAAAAGAACAAACATGATGGCTTCGTTTTGCGGCAATCCAACCGCCTGCATAAAAGACAAGAGCGTATCTGAGATGGCGGCCTCTAAAACCGGAAATATCATGTCCTTTCTTATCCAGCTAATGTTTAAAAATATTGTTAGGGCTGCCGCCGCCTGAAAAAAAGCAGTAGGTATTCACGCCAGAACTATTTTCTCCAACAGCTCCTTGGCTTCTTTCTTGTTTATTCTGAAGAGCGTATCAAGAATTTCCACCGCTTCCTCTTGTTGCCCCTGCGCTATGGCGAACGCAAGCTTAAGTTTCTCAAGGTCAGCATCGCCCTTTGCATCTATCCGGCTTAGCATCTTATGCCCCTCGGCATACTTTCCCAGCTGATAATACGCTGATGCAGTGATGATGGCGCATGGCACAAGGTCGGCCGCACGGGCCATATTAAAAGCCTTTAGTCCCTCGCCAAGAGCTTCATCGTACTTTCCGAGCCAAAACGATGCCTTGGCAAGCAGGTAATGCGCTACCATTTCAGACGGGAATCGGTCAACAAACTCCTTTGCCAGAGTGTACGCCTTTTGCGCCTCATTATCGTTAAGATATATCGCAATCTGCTTTATGAAGGATTCTTTCTTCTCAATGGCCATGCACAATATAAACGAAACCTTTAAATAAAATATGTGTCTATTATACACATGAAGTATCATAAAAAATCACTTTATATTGCCTTGGCACTTGCCAGTTGCGTTGCTTTGGGCGGATGCAGCGATTTCAAAAAACAGGCGCCTCTTGAGAGTGCATCGCTTGCACAGAAAGTTGATTATGGCAGGATGGCAGCTTCAGAAATAACCGCGTGCAAAAACCTTGGCGATTTGAAAAAACACTTTTCTGCATTTTCTGTGCATTTGGGGAAAATCGCCGATGGGAAGGATACAAGGGCGCTTTTTGATTTGTATGAAACGCTCCGGCCGGTTATGATTGACATTATGGATAACACGAGAATGGAGAACAGGGATGTTCCGTATGTCGATGACCTTGTTCTTCTCGGCCGCCTGTTTGAAGAAGAAAAAACCAAGAGCGCAAGAATGGCGGCTGTTTTTCTTTCCCTCCCGAGACTCCAGGCAAGGGCGATAATCCTGCCTTGGGACGAAGGCTCGCTAGAGCCCATCAGGCGCCATACAGAAGAGGCCTTCTTGCTGATGCTTGAAAATAATGGTTTTGGCAAACTTGCCGATGCTATCAGAAAGTACTGGTATAAGGAAGACAGTATGCCGCCTTCAGAAAAAGACAGGCTGGAATTCTTCAGAAGCTTTGCGGGGTCATATTAAACCTATTTTTCGGGCTGCCTTGGACACCGGCCCGTTCGCCAGTAGTACATTTTCAAAAGATTCCTCAAAAGCCATCAATATGGATTTTCCGATTATGGCGCTCGGCCCCGTATGCCCCGCCACCGCGCGTTTTGCCCTGTCCAAAGAGAAATTTCCACGAAAGATATCTGCTGTTACGATAAGGAAGTTTCTTTCAAGAAAATAGTCTATATTTTTTTCCCCTGATACGAATTTTTCTATCTGCTCTTTACCCATGCCCATAATCGTAGCGCCAAGCGCATTGTCCTTTAACTTCTTTATCAATAATGTCCTGTTTATCCCAAGCGATTCATACAAACTGCTTAGCGCTTCCTCGCCCATTATCGTGCGGCCCCCAATGGATGAAAGGGTTAGGAGCCCCTGGCAGTAGTTGATCAGGACAAGGGGGTTTTTGCTTGCAAAAGAATTGACGAATGCCCGGTTCTCGTTGTAGAAACCGACTAGGAAATCTCTTGCTTTGCCGGCACCCGCCGGCGTAATCTCGGCAATTGAGGTTGAAGCCACGTAAGCCAGATACGCCCATACGCCAGAATCAGCAACCATCGCCTTTCCTTTTGGGGTTCGTTGCATGAATGATATGAGGTTTATCGTGTTATCAAGCGAAGCGCCAAGCGGCAACTGTGTTATCTCGCTTTCGATAGCTTCCTTAAGCGAAGACAGCGCCAAGGTTCCGAATCGAAATGCCTGGTTTGGGTTTGATTCTGCAAATGCTGAAGCAGCAACTGCCGCCAGCTTGTACCTCAAAGCAGGGCTTTCTATCTTCGCTAAGTCCCTTTCCTTAAGGCTGCTGAAAAACTCTCTCTGCTGCTTCGCAGTCATATGATTCACGAAATATGAAAGAAACAGCGGCGGCATCTTTGCTATGCCCGAGATTGTTTTGGAGTCAAGAGTTTGCATCTCGAACAGCTTGTCCTGAAACTGTGCAGTTTTAACAAGATTTGGCGTTATATCCAGTGTTTTGCCAAGCCTGTAATGTATGTTTCCAAGCAGGCTGGAACTCAGAATTCCGGAGTTGGGGTCAAATTTCAGGGATTGCTCGTGCCTTGCGATGACAGTATTCATGGGATCAAAGAAAACCACCCGTTTTTTCTCATCACCCAGGCCGTAGAGCACCACTTTGACGATCGCGTGGCCCGCGTCGTCCCACTTGCCGCCCAATGTGTAAGAAGCCACCTGCTGCACTTTGACGTCGACCTCGCTTTCCAGCTGCACTTCCCCTGCCGCATATGTAATTAGCTGTCCTAGGATGATGGATCCTGAAAAGCAGTTGAATGCTTTCTTTGTTATGATTTCTTCAGGGTCAGTGCTTTTCTCTGAGTAGCGTATTCCAAGCGAATTCTGCATGTTTGAGCGCGTCCTGAACTTCTCCGCCAGCTCTGAAATTATTTCCCTAAAGCGTTCTGCTCTGCTCTCTCCTTTCAGCCGGCTGCATTCGTCAAGGGCATCTCCAAGAGCCATTTCTTTTCCTTGTATATGAACTGCAACCCTGTCAAGTCCGAGGCTTTCCCAGTATTTTTTCCCTTCTATCTGATTGTAAAGTGTCTTCGCCCTTTCGTAGTCGGTCTTGCTAAGATAGGCAAGGAGGGCATTTTGAACTTTCTTGTGCACTTCGTCCGGTTCCTTGTTTTTCAGGTTCCTCAGTGCGTCTTTTATTATCGCGTTTGATTCCTTTGCCCCAAGGTCAAGGCCATATGTTTTACTGAAACTATCCAGTATGCTTTGGACCTGGGGCTTAACTTCGCCGAGTTCTTCCGGCTTGAACGTCTTCTGCATCATACTAATCCTTCCGCAGTTATCATTAATAATGTTCTTAATTTTTGGTAAAGCCCTCGGCGCGCCCTCGGCGCCCGAAGGTTCTTGAAGAAAATACGCTTTTGTTATGGTCTCTTTCTTACGATGGGATGTTTTTTGTATGGAAGCCCATTCAACTTTCTTCTTTTTCATGGACCTAATCGAATTTGAAGACAGCTTCAGAATTATGTTGTTCTTCTTTAGGCAGAATCAAATATCTATTTTTGTAGTTTTCTTTTATCAGGACGCCTTCTTATTTTCATTGTCATTTACTGCACCATCGCCCTGCTTCTTGTTAATGCCCTCAAGAAACCCAGCGCCGTAATCCAAATAATACAATAGTAGAAGAACACCAACTGCCCAAAATATTTACAGTTCCTTGTTTTCCACTTTTGGCTCCATTGGAGGATTATCAACAGTTCTTATCCCCCAGCTCAAAAGTACCTTCGTTACTTCTTCGACTGCTGTTCCGCTCAAACCATGATTATTAAATAATTCTGATTTCGTCCTTTTGATGAAATCCCCCACGGTTTTTATGTCCGAACCCTTCAACAATGCAGAAGTCTGCTCAGAAAGCGGGTATTCATCAAGTCTCTGATTGAGAACGTGCTGTGGCATTTTGTCAGGAGTAAGTTTTAAGAAATACGCTGTTGCCGCAGCCCGCCTGGGTGGCACACGGGCGCTTGCGCGTTTATAAGCAATGAGTCGCCGTATTTCTTCTTGACTTATATGCATTTTGATATATAAATATTACTACAAAATTCAAAATTTTTGTTAAAATTACTAAAACACATGCTGTGTTGCATAATTCAACTACGTAGCAGCCCTTCTTCTAACGCACGCGTTATGCTGTGGTTGAGTCAGGTACAGCCTCAACTCCAACGGATCGCAGGAGCCGGCGTCCAAATCCATCTATGAGAGTGAAGGGGCATTTGAAGACGCATTTCCAGAATAGCAGGCATTGGATCAGCTCGTCCGGGTACCTGAATATTGCCTGTTCCTTGCCATCATTCATCTTCTTCAGTTCATCATCCCACTCCTAAGCTTTGCCTATAGGGACAAGCATCTCCCCGCGTCGTACACACTGCTGGTTGTATGCCCCTAGTCACGTTTTTGCCCTTCTTCGGCCTGCCCCGGCCATTCTTTCTCTTACGCATGGGGTCAACTGCCTATATCAAACTCGTGTTTACACCACTTCCAACGTTCTTTATTAGGAAGGCTCATGAGCTTATGCACTTCAAGAATAAAAGCCCCCGGAGGGATTTGAACCCCCGACATCCCGCTTACGAAGCGGGCGCTCTACCGTTGCACGCCTTGCACGGCTTTGATGCAGACGCCGTTCAGGGCTCTGAGCTACGGAGGCAGACTGAGCGCCGAGGGCAGGATTTTCAGCCCTGCCAAACAATTGCTTTCAGCAGGGGTTTTTGAACCTGCAATCCCAGAGGGATCGGTTTTCGAGACCGACGCACTACCGGATTTCACGCCAACCTTTATGCGACCTCGGCGAACGAATGTGAGCTGAGGGCTTTGACCGAATCGTCGGTCAAACAAA
>JBBIHC010000015.1:0-14738 GCA_037447235.1 Microcaldota archaeon
GTGACGGACTAAGGGGGCGCTGAGAATTACCGGAGCAGCCCCCTTGGGCTGTCATTAGAAGAGTTCGGAAATCTTAAGCTCTTTGTTCAGTTTCTCATAATCCGATACCCTGCCGACATCATACCAAAGACCCTCAAATATGAAGGCGTTTATTTCTTTTTTCATCCTGAGCAATCTGGGAAAAACGTCTTTTGCAAAATCCTCCTTTTCTTTTATGTAATCGAATATCCCCGGCTCGAATATGTATATCGCGGTGTTGTAAAGCTTTTCAATCGCTGGCTTTTCCACGAATTCAACGATCCTGTTGTTTTTTACTTCGGCCACTCCATATTCTATAGGAATTTTGCCCTTTAACAAAGCAACCGTCGCTATGCAGCCGCTTCTTTTGTGGCTATCCATCATTTCACTTATGCTTATGTTGGTTATGTGGTCGCCCATAGCAACAACAAAAGATTCTTTGAGTTTAGGTTTCAGGCGAAGCACCGCGCCGGCGGTGTTAAGCTTCTCTTTCTCAATTGAATATTCTATCCTGACGCCGAGCTTGCTCCCGTCTCCGAAATAATCAACTATCTTCCCGTGCTTGTACCCTGCCGCGATTATGAAATCCCTTATCCCGGCCCGCTTAAGGTTCTCAATGACATAATATAAAATGGGCTTTTGTTCCTCTCCGATGGGCAGCATCGGTTTCGGAGTTTCATAAGTGTACGGCCGCAATCTTGTTCCTTCTCCGCCTGCCAGTATAACCGCCTTCATTTTCTCACCTCACAAACACGCCCAGGAAACCGCCGACAAGCGTGCATATGAAATTGGTCGTTCCTTTCGTTCCGATGCCTTTTTCCTCGAGGATTCCAAATGCGGTGTCGGCAGCCGCGCCGATAAATCCGCATACTCCTATGAAAAATGCCTGCGACGGGTTCAGCTGAAAGACCGGCATAGCAAGAACCCCGATTATCATAGCGCCGAGCGCCGAGGCGGCGGTGCCAACCGCGCTTACTGCGCCGCTTGTCCCGGGCCTTGTTTTCCTGAAATTGCCGAGAAAGACAGGCTCGCGTTTGCCCAGCACCCCTATCTCCGAGCCGAACGTATCGGAGAGCGCGGCAGCAACAGAAGCCAGAAACGGGACCGGACCGAGCGAGTTGGAAAAAAAAGCGAATAGAGCCGGGCCAAGGCCGTTTGACAGGACGTTTTCTATCCCCCTTTCGTGCTCGTACAGCCCCATATCCTTCTTTATCTGCTGCCCGTATCTTGTAGCAAGCACGCCGAAAAACAGGAATACGAACATAAAAAGAAGGTAGTCAAAACCTCCAAAGTGCCATATGACCGCGCCCAGCACCGCAGCCGATATCAAGCCGTCCCTGTCAAGTATTTTCATTACCTACCCTCTTGGACAGAAAAACGCAAAATAAAAAAATAAGAAAAAATTATTTTCTCAATAAAATCTCGATGGCTGAGACCTTGCTTTTTGAGCCGTCTTCCGAGGTAAGCTCTTCGGTGGATATCGTTATCTTGTCCACCTTTGCGTCAGGCATAAACCTGTGCCTCACGATCTCTGCCACATCTACGGCTCTTGAAATCAGCTTTCCCCTGGCTTTTATGGTAACTTCCTTTGCGTTGTTGTTAAATTGCGTAACAACAGCAAGGACGTAGCCCATTGCTCCCTTCTTGCCCACAAAAACGACGTTGTCGCTTTTTTGCGGCGTTGCCACAGTTTTCTGTTCTTGCGTTTCTGCCATATGTTTCACCTCTGTACATTTGCAAGCATACCTTCGTATGTAACCGCATCCCGCAATCATATAATTAGTTAAAAGATATAAATATATCGCTTATCTCTTCTTTTTTGCCCTTGATTTTTTCTTTGCCTTTTTTGCAGGCCCTGCTGCTTTCCTTTTTTGCTGGATTGCGTCTATAACTTCGGAGATTTCCGCAAGCTCAACCGACATAAGTTCCAGTGCCGGCGCCGCTTTTTCAAGGGATATGAGAAGCCTGTCCAGCCAGCTCGCCAGCATTTTCACGTCGGCAGCCTCTCCTCTCGCGTAGATGTCCTGCCTTATGCTCTTTACCTCATCCACAAGCTCACGCAAAGTTTCCGCCATAACACCACCTGCTTAATTTTCAGGTCCGATTTTTAAATTTATTTGTGTTTTGGCGCATGGCGCGCAAAAGAGCAACTTTTTAATTAGAATTGTCTAAAATGTAAATAAATGGTAGATGGTGTTGGCGTGAAGACTGAACAAAAACAAACAGATGCCGGAAGGGCAGGAATGGGCTCGCAGCGCAAAATGCAGAAAAAACGTACGCTGGCCCGATTTCTCAGATGCGGCGTGCTGGCAGCGGGAATGCTCTCGCTTTCAGCGTGCGGCCCGGACGTGCAGCACGAAGCCGGTATGCAAAAAAGAGAAGTCCGTGAACAGGAAGTGAAAAACAAGGCGAACGAGATTGTTACCTATCTGGCCGGCAGTTTTTACAATAATGATAAAAAGGCGCGGGAAGACGTGATAGATGCGCTTGGGAAGATAGCAGAAAAGAAGGCAGATCTTGACATTGCCTTCCCGCTTCTGACCAGTGCGCTGAGAGACGCTGAGGTAGATGTGCGCGTTATGGCTGCCAGCGCGCTGGAGAGGATTGCGTCAAGAGGGGCTGAAATCCCTCCTGCCGTGGTTTTTGCATTGGAGAATTCGCTGAAAGATTATGACTAGGCTGTCAGGGCAAGCGCTGCTTTTGCGCTTGGCAAGATAGGCCAGGCCGGGCCGCATGTGAACAGGGTTGCTCTTGCGCTGATAGATGCGCTGGAAGACGAAAAGTGGGAGGCGAAGGCAAGCGTCCTGTTTGCTTTTGGAATGATGGCCCTGGCCGGGCCGTACGGAGGCGAGGCTGTAATCGCTTCAACAAATGCCCTGAAAGAGGAAGCAAGAGGGGTGCGGGCAACCGCCGTGTTTGTGCTCTGGAAAATGGCGCAACAAGGCATCGATGTCTCCACCGCGGTCCCGGCTCTCGTTAACAGCCTGAGAGACGAAGCATGGGATGTGCGCAAGATTGCTTCCGACACGCTGGACATTATAGAAAACAGAAAACAATAAGAGCGGCGGATCAGATCATCTTTTCCAGTTTCTTTACCTGTCCGGCATTTATCTTCATAATTCTGTTTGCTATCGCGACCATTTCGGCCCATTTCGGTTCTGCCGCTTCTACCGGAAAAGCCATCCAGGCAGTGCCCTGAATTTCAATCGCCACCCTTCCTTTTCCAGCGCCCTGCATCCCTCCCCTTTTCACGCCTGCCCTGCGGGCGCGGCCCATAAAAGCCTCTGCCGCACCATAATCCCTGGCTGAAACGTGGAGTATGAAAGGCTCGACCTTAAACCATAAAGGTGGCTTTTTCGCATATCCTGAAACTGCACTTTCAACTTCTTCCACGCAGACCTCGCGATGCCATTTCGCATAGAATTTTGCAGTCTGCTTTAGCTTATTCAAATCAAACTCAAGTAAAACAATTCTGCCAGCGCAGGAAGACGTCGTGACCAGGTTTTCATTCTTGTTTATTTTTTTGAGGAGGGGTATGATGCCTTCATCAACTTTTTTTGCCGCGAGGGCTTCATCAAAATCCCGCAGGCGCTGCTTTCTGAATTCCCCCCACATCCCTGCCACCCGCATTATCGCCTGGCGGCTTCCAGAAAATTCCTGAGTATCGCCTCGCCATTTTCAGTATGCCAGACTTCCGGATGGAATTGAACGCTGTAAACAGGCAGGGTTTCGTTTTTCATTGCCTCAACCCTGCAGGCATCCGAATGCGCCAGAGCGGAAAAGCCGGACGGCGCTTCCTTGACCTCGTCATAATGCGACACCCATACCCTAAAACGCGCAGGAAGCCCCTTGAAAATATCATCTTCCCTGTCAATGACGATTTCTGCGATCCCATATTCCGCTTTTGCCCCTTTGGCAACCATGGCCCCAAAGACATGGGCTATCATCTGATGGCCGTAGCATATCCCAAAAAGCGGCTTGGCAAGTTCGCGATTTTTTATCATTGTCGCGATTTTCCTGCTCAGGGTTTCCTGTTTTTCAAGATATACCGAATTCGGGCCGCCGGAAAGAACTATCGCGTCGGCATCAGCCACGCTGCCCGCGGCATCTTCGTATTTTTTATAAGTGCTGACCACTTCCGGCTCGTGCCCAAGGTCGCGGTATGACCTTTTTATGAGATGGGTGTATTGCGAGCCGTTGTCAACTATCAGTATCCTCAATCAACCCAGCCCCGATATCTCATTGCTTCTTCCACCCTCTCTTTCGCGATTTCCATCGCGGCCTTTCTTGTCTCAAGGTTCTTCGCCCTATCAAGCATCACCCTTGTGTTTTTTTCTATCTTGTCCTTCACGATGGAAAACATCTCCTTCTCGCCCATCCCGGCGGTTTCACACCAGCTGCTTATGACGCCGCCGGCATTGGCCACGAAATCAGGCAACACGACCGTGCCTTTTCTCGCGAGCACAAACTCTATGTCGGCGGTTATTGGAAGGTTTGCTGCTTCGGTAACATACTTTGCTTTCACCCGCGCAACATTTTCCCCGGTTATAACATTTGGGCGAGCTCCGGGAATGAGGATATCGCAATCAACTTCAAAAATCGCCTTGCCCCCAAGCACTTTGCCGCCCCCGTAAGCCGTCACTGTTTTTTTCTCTGCCTTCGTTCTCATCAGTTTGTCATAATCAAGACCTTCCGGACTGTAAATTGTCCCTTTTGAATCTGACACCGCAACAACGGTGGCTCCAAATTCAGCAAGGAATTTCATCGTGAATGTGCCGACATTGCCAAAGCCCTCTATCGCAACTTTCATTCCGTCAAGAGTTTTTCCGCCGTGTTCGACAGCCACCTTCGTTGCCAAAGCCACGCCATAACCAGTGCTGCCGAGCTCGTGCGGCAGGCCGCCTAGTTCGGCCGGCTTTCCCGTAACCACCCGCGGGTCCCTGCACTCGTCGGCTATGTAGGCCATCTCCCTCTCGCTCATATTCATATCGGGCCCGGCAATATACTGCTCCGGCATAATTTCCGCTATCTTCCTGGCAAACGCCCGGACTATTGCTTCTTTCTGCGCCGGCGTGAGTTTGGCCGGGTCTGCCTTTATGCCGCTCTTTGCGCCGCCAAAAGGAAGGTCTGCCATTGCGTTTTTCCAGGTCATTGCCCGCGCCAGCCCCATCACTTCCTCAACAGTGATGTCAGGCACCATCCTGATGCCGCCCTTTCCAGGCCCGCGCGCAGTGTTGTGTATGGCGCAAACGCCTTCCATTCCGGTCCTCTGGTCGTATACCTCTATTACTTTCTCAAAGCCAAACTTGTCTTCCTTTCTCATATCACCCACTTCCTTCACAAAAAATACGCATGAATGTTTTTGCAATAAACCATTAAAAATCTGTCCTTGGCGTTTCCCTGAGAACCTCAAGACACGCCTTAAGAACTTCTTCGGGCTTTTTGTTTTTTACCGAGAGCCCGGCGGCTTTCCTGTGCCCGCCGCCTTTTCCGCCAAGCCTCCCTGCCGCCTTTGCCATTATCTCATTCAGCGGAAGCGGAAATTCCTTCCCCGCGCGTGCTGAAAGCCTTGTTTCCTTTTCCTGCTCCTTCCATTCGGCAGCAAAAGCGGCGTGCGCCGCCTCGGCAAGCGCCGTAGCAGCCTCGCTGGCATTGCTTCCGACAACAGTTGTCGCGATTATGTAGCCGCCGGCTTCGTAAATCTCTGCGCGCTGGAAGCCGCGGAGGATGGCAAGCCGCTCATCCCTTTTCCTATCAGGTTCAGCGAAATTCCTTATGCGCTCATAATCCGCTTCCGCCCTTTCCATCAATCTTGCCAGGATCGCAAAAGTTTCTTTCCGTGCGGAGCGAAAACGGGCGGTATCGAACACAATGCCGCAGGCAAGGGCGAATGCCGCATTTTTTGATATGCCGGCAAGCATGCGGCTCTCACAAAGGAGATCTCCGATTATTTCAGAAGTCGCCGGCGCGCATTCGTCTATTATCTCAATTTCCCCTTTAAGGTCCCGCCCCTGCGCCTGGTGATGGTCAATAATAAGGAGCACTTTTGCCTTTTTTGCGGCAGGCGCAAGCGCAGATGAAGAAGTGTCAAAAACAGCCATGCCATCGTAAGAGGACAAATCAATCCTGCCTATGTCCTCGGCCTGCATCCCAAGAAAGTCCATCAGCGCCCTCGCGCTTTCATCCTTTTCTTCTGTAACCGCGATGGTGGCGCCCGGCAAAAGCTCTCTGAAAACAAAAAGCGAAGCGATGGAATCTATGTCCGGCTTCCTGTGCGAGGTAAGCAGTATCCTCTTGCCCCTCAGAAAAGAGAGCATTTCGTTAAGATTTTTTCTCATATTTTTCCATCTTCTCTTTCAATGCCTGCTGGAGCTTCAGGACAGCCTCCTTGAGCCGCTCCTCCTCCTTTGACACTGCCTTGCTCTTGACTTCCATAAGCTCAAGCTTTTCCTTAAGCTTTTTCTCAGCATCCTCTTTTGTTGTCTTCACGATGAGGGAGCCGACAGAGCGGTAAACCTCGCCTTTTGCGTTTTTCAGCTCCTCAAGCGCGTTTTTTGTATCGGCGATTTGCAATGTCAGCTGATTTTTCTGTATCAACAGGACCTCAAGCTGCTTTTCAAGGCTCTGATATTCAGCCAAAGATCTTCCAAGCTCTGCTTCTTCCTTTTCCACCATCCAAACACCTCAAGATTTATTTTATATACCTGCATTGTTTTTAACCTTAACCTCGCTGCCTTCGTTCTCCTGCCGTTTTGCCCGGCGTAAATCTCCGCACTAATCCGTGTTTTCTGGAGCGGCGCCTTCCAGAACCTGAAAGTCCCTCAAGAAGCTGTTGATGAAGGCGCGGAACGCGGTTGCGTCCTTTGCCTTTATCGCAATCTCCATCGTTTTTCCCTTCAGCTGCACGCTTGCGGCAGCGCGACTGCTTTCCCTGCCTTCGTGGCTCACCGCAACCATCGCTTTTTCCGCATCGTTTTCGTCAGGAAAATCAACTTTCAGGCTTGCCGAGTATTTCATAGCTTCCGCCCCATCTCCATTTTCCCCAGTGGTCTATCTCAATCTCATCAACGGTTACCCTGCCCGCGCCTTCCCGCACGAGCGCAATCTTATCGTGCCCCTTTCTCCACGCATACTCCGCAAGCTGTCTTATGGTACGCTTGCCGCGCGCGACATAAACAGATTTTCTGCTCTTTGCGAAATCCGCGGCAATCGCGCGGACAGCCCTGCTTGCATAGCGGGAAGTCGTGACTATCAATCGGTGCTGACCTCCTTTGCTATAGGCGGCCTTGTCTTGAGCAGAATCTTTGCGCCGGTTGCAGGAAATTTGAACCCTTTTTCAAGTGAAACCTTTACCACTTCGCCGGTTTTCTGGTCCTTGTACTCGGCCATAAGACCACCTTCATTTTCTGGAATATTCGCTTATCAGCCTTGCGGCTATTTCCCCCACTTCTGTCCTGAACGAATAGGCGCCGCCGGCAAATACCGCATCGCAGGAGGAACACGCCCATACCGCGTTGCTCTTCCGCCTAAGCTTTTTCTTGCGGCATTTCGGACATTCGTACCTTTCGTTCTTGGCCCTTATTGCCGCATCGTAAAGCTTCCTTATTCTGGCTCCGTATTTCTCGCTTCTCATAAGCACCACTTCAGCGAACCAGTAATTTTCTTAGTTCAGAACCTTTTTTAAATGATACATCAATGAGGTCAAGAAGCTCGTCCTGCATAAGCCATCCCCCGCCCTTCTGCATCGCACAAACGTGCTCCTCCGTGGTTGCGATGGTCAGGCGGGTATTAAGCACCTTCTCCTCGTACTCGGTCGGGTCAAGAAGCCAGTTCTTCCCTATCTTTATGAAAGTGCACGCCACCGGAAGCGCCTTGAGCTTGAGATAATCCGTGTATTCGCCCCGGACTATGGCTCCATTTTCTATCTTAGGCATTTTTGTGTTGAGCAATGCCGCGCTGGCGGCAAGCATTGCGGCATCGGTATAATTGCCGGCGTGGTCCAGCACGTATAGGTCTATGAAGAGCCCAAGCACCTTTCCCTCCTCTATGTAAAACGAGTCAAGGTCAACCATCTCGGCGCTTCTCACCGCCCGGTCAACGGTCCTTGCCATCTCTATGGAATATTCGTCTGGCGGCCCTGCCTCGAACATCGGGTTGGCTAGAGGCAGATGCTCGGCGTTCACTATGAGCGCGCCCTCTTTCGGCCTGTCCGGAAAAGGCGCAACCACGTCGAACTTCACCGCGGCAAGCACCTGCGTGTTCCCTATTCTGGCATAGGCAGAACCCTCGGCGGTCGCTATCGGACCGGCCTGTATTTTTATCGGGCGGTATTCGTCAAAAGGCCTCCCGTCAAGCCTGTCGCCGCGGTTAAGCAGCTCTTCCATCACTTCCCGCCTCATCCTTTGCATAACAATTTCTTTTATTTCAGAACCCATGTTATCGCCTCACAGAATGAACTCGCTTTCACCTTCCTCGTAAAACTTTCTTATCGCGCTCTTCTGTATTTCGCATATCTTCGCGGTGGCTTCCTGCGCCATATGTAATATTCTCTTTATCTCTTCTTTGGAAAGCAGACCGTCCATCTGCAGCAGGAGGATCTTTTTGTCCCTGGCTGAAAAGGCGATGGGCATGTCGGACTGCCCGAAATTGTCTTCCATCTTGCCAAGGTCAACAAGAAGTTCGCCGTCCGCCTTTCCTACTGAAACTGCTGTCACAAGGTCGCGCATCGGGATGCCAGCGTTCGCAAGCGCAACCGCTGCCGCGGTTATGGAAGCCGTTCTTGTGCCTCCTTCAGCCTGCAAAACGTCGACATAGATGTCTATCTGGGTATTCGGGAACTCATCCGCGATTATAATGCTCTCAAAAACCTCTCTTATCACCTTGGAAAGCTCGATGCTCCTTCTGCTCGGCCCGCTTCTTCCGTGCTCCTCAAGTGAAGCAAAAGGCGACATTGAGTACCTGCACTTGACAAGCGCCCTGAAAGGGCTTGCCTCGTGCCTCGGGATGCACTCCCGCGGCCCGTGAACGCCGCATATTATCTTGTTTCCGCCCCACTCCACATAAGCCGAGCCGTCTGCATCCGGTATTACCCCGACTTCTATCCTTATCTTCCGCAGGCCGTCAGGCGCCCTGCCGTCAACTCTTTTTCCGTCTACAACGAGTTTGATGTCTGATTTTCCTCCCATGCTGTCACCTCTTTCCCTGAGCCCGTTCCATCTGCTCCTTCTCAAAGAACGAGACGATGGCGTCCGTAAGGCCGCGCTTGTGCGCCCTCTCTTCCACCATTTCCATCGCTTTCAATATAAGCGGGATGTTCGCCTTCTCGCTTATCCAGACATAGCCGTTGTTCCCTACGACAACATCGCCGCCGCCGTATCTTTTTATTATGTCTATCATGCTGTTCTGCTTGCCTACCAGCCTCGGAATCTTTGCTGAAGGAAAGACCACAAGCTTCCCCCGCGGCAGGCGCCTGACCTCGGTCAGGTCTATGTCGCCGCCCCTTTCAACCGCCCGAATGCGCGCGACAACCATGTCGCCGAGCATAAGGCTGGCCCGCATGAACTTTGTCGATATGAAACCCTCTTCGGGCAGATTCAGGTCAACGCTGTAACCTGCGTGCCTTGCGTCTGTCACGACCCCCACAACCGTCTCGCCCACTTCCGGCCTGTACCTCTTTTCTATCGGCACATAGCGGTTGCTTTCGTCAATAAAACCAACAAGAGTGGCATACGCGTTATTGTTCTCTGCGTATGTGTTGGGTATTCTCACGCTGCCTTCGGCTATCTTATCGCCTGGCAAAACAATTTTCCTTTCCATTTTTACACCTCTGGCTCAGCATAAAATAGCTGGCCTAAAAAATGAGAGAACATTTTTCCGTTTTTCCATCTCTCCGCATATAACATAAACAAAAAGGTTTTTAAGGCAACGCGCCCGGCCCGGAGTCAGGCAAGCAGCCTTTCAATTATTTTTTGGGGCTGGAATTCCTCTATGTCGTCGTACTTTTGGCCGACCCCAACCATAACGATCGGCAGTGAGGTAACCTTTGCCGCTGAAAGGATGGTGCCGCCTTTTGCGTCGCAATCGAGCTTTGTCAGTATTATCCCGTCTATCCCGACCTCACTGTTGAAGGATTTTATCTGCTCCAACACTGCGGTGCCGCCGATGCTCTCGCCGATGTAAAGCTTCAGGTCCGGCTTTATCACCCGGTCTATTTTCTTAAGCTCGTTCATCAGGCTCGCGTTCGTCTCCTGCCTTCCGGCAGTGTCTATCAAAACAACGTCTATGCCGTGCGCCCGCGCGTAATTGACCGCATCAAAGGCAACCGACGCCGGGTCGCTTCCGTAATCCTTTTTTATCGTCTTGACCCCGAGCCGGGAAGCGTGGATGTCCAGCTGCTCTATCGCTGCAGCACGAAAAGTGTCAGCCGCGGCAAAAACCACCCTGAACCCGTTTTTCATCAGCACTGAGGCGACCTTGGCGATAGTGGTCGTCTTTCCGGCACCGTTTATGCCTACAAAAACAATCTTGAACGGCCTCCCTCCTTCGTGTACCCTCTCAACAAGCGAAAACTCCCTGCCGGTTGTCAATGCGTCGCGGAGCGCCTCGCCGGTTTGTTTTTTTATGAATGCGTTAAGCTCGCTTTTTGCAACCTTGCTGCCCACAAGCCGGTTTCGCAAATCCGCGATCAACGCCGCTGCCGTTTCAATCTCAACATCCCCTTCAATAAGCTCAAGCTCAAGGGAATCAAGCATCCGCCCGACATCCGCCTCGCTTATCTCAATCTCGCCGGTTATGATGCTTTTCAAGGCAGTCGCGACGCTCAGCGAAGGCATTATCTTTTCCTGCGGCTTTTCGCCCTTCTTTGGCGGCTCCCTTTTTCCGGCCGCCTTCGCTTTTTCCGCAGGCTCCTCTTTTTTGCTTTTAGCCGGCATTTCTCCTGCGCTTTCGGCCGTTGCGCCGGCGGCAGGCGCCGCTTCCTTTTCTTTTTCCGGCTTTTCTGCCCCGCCCCTTTCTTCCGCGGCCGCTTCCTTCCTGCCGGTTATGCCGTTTATAAAACCGGATATCTTTTTCTTCAGGAAGTCAAACATAATCCTCTCTCGTGCTCTCCTCTCCGCGCTGCCTGCGTATAATTTGCATTTCTATTTCCTGCAGCTGCCTCTTCGCGCCTTCAAGCTTGGCGGCTATCGCGGAATATTCCTGCGAGAGCCTGTTTATCGCATCCCTTGCTGCGGCTTCCCTCTTTCTTATCCTGCCCACAGCAGTTTCCTTGTCAACCTCAATAACATATCCTGCGCCGATGCCCAACAGGATGTTCTGGCTTGTGACAATGAATTTCAGAAAAGAGCAGCTTCCAATCTGGACGAAGACGTCCCCGTGCTCGATGGACTCAACAGTATGGGAAGCATTGCTCGCGTCAAGCGCGGTAAGCGTCAGCTTCTCTATTTCTTTCTGCAGCAATGCCAGCTGGTTCTTGTACAGCCTAACCTCATAAGACAATCTTGCATACAATTCCTCTGTCTTTTCCATCCGACCAACCCTTATTTATTAGGCTTTTGATATTTTTTCTATCCTTATCGCGCTCCTCGGCAGGCCGTTCTTTGAACCGAACTCGGCCAGAACCCTGTTTCTCGCATCATTCTCGCTTTTTGCCTCTATCGTCTTGCTGAACTGCCGCTCTTCCGAACCCACCCTGAGCGTTCCCTCAACCTGAAAAATCATACCATCACCTCAAGAAGCATCAACAAAATCCATCGCCTTGACAAGCTGGCCCAGCTCGAATGCGGTTGAAAGCTCGCCTGCGACATAGCCGTTTTTGTTGGCCGCTGCGCCGTAAGCGACGAAACCCGAGCCGGTGTTCATGGTCCCGCGCTCGCCCCTGACCCGGAAAATACTTTCCAGAGACTTCAGCTCCTCGTCCGTGGCCTGGTAGTGCGCGAGAAAGCCCCTGTCGCTCGCGATGCAGGCGCTGCCGACAGTTGCGTAAGAAGCGATTTTGGCTGGCACAAGCTCCACACCAAGAACGTCCGCGATTTTCTTTCTTTCCGTGCCGCCCAGTGCCGGGTTTATCACGCCGCCAAGGTTATTCACGGCAATGTTGTTCCCATGGGCGTTATGCTTGTCCCGCGATACGTAAACATTAAGCCCGAGAGAGCGGAAGAGGGCGACCTCCTCCTCAGCCGCTATGTTAGGCAGGATCACGCCATTGTTGTTCATAGCCACGTACAAGCCAAGCAGGTTGCTCTGGGCAATAGTGGTTTTTATCACTCTCGTCTTCAGATAATGCTCGATGGCCTTTTTGACTGCATCCAGGGCATCAACAGGAATGAAAGTAAATGAGTCGTTGCCTGCTATGAACATCCCGATCCAGCTGTTGCCGTAATAGGAAAATTGCCTGCGAATCATTTTTTGCTCTCCTGCGCTTCCTGCACGCTTTCTTTTTTCTCGCTGGTTTTTTTCTCTTCGTCCTTCTTTTCCACGGCCGGAGCCTTCTTCTCTTCTGCCTTCTTTTCTTCAATCTTTTCGTCGTGCAGATACGCTCTCGCGATGCCGTCCTCCTTCACGAGCCTTATCTTGACGTGCCTGGGCGGTTTTTTCCTTCCCCTTGCCCAGACATACTGGTTGAGCCTGCTGCTCAACCTTATGCTTTGCCCTTCAACCTTTGCGTGCCTTTTTACGAATTCCCGCAAAAGGGTTACTGCCCTCCTGGCCGCCTTTACCCGCGTGGTAAGGTAGGCATCGCCCAAAGGCACATTATAAACGCGCTCAACCTTTTCCATAATCATCACTCCTCTTTTATCCTGAGCTTGTCTGTCCTCCAGTCCCTCCTGTAGGGATTGTAGGAAACTTTCCTTGCTGTTTTCAGCATCACAAATGCCGGAATTCTCCTGTTCTTTCTTGCAGCCTTTGCAAGTATTTTCTTTTTTTGCAGAGACTTCTTGCCCATAAACACCACCTATTTTTTTATAAACGTTATCCGCGATTCCTTTTCGCTCTGCTGCCGCAAGGCATTCAAAATATAAAGGACTTCGGCGTCTGTCAGCTTTCGTCCCGCCCTTCTGGCTATTATTATCGCCTGCCTCGCCGCAGCCATATAAAGCTGCTCGTTGCTGAATGAAACATTATTCAGCCGCTCGTACGCGTCGCCCTCAAGCACCTGCCTGAGGGCGCTCTTAAGGCCTTCCTTAAGTTTTTTCTGCTCGGCGGCCTTTCTCTGGTATTCCAGCATCTTTTTTTGTTTTATCTCTTCTGCGGAGCCGCTCTCTTCACTGCCCTCTTCTTCCCGCATCTTACTCACGCGTCACTTCCCTGAGATTTCCTTCGCCGCTGAATCAAGAAGCTTCCTTCCTGCCGCGCTCAGCGACCTCCCTGTTTTGTCCTTCCTGAGCAGACCTGCTTTTTCAAGCTCCTGCATCGCTTTTCTTATTGTCGAACCGCCTGCCCGCCTGTGGACCTGCGGCTTGACGCCCCGGCTCCTTCTTCCGCCGTAATGCGTCCTCAGCCTGTTCGTGCCGATAGTGCCGCGGACATATGCCTGCCTCAAAACCGAAGCGCAGCGCATATGCCAGAAATCCGGCTGCTCCGGCGGCCTCTCGTTATGTGACCCTGTTTTCACCAGCCCGACAAAAGCCGGCTTGTTTATCTTCATGCCCTTCAGTTTTTCCGCTACCTTGCCTATGAGGGCATTTGCATCCACATCAAGTGCAGTTACCATATGACACACCTCTGCCGAACCAAAAAACCTTAAAGACTACGCGCCGTTTTCACGGCTCTGAATTCTGGCGTTTTCATTTATTCTGCGTTTAATATTTAAATGTTTGTATTACACCGCGGGCCGGCAAGCCAGTTTCAGGCTGATTGTAGGGAGAGCAAAAAAGGGATGAGGCGAAGCTAAGCTTCGGCATCGAGTCTTGAGGCGAACGCAACGACTTCCGTCTTCTCATTAAGCAGGGCGATGTCGGAAATGTCCCCTTTGCAGTCAAAGCTTATTTTGAAAGAGTGGAATTCCGGGAGCGGAACGCGGGCGGGCTGACTTTCGCAATCTATTAGGGGGACAAACGCGGCCATCAGCTCCAAATAGCTTTCAAGGAAAATGGCGGTAAAAACAGATACCGCTTCCTTTTTTTTCTCAATAAACAATCTTGAATCGTAAACAAATGCCTGTTGCGCGTTCACATCGCCGATGCGCGCAATGACCTTCCCGTTTTCGTAAATGCACAATTCGTCTCCTTTCAGCCCTATCCTTTTTCCTTTCTCCCTTATCTCCTCGTCCAGCGTTTCAATCATCAAGGCAAGTTTTTTGCTGACGCCCTTTTTTACAAGTTGCTCAGAAAGCTTTTTTTCTATCTGTGTCATAAGTTAGTTTTAAGTGTAATTAATATTTAAAACGTTTCGGTTGGCAGAAAATTGCTAGTTAGAAAATTTTTCCAGCAACCAGAAAAAATCTTGCAAGCAAAGCCAACCATCCAGAGTGCGCGAAAGCCTCCTAATACTGCTTATCGTAGAAATGCATCCGCTTAAAATACAGAGGAAACCATTAGCTGGGGTTTGGGCGGCCGAAAGAACGGCGAACCGTTCTTTGGGCGCTCAGGAACGACGATTCGTTCCTGACGTGACGGACTAAGGGGGCGCTGAGAATTACCGGAGCAGCCCCCTTGGGCTGTCACACGGAACGAGCGTCCAGTTATGTTAGAATACATTAGAGGGAATTGTGCGAACGAAGT
>JBBIHC010000016.1:0-13154 GCA_037447235.1 Microcaldota archaeon
TGCACCGAAGAAGAATTCATAGCAAACCTGACCAGGGACAGAGTTGATTTACGCAGGGTAAAAACTGTCAAGGGATGGTTCGATCAAACCCTCACGGTGGATAAAGCACAGGAATACGGTATCACTAAGATCGCCGCTGCATGGATTGATTGTGACCTGTACGAATCCACGGTGCCGATCCTGAAGTTCATTCGCCCCTTTTTATCTGTGGGAACGGTCATCGTGTTCGATGATTGGAGAACGTTTAGGAACCTGCCGGATTTCGGAGAACAAAGGGCATGCAGGGAGTAGCTGGAAGCAAATCCGAACTTATCTCTTAACGAATTGTTTTCTTTTGGATTTCATGGCATTGCGTTTACAGTTGGTTCGCTTTGATTCTTACGGGTGAATAGGAGGAGCGGTTTTGGACAATATATTACACTGCCCAGTTTGTGACCAACAAATTGTTAGTTCTAGTTCACGGCTTGAACTAAGAGAGGTTTTTGACGCTTGGAAACCCATTCATGTGTTTAGTGAGGAAATTGTTGATAGTCATCTAAAACAAAGTGACTATACAGATCTATACGTTTGTCCAAATTGTGCGCTGGAAATTTATTCTCCTCAAGTGACGGGGACAGATCAATTTTATTCGGAGTTGCAAAGAGATGCGGGAGTACTATACTATAGGGAAGACAAATGGGATTTCCGTGAGGCAAGCAAGGACATAGAAAAGGGTGACTCGATCATTGAGATTGGCTGCGGCATTGGAAGTTTCTTGCTAATGGTCCAATCGAAGGGAGCCCATGCTTGCGGGACTGAGTACAATCAGGATGCCCTTGAGGTTGCACGCAGCAAAGGCTTGACTGTTTACAATAGTAAGGTTGACTTAAATGCCATTCAGGGGAAATTTGACTCGGCATTTTCTTTTCATGTTCTCGAACATGTTGCAAATCCCCTTGAATTTGTCAATGATATGCTCTCCCTTGTAAAGCCAGGCGGAAAAATTGGTGTCTCAGTTCCAAATCAGGCCGGTCCGTTGAAATACGTTAAAAGTGTTTTCAATATGCCGCCTCATCATGTTACACATTGGCAATATAAAACTTTCCTGTCTTTGGCGCAAAGACTCAACCTAAAGGTTTTACGCGTCGCATATGAGCCTTTATTGCTTGAGAACCATAATTACTATTCTTTTTATTGGTTAAACCACCAATTTCCAGATACCAATAGGGCAAATCCATACATAAGAAGGGTTCTTTCATTTGGCATGAAGTTATTCTTCAATTTTTTAATGAAATTAGGTGTGAAGCATTTTAAATTTCTAAAGGGCCAGGCCATTTACGTTTTGATGGTTAAACGATAAGGATGTTGTCATGTGTGGGATTTGTGGAATCTGGGAATACAGCAATCGGTCTCCGGTACAAGAGATGGTGAACAAAATGTATCATAGGGGACCGGATGATCTGGGCATATATCAAGACGAAAAAGTGTCCCTTGGCATGACACGCCTGGCAATCATTGATGTCAGCTCGGCGGGGCATCAGCCGATGTGCACACCAGATGAGTTGATCTGGATCGTTTATAACGGTGAAGTTTACAACTTTAAGGATGAACGCAAAAAATTAGAAGCGCAAGGTGTCAGGTTCCGTTCCAATTCGGATACGGAGGTGATCCTGCGCCTCTACGAACGGTACGGAGATGATTTCTTGTTGCGCTTGCGCGGTATATTTGCTTTGGCTATCTATGACAAACGCCGCGGCAAGGGCAGGGAAAGACTGTTGGTGGCGCGTGACCATTTGGGAATCAAGCCGCTATTGTATTCCATTTCGGGCTCCCGCCTGGTCTTTGCCTCCGAGATGAAAGCCCTGCTCGCCAGTGGGCTGATTGATCCGCAGATTGACCCTGAAGCGTTGCGCCTGCTGCTCACATTCGGGTCGGTCTACCAACCCAACACCATGCTGCGCGGTGTGCGCATGCTTTTGCCCGCCCACCGTCTGATCATGGAAGGGGGGCAAATGCGCGTGGAGCGGTACTGGTCGCTGGGGCGCATCCGCAGGCCGGAGTTGCGTCATCTTTCGTACCGGGAGCAGGTTGAGGCTTTGTCCGAAGCGCTGAACGAAACCGTCCGCATGCAGATGGTCAGTGATGTGCCCCTGGGCGCTTTCCTGAGCGGCGGGGTTGATTCATCCATCCTCGTGGCAATGATGGCGCGAGATGCAGGCCGCCGCATCAAGACCTTTTCGGTGGGTTTTGGGGTCGAAGGGGCTTCCATTGATGAAAGCGAAGATGCCCGCCGGACTGCTGAATTCCTGGGAACGGACCACACGCACGTGCTGGTGCAGGGGAGAGACGTACGGGACAGCATTTTCCACATCGCTTCTGGTCTCGACCAACCAACTGTGGACGGCGTAAATGCCTATTTCGTTTCCCGTGCGGCCCGGCAGGGCATGACAGTAGCCATCTCTGGCACGGGCGGTGACGAATTGTTTGCCGGTTATCCCTGGTTCCTTGGCATGGCTCGCAGTCGCCCACCCTTTTACGGCGCGGGGCTTTTGGCCTCTGTTGCCTGTCAGTCAATATTCGATCCTTTGATGGCTGGCCGATGGGGCAGCAAACTATATAATCTGCGGACAGTAGCAGGGTTCCTGGGCCGCTATGCCCTTCAATATCAAATTTTTGGCGCCCTAGGTGCGTTGGAACTCCTTGCGCCGGAAATGCGCCGCCTGGCGCGCGCCGGTCGGGCCGAAGCCCTCGATTTGGAGGCCACAGATGAACTTCAAGATGGATCGGTGATCGAACGGGTAACTGCCCTGTGCTTGCGCGGTTATACCAACAATCAACTCCTGCGAGACATTGATGCCGCCAGTATGTCACATTCGCTGGAGGTCCGCGTCCCTTACCTGGACCCTGTGCTTGTGGACCTGGCCTTATCGCTGCCTGATGAGACGAAATTAAACCCGCTTGCGACGGGGCAAGACGCCAGCACATATCGGGCAACAGGAGCAAAACGTATCCTGATTGATGTGGGGAAGTCCCTTTTGCCCGAAGGCTTCGACTTGCAGCCAAAGCGCGGTTTCATGATGCCCTTCGACGCATGGATGAAACGATCCCTGAAAAATATCTTCCTCGATGCTCTGGCAGAGGATACAGTCCGCAAGCGTGGATGGTTGAATCCCAAGCAGGTGACAGCCGTTAGGGAAGATTTTCTGGCGAACCGCCGGAGTTGGGCACAGCCCTGGCTGCTAATGATGATCGAGTTATGGGCATCACAAGTATTGGATCAGCACAAATACGGGATTCCATGAAAGAGAAATTCGAGAAGGACCCCTTCCCGGGCAAGCCTAAAATATTGTTCATTGGACTGGCAGAGAGTACCCATACGCTTGCCTGGGTAGATTTGCTGAAAAATGCGGAGTTGAATGTCCGCTTGTTTGCTTTGCCTAGTGGAGTGCCGCCCAATACATGGCAGGTAAAAACATACGTTTCGATGTTAACTGCTGAAAGACTCGATCCGGTGGTACGCAAGAAGATATACCCGCCAGGGCGCGTTGGGCGATTATTTGCGAAGGCTTTTGCGTATTTTTCCCCTTCCTACCCTGCCAGAGAATTGGCTCGTGTGATCCGAGATTGGGAACCAGATATTATTCACACCTTTGGGCTCGAAGCGGCCTCGTTTTTCTTCGATAGAGTCCGTCGAGATTTTGAACTTGCAAGAATCGGCAAGTGGGTAGTTCAGGCTCGCGGCGGACCGGACCTGGCTCTCCACCGGCTGTTACCTGAATATCGAGAGAGAATTTTTTCAGTTATGACAGGCTGCGATCAGTTGATTGCTGACAATTTGCAAAATTATGCTTATGCAAAAAACATCGGACTGGAGGAGGCCAAGGTTTCAAAATTGGGTATGGTACCTGGCACTGGCGGTGTTGACGTCGAAACTTTATCGAAGTCTTGGAAAACCTTACCATCCAAGCGCCGAATGATCCTATTCCCAAAGGCCTATGAATGTCCACAAAGTAAGGCCTTGCCAGTATTCGAGGCCCTTAAATTGATATGGCACAAAATTCAGCCTTGTCACATCGAAATGCTGGCAGCCGACCATGAAACAATGATGTGGTACCAAACGCTGCCCGAAGAAATTCGGAACTCCTCACGTATTCATTACAGGGTTCCGCGACAGCAAGTTTTAGATCTCATGGCGAACGCGCGCGTTATGCTGGCACCGTCCCTGTCCGATGGCGTTCCAAATAGTCTGTATGAGGCGATGGCTTGTGGAGCATTGCCTCTTGTTTCCCCTCTGGAAACGATCCGATCGGTTGTGAACGATGATGACAATGTATTGTTTGCCCGTAATCTTTACCCTGAAGAAATTGCAAGTGCCCTGGTGCGTGCAATGACGGATGATTCACTGGTGGACAGGGTTGCGCAGCGCAACCTAGCGCTTGTCCGAAACATAGCAGACCGCGCGATCCTGGCGCCTCGTGTGGTCGAGTATTACCTCTCGCTGGTTGCGTGAAAACATGAGATTGGCAGTCCTTTCGCACGTTTTACCTCCTTCTCCTTCCGGGCAGGCTGTTGTCCTGTACCGGATCTTGTCGGGCGTTGACGCGGATACATACTATCTCATTTCTAAAGAGTCTTATCAGCCCAGCAGGCAAGAACCAAATGGTCAATTCTATCTATCAGCCCGTTATTATTCTCTGTCACGGGAACCCCAGTTGTATCGTCCAAATCGCTTTGGCCTGTGGCGACTTCGTGCGCTGGTAAATATCTTTCTCAGTATTGCCTGGCGAGCAAGTAAAATACTGCGCATCTTACAACATGATCCTGCAACGGCGTTGATTGCCTGCACCGGTGACATTGCAGATATTCCTGCCGGATTCCTTGCCAGCCGAATTGCCCGGATTCCGTTTTATGCTTATATTTTTGATGATTACGTTTATCAATGGATAGGTGGATATCGTACGCTTGCAAAGGCCATTTCTCCTTTCATCTTCAGGAAAGCCGCTGGAATGATTGGCCCTAACGAATTCATTTGTGAAGAATACCGCCAGCGTTACGGCAAGTTGCCATCCCTTGTTCGTAACCCCTGTGATCAGGATGATCTTGATAAAAAGGTTTATCCTCGTTGGCCGGCAGAGAACAACAAAATTCAGATCATCTACACCGGAGCGGTATACCATGCAAATAGTGACAGTTTCCAAAATTTGATCCAGGCACTCAAGAGATTAAAAACTTATAACATCGAATTGCACATTTTCACTGCCCAAACAGCGGAGGAACTTGAGAAACAGGGAATCGCGGGTGAAAAGATATATGTTCACTCCCATATTCCATACGATGAAATTCTCGAGCAACAATGCAAAGCAGATATCTTGTTTCTGCCTCTGGCGTTCGAATCTCCAATACCGGAAGTCATCCGGACTTCAGCCCCGGGCAAATTGGGTGAATACCTGGCGAGTGGACGACCTGTCCTGGCTCATGTCCCCAGAGACTCGTTTGTCAGTTGGTATTTCAGAGAACATCACTGTGGCGCCCTGGTGGACGAAAACGATCCAGGCACGCTTGCCAGGACAATTGAGCGCCTTGTAAACGATCCTTCACTGCGCAGGTATTATGAGAACAATGCCCGTCAGCGCGCCCGTTTGGACTTCACTCCTGGCATCGCACGAGCCAGGTTATTAGCCTTGTTCTTTAGTTGAGTGCAGAGCCAGAAAGGAAATAGGATGCAAACTATCAAGCATTTCTTGCTCAGAAAATTTTCTTACCGAACTCTCAAAAGTTATAGCAAAGCGATGAATGCCCTCAAGCAATTCTTGCAAAAAGTGTCATATTGGTTGCTTTGGCCCTTCTTGCCGCTCATGGCAAGGGCAGCAAAGATGATGGCTTACACCGGATTTGGGACGGATGCGTGTCTTAAATTAGGCTGTCTACCCTTGCCGGTACATTTCTATTCCCCTATACCTGACATAGACGACCTGGCGCAGCGAAAGGTGTGGGATCGAAAGAGTGAATTAACGGGAATTGATTTCCAGCCAGAGCGGCAAATTGAGTTTTTATTGGAATTGGGTCGTGCCTTTGGGAGTGAGTGCTCATGGCCATTATTGCCCACCGATGACCCCTATCAGTTTTACTTAGAGAATGATTCTTTCAGTTTTGGATGTGCGGCCGCTACTCACTCGATCTTGCGGCGTTATAAGCCACGCCGGGTTGTTGAAATCGGCTCGGGAAATTCATCATTGGTTATTTCTTCTGCGCTCAGGCGAAATATGACAGAAGGCCATCCTGCACGGTATACCATTGTGGATCCCTATCCGCGTCCGATCATTGAAGCCGGCTTGCCCGGCGTCTCTGAACTGCGCAAAGAGCGAGTAGAATTATTGGACGTAAAGTTTTTTGATCAACTGCAAGAAAATGATGTGCTTTTTGTAGACTCTGGCCATACAGTTCGCACCGGGGGTGATGTAAATTATCTCATTCTGGACGTGCTGCCTCGCCTTGCGCCAGGTGCGGTCATACATTTTCATGATATCGGGCTTCCATACGAATACCCAAAAGTATACTTCACCAATCCTCAGTTTCGGGTTTTCTGGACAGAAGCGTATTTACTGCAAGCATTTCTCTCTCTCAATTCAAAGTTCGAGGTTTTACTGGCGCTGAGTTACCTCATGACCGACCGCCGAGATACATTTTGTATGGCGTTCCCGTCCTACGATCCTTCCCAGCATCGCGCTATAAGCGGCAGTTTTTGGATCCGTAGAATCTCTGAGGGTTAATCATCCATGCGTATTCTTTTTGTGGGAATGCCAGATAGTGTGCATACGGCTCGCTGGGTTACTCAAATATCAGAGCGAGGATGGCAGATTCTCTTATTTCCTGTTTATGGAGCCGATCTTCATCCTTCGTTTAGCCATATTTCTTATTTGAGCCCCAAGATCATTGGCGCTGCTGGTGGGAACAAAATTCGCTACGTACGCTGGCCAAGTTTTTTCTTTTATAGCGATATCCTAAGAAGGAGACTATATCATCTTGAAACCAGTAACGTTTTTCGAGAACAGGCTTTGATCTGGGCGATACGTTTTTACAAGCCTGACATTATCCATTCTCTGGAATTCCAACATGCGGGTTATCTGACCCTGGCTGCTCGAAAACGCGTGAACAAAGACTTCCCAGTCTGGGTTGCCACAAATTGGGGCAGCGATATCTATTTGTTTGGTAGAATCCCCGAACATCGCTCGAAAATACGGGAGATATTAGAAACCTGTGACTTTTATTCATGTGAATGTGAGCGGGACGTTCATCTGGCGCAGGAAATGGGGCTGCGCGGCGAGGTCCTGCCAATTATCCCTAATGCAGGTGGGTTCGACCTGGCGCATGTTCAGGCGCTACGCCAATCTGGACCTGCCTCAAAGCGACGAGTCATTCTAGTCAAAGGATACCAGCATTGGGCAGGGAGGGCTCTGGTGGCCCTGCGGGCACTGGCTCGTTGTGCCGAGCTGCTCAGAGAGGGTGCATACCGAGTAGCTATCTATTCTGTTACCCATGATGTACAGATTGCAGCACAATTGTTCCGGCAGGATCATGGTGTGCCAGTGGATATCATCCCCCATTGCTCTCACGATGAGATGCTTCGTCAGTATGGAAAAGCACGTATTTATATAGGTCTCAGTATTTCCGATGCGATTAGCACATCTTTGTTGGAGGCGATGGTCATGGGCGCATTTCCCATTCAGTCCTGCACGGCCTGTGCAGATGAATGGATCCAGGATGGTCAAAGTGGATTGATTGTGCCCCCAGAAGATCCGGATGTGGTAGAGGCGGCGATCCGTAAGGCCTTGAATGATAACACACTGGTTGATCGCGCTGCCGAGATAAACTGGCAAGTCGCCGTTGAACGTCTGGATATAGCAGTGATTGCTCCCAAAGTGACCGCGTTTTACGATCGAATTGTTCAACGATTACATCACCGGGAAAGGAGTTGAGATGCGTGTTTTAATTCTCGGCGGTAATGGGATGCTTGGGCATCAACTTTGTCGGGTTCTACCCGATCGGATGCAAGTCTGGGCAACCTTTCGAGAAGACGTTACCCGTTATACCCACTTTGGCCTTTTGCCTGAGGAGCGCATGATTGGGAGCGTTGAGGTACAAGATACGACTCGCGTGGGCAAGATTCTGGACACTGTGATGCCGGATGCGGTTGTGAACGCAGTAGGCATTGTCAAACAGCGCGACGAGGCGAAACAAGCAACGCCTTCCATTCAGATCAATGCTTTGTTTCCGCACCAACTTGCCGATCTGTGCAACCAGCGCGGCATTCGTGTGGTCCAAATTTCCACCGATTGTGTCTTCTCTGGTTCTCGCGGCAACTATACGGAAATTGATGTTCCTGATCCGGTGGATCTTTATGGGCGCACCAAATTGCTCGGTGAGCTGAATCGTCCAGGCTGCCTGACGCTGCGTACCTCCATTATTGGCTGGCAGTTGAATAGTTTTTCTGGCCTGTTGAGTTGGTTTGCTTTGCAACGCAAAAAACATATCAAAGGCTATCGTAAGGCAATCTACAGTGGTTTTTCCACAAAGGTCATAGCCAACTTGATTGGCGACATCCTACAGACCCGCCCTGATCTGACCGGCCTGTATCACGTAGCCAGCGAACCGATCTCGAAGTATGATCTGCTGGCACAGCTGCGCGATATACTGGGATGGGACGACATTGAGATTGAACCCGATGACCAATTCTTCTGCGACCGCAGTCTGGTAGGAACGCGTTTTACCGCTGCGACAGGATGGCGCTCGCCCACCTGGAAAACCATGCTGCATGGGCTGGCAGAAGAGTGGACGCAGTACGCTGAATATTATGCGGAGATCAAAAATGATTCAATCTGATGAGGAAAAATTGTTTTTTTTAAATCATCAAGCCGTTCTGGTAACTGGTGGGATTGGCTTTCTTTCCCAGTGGCTGACTACAGACGAGTTGACCAGGATTATCGAATCAACTGAACAAGATAATGGGATAGGGAAGCCATGAAAGTTCTAACGGTCTTGGGTACACGTCCCGAAATTATCCGTCTTAGCCGGATCATAGAAAAACTGGACGCTACTTCTCAACACGTGTTGGTCCATACTGGGCAGAATTATGACCCTCATCTCAATGATGTTTTCTTTCAGCAATTGGGCATTCGCGCGCCGGATTATTACCTGAATGCGCAGGGTAGTTTAGGCGAGCAAACAAGCATCATCCTGGCTGGAACGGAAAAGATTTTGCTGGAAGAAAAGCCCGATAAACTTCTCGTCTTGGGAGACACGAACAGCGCGCTATCTGCTATCATTGCCAAACGTTATGGCATTCCTGTCTATCATATGGAAGCGGGCAATCGTTGTTATGACGATCGGGTGCCGGAAGAAGTCAATCGGCGGATCATTGACCACAGCAGTGATGTACTTATGCCCTATACAGAGCGCAGTCGGCAGAACTTACTGCGGGAAGGAATCCCTGGCCAGCACATTTATGTAACCGGGAATCCGATCCTGGAAGTAATCCGGCACTATGATTCTCAGATTAGGGCTTCCACGATTCTCCATGACTTAGCCCTGGAAACTGGGCGATACTTCTTAGTCACCTTGCATCGGGCAGAAAACGTTGACGTAGAGAAAAGGCTGCGTGAGTTTGCGCTTGCTTTGGACATGTTACAACAGAGACACGCCCTCCCCATCGTGGTTAGCACACACCCACATACGCGTGCGCGTCTGGAAAGTTTTGGGATTGTCACTGAAAACCCGGATGTTCGCTTTTTGCAGCCCTTTGGGTTCTTCGATTTTATTGCATTGGAGCAAAATGCCACCTGTGTACTGAGCGACAGCGGCACGGTGCAAGAAGAGTGTGCCATTTTCAAGGTCGCCAATATCACTTTGCGCGATGTCACCGAGCGGCCAGAAACTATCGAATGCGGCAGCAATATTCTAACAGGAGCGAACGCTGAGAACATCGTCTGCAGCGTAAGCCTCGTTTTGGCTCGAAAAAGTGATTGGAAGGTTCCCTCCGAATATCTCATCGAGAATGTGAGCGACACTGTTATCAAAATACTGCATGGATACCTATGGCGATAGATAGATTTCCTCTCGTTTCAATCATTACACCTGTTTATAACGGCGCAGAATACTTGGAGGATCTGATCCAGAGCGTTTTACAGCAGGATTACCCAAACATCGAGCATCTGGTCATTGATGATGGCTCTCAGGACGAGGGTGCTACCGTTGCAATTCTAAAAAAATTTCCTCGCCTTCGTTGGTGGAGTCATGAGAACAAGGGACAGTATGCTACTATGAACGAAGGGTTGCTTGCTGCGCAAGGCGAGTATGTATGCTTTGTCAGCGCCGATGACATTGTGTCTCCAGGTGCTGTCACAGCAGCCATGAGGTTTTTGCATGAACAGCAGGGCTATGATGGTGTGTTTGGGGTTACTGGTTATATAGACCTGGCTGGCAACAATTCCCCTTACTTTGTCCCTTTTCGAAATGCACCTGTTTGCTTCTACCCTTATTTTGCTCATATATCTCACTGTTCGCTCTATATCAGAAGATCATCCCTCTTAGTGCATAAGTTGTTATTCGACCCATCCTTACGTTTTATCGGTGACTATGATTGGATAGTGCGTATTTACAAAAGCGGATTACGGATAGGCGTGATTAACCAACAATTGTCAAAGGTAAGAATTCATCCAAGTCAAACCACTCAAAAGCAGTATGATGCAATTCGATTGGAAAAACAGAGGAGGAAACGAGAGATTTTGGAGGATTATAATTTCAATAAGGTGGTTTACTTTCTATTGTCGAATGCTTATATTATGCAAGTAAGAGCCTGGAAAGTCGGCTTGATATTGCGAGACAGTGGTGTGAAGGGTGTTGTCGAAAGATTGGTTAGGTGGTATGAGAAATAAATGTAGCCCAGGCCGGTTCTATGACCAAAGAGATGAGCATATGTTGTAGTATCTTGGTGGTCATGAGAGATTGTCAAACGTAATGGGTGTATTGTGAAAAGTCCAATTTTTATCCTAGGCGCCCATAAATCCGGTACGAGTCTGCTCCGCAGTCTATTGGATGGGCATCCCGACCTGTTCGTTATTCCGTTGGAGACGCATGTTTTTCAAGCGGCCGGTTACTGGGTTGATTATTCGCTGTCTTCAGAAAGACCTCAGTCTAAGTCGTTCGATGAAATTAAACAAGCGTACAGGGATGTGGTTTCATTGTACAACTCTGATACTAATCAGGTTGCTGATGCCAATTTAGTAAACCGGATTGATATTGAGGCCTTTCAGAGAACAATGCAGCCTCCTGTGGAAGACTTTAAAGGTTTAATAGAATTATATTTCAAGGCCATTTATACGAGCCTTTATCGAGAAAACATGCCTCCTGGGAAACGTGTAGTCGAAAAATCCGTTGAAAATGCTGAATTTGCGGTAGACCTGCAAAAACTATTCCCGGATGCGAAGTTCGTACATATCATGCGCAACCCCTATGCAAATATTGTGGCGCTCCGCAGAACATTTAAGGGAAATTACTACGTTTTTTTAATCGCATGTTCTCTTCCTTGTACAATTCTTGGTATTATTTGTATCGCAATAAGAGAATCGTAGACAACTACCAAATAATTCGATATGAGGATTTACTTACTGATCCTGAAGCCACCATGCGTCATATCGCTTTGTTCCTGGGTATCCCTTACTACGATGAAGTCATGAATAAGCCTACCAGTTTGGGACAGCCATGGGCAGGGAATAGCAGCCGCGGCTTGAAGTTCAATCAAGTTGCAGCCAGCAATCTGGATTTATGGAAAGGGGAAATCAATCTGTTAGAGATACTTATCATTAACAAGTTTTTTAAATTCGTGCTGCGCGATTTTGGATATGAACTGCTTTCACCGAGCAAGTCCGCTTTACTAAACCGCATTCTGCGATCTTGACCAGCCTCGTCTCCCTTTCAATGATCGTCATCTTTACAGATTCCTATCCATACGATGCTGGAGCGGAGCAAACTTTCCTAGACATTGAGATCCAGCATCTGCAGAAGTGCTTCGACCACATCGTTGTTGTCCCCAAGAAATGCCAGGGGAGTTTGCTTCCTCTTCCAGACAGCGTTCAAGTGGATGAGGGTTATGCAATTTACATCAAAGAGAATTCGCATCTCCCAAACTTGGTCTGTAAAGCGCTGTCTTTGCCAAGCTTCTTGCGGGAGATACGTTCTCGTCCAACACTTTTTCTCCACCCGGCAAAATTCCTCAGGTTATTTCTCTTTTTGGGCCGGGCAGGATTGACCTTTGATTGGATTCTGCAATGGAATAGTGATCCGGGTCAGTGCTTTTTTTATAGTTATTGGTTCGATCATGTTGCCATGGGGCTGAGGCTGGTCAAGGAACGCTTCCCTCAAGTGAAGATCGTCTCACGGGCACACGGTTATGATATTTATGAAGAACAGTATTTCCCTTACTATTGGCCGTTGAGAAGAGAAACTCTTGCGGGCTTGAATAAATTGTTCACTGCCTCTAATGATGGCAGGAACTATTTCCGTAGGCGTTACCCGGATTTTCACGACCTGTTCGAGACATCACATCTGGGTGTGCGAGATCCAGGCTTTCGATCTCGCGCCTCTATGGATGGTGTTCTCAGAATTGTCTCTTGCTCTCACATTATTCCATTGAAACGCGTTGGATTGTTGTTGCGAGGAATCGCTCTCGCGGCCCGAATGCGACCAACGCAAAGATTCGAGTGGCGCCATTTTGGAGAGGGTAAGAGTAGGAGATCTTTGCAAGAAGCGACACGCAGAATCTTCCCATCGAATGCGACAGGAGTTCTTCCTGGTTACACGCCTAACAAAAACATTATGGAGCATTATCGAGATCAGCCCGTGGATGTATTCGTAAACTTAAGCACAACAGAAGGTGGGGCTCCTGTTTCTATCCAGGAAGCCATCTCATGTGGCATCCCTGTCATTGCCACCAATGTCGGCGGAAATCCCGAGATTGTCTCTGAACGCAACGGCATACTGTTAAGTCCCAATCCAACGCCAGAAGAAGTCGCTCAGGCTTTGTTGAAGATGTGCGACAATCCTGAAATGACTTCCAGGATGAGAGAGGGCAGCCGCAATCTATGGCAAGAAAGATATAATGCCGATATCAATTTCCGTGC
>JBBIHC010000017.1:0-12869 GCA_037447235.1 Microcaldota archaeon
AGGAGCGGTGGACTCCGGTTTTCTACGGCCACCGCGGCAGACGATGTTTTCTTACGGCTAATCTCCTCAGGGTTTGGATGAGCGTAAGCCTTTGCCCTAAGAAAATGTAAGTCAAAGGCTTCGCTAGGAGCGGTGGACTCCGGTTTTCTACGGCCACCGCGGCAGACGATGTTTTCTTACTATGCTTCTTACTGCCTATTTTCTTTGCATTTCTGATATGTCTTTGACCTAAGTGCAGGTCAAAAACCTAGCGCGCACGAAAGCGTTATTTAAAGTTGTGCGTTTATTTTTTAATTCTTCTTTTCCAAAACTAAAAGGGTGGGATTATGTTAAGGCAGACAGATCCGCAGATATATGGCCTGATAAAAAAAGAAGAGGAATACCAGAAAAGTACCCTGCGCCTTATCGCTTCGGAGAATTATGCGAGCAAAGCGGTGATGGAAGCGACCGGTTCGGTTTTAACAAACAAATATGCAGAAGGGTATCCGGGAAAGAGGTATTATGCTGGAAACAAGTATGTTGACGAGATTGAAAGCATAGCGATAGAGAGGGCTAAAAAACTTTTCGGCGCCGCGCACGCAAACGTGCAGCCGCATTCCGGCGCATCGGCAAACATCGCAGCTTTTTTCGCTTTCTTAAGTCCGGGCGACAAGTTTATGGGGCTTGAGCTTCCGCAGGGCGGGCACCTTACTCACGGTTCACCGGTTAATTTCTCAGGCAAATGGTTCAAGGCAGCCGCATACGGCGTGGACCGGGAAACCGAAGCGCTTGACTACGATGCCATCAGGAAGCGCGCGCTTGAGGAAAAGCCAAAATTGATAATCTGCGGCTATACCGCATACCCGCTTATCATAGATTTCAGGGAATTCCGCTCGATCTGCGATGAAGCCGGAGCCATAATGATGGCAGATATAAGTCATTTTGCAGGGCTTGTCGCAGGCGGAGTTTACAACTCTCCGGTACCCTACGCAGATGTCATAACATCTACTACCCATAAAACATTGCGCGGTCCGCGGGGCGCAATGATAATGGGGAAGAATGAGGAGATTGGCGCAAAAATAGACAAGGCGGTGTTCCCAGGCATGCAGGGCGGGCCGCTTGAGCACGTAATCGCTGCCAAGGCAGTATGCTACCACGAGGCGATGCAGCCGGCTTTCAAAGAATACGCTGCTCAGATAGTGAAGAATGCAAAGGCGCTGGCTGAAGAGTTGCAGGCTCACGGAATACGGCTGGTGGCAGGGAGGACGGAAACCCATCTTGTTCTGGTTGACATAACCAATAAAGGAATAACCGGAAAGGATGCCCAGCTGGCGCTTGAAGAGGCGGGGATAATATGCAACAGAAATACGATACCGTTTGATGCCCGAGGGCCTTTTGTCACAAGCGGATTGCGCTTCGGCACACCGGCGCTTACAACGCGTGGAATGAAGGAGCAGGAAATGAAGGACATCGCCGGAATGATAGCCAAGGTGATTGACAAACCAAATGATAACGAGCTTAAGCTAAGGATCAGGGGCCAGGCGGAGGAGCTTTGCAGGAACTTTCCGATATATGCTGATTAACAATAAATAAGACAACAGAACCGTATCTCCAAAAGCAGAACATTCTGTTATAAAGAATTGTAAAAAGTATTATAAATGTTATATTGCATTACTTATATCTATGCCTTCATTGGTATCCCACCGGATCGGGAAGCGCAGCCAAACGGACGCAAAGAACCGCAAAAAAAATCTCAAAAAAACCCTTCCGCTGGAAGAACGGGCAGCAAAAAATGCTGGCAGTGCAGCCGCCGCGGACGATGCTAAGCTTGCAAACCATCTTGTCTTTTTTTATGCCAATGCGAAAAACCCGGAAACAAAGAAGTCGATACTTTCTCTGCTTTCAGGATGGCTGTCATCAGGCAGGTTGCGGGAAATACCAGCCGAGCTTGCGGAAAATGTCTGCGACAAGAATCCAGAATACCTCAGGATGTTTTCTGCCCTCGCACCTTCCGCGCCTGACAATTTTGCAAAAAAGATTATGGAACTTCTTAATTACAGCACTATCGGCATCGGGACTATCGCAGAACTTTCAAACCGGCTTCAATACCTGGTAAGAAAGTGCGGCGCAACCATAACTACTGAATCGTTTTCTGAAAATCTTTTGATTACGATAGCGTATCTGGTTAACGCGAAGGAACTCCTCTTCCGTAAGGGCGAGCGCAGCCAGGATGAGCAGGACAGGCTGTGCGAAACCTATGCGAGAGCCTTGGCAATGAGCGAATTGATGCCGTTTGTCAGAATAACAAAGAAGGACAAAGCCCCTCTTCTGTTTTTCCTTGCCACTCTTGTTGAACTGAATTATCTAAAGCCAGCGGTGAACACCGCCCTTAATGCAAACCTGCCGGAAAAGGAAAGGTTGGCACTGGTTATGCGGCTCCATAATCATTTCTCTTTCGTCAAAAAAAACATTCCGTCTGTTTGGGAAGAAATCAAAGACCTGAACGACGGCCTGCTTGATTTTCTGAAAAGAAACAACGTCTTTCCGATTGAATGAGCATATTTTATGCATCAGGTTTTTTTGGCAGTGCGCGGCATGCTCTCAACTACAACAGGGCTTCTCTGCTGCCGTGCCGGCGCCTGGACGGTATCGGGTAACAACAAGTCCTTCTCTCTTATCCCCGGCTGTTTTCCAAGAGCGTCTTCCGCGGCTTTCCTCACGCGCTCGCTTAATTTGCCATTCCCAAGCAGGGCGGATATGCTGCTAACCATAGCATTCGTTTTACAAACATCTATTCCCCTGATCAGCGCAGGCTCTATTTCTTTTTTGACCCTATCGCCAAGGTCATTCCATCCAAGTAAAATCGAGAGGCGGTTTATTTTTCCTTTCTCGGCGCAAACCCTTATCCCCTGAATAAGCGCAGGCTCTATCTCGCTTTTTACCCTCTCGCCAAGGTCATCCCTCCCGAGCAGCGCTGCGATATGGTCCACCTGGCCTTCATTCGCACAAACCCTTATTGCAGCCAGCCTGACCGCATCACCAGCCCACTTCCTGTCAAACAAGGCGGCAGCGCTGTTAATCCAGCCGTACTTCCAGCATAGATTTACCGCGCAAAAAAGAACCTCGCCGCTTAATCCCTCTTTTTGAAGCAGATTCCCCACGCTGTCAATTTCACCGTGCGCGGCGCAGGCTTCCATAACCCTGATTGTCACAACATCTTCCAGATCGCCTCTCCCAAGCAAATTCTTGAGATCGCTTACCCTGCTGTGCCTTTCCAGGGCATCTACCGCGGCGAGCCGCACTTCAGTACCCACCTCTTTTTTGTCGAATACCGCCAAGATATCGTTGGACAGGCCATTTTTTTCACAAACCCGGATGGCCTTGATAATGGCTGAATTGACCATCTTCTTGTTTTTTTCAGAGCACATAAGACGGCCTGCGAAAAGCAGTTCGGCCAGGCCTCCGGCGTCTGCTATGCTTCCCAATATGCCGGCGAACTCTATATCGGATATCTTCCTTGACATAATAACCCCATTAATATTTCCTGAAAACAGTTTTTAAATGTTGGTTTTTAAGGTATTTAACGGATATCATGGCTGACGCACGCAAAATAATAAATATGTGCGCCAAGAGTAGTAAAATCAGCCACAAATGGACGAGGGCATAAAAATGAAGAATGCTGCAAATCCAAAGCCTTATCTCTCGCCCCTGCTTTCAAAACTGAAAAGGGGGCCGGCAGTGACCCTGCCGAAAGACGCGGGAACGATAATCGCTTATGCGGGGATAGGGAAAAACAGCAGAGTGCTGGAAATCGGAACCGGCTCGGGCTTTCTGACGGTGCAGCTGGCAAACATAGCCTCGGAAGTCGTGTCATATGAAAAAAAGGAGGATTTCCTGAGAATTGCGCAGCATAATGCCGAACTGGCTGCTGTCAAAAACATCGTATTCAGGCTGCGAGATGTGATATCTGAAGGAATTGAAGAAAAGGAAGAGAGTTTTGACTTAGTGGTTTGCGATATCGCCGAAGCTGAAAAAATCGTGCCGGTTGTCCTGCCGCTCCTAAAGAAAAACGGCTTTATGGTGGCGCATTGCCTTCATGTAGAGCAGGCAAAGGCATTTGCGCTTGAATGCAAAAAATATTGCAGCGAAGTGAATATGACCGAAACCATTGTTCGCGAGTATGAAGTGCGGGATTTTGGCACAAGGCCGAAGCATTTTGGGCTGATGCATACCGCCTATCTGGTTTTTGCGCGCAAATGAGCCGTCTGTCGTTGGCAGCCGATTGTAATTTAAACATAATCCTCAAATGTTAAGCTTATGTATGAGATATTCTTTGTCATCGGGCTCACCATATTCATCGGTTTTGTCACCGCGACCGTATTCGAAAGGACAAGGATATCCGAGGTAATCCTCCTGATGCTTTTCGGCCTTATGCTCGGCCCAATCCTGCATACGGTGGACGTCTCGCCAAATTCAATAATAGTTTCAATACTGCCATTTATCTCAACGCTTGCGCTGATAGTCCTTTTGTTCCACGCAGGACTTATGATGGATATATTCGCGGTTGCGCGGGCGATAACCAAAAGCACGATTTTTACGGTTGCCGTGTTTGCTATCACTCTTGCCCTCATAACGATTTTTAGCATTCTGATTCTTCAGTGGCCATTGATGCATGGCATTCTTTTGGGCACCGTTCTCGGAGGCACCGGCTCGGCAATCGTCGTCACGATGATTGAAAAGGCGCGCATAAAAGAAGAGACGAAATCGCTTTTGATACTTGAATCGATCATAACTGACGCGCTATGCATAATAATTGCGGGTATCATAATACAGTTAATAGTGTCCAGTCAAACGCCGGAGCTCGCCACGGTGTTCAACATTCTTTTGTCGTCGTTCACTATCGCGGTCTTCCTTGGGATGCTGTGCGCCGGCATCTGGACTTTTATAGTCAGGTACGAGTGGCTTTCAAGATATTCCTATATGCTCATACTGGCGCTTGTTTTCTGCCTGTTCGGAATAACCGAGACGCTGAAGGGCAACGGCGGCTTCGCGGTGCTTGTTTTCGGGATAATCCTTGGCAACATGCCAAAACTGAAAAAAATGCTGAAATTCAAAAACGAGGCAAAAGTAAGCCCGCTGATGCTGACAATACAGGAAGAAATAACATTTTTCGTCCGGACTTTCTTCTTTGTCTATATAGGCCTGATTCTGTCGCCGTCAAATCTTGGCGGCGCGGTTATGATAGTATCGCTCGTTTTATTGAGCATAATACTGACATCCAGGCTGGCGGTGCAAAAGGCTTTTCTCCCGAACATGCCGCAAAAAGAGAAGAACATACTGGTTACCATGTTGCCAAGAGGCCTTGCTGCGGCAGTTCTTGCAACCATGCCCACGGCGAACGGGATATACATCTCTTCCTTTCAGCAGATAGTGTTCAGCGTGATTTTGCTGTCGAACATACTTGCAACGCTGGCGATTTTCATTTTTGACAGGAAGGAAGGCAAAAATAAGAAGGAAGACAAGGATGAAGGAGCCGGAGAGGCAGAAGAGCCGGTGCCTGTGGGAGACGAAGTGGAACCAGTAGGAGTGAAACCGGCGGGCTAGCTTATCTTACAGAATCTATCTTTTATACCCGATCTTCCTTAGAAATTCCGTACGCTCCTTTTTATCTTCCTCGCTTTCTATTCCAAGCGGCGGCTGGCCGTCAACCACGCCAAGGATGCTTCTGCCCTTGTCGGTTTCAGCCACGACAACCTGCAATGGATTGGCCGTGGCAGCGTATATCGTGCAGACCTCTGAGACGTTTTTTATCCTATTAAGTACATTGACCGGATAGCCCCCGCGCAAAAAAATGATGAAAGAATGGCCGCAGCCCACTTTCATCGATTCCTTGGCGGCCAATGCTGCCAGTTCAGCGTCATTTCCTTCAACCCTCACAAGCCTTTTGCCTGATGCCTCGCTAAAAGCAATACCAAACTTTAGCGATGGGCTTGCTTCGGCAAGGGCTTCGTACAGGTCTTCTATTGACTTTATGAAGTGCGTTTGGCCCAGGATCACATTGCAATCCTTTGGGATGCCAACATCCACCGCCTTAAGCTCCATAAAACCACCGAAAATCAAAAACCAAGTTTTCTTATGATCTTGTTTGTTTTGAATTGTTTCTCATCCACGCGCTTTTTGAGCTTGACTATCCTGGCGCCCTTTGGCTTCAAAAATGGCTCCTGATCGTAACCATAGACTATTACATCCGGCTTTATCTTTGATAGCACTTTCGCAGGGTCATTTCCCCCAAGCACTACCCTGTCAACCGGCTTGAGCGCGCTCACGATTTTCGCGCGGTACTTCTGCGTGTGTATCGGCCTGCGGCCTTTTTTTATGATGTGCTTGTCGCTCGCCACAACCACCACGAGCCTGTCGCCGTATTTTTTAGCTTGTTCCAATGTGTACAAATGACCAATATGAATTATATCAAAAACGCCGCCGGTAAGCACCACCCTTTCCTTCTTTCCCATGCCATTATTTCATCTAAAAGCATTTTAAATGTTGATTGCCAATTGCAAGCATGATTCTTCCAAAACACCTTATTATGGGTAATGGGGTCGTCACGGGCTTCATAAATGAACTGCAGTTCCAGCCGGCAGGATTTGACTTAACGCTGCGCGAAGTACACAGGTTCAAGAGCGCAGGCAAGCTTGATTTTGACAACAGCGAAAGAAGGTTAAGCGAGACAGAGGCGCTGGAGTTCAGCAATGGAGAGCTGCTGCTGCCAAAGGGAGCCTACAAAATCATATATAATGAATATGTGCAGATACCGAAAAACGCCGCGGCGCTGTGCTTTCCGCGCTCTTCCCTTCTGCGGTGCGGTGCCATGCTGGAATGCGCAGTCTGGGACCCGGGCTATGAGGGCAGGAGCGAATCGCTTCTTGTAGTCCAAAACGAGCACGGCATAATACTGAAGAAAAATGCGAAGATAGGCCAGCTCATTTTCGTCCTGCTCGCTGAAGAGGCGAAAGAGCATTACGAGGGAAGATACAAAGGCGAGAACAAATAGCAGCTAAGGCAGCCATTTCTTTTTGTTTATCTTGTCCTTTATGTATTCGCCTACAAAGGTAAGCCGCTCGCCCTGGAGAGCGTCCTGCTCTATCTTCTGTTTTGTCTTGAGCACCAGCCGCAGTTCTTTCACCCATTCCTTGTGCTTGCTTATCCACGGATACTCCAGCATTTCCTCTGCCCTTTTTATGTCCACTTCCTTTGCCTTTATGGTAAGCTTTTTCAGGAACGGAAACTCCTCTATGTCGCTCATGGTCACGCCAAGGAATTTTGCCTCCGGCACCGCGAAGTTCCTGCCAAGATACGCCAGGTTCATGCTTCCTGTTTTTATGGTCCAGTATATGTACCATCCCCACGCGTCGCAGTCCATCAGCGCGTATATCGGAAGTTTCATATCTGCCAGCTTTCTCAATAATCTTCTCGTCCCCCTTGTTGACTGGCCTTTTGGCGTCACCAATATGCAATTCTCCTTTTTCCAGAATTTGTCCTCGTTGAGCCTTTGCCAAAGCGCGTCTTTTTCCACAACAAGGACGTAATCCGCATCAACTTTTTTTATCTCCATGTCGTTGTCAACATCGCTCGGTATGCTCCAGCCGCTTCTTCCCTGTTTTGCGCAGTCTATCGTGGTTTCTTCCCCGCCAAACCTGTCTTTTATTACCATATCGCCGGCAACAAAGCCCTTTCTGTCTGTTGTGAGGTTAAGGTCCTCCCTTTTCACGCCCAGCGCGACCTCAAGGTCCTCAATCAATGCATTTGACTCGCTCTGCTCCGAAAACAGGTCCTCCTCTATGTCCTCGCCAAGGGTGAATTTAAGCTGGTAAAAAAGGCCCCTGATCGAGGTGTGAAGGCCTTCGGTTATGAATTTTTTCGTTTTTGCCGCTATCGCCATCGTCTGCATGAATGTCTTTGCCTGGGAAATGCTGAGGAACTTTCTTGTCTCCTTCTTGTCGCCGACCCGCAGGCAGCCCAGCCCTTCGTCGTATATCGTGTTCGCCCTGGTTCTTAGGGGCGTTTCGAACTTCGGGCTTTCGCCCCTGTCTATGTCTTCGCTTATTTTTTTCCCAAGAGCGTGCAGTTTCTCAAGCGTTGCCTTACTCATTGGCATCAACCTCCTCTTCCCTTTCCCCGCCGGCCCGTTCCTCAGCCTCTTCCTCTAACTCCCGGGAGTACTTGCTTTCTATCAAGTTGATGAGCTTGTTTTCTATGGCCTCCTTTTTTTGGCCGCTAAGCATGGCGATGTCGGAAGAAAGCTGCGGGACATAACGGAGCACGAGCCTTTTCTTTGTCGCCATTTCCATCGTTCTTCTTTTTCCGGATATGTACCTCTGCATGCCCCGTGCAGCTTCCATCACCGCGAATTTTATTTCTTCCATTATGTCATCCTCGCCGGCAATCGCGAGTTTTCCGGTGCTTGAATACGGAACATAGACGCTTACGAAATTTACAAGAACCACGAGCGGCTCCTCATCAAAGTTTTTCAGATTGTACCTCGCCCAGTCGACGCTTTTCACAGTCTCGGTTATGGCGCAACTGGACGCGTCAAAAAGAAGCGGAACCCGGTTGGCGAATCTCATTATCTCGCCTTTTTTGCCTGCCGCAGCCACGCCGCCGCCGTAAGCTATCGCAGTCTCAACCATAAACGGGATTCCGCCGCGGTATACCTTGGGGCTTCTTTCAGTCACAACCAGATACTCGGGATTGAATATGTTCCTGAAAGATGCCCCTATCTGCTCCTTGCCTATCGGCACGAGCGAGTCCATTGATGGTGATATCCATTTGGTTTTTTTGAAAGCCCCAACTATTTTTTCGGCTTCCGCCCAGGTTACCGTGGCCGGGTTTTTGTCAAAATCCACGTCTGGCGCAAGCGTGCGAAGCTCGGCCACCTTGTTTGCGCTCACCCGAGAAAAGACCTCCTGCAGAAGCGAAGAAACCTTCCTGTAGTCCTTTGCGTAGCGCTGGCAGAATTCAAGCAGGTCGTGCGGGCCTATCCCGAGGGGGTGCGGCTTTATCTCAAACGGCTTTGGGGGGTTGACGGAAACCGAGCGCGGGAACAGCGAAACCGTGCCGTCGGGCTCTTTCAGCCTTATGGTCGCGTGCGGGTTTGCAAGTGCGGTCCTTCTCAGATATTCAAACGGCCCCCTGTTGCCCTTTTCATATTTCAATTCCTTATTCTCTGCCGCAATCGTCAAGCCGGATTCTTCTGTCGGTTGCTCTGCGGTTTTTTTTACGATTGGCTCGTTTCTTTTCAAGTCTATCGTTATTTCGTATTCCTTCCGCATCTTGTCAAAACAGGAAATCGCCTTGACCGGCTTTCCAGTGGTCAGGTATGAGAACATCACGCAGCCGCTCGCCCCTATGCCCTGCTGGCCCCGTTGCTGGATGTATCGGTGGAATTTCGTGCCGGCGAGCATCTTGCCCAATGCCTTCCCAACATATTTTTCCGGTATGCCGGGCCCGTTGTCTTTCACAAGAATGCTGTAGTGGTCTTCGCCGATCTGCGATATTTCCACATCTATCTCCGGAACTATCCCGGCTTCCTCGCACGCATCCAGGCTGTTTGTCACAAGCTCGTGGATTATTATGGTGAATGAGCGCGCAGGGCCGCTGAATCCCAGCATCTGCCGGTTTTTTTTGAAGAACTCCGCAATTGAATGCTCCTTGAAATCCTTGAATAAGTCTGCCACGGGTTCACCTCTAAACATGGTCACCGATTGGTCTTATTTTTGTTTAATGTTTTTAAAGGTTATCTAATCAAATTACCGCATGTCGTCAAAAAATTATCTTTTTACCTCGGAATCGGTCACCGAAGGCCATCCGGACAAGCTTTGCGACCAGATATCAGACCACATTCTTGACGAACTGCTTAAACAGGACCCTAAGGCGCGCGTCGCGGTTGAAACTGCGACGACCGCCGGGCTCGTTGTTGTGATGGGCGAGATCACCACGACCGGCTATGTTGAGTTCCAGCAGGCAGTGAGGGACGTCATAAGGGAAGTCGGCTACACCAGGCCCGAATATCTTTTTGACTACCGCACCTGCGGCGTTCTCTCGTCAATCCACGAGCAGTCGCCAGACATTGCGCAGGGAGTGAATGCCAAGGCGGGAAAAGAGCAGGGGGCGGGCGACCAGGGCATAATGTTCGGGTACGCGTCCAGGGAAACGCCGGAACTCATGCCGATGCCGATTATGCTTGCCCACGGGCTGGCGAAAAGGCTTGCAGAAGTCAGAAAGAATGGCACCCTTCCATATCTTAGACCAGATGGCAAGACTCAGGTCACCCTGGAATATGACAATCACAAGCCGGTAAGAGTTCATACGGTTGTTGTAGCTGCGCAACACGATGAAAACATCTCTCTTGACAGGATAAGGAAGGATATCCTGGAAACGGTCATAAAGCCGGTATGCGGCGACATGTTTGACTCCAAGACGATTGTTCACATAAACGGCACCGGAAAATTCGTCCTTGGCGGGCCGGCCGCGGACAGCGGCGTGACCGGAAGAAAAATAATAATAGATAGCTATGGCGGCAGGGGGCACCACGGCGGCGGATGCTTTTCAGGCAAGGACCCGTCAAAAGTTGACCGCTCAGGCGCCTACATGGCAAGGTATGTCGCAAAAAACCTAGTTGCCGCAGGCCTTGCGGACCAGTGCGAGGTGCAGATATCTTACGTAATCGGCGTTGCAAAGCCGCTTTCTGTTTTTGTTGATACGCGGGGAACAGCAAAGGTCCCGGTGGAGAAGATCGTCCGCCTCGTGGAAGAAAATTTTTCATTCAAGCCTGCAGACATGATAAAAAAGCTGGACCTGCTGAGGCCCATATACAGGAAAATGGCAGTTTATGGCCATTTCGGCAGGGAAGAGCCGGAATTCACCTGGGAAAAGACAGATATGGCAAAGGTATTGCGGGAAGAAGCAGGACTGTGAGATATGAACTGGCCAGCGCACTTTTTCATCGGCATACTCGTCGGCTGCGTTCTTGCATTTCTGCTGAATCTTGACATCGCCGCAACAGCGTGGCTGGCGCTCGTATGCGCGTTTTCCGCCCTTGTGCCGGATGTTGACCATCATAGCAGCAAGATAAGGCAATTTGGCACTTATGCTGCTCTTGCGGTTGCTTTTTTGTTTTCGCTTGTCCTGACCTGCGGCGTTTCGTCGTGCACATTTGAGTCGTGGCAAAGGATAATCGTCCTTTCGCTGGCAATATTCGGAGCATACAATCTTTTCTTAATGTTTCTCATGCCGCCCCATCGCGGCATCGTTCATTCGCTTTCTGCTGCAACAGCATATGCTTTCATATTGTTCCTGTTGACAGACTTGCAGGTTGCATTGTTCGGGTTTGCCGGATATATTTCCCACCTGCTCGCCGACAAAGAGATAAAAATCGTTTGAAGGCTCACTCGGCGGTTATGTTGTTGTAAGCCCTCCAGGCGCTATAACAGGTTTTTCTCTCGTTTTCCGTGGGTATGTAATAGCACACGCTTGAGTCGTTGTTGTACTTCGCGTATTCCGTATAGCACTTGTTCCTCCAGGTTTCTATCTGGACATCGGAGCATTTGAGATAATTTATGTTCCTCGCGCCAAGTATGGAGCCCTCGTAGCAGGTCCTCATCTGCGCAAGGTCCCTTATGCCATTGCACGCGGAAGGGTCGCCGTATTTTTTTGCATAGGTTGAATAACAGCGATAGATGTTCGTTGAAGCGTATCCCCAGGATTTGTTGTATATCGCGTCGCAGCCCGCCAGGTCCCCGCTGCCGAGCGAATAGTTGGCGTAGCACGCCCAAAGGTCGTCAAGCACAAAGTTGCCCGCATCGCAAAAGCTCAAATCCCTGAGCTTTGCCGCATAATACGAAAAGCACTCAAGCGCGTACATGCTTTGCTTTGTAATCTTGAAGCATACCGAACTATCATTTGATTCTATCGCGAATATCTGCCAGCAGAGGTCTCTTTCGGCTTTTGTGCCGAGTTCGCCGCAATGGTCCGTTTTTTCTATTATGGATATGCAGCCAAGTCTCCTGGCCGCAGACGCTATCATTTCGCATATGCTCTTGTTCTTCTTCATAAGCGCAAAATCAAAATAGCACATGTCGTCCTGGCAATAGGAATAATCTCCTTTTTTGTATGCAAAACACCTGCCCTGTTCCTCTTCTTTTTCGTAAGCATAACATTCATCCACGAAAATTACGCACGCTGTTTTGTTTGCCGCATTTTCGCATACGCTTATGTCATTCTGCTTTTTTGCATGATAATATACGCATTCCTCGCGTGTAGCCGCATCTGCTTTCAGGCAGTAGTCAAGCGATTCGTTTGCCCAATGCTTATAACACTGCTCCTTCAGGCTCTGGTTTGCGATATCATCGCACCAACTTGCGTTTGCCAATGCTTTTTCGTACAGGCACTGGTCATCGCAGCCTTCTTCTGCCGGCTCTTCCGGCTGCGCCTGCGACTGGTTGAGCAGGCCGTTTGCCAGGTCGTGCGCGAGCTGCGGCCTGACATATATCAACGCGGCGAAAAGGAGCAGGGCGATTCCGGCAACCGCAACAAGCGGGCCTATCTTGAAAATGATCTTCTTTGTCTGGTCGTCCATGCTTTTTTTTATCATCCTTATTTTTAAATCTTACTGCTTTTCGAGTGAGCCATTTTTGCCGCCGTCGTGCCTTTTGTGTAGCAAAATAAACCCGCGCGGTTTTGTTTTTCAGACAGAAAAATCAAGGCATTTAAATATTTGCTGCAAATCTATTAACCGCCTTTTTAGGCAAGTGGGAGGAGAGGATGGAGCCTTCGGGTGTACCGTCCCTCCTTTTATGGGCATAGTATTTGTTTTCTTACTGGACGCTCGTTCC
>JBBIHC010000018.1:0-12448 GCA_037447235.1 Microcaldota archaeon
CTACGTTATCCTTCCTGTCAAGCAGCCTCCTGTTGAGGTAGTCGCCAATCAGGGTGTTTATCGTGTATGTGCCCTCTGCAACCTGGCCTGGAACGGTAATTTCCAGTGTTGCTTTCTCGTCTGAAATCGGGCAGGTTCCTGTGCCTGTTCCCTCAGTGCATGTCGCTGTTCCCACAACTTCGCCTTTCAGGTTGACGGTCTTATATGCGCCGGCCATCATCCTGGAAGCTATCAAAGCAGCTCCCACGCCGTCTGATGCCGCTGCATTCTCGCCGACAACCACTTTGGCAACTGGCGCACCATTCTCGTCAACGAGCTTGGTGTTCCCGTACCAAAGCGCACCGAAGGCCGCGGTGCTTGCCAAAATTGTTGCTCCCGCAACAATGGCACCGATCTTCTTCAGGTTCACTTTCATTCTTTCACCTCAATAGCCGCCTAAAAAGGGCCATATATAACGATTAACGGCGGCTTTTTTTTGCCCTTTCGGGCTTGGCCCCATAAACCCAACGGGAATCTTCCCGATGGGCTTGAGAGAGATATGTCGCAACCTCTCTCAAAAATATTCTGACAGAGTGTCTGCCGTAATATTTATAAACATTTCCAAAAACTATAAAATCTAATTTATAAATGACATTTTAAATTAAGACGAACAACGAACAGGATATTCGTTATCCATCGTAATTCACCGCTTCGGTGGCGCGCTGCCATAACCAAAATGATTATTGCCGGGTAAGCACATAACCATATATAGTATACAAATATAATAAATACAACTGCTGCATTTTGCCAGGTGTCATTTTTTTAAATAGTTGCGCGAAAGTAGCATCATGCAGGAAAAACTACCTTTCAATTTTGGCGGGTTAGGCAGGGAATATTGCGAATACGAGAAGTCAGCAATAGTGATACAGCCGATTCCGTTTGACAGGACAAGCACGTGGGGAAAAGGCGCTGACAAAGGGCCGAATGCGATAATAGACGCATCGCGGAATATGGAACTCTACGACATTGAGACGGACAGCGAGGTTTACGAAAAAGGGATTTTCACAGCCAAGCCGCTCAGCGCGAAAACGCCGGAGAAGCTCGCAGGCATAACAGCAAAAAAAACAGAAGAATGTCTGCGGGACGGAAAATTCGTCGTCTCGCTTGGCGGCGAGCATTCGGTCTCGATAGGGCCGATGAAAGCGCACGCTGAAAGTTTTGGCGGCATCAGCATTCTTCATCTTGATGCGCACAGCGACCGAAGGGATTCCTACCTTGGCAGCAAATACAATCACGCGTGCGTCATCGCGAGAGCGCAGGAGTTTTGCGACAGCATTGTCTCGGTAGGCATAAGAAGCATGGATTCAAGCGAGCGCGAAAAGGCGGCGAAGGACACGATGATATACGCGCATGAAATTGACAGTTCAAAAGCATGGATAGACAAAGCGGTCGAGAAGCTCAGAAAAGATGTCTACATAACGATAGACCTTGATGTTTTTGACAGCGGAATAATGCCTTCAACAGGCACGCCTGAGCCGGGCGGGCTTGGCTGGCACGAGGTAAACAGCCTGATAAAAAAAGTCGCTGCTGAAAAAAACATAATCGGCTTTGATATTGTTGAGCTTGCCCCGGACAAAAACAACAGGGCGCCGGATTTTCTTGCGGCAAAGCTTGTTTACCGCCTGCTGAGCGAAAAATTTTCAAGAGGTTTTTAAAACCAGCAGGAGAATACGGAGTATGGACGGAAAGGGCGCGGAGGGAAGCAAAAGCCTGAAGCGGGCAGTCAGCCTCACGAATTATTTTTTCTCGCTTCCGTCAATACCCGCGCTAATCGCAACATCGCTGGCGATAGCGCTGCTGTTCGGCCTGGCAGTGAATCTTCCGCCAGGGGAAGATTTTGTCCTGAAGGCGGTTGAAGACGGCTTTTTCCTGCTTCTGGCCCCGGCGATAGCGACAGTCGCCGCAGTCAAGGCATTGATAAGAAGAATGCCGCTGAAAAACATAATTGCAACCGCGGCCGCCGGAGAGTTCATCTATGCGATAGTCTATGTCATCTCGCTTTTTGTGCTGGAAAGGAATCTTTTTTACGGGCAGATGATAATATTCATCGGCTCGGCTTTTGTCTTTCTGCTGTGGTACCTCATAGGCAGGCTGATCTTCATACTGAAATACCGCTCGCTGCTCTTTGCGGTATTGCAGTTGTTTTTGTACATGTTCTTCCTGTTTGAGTTCAAGGCATCAGCATATTTCAGCGCTGAGCCGATGCTCAACCTTATGATAAAGGGATATCTCGCATCGTTCATCCTTCTTGCGTCCGTGTATGTTCTTTTCGCGGTCATAAACGCGCCGATGAAAAAAACCTTCGGCTACGGCAGCACCGACGTTTTCGCGCTTTTTGTCAGCCAGTGGATATACAAGAAAAACGACCTTGAAACCGCGTTTGAAAAGATAGGGGAAACAGCGAAAACGCTTGTGGGGGTGGTCTGCTTCAAAAGAAGAAAGGATGTTGTTTTTTTCATCGTCCCTTACATCCATTTCGGGCCCTTTGGAAATCTGGGCGGCAGCGAGTTTTCCTCGCTGATTGCTGACGAGGTAAGAAAAATGTACGGCGCTGAATCGCTTGTTTTCCACGGAACATCAACGCACGACCTCAACCCGACATCGCGCTCGGAGCTTGAAAAAATAACCGGCGCGATAAAGGGTATAGTAAAAAGGGCCGAGTATGGGTGCGGCACCGTGGGCCTGCGCTTCGGGCAGGCTGGCGAATGCAAAGCCGATGTGCTGTTTTTTGGCGATGACGCATTCATCGGAGTGACGCGGGCGCCTTATCTTACCGAAGACATAAATTTCGGGCTTGGCCTGTCGATGATTCTTGCAGCGGAAAAGAAAGTGGAAAATGCGATAGTGGCAGACCAGCACAATGCCGAGCTTGGCGAAGTGACGAGCTTTGAGCCCGGAAGCGAAATCGGGTACAGATACATCAAAGCGGTTGAGGAAGCGGTATCGGAAAAACCGAAACAGCAAAAACTGAAAATCGGGATTTCAGCAAGGCGCACCACTGCGAATGCGGTCGGCAAAGCCGGAATAAAGGTTGCCGCGCTTTCATCAGAACCGCCGTATATGCTAATCGTGATTGATTCAAACGGGATAACCCCGGAGTTCAGGGAGAAGATAGAGAAGACGATAATGGGGCGCTACGGCCATAAGGCAGGAGTATTCACAACTGACACGCACGAGACAAACACCGTTCGCGGCGTGCTTAATCCGGCAAGAGACGAAAGCATACTGCTGGACGACATCATCGCTGCGGCAGGGGAAGCGATAAAGGACTTGCAGGAAGCAAAAGTTTTTGTTGGTAAGGAATGGTTTGAGATAAACACCATAGGCGCAAAGCATTCAATAGAGATAGTGAGCACGATAAATTCCATTGTCGCCGTTGCCAGGATAATGACGCCACTTGCGCTGATTGGGGCGGTAGTCGCGATATTGGCAGTCTTCTCAAGAATATAGCGCGGCTCTTTTCTGTTAACTGATTTTTGCTACTCGAACTTCGTTTTTGAGATTTTTAGGAACACCGGCTCGCCTTCGCTTAAAAACGCGAGAACCGCCTCTTTCCTCAGCCTGCCAGCGAACTCGGCAAATTCCTGAAGACCCTTCGGGCCCATCTTCGCCTCGGCGATTTTCATTATACAGAATGTCCTGTCCTCGCCCGGCCTGAAGCCTTTTCTGTAGACCCGCAGGATTTCGGAGTCAAAACTCGGCTTTGCGATATAGCCGTTTTCCCTCAGATGCTGCAAAACAGCATACCGCTCCTGCGCATGCTTTCCGGCACTCTTCAAAATTTTTTTTTCATCGCCTTCTATCACGCGCAGTTTCGCGAAAAAGGCAGCCTCAAGCGGATGAAGAAACGTCTTTTCGCCTTCCTCAATGCCGCCGCCAAGGCTGCGCAGCTTCAATCTTGTCTGCTCATCGGTGATTACAATCGGCTTCCCCTCTTTCATGGAATAGGATATAAAGGGAACGATTTTAATTTTATACCTTGCCTATGCGCACCTGCCTATTTGCAGTCGCGCCTTATGAGGCTCTCCAGATATTCGATCTCCGGGCAGTGCACGGTTATCTTTGCCCTAAGCACCGAATCGAATGAATCATTTTCCACGCAATTATGCTCGCCATACCGCGCGAGCGATTTTATCATCTCAAGCTCTTTTCTGAATTTTTCGCAGCTCCTTTTGTTGATGGAGAGATGCAGCTGCTCCAGTTCTTTTTTGTACAAATCGCGTTTCATCAATTGCATCCTGTTTTCCAGCTCGTCGGTTTTTTGCTTTGCTTTTTCAACTTTTTGCTTTGCCGCCTCCACCCTCTGCTCCAATGAGGCAAGCCTAAGTTCCTCTGGCGAATTGCACACGTATTTTGAAGCATTAACAGGCGCTGTAGCACAGCCCTCGACAAGCAGGAGCAGCCCGAGCGCTGCGGCGAGACTCCCGGGGTTTTTCCGGTTGCCGGAGCCGGCGCATTCCTTGCTGTTTTCCTGCGCAGCGCGTCTTTTAAGGAATTTCATCATATTATTATATAAACAAACACTTTAAAATTCTTGCGCGAGCGCCCAGTCGTCCTCAAAAACCTGCCTGAATGCCTCTACGGCCGCCGGGCTTTTTTCAACAATCACGGACGCTTCCCGGTTAAGGGTAAGCGCGCTGTTGCTGAAATTGTGCGAGCCGACAAGAACGTGTTTGCCATCCACTATCATGAATTTGGAATGCGTCAGCTTGAAAACGTCCGATGCCCAGCGCACATCAACGCCATAATCCTTCAAAGCTCCAAACGACCCGCTGTTTTCGCCGCCTATGACATTTCTTTCTAGTATTACCCGGACCTTCACGCCGCGGTCGTGCGCCCTCTTGAGCGCTTCAACAACATCAGCAGAAGTAAGGACATACATCTCGATATCTATCGTTTTTTCGGCGTTGTCTATAAGCCCGATTATGGTGTTTTGGGCGTAAGGCGAAAAGACAGGGATTATCGTTGGCGAGAAAAAAAGCGTTGATGCGAGCGAATGAAGGATGATGCCGAGCAAAAGTCCCAAGAATACCAAAACAAGGTCGCGGACAACCGGATTTCCTGCCATCCGCTTAACCGCCCAGCCCATTTTCACCACGCAGCCGAAAACAAAACCGCTGAAAAACAAAAGAAAAGAACAAAAAAATCATTTTATTTCAAAAAGCGCGGACACTGAAACGCTTACGTCTATCGTCCCGCTTTCAAAAGCCGTGGCAGGCATCTCCGCCGCCTCTGATGCAGCCATGCTTTTGTACAATACGGGCGAGTAGGAATAGGATTCAGAGATTGACAGGGGCTTTGTCACGCTTGCGCCAACTCCGCCGGCAATCGCTTCCGCCTTCTTTTTCGCCTCTGCTGCCGCGCTTGCAAGCAGCCTCGCAGAAACATCCCTTCTTGTCTCCGGCTTCAGGCCGAAGGAAACGCTCTGCACATTGCCTCCGGCGCCTGCGATCAGGTCTACCGCTTCGCCGCTTTTTTCGAAGTCGTACATTTCAAGCGAGAAGGAATGCGATGCCACATATCCTGCATCCACATATGTCCAGTAGCAGTCGGATTTTCCGCTTTCATTGGAGCATATGTAATGGCTCTCGCGCTTGACATCAACCGAATATGAGAGCGTCCTTATGTTTTTTTCATCAATGCCGAGCGCTTTCAGCGCGGAGTTTACCGCGCCTGCGATTTCCGCATTCTTCTGCTGTGCCTCTTTTGCCGTTGCCCCTTCTGTTTCAACTGCGTAATATACGGTCAGCATATCCGGGCTGACCTTCTCGTTCGCGCTTCCGCTGGTTGATATCGTGTTATGCTCCACCCCGGTCCAGTTGGCTGCCAGGTATATGGACGGCGTCTCAGCGGCTTTTGCAGTTGAAAGAAGATAGAAACCGCCGAAAAGCACTGCGAGCACGACAAGCGCAAAAAGCCTGTCGCCATTGCCGCACAATAAACATTCTTTCATAAAACCACCTTTTTCTGCATCTGGCTATTGCGTGATACGAAGAATAAGTTTATAAAACGCATATTTATGGAGCGCACGCAGGCTAAAAAACAGGGGTAAACTTTTTTCTTGCGGTATTTGGGTGCTTTTTCTGCTCCGCATTCTGCTGTTCGCCAGAAGCCCTCTCTTCCGCCGTCATCTTTTGGTTTTTCCTTCAGCAGGATGTAATTTTGAAGAGCTAGCAGTTTTTGCGCCTTCAGAACATTTTTCCTTCCGGAGACTGCCACCACGAACGGCGACAGCAATTTAACATCCTTTTCTGCCATAGAGCGGGTTTCTAATCTTAACTGTCCGGAAGATTTTTTGCTTCCCATGCTCTAACTTCCCCCAACATGATATGTTGTTATTAATGTAAATAAATAGAAATAATTTAAAAAATATGCGAAACATCAGATTTAAAAAACAAATTGTACAGATAAGCAATTCACCCGCAGGTACTACGTATTGCGTAGGAGGGTTTTCATTATGGACAGGAAAAATCTTGCTGCAGCGATAGAAAAGGCGCTGGAAGAGAAAGGAAAGAGGAAATTCGTGCAAAGCGTAGAGATAATAATCAACACGAGGAGCGTTGATTTTTCAAAAAGCGAGAACAGGATCAACCTGGATATCCCGCTGCCGAAGGGCAGGGGTGAAAAAGCGTTCAAGGTTGCAATTATAGGCGATGAAACGACCGGAACGCAGGCAAAAAAGGCCGGCGCAGACCTGGTCATACTGCCAAATGAGATCGAGAGTTACAAGGAGCCGAAAAAACTCAAAGAGCTTGCGAAAGGATATTCCCTGCTCGCGCAGCCGGCGCAGATGGCCGTGATTGCCAAATCGCTTGGCCAGATGCTTGGCAAAAAAGGCAAACTCCCGAAGCCGCTTGTCGGAAATGTTCAGCAGCTGATAGATTCCGCAAGGCGCACGGTGAGGGTCACAACAAAGGGAAAATACCTGCCTGTCCTGCAGGCGCTCATAGGAACTGAAAACATGCCTGCCGCCGAGTTGGCTGAAAACGGCGAGGCAGTTTACGATGCGGTCAGGAACAAAATCGGGGGCGACGGAAACGTCAAGTCGGTTTATGTGAAACTGACAATGGGCAAGCCGGTAAAGGTCGGGTGATGAAATGAAAAAACCAACTGACATTAACAGGCCAAACGTAAGGCAAAAGGCGAAGGAAGTTGAAGAAGTGCTGGCGGATATGAAGAACTACAAAACAGTCGCTCTTCTTTCGCTTGACAGGCTGCCTGACTCGCTCTTTCAGGCGCTGAGGAAACGCATACAGGAACAGGGCGGCAAGGTTAAAATGCTCAGGAAACCCGTGCTCACAAGGGTGCTGGAGTCAAACCCAAAACTAAAAGAGAAAGAAGGATATGCCGACAAGCCAACTGCGATAATTATGGCAAACTCAAGCCCTTATGAGCTAAACAGGTTCTTCAGGCAGAACACGAAGAAAAGGGCGGCGAAGGAAGGAGAAATCGCCCTAAGCGACATAATAGTGCCTGAGGGCGAAACAGACCTTCCCCCAGGGCCTGCTCTTTCAGAGCTTAAGGCCGCCGGAATAAACGCGCAGATAAAAGCAGGAAAGATAGTTGTTGCGAAGGACAGTGTCGTGGCAAAGAAAGACGAAAAGATAACCGGGCAGAAGGCAAAGGCTCTTCAGACGCTGGGCATAAAGCCGTTTACCGTGGCTGCCAGAATGCTCTTTGGCTATGATGGCGAATACGTGTATGAAAAAGCGCTGCTTGACATTGACGAGACGCTTGCGGCAGACCTGGCTGGCGCCGAGCAGAAGGCGTTCAACCTCTCGGTGAATGCAGGATATCCAAGCGAAAGAAATATCGGCCTTTTGCTTAATGAAACTTATGTGCAGGGAATCAGTTTTGCCGTAAACAGCAAAACATACAACTCCGTCACGATAGAAAGCGAAATATTAAACGCACTTATGCAAAGTGGTGCGATAGAAAAACTGGCTGAGGCAAAAAAACCGGCGGAAGCCGCGGCCGAAGCCAAGGCGGAAAACGCTGACAAATAGAGGGTGATGAAATGGCGAATGTGGACCCATACTTGCATGCAGTTCTTTTGTTGCATGGGGCGAAAAAAGAGATAACCAAGGAAAGCATCCTTGCCGTTATAAAGGCAAGCGGCGCTGATGCCGACGAGGCAAAGGCGAAGGTGCTTGCCGACGCGGTAAAGGGCGTGAACTTTGACGACCTTCTGAAGAATGTCGCGATGGCTGCTTCGGCTGCTCCGGCCGCACAGGCCGCGGCGCCTGCTGCAGAGGCGAAGAAGGAAGCGCCAAAGGAGGACGAAGGAAAGAAAGAAGAGCAGGCGGCTGAAGGGCTGGCAAGCCTGTTCGGCTAGCCCTCTTTTGTTTTTTTCTCTTTTTTTATTTGTTCAAGCAGGTCGCAGCACCGCTGCACGGCCATCTTTGCCTGGCCGCGGTTCAATCCCAAAAGCATCCCCAATGCCGCAATTTCCTCTTTTTCCCTTATGTTAAAAAGCGATTGAGACGAAGGATGAAGGTCTTCCTCAAAGCCGAGCGCGAACAAAACGCCAAACCTCGTGCACAAGCCGAGGAAATTCCTTAACTTGTAAAGCAATCTGCTTCTTGCCATTCCACCAGACTTTAAAAGCTGGCTCAATGAAACAAACACTACCAGCGATTTCTTATCGCCCAAGACGCGCAGTGTACCCTCATCATATGCGTAATCTGCAAGAATGGCAACTGCCTTCCTGCTTTTATGGGGAAGCAGCTCCTGCGTTGTGTTGGCCCGTATTATCTCCATAAAGGGATTAGTCGCACTTACATTTTAAACATTTCCCTGCCTGGCAACAGCAGGGCTGCAGCGCCAGCTGCAACTACTACTGCCAAAGTTGGCCAGTACCAGCATACTCCTATGACATCGCCGCATATACCAAATGCGCAGCAGCCGGATGGAACCGGCTGACCAGCTTGTGGCTGCGGGGGAGCTGCCCCAGGCTGTTCAGCCAATGCTGCATAGCCTTCGGCAAATATCAACGGATTATTTTCAAGATAGAACTTGTATCTGCCTTCCTGCCCTGCCGGCACCTCTGCCTTTCCGTCAGCGTTCGATACAAACTTTTGCGTTGAGCCGTCAGGATAAACTGCCACAAGAGAGGTGCTGCCAAGCGGAACGCCATCTGCAAGAAGCATCAGCACGAAGGTCTCGCCGCTGCGGATTTCTGCATCTTCAATTTTCACTTCGTAATTTATCTGAACGCATTTGTGGTCGGAGCATCTGCTTCCAGCGCCGCAATCGGAATCAGAGCAGCATTCGTATGGCACGCAAGCGTGGTTTTCGATATATCCACATTCGCATTCCACCGGAACGCATACGTTGTTGCTGCAGTACTCGTCAAACTCGCAATCGTCGTTTTTCGTGCATTCTGGCAGCACAGTGAAATAGAAATCGGTGTAAGCATATGCCGCATCATTGCCTGCCTCTGCCTTAAGCAGGTACTCGCCAACAGCATTGCCGGTTATGCTTATGGTGGCGTTTGCCTGCTCCCATCTCGGTATCATTCCCAAACTCGCATTAGTACAGGAAAGCGATTCCGGACAGGCAATCGACAATGCAACATCCGCCTCGGTGTAGTCCCCCCTGTTCTCAACAAAAACAGTGATGTCTTTTGTCTCGCCCAGTTTTACTTCTTGCCTTTCTATTTCATAAATAAACAGTTTATGTCGCTTGCTCTCGCCCCCACCTCCTCCGGAAGGAGCAGAAAAGCAGGAATAAGTGCAAACGCCGTCCGGTGAGGATGTGTTGCAAGCAGTCAGATTGAATGTATTTGAGTCCTCATCATAAATATCATAATAATCTCCGCCGGACTGGTTGTTATAGCAGAACCTGCCCGAATTCACCAGATTGCCGGTACTGGCAGAGTCAAAATACAGTCCGTGGAAGTTATTATAGGATGCGCGAGTATTTAAGAGAGAGTTGTTCTCAGCAGAAAACAAGAAGATGCCGTATGAATTCAGGTTTGTGGTGGCTGTAGAAAGAGTGGTGTTGGAAACGGTATCAAAAACTATGCCATAACTATCTATGCCGGAATTATTATTTGCAGTGATGTCGCGAAGGTAGTTGTTAACTGACCCAGTAACATAAACGCCGCGCGCAACTCCCCCGCCAAAAGAACCAGGTACGCCAAGGTTGTCATTTGCAACAACAGATATAATGGTGTTGTTGTCGCCGTAAACGAGCATGCCAATGCCACTGCCTCCGACACTGTTGCCAGAAGTGCCTTGATTGCTGCTCGCATTTATGTAATAAAGGCTGTTATAAGAGCCCTCCAGATAAACGCCTTCGCCGGAACCTCCGCTAAAAGTGCCGCCCCTACCCCCCATGTTCCTGACAGCAGTCAGATGTTGTATTCCGCTGTTGGAAATGTTCAGGTAGGCGCCGTAACCAGTACAGGCACTAAAACCGCCCCCTGCGCCGCCTCCATGATTATCGCTTGCGTCCACATTAAGAAGGGTTATGTTGTTTGATTCGAGCAGATAAATTCCATAACTATCGGTACAGAAACTGGGTGGAAAACTGCTTCCGCGTTTGCCTGTATTAAATACGGCAGATATGTTTTGGAGCACGGTGCCGCTTATGTATTCTCCGCGAATGCCAGTCTCAAAACCAGTTATAATGCAGTTCTTTATTGTGTTGCCGCTTTTTCCAAACAAGAGAATGCCGTTGCCCGCCCCGCCGTTTATCGTATTGCCAAGGCAGTCAAGCGTCTTGTTTGTGAAACCCGCTGGGTCATTGACGCAGCCAGTGACTGCGCTGACGGGTATGGATGCGGTCAGCCGAACTTCCTTATAGCAATTGGCATTGTCGTCCAGCGCCTCATTAAGGCAGTCGCAACTTAGGTTTTGCGGACCGACAGTGCATACTCCGCCGCCGTTTACTGTGTAGCAGATGCTGCAAGCATTATCGCATAAACCAGATGGCTGCGAGCTGCCGCAGGTTGTATTGACGAAATTGTTGCTGTCGTCATCGCGGACATCATAGAAACCGCTGTGCGCCTGATCATTCAGACAGAAGATATTTGAATCAAGAGAGTTTCCTGTTGCTGTTGAGTCTGCATAAAATCCTTCCTGGCCACTTTTTGACGCGTTATTTAGGTAGAAGCTGTTGTTGGAAGCAAGAAGTAAGGCAAAGCCCCTACCACCATTATAATATATGTTGTTGCCTGTGAAACTATTGTTGTTTGATATTGACGAAAGATGGAAGCCGTCGCCGGCATTGCTGTATACTTCGTTATCCGAAAAAATGTTGTTTGATGCTGCAACAATGGAAACGCCCCTGTCCGTATTATCGTGGATAATAGTCCCAGATATGTTGTTGTAGGAACCCGTGGATACTTCAATTCCGTGCTCGTTGTATGCGGCCTCAACAGAATAAACAGTATTATTTTGGGAATAAGCCAGGAGAACGCCAATGTAAGCATTATTGTACGCTGCGACAGATTCAATAGTGTTATTGTTGGAAAAATGCAGCCAGATGCCATACATAAAATCAGAAACCTGGCAATTCTTTATCGTGTTGTTTTCTTTATTGTCCAGGAAAATTCCGCGCAGACCGCTGCCGTCGCCGTCAATAATATTTCCCTGGCAATCAAATACTTTGTTGCTGAAATTTGCCGGATTCTCAATGCAGTTGCCGGAATAATCAACAATATCGGCCGTCAATTGCACTTCGGCGGAACAATCCGTATTGTCATTCAGCGCATTGGTGCAGTCGGAACACGAATCGCAGGTGCAAACTCCGCCGCCCTGCGGCGTGTAAGCATACAGGGCAGCAACCACGATAAACAGCAAGAACAATAATTTTTTCATATTAACTCACGCACTTAATTATTATGTAATATTTATAAACTTTTTTTTTGCTTTTTTATGGTCTGTCTCATCAGGCATAAGAAAACATAACCCGACTGCGGTAGCCTTAGAGAGCCGGGGTCCACCGCTCCTAGATAGGCCTTTGACTTACATTTTCTTAGGGCAAAGGCTTACGTTCATCCAAACCCCGAGGTGATTAGCCGGAAAGGGGGAGAAACAGAAAATCAAGGAAAAAATGAAGAGGGGGAAATAGAAGAAAAACAGAAGTTCCCCCTCTGCGTTTTGTCTTTAAAAATGCTCCGACCGGGATTTTCAGCCGTTTTTTACAGCGGCATTTGAACCCGGGTCGCCGGATTGAAAGTCCGGTATCCGTAGACCGCATCCGGCTGCAGAAGCAACGCAGAGCGTTTGACCGGTCTAGACGATCGGAGCGATACGAAGCAAAACTGCTTGAAGCATTTAACAACTCTGAATGAAAAGATTTAAAAGTGCAACTGGGCTTCCATGTTTCATAGTATTTGTGTTCTTGCTGGACGCTCGTTCCGTGTGACAGCCCAAGGGGGCTGCTCCGGTAATTCTCAGCG
>JBBIHC010000019.1:0-12072 GCA_037447235.1 Microcaldota archaeon
CGGTTTGGGTCTATTATGAGCGGCTTTCTCATCTTATCCCACCCTTGCTTTCTGTGCCTTTCCCCTCAGCGCATTCTCGTTCATCTGCGTGAGCAGCCTCCTGAAGCATCTCACGCGGGGCTTGTCAAATCCTTTTGTATCGGCATCTTCAAGGATGCCTGCATTCGCCTTCCTGATGCCCTCTGCAAGAAGCTCGGGAGAAGGGATGTCCTGCTTTATGAGCCTAACGACCTCGAGGGCAGCGAGCCTCCTTGAGCCGCCGTTGTTTGAGAGTATTTTCTTCGGAAGGCTATCGGAAAAAGGAAGTATTAACTCAAGCGCCGCATAGCACGCATCCCCAACTGCAACGCTTGGCTCCGCGCCTTTTGAGATTGCAATGGCGGCGAGGGAGGGTACTAGTGCGCCGAAAACCTTCACCGCGCGCACCGAGGGCGCGGTTACGTAGTTGAGCATGTCCTTGTTCGCCTTTGAATCCTTCTCAACAGCGGAGCCGAGCGCCGGAAGCTCCTCCTTGCTGAGAACCTTCTCTCCGAGCACGACCTCGTCCAGCCCGGTCGCGAGATAGACTTGGACCATGCGCACGAAATAGTCTATGCGGGCGGCGAACGCCTTCACTTCTCCGCTAAGCTTCACGAGCAAATCGCGGTTGTCCGCCCTCTCCGCCTCTACGACCCTCGGGTCGCAGGAATTCTCAAAAATGGAAAAATAGTCAAGCTCCTGCGGCCTGTGCTTCCCGTCGAAATCAAGGGCGAGCACCAGCCTCTCCTTCAGCGCGTTGTCGCTCTGGAAAGTGCCCGAGAACTCGCCGTTCCCTATGTTCGCGGCGCCGATGGCAACGCTGTATCCCCTGCCCAAGGGAATCTGTGTGCCGTCTATATCCAGCACCCTGTCGCCCACCGCCAGCCACTCGTTCTGCATCACCGGAGGCGCGCGGTTGAACTCCTCCATTATGTGGAGCATCTTGGACGCCGCGGCCCTCGGCTTCACCGCCTCGTCTATCCTTCCCTGCTTGTAGAGTTCCAAATCTATGGAGCAGTAGACCGGCCTCACTTTCAGGTCCGCGGAGCCCCTGAGATGGACCGCGTCGCCGTTGAATATGCCGTTCTTTATGTCGGATATAAGCTGGGACTTTCCCGGCCCGCTCCTGCCTATGAAGACCATGTTGAGCTGCGCAAGAAGGCCTGCGAGCGCCGCCTCGTGCATCAGCACGGGCACTCCTGCGACCATTACGAGAGGCGTGCTGTTTGTGTAGATGCGATTGTAATCGCCCAGCTTCCTTATCCCTTCTATCAATTCTGGAGATGGTTCCATTAGCGTTTCACCTGTTATTTGTTATGGTATAATATGGCATGTTAGTATTTAAAAATGTATGTTTGTGCGAGTATTTTCGTCTGCTCGGAACGGGGATTGAGAGCCTTGGCGGCGAATATTTAACCCCGGCGAGAGGTTTAAAACCTCTGCTCTCCAGAACAGCACCTGGTGGAAGTCGCTTAGGCTTTCAAGGCGTCGTGAGAACCGGAAACGGAAAACTGGAAACCCAGCAGCAAAGCCGGGAGAACTCAGATAAAATGAGATTGCTCCCGCCGGGATTTTCCCGTTTTTTCCTGCGCCTGCGCGCAAAACGAAAAAACGCTTTGAACCCGGGTCCTCAGAGTGAGAGTCTGATATCCGTAGGCCACCCCTGCCAAAACAGGGTGTGTTTGACCGGTCTAGACGACGGGAGCACACTATCAGTCAATTTGTATTGAAATGTTTTTTAATATTATCCTGAAAAAAGAAAAAGAAAAAAATCAGGCTGCCTTCCGGTGATCAGGCAGCTTGCCTGCATACAATGGAGTGCCGCAGATGCACATGGAGCCCCTGTACCCAGACCTGCCGCATTTTGGACAGTAGACCACCATGCTTCCTTTCCACGGTGTTGCAGCCCTGTAAAGACCGGATGCCAGGTCTTCTGCCGCCTGCGCCACTCTCGCGCTCCACGGCTCTTCATGGCCGTACTTGTGTCTTGCAGCATACCTTGTCGCAGCATCGCGGATCGTCATTGAAGACGGCCAGAATGGCAGTGGCAGATGCCAGGCGAACAGTATCGGGTTGAACCAACCGTAAACCGGGTTTTGCATCATTCCGAATCTCTGGTTTTCCTGCTCGTACTTCATGGCCAGCGCTTCTGCAGAAACGGTTCTCCTTACCGTAGAGCGGAAGGCTTGTTGCTCTATCTCCTTGTCGTAGCGGTATACGGCATCCCGGTTCCTCCAAAGGTACGAAGCCATCGCTTCATCAGTATTCAGGTTATACCTGTAGTCGTAGTACGAAGCTGCCGGGTTGGCCATGCCGACCCTCGCAATCACTTCAACGCCGGTCCTTCGGAAGAAAATATCCGAAGGCGCCTGCCTCAGACCGGCAAGAATCTCTGCACCAGCCTGGTGTCTTTGCTCAGCCGCGCTTTCCCAGACCTTCAGCTTTGACAATTTGCCGGTACCAAGAATGTTTGAAACGCTCCTCAGCGCTTCAAGCGGCCTTGCGTCAGTGTATTCAAACGGCTTCAATGCGTCCGCCTGGTTCACGTCCCATCGTGACGGGTAGCCTTGCATTGCAACCTGCATGCTCCTGAAGACATTTAGATAGTTTTTATGGACCTTGGCGGCAACATCCATCGGCCATCCGTAGAAAGCATAGAACGCAGCCCATTCTCCGCGGGTCATCGTAGCACCAACATAGTCCTTTGTCTTGCCGATTATGTGGCCCGGACCGTGGTGGTATGCGGTTTCAGTCGCCTGCAGCAAGCCCTGTGATGGCGTCGCTCTCGGCGCTCTGTCTATTGCCCATAACCAGGCGTGGTGGTAAGCAAAGTGGGAAATGACAACTTCCTCATAAGCCTTTCTCTCTGTAGCGCCCATCTCCTTCCAGGCGTTCCATCGGTTTGTATACAAATCAGCAGCCAGCCTCCATGAATGGTCTTTCAGGTAAGCTGATGTAGGAACGCTGTCGTACAATGCATCTATGACCGGCTTTCCGCCGGCAAGCGTGGTCTTCACAAAGAAAGAACCAAGCTCGGTCTTAAGGTTTTTTAACAGGGTATTCGCCAGTCTGCCTTTTTCAGCGTCAACACCGAACATCCTGAGGCTCTGCGGGGCTATCTCCATCGTTTCCCTTACCGGCTTTATCTCAAGGCCGGTATCCCTCCAGTACTTCATGTAATCCGCGGTATTCTTGCCGTATCTTGAAACGAGTGCGGCGAAGATTCTTTGTTTTTCGTAGTCATATCCGCCTTCGTTTGCCCATTTCTTGACATTTTCAATGTAGTTGTCCCAGTCAGGCCCGGGCTGGGCTTTCTCCTTCACCAATCTTCTGTATTCGGCATCCATGTCGGCCCGTCCGTATCGTGCGAAGTCTATGACAACATCTTCTGCAACGAACTTGTTCCATCTTCCTTTGTTGTCCTTGAGCGCAACGTCGCCGTAAACCTTGTCGCCGACGCTAAGAGCCATGCCTCTCCTGTAGTACGCATAGTCGCCTTCGTACAGCTGGACGACAGGCCTGGACGAGGTGAGGACATCGTTGAATGTCACCGGCGATTTCATCTCTGCCATGAACTCACTCTTGTATTTTAACGCGATGTCTGTCCTGAATTTCTTCAGGTCCTTGACGTTGTTGATGTCCATAGTAGCAACGAATCTCAGGTCTGGGTGGTTCTCAACCAAACCCTTGTCCTTCAGCGCCTTTTCATAGAACCCGAGCAATATCCCATAATAGAATGCTGCCCTCTCAGGAAGCTTTCCATACGCATCCTGGCAGAACTGGGAATTGAACCTCTGCTCGTAATCCTGCTTCAGCTGGTCAACAACCCACAGCTTCTTCGCCATAGTTGTCCTTTCAGCAATAGACCATTTTCTTGACTCCGGCATCCTGTCAAGCTCTGCTTCTATCGAAGCCTTGTATGGCGGAATGTTGCTGCGGCTGAATCTTGACTCCACCCACTGGCCCATGGCGAACGCTTCGCGCGGCTTAAGCTCTCCTACCCAGTGCCTCTTCATATCAACCTTGAACCACTCTGCAGCAGGACCGTATGTGGCAGCGTCTTCCCAGAAAGCCATTCTTCCCAGCCTGTCTCCTTTGATTCGTTCCATATCCGCAGGCAGCCTGCCCTTGCCGTAAAGCATCCCGATAAGCTCAGCAATCGTTGCCTGCTCGGCAGCCTTGCCGTATTGCTGTCTGAACCAGCCCTTGCCTTCATTTGACATCAGGTCAACCAGGGTAAACCTTACCCTTGCCTCTATCTTTCGCAACTCGCCTTCGTTTCTCATAAACTCCGGCAGTTCTTTAAGGTTGCTTGTGGGGTTAAGGCCTATGAGCCGGTTAACGCTGTCAAGCCAGGCCCTTTGGAGCCCTTCCTTCAAGCCGCCTTTCAGATATCCTTTCTCGGCATCCCAGAGCATTGTCCTCAGGACCATTGTTTCCCATATGTCGCTGCCGTTTATGGAGCCCCTTCCGACAACCGAATAGAACCTGTCGCTCGCGTTAACCTCGTTGATTCTTGCCGCTTTTGCCAACTGCTCGTGCTGCGTCAGGAATTCCTGCAAGGCGATGAACTTCAGGTAGCCGTCTTCCCTGCCGTATGTTTTATCTATCGCATTAAGCCTGTCAATGAATTTGAACATCTCCGGGTCTATTGCCGCGCCGTATTTTTGCGCCACTTTTGCCAGCAAGGCTATTTTTTCGTCCACCGACATCTTGCCGCCAAGCAATCCAAGAATCTCCTTCTCCATTGCGGCAATCTTCGCAGCGTTTTGCGCGTAACCGCATTTTTTAAGGATGTCTACGTCCTTCAAGGCGAATTCCAGCATATCCTTTTCGCTGAGAGCAAAATTCACGCCAAGCGCCTTGTATGCCTGCTTCAGCAGGTAAGCAAGCGCATTTGTTTTTGTTTCATTTAGCAACTGCTCGTAGTGCCTTGCCATCTTTTCGTCTATTCTGGTCTTCTTGCCGATCTCCATGCCTGCAGACGCCGGTTTTAATACCTGCCTTGCAAGCGCGCCGGCAATTCCCTCTTCGGCTGCCTTGGCCTTCACTCTCGCAGCAGCAGCCGGGCTTATTTCAATCACTGTTCTCGCAACCCCTCTCGCAAGCTCAGGAGCGGCCTTGGCCATCTCCTTGGTGGTGTCTTTCAGCACTCTTGTAGTTCTTATAACTGAAGCATAGGAACCAAGAATCATGAGACTTATGCCGCCGTACCTGTTCGGCCCGACAAACTTGCCAAGGGTCTGGACAAATTTCTTGTGGTATTTCCCCGAAGGCGTTCCTGACAGCGGCTCTATCTTCTCCAGCATCTTCCACGCAAGAAGGCTGTCTTTTATCGTGGCTGCCATAACCGCGCTTGAACCTCCCTGCGCGGTCATTGCCGCCAGTATCTGCGCAACTGTCTCGTGCTCCTTGTCGCCGTACTTGCTTGGGAGCTTGCCAAGGAGGTGCTTTATCTGTGAATAATTTTTGCCTGTTGAAAGGGCACCGACTGCTATGGCTTCAAGGACTCTTTTCTGCTGCGGGTCTGCCCTTAATGCAGCGATGTCAGCCTGTGTCTTTCTCCAGTCGGACGTATACTGGTATGAAGAAGCCATTCTGCCCACGGATGCGCCCAATGCTGCTGAAGCAGCAGCGAGTTTTGCAGCTGTCGCTTTTTTCATTTCCGCATAACCATAAGGCAGTATGATCTGCCCGCTTGCCGTCAGCCCTTTCGGGGAGGGCAATCTCGGACTTGTAATGTCAAGAAGGGATATTGGCGACTTCCCTGAAAAATACATTGATGCCAGAAGCAACCCAAGTATCAGGAATACCCCAAGGCAGGCGGCTGGCTGCTGCGCGGCAACCCCTCTTATTCCCTGGGTTATTGAAGCATATATAGCATCTATTATATTCACGCTCACTGCAGAAACAGGAACCTCTATAGGGCTAACTTCAACAATGTAATTTTTTGGCTGGCCTGTTGCATCTTCTAAACTGACCATTTCGCCGTTATTAAGATAACTTATCCTGACCTTGCTCTTTACCCCGCGATAGAATTCGTGCGGAACTTCGCAGGTCGCATAATATACTACTGTGTCGTATTCAGGGCTGGATACGCCAGCGGATGCTTTCAGACCATTAACCCCGCCGCACGCCGGAATCGGCTCGTAAGTGGCAGTGACTGGGTTATAAAACTCAAAAAGAACCGGTGCGTCTTTTATTGAGCGGTAAAAGAAACTTGCCCCTGCCAAAAGCTGCTGCGATTTCAGCAAGACGCAGTTCCTGTACTCCTGCGGATTAGAAAAATGCTGGCACTCCGCCGATATCTTTTGCATTATCGCATCTGCTGCTGCCTGTTGCTGTTGGGAAAGCTGGCTTTTATTAATAAGCGGGACTATTATGGTTACATTTATTACTTCGCCGCTCTCCCCGCTTTGGCTAACCCTAAAAGAACCACTAGTCCTGTCCACACCAGCCTGTGTAGCGCCTTGCGCGCCAGCCAGCGAGAACAGCAGCATCGCAACAACAAAAACACACCACAACCTTTTCATATGGCACACCTTTTTGAGGCTCTGTTAATAGGAGGGTTTTTCTTTATTTATAAATATTGCGGTTTAGCGATAGGTTTAAAACTACAAATACTACAATATATGTAGTTATGATGTGAAAGAGGTGCATCATGAAGAATAATCCTTTCGTGGTATGGGGATTGCCGGAAACGTTGATAAACAGAAAGGAGGAGCAGAAGATACTCCTGGCATTTATGGACCACATAATCAATGGCCGAAGCTGGACGGTGATAATAACCGGAACAGCCGGAAGCGGAAAAAGCACCCTGCTCAAATGGGCGCAGAAAGAAGCCGAGAAGCGGAAATGCGTCGTTTCTTTTGTGACCGTCCCGGCCCGTTCCGGAAAAGAATTTTTGCTGAGAGAACTAAAAGCTGGGATTTCAGGCCTGCTCAAGGAACTTGAAGACAAGGGTGAAATAAAGGAAGGCGCGCCTGATAATTTTGCCAAAAAAACCGCTTCTGATTTCATAACCCTTATCAGAGCGGCGAAAAAAGCGCTCGAAAAGAGGCCGCTGATTTTCATAATAGATGATTTTGGCGTAGCGAAGAACGCGCAAAAAATTCTTGAAGAGATGAACGAAGCGGTAGAAGGGCAGGATGGCGTGGGCCTCCTCCTGTCCTCCTCAAAAAAACTCGTGCCCATGCTGGGCAATATGCTGGTAAGCCTCAAAGAAGCAAGCGAACAGGATTTGTTTGATTATGCCGCCAAAACGGCTTCCAAGGCAACGAAAATTGGCGATGAATGCGCGCGGGCGGTTTACCAGGACAGCGGCGGCAACCTTAGGATAATCCAATTTGCTTTGTGGTACCTGTATGAAAATGCGCGCGAAGGGGATAAAATAATCACCCGGGCGCATTACGATGCTTTGAGAATGGGGCTGTTGACTGCCCTTGCAAATGAATGGTTTGGCCGGCTCTATGCAGATGCATCTGAAGAAGAGAAAAGGGTATTGAAAGAGCTGGCGCAAGCAGAGCAATTAAGCGTGACCGGACTTTCAAGGCTGCTTGGAAAGAATGAAGGGCCGACAGCCACACTGCTGCTGCGCCTTATGGAGCGCGGCGACGTCGTAAAAGTCAAAAGAGGAAGGTACCGGTTGTTCGCGCCGCTATATGCCTCTTTCATACTTGAACGGAGCAAGTAAAACAAAAACAGAGGCAAGGCAAACCTGGCGGAATCCGGCACATAGTGGTATTAAAAGATTTACGATTATATGATATAAAGCATTTTTGATTTGTTTTTCAGAGGTGGAAGAATGCCGGAAAAAAGACCATTTGACATCCTAAACAATGCATTGAACAACACTGTCATTGTTGGTATGAAAGGCGGATACGAGTTCAGGGGAGTCATGGTAGCGTACGACGTCCATATGAACATCGTGCTTGAAAAAGCGGAACAGATAGAAAATGGCGAAGTCAAGAGAGGGATAGGGACAATATTGCTGAGAGGGGACTCTGTAACATACATTTCGCCATCTTGAACCGTCTTGAAGACTGCCGGCAGCCGGTATGGGCTCATAGCTCAGCGGTAGAGCGCTCGCCTTGCACGCGAGAGGCCGGGGGTTCAAATCCCTCTGAGTCCATATACAAATATTTTTAAACATTATTTACCACAATATATACATGAATGAACATGCAAGCCGAGCTGATAAAAAGGCCAATGAAAGCCAAAATGAGGGGCGCGTAGGCGGGTTCATAAATAATGCTTTTTTCTACCATAACGACAAATATTTTTATCACATTGAAGAGAAGGCAATGAAGGAAAGGGTGCTGTTCAGAATAAAAGGGCTTGTCTCCGAAGAAGAGAGGAAATCAGGCAGAAGCAGGGAGGACATTTTCGGATGGCTTGCAAAGTTCTTCAGCATTATAAATGAGGCGGAAGGCGGCTGCGTCCTATTCGGCGGCGCGGTATACCGAAAAGAAGCAGACTTAACAAGCGACCTTGATACGCATATTATCGCACTTAGGGAACAAAGCGACCTCCTGACACGGAATCTGAATCCTTTGCTGGGCACATTTAACGCAAAGCCGAGATTCCTGAACAATCAATACACTTTGTTGGGTGCCCCCGGCTACGACGGCATAATGTTCCCTTTTAAGCGATATGGCTTGTTTAATCACCTCATAATAATCTCAAACAACCCGGTTCCGCCCTGGCTTCTGGAAGCCATAAATGAACAGAGGGCGATTGTAGAAAATGCCCCATTTTGCGACGGGGGCATCGGCGAGTTGATAGTATACGCCTCAATAAAAATACTGGAGAAAAAGGAAGAACAGTACTTTGCAACATACGACGAAGCAAAATACATCCTTTCAAAAAAAATACCTGTAATAGGGACCTGCGACCTCATGGGTTTCCCAGATTCTCCTGAAGAGAGGCATGCTGAGGCCAAAAATATATTCAGAGGACATTTTGATGAGAAAGAGCTTTATTCGCTTGCGCTGGCGGCGCTAAACCGCATAAGGGCGAAAAAAGAGAAGAGAGAAGAACTCGCACAAAAATTCATTTGTGCAATAAAACAGCGTTAAGAAATGCGGCGCTGCCCGCCCGCCAAAAGTTGGCTGGAAAGGAATTAAAAGGTATTCTGATAAGACAAAAACATGGATTTCCTGTCTTTGCTTGTATTCCTCATACCCATATATGTAGCAAATTCCAGCCCGGTGCTATTGGGCGGAAAGAGCTACCCTCTTGACTTTTACAAGAATTTTATTGACGGCAGACGCCTGCTAGGCGACGGAAAGACAATAAAGGGCTTTGTTGGCGGTGTTGTTTGCGGTGCGCTGGCAGGGGCTTTGATCGCCGATTTTTATCTGCTGCCGTTCTTCCCGGACAAAAAAGCGCAGGTCCTTGGAGGGGTGGCGCTGGCTTTCGGGACGCTGCTTGGCGATGCGCTGGGCAGCTTTGTCAAGAGGCGCTTTGGCGTGCCGAACGGAAGGCCATTTTTTCCTGACACGGTCATGTTCTTCGCAGTGGCGATGCTCTTGGTGTATCCATTTGCCCTTCCATCCCTGTATGACGCCTGGAACCTGCTATTCGTATTCCTGCTGACGATAGTTCTTCATCCCTTGACGAATTTCATTGCCAATAAAATGGGGTTGAAAAATGTTCCGTGGTGAGATAAAAGCCGCCGAAGTAAAGAAAGCGATCAAAGAGGGCAGGGCGGAGAAGCTCAGCGAAGAGATAGAGTACATAAGGTTCAAAAAGCCGCACGGAAAAATAGAGCGGGGGACAGTAATCACGAAGGATGGGGCAATCTGGGGCTACCCGCACATACCCAGGATTTTTACCTTAAAGGAAGGCATTGAAAAAAACATCAAAACAGAATTTTTCTACCTTGAAGAGAAAATAGATGGGTATAATCTCAGGGTAGCCAGGATCGGGAGAGACATATTCGCTTTTACCCGTGGCGGATATCTTGACCCTTTTGCGACAGAGAAAGCAAGGGAAATGAAAAATCTTGCCGCCTTCTTTGATGATAACCCCGCCCATGTGCTTTGCTGCGAGATGGTTGGCAACACGCCATTTACGCCGCCTGCGAGGGATTTTGATGTAAGGCTCTTTGTCTTTGACATCGACACTGGAACAGGATATATGCGGCCCCTTGAGAAATATGCGCTCTTAAAAAAATATGGCATAGACGGCGTCCCTTTTCTTGGCCGCTGCAGCAAAAGCCGGATCGGCCTTGCAAAAAAAATCGCCTTTTACCTGAATAAGGACAAGAAGGAGGGGATGGTGATAAAAAGCGAGGACCGCCTGCAGGCAGTGAAGTATGTGACCCCTGCCGCAAACATAGACGACATAGAGAAAGGGGCTTATACCTTCTTTGATGTGTCTGCCGGATTTTTCACGCAACGGGTATTCCGTTCCTCCTTTTTCATAAAAGACTTTGGCCTTGACAGGGAAAAATACGCCGGGGAGGTTGGCGCGGCTTTCCAGAACGGCCTTGCGCGGGCATTGGCTGACATAGAAGAGGGAAGAGACATAGAGGAGGAGTTTCAGATGATAGTCAGCGACAAAAAGATATTTGAGCGCGTCATGTCCCACATGGGGAAAGAAATCGCCATCAGGCAGATATTCGCAAAAAAGGAAAATGGCAGGATAACCGTACGATTTTCAAAGATTTATAAAAGGACCACGAAATTATTGAGGGGCTTCCTGCTGGGCAAATCACAAATAGATTAAGCAGAAGGAAAATGGTGGAGTGAATAAGGTGATGGGATGGATGTTCTAATCTGGATACTGGCCGCTGCGATTTTTGACTCCCTTGTCGGACTGGCAGGAGTGGTGACTTTTGCGGTACAAAATGACAGGATGATGCGGTTTGTCTCTTTTGTCCTGGTTGCGTTTGCAGCGGGCGCGCTGCTTGGCGGCGGTTTCTTTCACCTGCTGCCAGAAAGCCTGGAAAACCTGGATGCGGTTTTCGTGATGGAGCTGGCGCTGGCGGGCTTCATTGTTTTCCTCATCCTGGAAATCGCCCTGCACTGGCATTCCTGCGAAGAATGCAAGATGCATCCATTCGGCTTTCTGGTGCTTGTCGGAGACGCCTTTCATAACATCATAGACGGCATCATAATAGCCGCCTCCTTTCTGGCATCCATACCCCTTGGCATAGCAGCCACAATCGCGATAATCATGCACGAGGTTCCGCAAGAGCTGGGCATCTTCGGCGTGCAGGTGTACGGAGGCGCAAAAAAGGAAAGAGCCCTGATGAATTCCTTTTTGGCACAGCTGACCTGCGTAATCGGCGCCCTGGCAGCATACTTCTTCATAGGCACTGCCAAAGCCGTTTCTTATTACATCCTGCCGTTTGCCGCAGGCGGTTTTGTCTATATCGCTGCTTCAGACTTAATTCCTGAACTGCACAAGGAGAACAACCAAAAAAAGCTGCTTGGGTTCGCGGTCTTCTTCATCGGCCTGCTATTTATGTATCTTATGCGCACTATGGAATGATTTTCGGTTGGTGCTATGAAAAAAAGAAAAAATGTCCTGATACTCGGCGCTGCTGGCAGGGATTTCCACAACTTCAATGTTTATTTCAGGAATAACCGGGCATACAATGCCGTGGGCTTCACGGCAACCCAGATTCCGAAGATAGAAGGGCGGAGATACCCGCCCGCACTGGCAGGCAGACGCTACCCGGAAGGCATTCCAATTTACGAAGAGGGCAGAATGGAAGAGCTCATAAGGCAGTATAACGTGGAGCAGGTTTATTTTTCCTATTCTGATGTTTCGCACGAATATGTCATGCACCTTGCGTCGCGGGCGCAGGCGGCAGGCGCGTCTTTCATCCTTCTTGGCCCAAAAGAAACGATGCTTAAAAGCGGCAAAAAAGTCATTGCGGTATGTGCCACCAGAACCGGAAGCGGCAAAAGCCCGTTAACAAAGATGATAAGCGGGATCCTGAAAGGTGCCGGAAAAAAATTCGTAGTGGTGAGGCATCCGATGCCTTATGGCAATCTTGAAAAACAGGCAGTCCAGAGATTCAGCACGATGGAAGATCTTGAC
>JBBIHC010000020.1:0-11646 GCA_037447235.1 Microcaldota archaeon
CGTGGCCAGAGAAGGTCGCACAGTGCTGTTTGTGAGCCACAATATGGGGGCGATAAAGTCCTTATGCCCTCGTGCATTTCTGTTGAAAGATGGGACGATTTCTAAGGATAGCAATGTCCATGATGTTGTAGACGCGTACCTGGCAAAAGGAAAAGCAGCGGCAGAACCCGGCATTATCCCATCTCAAACATCACGATTGCATAGCACAGGACAAGCTTTCTTTCGTTCTATTAGCCTTATCAATTCATTATCGGAAAACACAACAAAGCTGTTTCTAGGTGAGCCATTTCGCATAAATATATCCATGGAAGTTTTTGAATCCATCGAGGAAGCCGCTATAGAGGTAAATATTCTTTCCGCAGATGGAATAGAGGTGGCTTCAACGAGAACACTTGACGGCGAAAATCTCCCGCTGATGCTACCGGATGGGGTACATGAAATCACAATAGATATGGCTGTATTTCTATTGCCGCGTGACTATTCAATTGCGTTAATTTTACATAAAATTGATGGGACAGTCCTGGACTGGGTAGAAAGAGCACTCGATTTTAGCATCATGAATGTGGCAAGAAATAACGCTGATAATTATCGTTACTTTCCGATTATGCGAGGATATGTGCGCGCTCCTGCACAGTGGCACTTTTCAGAGAGAGTTTCTTTTCATTCGCCAGTAATCAATTCCTAATTTGAAATCGTACAGAATCATACAATGAAATTTAGAAAGCACCTGAAAAGATCAATCGAAAGATTGATTGGCAGGAAAATAGTCACAGTCCCACTCGACAGTACTCCAATTATTATTGAATCCAAACTTCACGCCAACATTTTACCCATCCGATACAATTATCGTGCTACAGATGAGGGAGATGTCTTTTACAACATTTTACAGAATGGAGACAATTTCAGATATGCATTATTTGCTTCCGAATTCAGTAACGATAAACCACAATTCGAAAATCATCCTTGCTTAGCATTTCAGATAAACAGAGTCAATAAAGGGGATAGGATTAGAGTAAACCTTCAAAAGTTATCTGCTTGGATCAATGATCTTCCTGTTTCAACTACAGTGAGCAATTCTCAACCTCATCGCAAATATAATGCGATAATAGAACTAACTACCGATCGTAAAGAATATACACGCACTTGCTCACATTACTTGCCTTACAGTGACAAACAAATTGCCGAAGATTATTACTTTGGCGACGACTATATTAATTATCCAAAACAAATCAACACAACAAGAGCAGTGGAGATCGTGGGACGATACAAACCACGAGGAGTTCTATTAGATATTGGATGCGCACTCGGTTATTACACAAAAGCTTTTCTGGATGCAGGCTATGATGCATATGGAATAGATAGCTCAGCATACGCTGTTAAGCAAGCTCAAGATCTTGTGGGTGAAATTCGAATAAAAAAATGCAATCCAGATACTGAAGAAATCTCTTTCAAGAATAAGTTCGACATCCTTTATATGTGGGATGTGTTAGAGCATTCTACAAACCCACGGCTTATGCTTGAAAAAGCGACCAAGGTAGCCAGAAAAGGCGCCCTTCTTGTACTTCATACATCAAATTCGTGTTCTTTAACACATTTGGTTATGGGAGATGACTGGGAAGGATACTCTGATTATTCCCACCGCGGTGTTGACAAAGTGAACGCAGATAACCTTCCGAAATGGTTAGAGGATCTCGGCTGGAAAATTATGGAATGGGAATGCAATAATATTTGGGTTTCTGGAAGGGATCAAACTCTGCACAGTTTGCGCGATGCGTTTATTCGCATCCCTGAGTTGAATGTACTCCTAAAAGAGAGAAATTTGGGCGATTTAATAACAATCTTAGCAAGCAAGTTGTAACAGCAATTATCCTCACTTGAGACCTATGTTTAAGAAGTTAAGATTTCTTGCCCATAAAGTAAAAAAAAGCATTCTTACCCTAAAAGACAGACGGACTAAGGCTCATAAAAATATACGCATGAAATATCTCTTCGAAGAAAATTGTGTTATCCAATTGCCAGATATAGATAATTCTTATCAGCAATATTCCTATTCACCAGACATAATGGAGAAGTGGATCGAATTGCTAAACTCCAATAATGAATTCGGATATTGGGATAAAGAGAGATTCACTGAAGAAATGCTAAAGAAATTAATTCTAGGTACCGAAATACTTTTGGTAAGTAACAACAGATTAATTGGGTCTTGTGCATCGTTTTCACTTAAAGAATATGAGCCATATCCGGTTCTTGCATACCCTTATGTTCTTCCCGAGTTCAGAAACCAGGGTTTAGGGACATTTCTAATAAAAAAGACTCTCATTGAATGCCAGAGAAGAGGTTATCCGGGTGTTATTTTAAACACTCAAGATTACAGAGTCTCTGCACTTCACGTTTATCAAAAAATTGGTTTCAAAATAGGTACATAACTGTATCAAGAGCTTATAAATTATTTTTGCAAATAATCAAATCAACTCTCCAGAAAATTTCCTAGTATGCCAAGATGACTGCACAATAGAAATAGGCGACTTTGTATCCATCGGCACTAACGTGTTAATAACATTAAAGTCAACAATTAGAATTGGGGATAACTCTTCAATAGGTTCATACACAACTATAATGCTTAGAGAGAAAGATGCTGAAGGAATATTCGTTTGTGGCAAAGGCACTTTTATTCACCAGTACAATTATTTCGACACAACAGTTTCTATATATATTGGTGATGATGTTAGAACTGGTCATTTCAACGTGTTTTATATTCACGATCATTCGATAAGTGGAACTGAACCCATTTGGACTCAGCCAATTAAAATTAAAAAAGGAGACATAATAATTGGCAATGGTTCCTGGATAGGGGCTCATACAACTATATTGATGGGTGTTGATATCGGTGAAGGTGTAGTTATTGGAGCAGGTGCTGTTGTAACAAAGTCTATAAAAGATTTTGATATAATGGGTGGCGTTCCTGCTAAAGTTATTTCAAGAGGTTTAACTAAATGAGCGCTAATCCACATCAATTAAATAAACGTTTTCCAAAATTACGAATTTTGGTTTGCAGTGACCCTGGCATAGTTCATACTCAACGCTTGATTGAATGCTTGAATAAAAGAGCAAAAGTTGGCTTATTCTGGTACGGAGAAAAAGGCAGTACATCCAAATATCAAGTATCACGTTACCCACTCTTTATAAAATCGGATAAAAATTTTCCCAAATTTCAACGAAAATTACGAAAATTCGCATTTTATTCCACAATAAAGATCTTCAAACCAACAATAATCCATATCCATCGGGAAGCCTGGTGGTGTAATACTTTCCACAAAATTGCTCCCAATATTCCAATAATTTTTACATCCTGGGGACATATCCCTGACCATATGTTGCATGGTAAATGGGGTAAGAATATACAATATGCTGCTGGCCTAACAGCTGACGCGCCAACACTGATAGATGAATTAAAGTCCATTGATGGTTGTGGAACAATACCCGCGACAATTTTTCGCTTTGGTGTAAGCGAGAGTACCTTTTGCCCTGCACCCAACTACACAGAATTAAAAAGAGAACTTTCAATTCCCCTTGAAAGCAAAATAGTTTTCTCACCGCGAAGTTTACGGGCGATATATAATCATACAACCCTTATCAAGTCAATTCCTAAAATTATTGAGAGAATACCAAACACTTATTTTCTTTTTGTAAACAATCATGGACATCGTTATAAAGATGCTGAAGAATATAAATCTATTCTATTCAATCTCGGAAATGAGTTGGGGGTAAATTCCAATATTCGATTTCTTGAACATCTTGTCGACCATAGTATGGTTGCTAAACGATATCAATCAGCAGATGTTGTAGTATCGATTCCACTAAAAGATGGGTTCCCTGCAACAATATTTGAAGCTATGGCTTGTGGAGTACCGCTAATTGTATCTGACCTTCCTGACTATAAAGGCGTCATAAACAATCAAAATGCCATACTGATAAACCCTCGACAAGAAGATGAATTGACTGAAGCAATCATAAAAGTCTTGACAAATCCTAAATTTAAACAAAATCTGGTAAAAGAAGGGTTATTGACCTATAGAAAGCAAGGAACAATGAGCGGTGAGGTGGACAAATTAATCGCATTCTATAAGCAATTGACGGGGTAATAAAAAGTCATGTCTCAAGTAGACACAAATGATGTGGAAATAAATAATCACTCAAAATATTCCCAAAATTAATAAAGATAAATGCTTGTCACTATTATTATCCCGGTGTATAACGCGGCTAAGTATCTTAAATATGCTGTTCACTCCGCATTACACCAACTAGAAACAACCGAAGTCCTGCTCATCGAGGACGGCTCCAGCGACAACTCTCTGCAGGTCTGCACTACCCTGGCGGAGGAACACCCCCGCGTCCGCCTGCTGCGGCACGCGGACGGCGGCAATCACGGCGCAGGCGCCAGCCGGAACCTGGGCATCCGCGCGGCTCAATGCGACTATATCGCCTTTCTGGACGCGGATGATTACTTCCTCCCTGAGAGATTCAAGGAAGCCAGACGCATTTTCGCTGAAGACCCCCTGGCGGAGGGGGTTTATGAGGCAGTGGGCTACCATTATGAAGACGAAACTTTCAAAGAAAAACGCTATTCGAAAGACACCCTGACCACCATGCGGGAACGCGTACCGCCTGACCAGCTTTTCGAAAAGCAAACCCCGGTTGGAGACGCAGGATACTGCCCTACCGATGGCTGGGTGCTCAAGAAAAGCGTCTTCGAGAAAAGCGGTCTTTTCGAGGAACATCTGCACCTGCACCAGGACACCGTTATGTGGGTCAAGCTGGCCGCGGTGGGTCGCATGCTCCCCGGGCGGTTGGACGAAGCGGTTGCCATACGGCGCATCCATGCCAGCAACCGCAGTTATGCCGAGATTTCAGCGAAATCCTTCTACGAGAACAAATTGCGCATGTGGGAAACGCTATGGCGCTGGGGCAGAATTGCACTTGACAGGAGGCGACAGCAAATCCTGCTGCGACGCTTTTTGGGTCACGCTGCCAGACCGTATCGAGAGGCTGACCATCCCCTACTCCGACGCAGGCAGGTCATCATCCAGATGCTCTCCCTGCTGTCGCGCAATCCCTCGCTGCTCTCTGAAAAGCAATATTGGCAGATTTTCTTATCCAGGATCCTGCCCCACGCCATAAACACCCGTTAATACAAAACGTTCTATCTCCCATGAAATTGATGAGCATCGCCACAAAATACCCCGCCTACCTACAGCAGTTCTACGCCCAAAGACCTGGGCTGGCGGAGCGACCATACGCCGAGCAACATGCGACTCTTATGGCGCACAGCTTCGGCGCGCCAGAGAACCGCGCTTACGCCTTTGCCAGGCTAGGATACCAGGTAGAACATATCTTTGCAAATGCAGAGCCAATGCAAAAGCAATGGGCGCGGGAAAGGGGCGTGGCGTATGGCGAAAAAAATTGGCTGCTCGAGATCAGTGCAGCTCAAATTCTCGCCTTCCAGCCGGAAATCCTTTTCGTCAGCAATTACACCATCTTCGACGCGTCTTTCATACGCCACATTCGCCAAAAGTGTGCTAGCCTGCGCCTGGTGTTAGGGTGGTGCGGCGCGCCTTATTCGGACATACAGGTATTCAAGGAATACGACCTGCTTTTCTCAAACATCCCCGAGCTTGTGGCGGGTTTTCAACACCAGGGATTTCCTGCTTTCCATGTGAAACATGGCTTCGACCCACGCCTGCTGACCCATCTGAAAACCAACGCTACTCCGCATACCGACTTCGCGTTCATCGGCTCTATATCCAAAGGAGAGGGCTTTCACAACCAGCGCGAGGAATTGCTGCTCTACTTGATTGAGCATACGCCCCTGGAAATATGGGCCGAAGTGCCGCGCAATTCATTTATAAAAATATCGAGAGTCAAAGCCAGACAAATGGTTTATGACCTTGCCCAAAAGTTAAACGGTAGAAAATGGGGGGATGTGCTCTCCTTTATAGCGCCATTGAAGCGCGCGGCCAGTTGGAGCAAACGCCCAGCCTTACCTGCAACCGCTCATCCTCGCCTGAGGCGGGTTGCTCGACCGCCGCTGTATGGCCTGGATATGTTTCAACAACTGCGAGATACAAAAGTTTCTCTCAACACACATATCGATATCTCCTCCCAGAGCGCCTCCAACATGCGCCTGTTCGAAGTTACTGGTGTGGGCAGTTGCCTGCTGACCGACTGGAAAGACAATATCTCGGATTTGTTCGAGCCAGACAGTGAGGTGGTCACTTACCGCAGTCCACAAGAATGCGTGGAGAAAGCGCGTTTTCTACTGGAGAACGAAAATACACGCTTGGCAATCGCCTTGGCAGGGCAAAACCGTACCTTGCAGGAGCATACAGTGGAGCAGAGCGTGGCTCAAATCGAGGCTTTGATTCGGGATAGGCTGAGTAAACCGCATGGGCGGTGAAGCGAGCAGCCGGGTTGAATGTGCCCTTAAAATCCTGCATCATCTGCGCAGGTGTTTGGAAGCATTCGTCAATGGAGAAGTCCGCGCCGGCAGGCGTGACCCGGCTTATTGGCTCTCACTAATCCACGCTAGCCCGCAGCATTGGCGTTACCCGCTTGTGCCTGCCTGGCTACCAGAGGCCTGCATGGCACTGGGCATCAGACTCCCCGCAAATCTCCCACCCCGAGGCGGCATCAAGGAACTCTATCAACTCCTCATATTCCTCGATGCACCATTGAGACAAGCAATTTCCCACATTCCGGCAGAACCGGGTGAAACCCGCTTATCAAAGAGATTTGATCCCGCGGCTTATGCTGGAAGCCTCTTCGCGAAACTGTCAACGGCCTTTCAACCCCTGAATGACCCCTCCATGGAAGGAGTGAATCTCTACCTGCATGGCAGTCTTGCAGACCTCACTTTCACCGACTTCTCGGATGTGGACGATCTGGTATTGCTTTCCGGAAAAGCCTGGCAAAGCGCAGATCAACTCGAAAGGATTGGAGCGGTGCTGGGTAGAATCAGCCGCGCATACCAAGACATCGATCCCTACCAGCACCACGGTCATCTATTGCTAACCGAATTCGACTTGTTACTCTTCGCCCATCAGCCCATCCCGGTTGTGGTATTCGAGGACATGTGCCTGGTGCGCGGTTTAGAAGAGTTCACTTATCGTGTGACAACAATAGATCATGCATCGCTGATAGCCTTGGAAAACACCCTCCGGGCAATGCGCTCCAGACTGGCGCGCTTGGATCAATTTGGTGGCCTGCGGGCTTTCGAGTTAAAAGAACTGGCGGGAGAGATCGCGTTGCTGCCAGCCTATCTTTTCCAAGCGCAGGGGGAAATGCTCTCGAAGCCCCAAGCAATTGGCAGAGCAGACGATTTGTTCTCACCCGGAGCATTGAAAGCCCTGGAATGGGCGACGTTCCTGAGAGGGAATTTTACCCCACTGATCAAACACCCCCGCGTGCAGTCCCTGAAACGCCTGGCTCGCAAGACCTGCCCACGCCGTCACCAGGCAGAAACACTTCTGCGGCGCTGGAGTCCATGGGTGGTAAAGAATCATCCTTTGGGCGTAAATTCGGAAGTGCATGCTGCCATCCAGGAGATGATCAAAGAAAGCCAGGCGACCTTCGAGATTATTTCTGGATAACAGCGTGCAAATCGCCAGCTACATCCCTTCCCGAATAGTGTATGATCTTCAAGCTCTGGAACAAGTAGATTATCACCAGGGCATCACAGCCTTCATGGAAGGTTTCAGCGAGTGCTTCAAAGGCAAAGCGGCTATATATCAATTCGGCGAGGTGAGGGCTCCCGGAATTTCGGACCTCGATTTGCTGTTGGTTGTCGAGGATGCAGAATGGCGCGAGGCAGAAGCTTGTGCCCGTAAAGCCAGCCAATGCACCTCAAGATTGGCTTATTTGTTTGTGCATCCCCCTCTTGTGGTGTGCGATTCCCTGGTAGAATCGCTGCCTTACCTGCACACCTTGGAAAACCTTCAGCTCCTCACCCCTGGCTGGAATCCGCTGGAAAACACCAATCCACAAAATGTTGACAAACACTCCAAACTGATGCGCCACGCAGTGTGGAACAGCTTTATGCGCATGGTTGCCCTGGAGATGGATAAGAAAACCATCGGGCTGCGGCGGGCGCTGACGCTGACGCATAACCTGTTTCTCACGGCAGCATACAGCAATCATCAGTTTGGCCAGCATGCTGAGCTAAATCTCGATTCCCCAAGAATGTATCAGCAAATCCTGCAAGCGCCAGCAGAGCAAAGGGAAACTCATCTGCAAAGGCATATCCAGGAGGTCGTAGATGCGCTGTATGAAGTTGACACCCGGCTGGATGAGCAACTCGCACTCAGAGATGATTTCGGCAAGATGAGAAAATGGGTGGTCAGCCTGCGCGGACGGTTTGTGCTCCCCATACAAGCAGAATGTATGTTGCGCGAATGCCGTTCGCCTCGTTTTATGCAAGTAGCGCTCTTGGTGTTTGTGCCAGCCTATTTGTTAGCTCTTTGCTCACTGCTTGCACACAGAACTGAGAAATCGTTTCATGAGATGGCTGCATTCCGTCGATTGCCTTATCCAAAAAGCCTGGCGCAGCATTTCCCGCCGACAGCCTTCGAAACCCATTTTTTCAAAGCATGGCAACTTTCGCAGAAGCATCAAGTCCCCTTCCCCTTTGTCTTACCATTTGCCTATCGCAAGCCGAAAACTTCTCTAAAAAAAAGATGCGCGGAAGAACTCAGATTATTGTACATTCGCAAGCTGCTGTCATCACGATTGACAGACGCCAAAAAGGTATCTGTCCGCAGGAAAACTAGGCATGTATAGCTTTCAAAAAGCAATCCTCCATGGATTGCCAGAGATAATAAGAAAGAAAATTAGAAAAAGCATCCACAATCTTCAAGGTTACATCCAACCCCAGAAGTTTGGCAATCGCTACATCCGCAGCAGTTTGTTAATTGGACAACCCAATATCCACAGCTGGGAGAGCGCGACAACACAATTTATCCTTATCGATACCCGCGAAAAAGGGGTTAGTTTACAACATAATCATGTTTTCGATCCCAACAGGAACCTGATCTATGAGGACAAAGTATCCATAAATCCAAAAAAAATTCGCCTGCATCGTTGCACACACGTTGAAGGTACTGTGGCTTATCTATGCAACACATCAGTGGACAATTATTACCACTGGCTTTGTCTTACCCTACCATTGATTGAGGTTTATCGTAATAAACTGGGTGGCGATCCAGATTTCTACTATGTCGGCAATGCCAGCCTACATTCTTGGCAGATAGAATCCTTACAAAAGGCAGGCATCAGTCAAAACAAGTTGATCACTCATGGGATAACCGCTGAACGCATCATTGCCTTAATTCCTAACCGGAAGGGAGGCGTTGATGAGAGTTTTTTACGCTTTACGAGAAATTTATTTTATGTTCCTGAAAGCGATAAATCGCTTCCCAAAAAGCTCTATGTAGGTCGAGGTGACACGAAAAAACGCCCTTTCCTCAACGAAAACGAATGTATGCGTTTCCTTCAATCAGAGTTCGGCTTTACGTGTACCACAATGGACCATAAATCCATACAATCACAGGCTGAACTATTTCGAGCTGCACAGGTGATTATCGCACCCCACGGGGCTGCGTTGACCAACTTGTTATTCAGCAACCCTGAGGCGATCGCAATTGAACTGATGCCCAAGGGATACGAAAACCCGTGTTTCAGGGATATCGCCAACTTTGTGGGTTGCACCTTCATCCGCCTAGAGGGAATTCCAACAGAGGATGCGCCAGAGCCCAGGTCATTACGCGTAGATGTAACGCAACTGAAAAACTTACTCATGCGCGCTAATCTGCATTCATGAGCATGAGAATAGTGCACATCAACACCAATGATGGCGATGACGGCGTAGGGCGGGCAGCTTACCGCTTGCACCTCGCATTAAGAGCAGCCGGTGTGGATTCGAGCATGTTCGTCCAGCGGCAAACCAGTGCACAGGCTCATGTCACGCGCTATCGCCATCCCCGTACCTGGCGTGCACGGCTAAGGCAGAGGTTGCGCTCCCAAACCATCAAGCGAAGCCTGGCTGCTTATCAGGAAACGCGCCCAGAGGGCTACGAACGCTTCAGCGATGATCGCACCATCTACCAAAAAGAAGTACTCACGCAGATGCCTCAGGCGCAACTCATCCACCTGCATTCCATCGCAGATTTCATCGACTACAGCAGCTTTTTTAGGGGAATAGCAAATGAAACAAATCCAATCGTATGGACACTGCACGATATGGAACCTTTCACGGGCGGTTGCCACTACGATTTTGGATGCGGGCGATTTACATCAGGCTGCGGCGCATGCCCACAATTGGGTTCGGACAACCCCAAAGATCTCTCCCATCAGGTGTGGGAGCGCAAAGAGCGCATTTTCAGCCAGATACCCGCACACCGGCTGCACATCGTCGCTCTGAATCAGTGGATGGCGGATGAAGTCGCGAAAAGCCCGCTGCTCAACCGCTTCTCGCGGCACATCATCCCCAACGGCGTGAATCTCGAGGATTTTGCCCCGCGCCCACGAAATTTTGCACGGAACACCCTGGGCATTCCTCAAGAGGCACGCGTGCTACTGTATGTCGCCAGCTCGATGAAAACACGCCGCAAAGGTTTTCATATACTGGCACAGGCTGTTAAATCCGTCGAAAGGAGAGAAGATCTTTTTCTGCTCTCTCTAGGAAGCGGACAACCCAATCTCGAGGTACATATTCCACATCTTCACATTGGGAGTGTATACAACGATCGTTTGCTCTCGCTTATTTACAGTGCAGCCGACGTCTTTGTCCTCCCCTCTTTACAAGATAATCTACCCAATACCGTACTGGAAGCAATGGCTTGTGGAACTCCTGTGCTCGCGTCGAATGTCGGGGGAATCCCAGATGTCATTCAACATGGACATTCCGGTATCCTTGTGCCCCCCGCAGATGCTCTTGAATTAGGACAAGCAATTGCCCAATTTCTAAGCGACTCAAAGCTGGTGGAAAAGATCTCGTCAAATAGCAGAAAGCGTATCGCAGAGCACTTCAGCCAAGACCTTCAGGCTAAAAAAACCCTTGAAATGTACCAGCTTTTAGTCTTAGAACCTCCTCATTCTGCATAATCCTATGTTCTCTATATTTCAGTGCTAAAGCCATTCATCGGGCACATAAAAACTATCCTAGACAATGCTATCCAGAGTTGGATACACCTACCACCGGATTGCGAGGTGATTTTGTGCGGCGACCTCCGGTATAGGAGAGGCATCTTCAAAGTTCAAGACCAAACTCCTATCCGCACTCAGTCGAAACGAATATGGCACACCTCTATTAGATGATGTTATTGAAAAAGCTGCCCAAATCGCACAACACAAAATCCTCTTCTATGTAAATGCAGATCTCCTCCTGCCTCGTGATCTGCTGGCCGCTGTGAGGCGCATCACACTTGATAAATTTTTATTGGTAGGGCAGAAGATAAATCTGGAGATCGCCAATAAGGAAAATGCCACCCACAACCTCAAAACTTCCTCTGGAGTTCCCCATCGCACCCCAGGGTAAAACTGGCTGGCCATGGGACGAAGCCAGCCCACCTCTCCCTCCGCGTATGGCGGATGGCA
>JBBIHC010000021.1:0-9845 GCA_037447235.1 Microcaldota archaeon
TGTTTGGATCGACATTCTCTTTATAACCGTTTATACCTTGCAACTGTCAAAAAAGAAGTACAATCATGTAGCTAGCTATCTAAACTACATTGATGTGTTTGCTTTATAATATATACCAATGACCACCTGGTCATATTTTATCCTTTATTTTCAAGTTGTCAATGATGGTGCTTCAAACAAATAGGCTCACAAGTCCAGCGAGCAGCCTTAATGGAATTTTCCAGATACTAGTTTAGCGACCCATTCCAACAAAGCAAGCGGTCATGTTCACGCTTTTAAGAAATTGTTAGCCGCCACCGGCTGTAATTCCACCTATGGGCACAGGAGTTCAAACGTGCCAAACTTTTCGTGAATAAACCCGAGTAGTTTTTCTTGAAAAGAGGCTTTAGAAAACCTGGAGGCGTTTTCCTGTATCGTTGTGGGAGAAAATTGGGTTTCGATTTTTATGAATTTCTTCACCGCCTCTACCAGCGCATCGGCTGTGGGGCGGGAGAAAAAGACCCCGGTTTTTCCCTCGATCACTGTCTCGCATACCCCTCCTGTACCATAGGCGATGATCGGGCAACCGCATGCCTGAGCTTCCACTGCGGCGAGGTTGAAGTCTTCTGTTCCTGCGACGATAAACGCCCTTGCCTTTGTCATCAAGTCCAACACCACCTCATCGGCTTGATAACCCGTAAATTCGATGTTTGGTGAGGCAGAACGTTTCAGAGATGTATATTCGGCTCCCGCGCCTACGACTTTTAGCGGAAGTTTCATTTGATTAAACGCTTGTACAATCAGCCCGATATGCTTGTGCGGTACTAATCGGGATACCACCAGGAAGAAATCCTCTCGAGCGTGAGTCGGCAGAGGTGAAGGAATGTTCACCGGAGGATAAAGCACTGTTGATCGGCGGTGGTAGTACTTGCGGATCAACTGCCTGACCCACTCGGATACAGCCAAAATTTCATCTGGCCTCTGAGCAGCCACGTAATCCCAACGGCGTATAGAAGACAGGATTTGTTGCAATAAAGGTGAGAGGCGCCTCCATACACCGCGTTGCTGCTCTAAAAATTGGTGATAGTTATACCATGCATGCCGTAATGGGGTGAAACAGTAATTGATGTGCAATTGGTTTGGATGGGTCAATACTCCATGTGCGACTGCATAGCTCAAAGAAATGACCAGGGCATACTGGTTGAGGTTGAAATTCTCTATAGCCAGAGGCAGTAATGGAAGAAAATTTCGGTATAGGCTTTTTGAAAATGGAAATTTCTGGATGAAAGAGGTGTGAATGGGGTGCTTGGCGATTTCGGAGGACTTGAATAAATGCTCATCGTACACCAGGGTATAAATGGGGGCGTTAGGAAATAGTTCACATACCGCTTCCAGCACCTTTTCTGCCCCTCCTTTCACCGCTAATGCATCATGGATAATGGCAACTTGATTCATTTCAGCTTGCGACCTCTTCTAAAGCGCTACATAATCGCGCCTCCATCGCTCTAAAGTACATTTCTTTACCACCTGTGCTCCTTTTGCGTACATCTAAACCGTTTGGGACTTCGTATATTTTCTCTACTGGAAGTTTGATAAAAGCCACACCATGCAATCGTGAGAATTGAGACACGATGAATATCGTTATCGCATTTACTTGCCCTAAATGTACTGCACATGAAATTCGCGGCTTAAGTTTGCATGTCTGGTTTCCTTCACTTCGACTGGGTTTGCCAGGGAATCTTTCTACCCCGACGACGTTAAGGTTTTGAAGTCGCTCGTGTAAAGTAATCTTCATGGGTATGATCGCCTCGCATGTCGCTGGATCATATAGGTACGAATAATTTCAACACATATGTTGACATTACAGACCCTAAAAGGACATTAAAAATCTGGGATATAGATGATGAGTCATTTATTAAAAAAGCTCCGTTTTTTTAATATCTTCTCTTCAGGCAATCTATCTGACCAGGCGATCAGAATTTCGCAAAGCTTCCTCTCGCTGGCAATCATTCTCTCGCCTTGGCGTTATCGCTTGCAGATTTTTACGTTGTCTATGCCGCCAATATATGCAGATTACACCGATGGGTTGATTTTTCTGTGCGATATTTTCATGCTGGCGGCGATGGTTCTCGGTGGGATTGGTATCGCCCTCAGGCACAACAAAATTCATTGGGGGACACCATCCATTGCTGTTCCCGTGCTTGGGTTGATTCTGGTGTCTCTGGTTGGGGTGCCTTTTTCCGTAAACCCGATGATCAGCATATACCATAGCATACGCTTGGGGTTGTTGTTTGGATTTTTTCTTTATCTGGTGAATATAAAACCAGAGCCAAACCGAATCCTTTGGGCTGTAGCGGGTATGATCGCCATTCAAGCTGTTGTCGGTAGCTCCCAAGTTTTGTTACAGAGATCGCTCGGGTTGCAGTTTTTAGGGGAATATAAGCTCGATCCGGCATGGAGTGGAGTGAGCATTGTCTGGGCAGAAGGTGTACGCTCTCTGCGTGCCTATGGATTGAGTGATCACCCAAACATCTTGGGTGGAATGTTTGCTTTTGGTTTCATCATCTTGATCAATGGCTTATTGAATTCAGAAGGCGGTAAGAGAGCACTCATCAACGGCATCCTTTTAGCCGGCATGATGGGTTTCTTCTTCACCTTTTCACGCGCGGCATGGCTTTCTTTCGCCGCGGGTATCGGCTTTTTGATGTTATCCCTGGTGGCTCAGCGATCCATGAAAGAGGTCGGCTTGTTATTGGGGGTTTTTATCTCTGCATTAGTGGTCCTAATGCCGATTTTAATCAGCCAGGCACCGCTTTTAGGGGTACGGTTGAATATCCCAGAGGCGGTGATAAACAACGCGGTGGAGCACCGCTCGATTACGGAGCGAGGGACATTAAATCAGGCAGCCAGCCTGATGTTCACGCAGCACGCTGTGTTCGGAGTGGGATTAGGAACTTTCCCGGTAGCACTCAAAGAGTTGTACCCAGCCTTTCCGTACCATTATCAACCTGCGCACAATACCATTTTGCTGGTGGCTGCAGAAACAGGCATTTTTGGGGCTATGTTTTACGTTGCTTTAATGGTTATCCCCTGGTTGATGCTGTTGTTCCAGCGTAAGCAGATCATTTTCACGCTGGCGCTTGTGACGAGTAGTGCTTTGTTGTTGACGATATTCTTGGTGGGTATGTTCGATTATTACACCTGGCTATTGACACCAGGGAGGTTTTGGCAATTCCTGGCTTTGGGGTTGTGGAGCAATGCCTATTTAGCCAGCAAGAGGAAATGAGCTCATGGTTGACCTGTTATTAGTTCCCATTGCGGTTGCTTATCTGGTGGTTGTGGGTGTGTTGTTTATTTACGGATTGAATTTTTTTCACTTAACTTTTCTGGCTTTCAAAGCCAAAGTCGAGCCGTGCCCTCAAATGCCGGAACCTCTGCCTAAGGTAACGGTTCAATTACCGGTTTTTAATGAACGTTACGTGGCAAGGAGATTGATTCGTGCAGCTGCACGTTTGAAATATCCCGGTGAAAAATTAGAAATTCAGGTGCTGGATGACTCTACAGATGAAACGGTGAATATCGTACAGGCAGAAGTTGAGCACCATCGCGCGCAAGGGGTGAATATTGTGCATGTACACCGAAAGAATCGAGAAGGGTATAAGGCAGGTGCGCTTGGGGAAGCGCTGCGCAGCGCAAAGGGTGATTTTATTGCCATCTTTGATGCCGATTTCCTACCCCCTGAGGATTATCTAACGCAGACAATCCCATATTTTTTTACCCAAGGGCGGGGAAATGAAACACCAATTGCATTCGTCCAAACGCGGTGGGCACATGTAAATCAAGATTATTCCTTGTTGACCAGTTTGCAAGCTCTGGCCATCGATGCACATTTTATGGTGGAGCAAATGGCGCGTGCCCAGGCAGGGTACTGGTTCAATTTCAATGGCACCGCCGGCATCTGGAGTCGGCAGGCTATCGAAGCTATTGGAGGTTGGAAAGCAGACACGCTTACTGAAGATCTGGACTTGTCTTATCGCGCTTGCTTACATGGCTGGCGTGGGTTGTATTTGCCCCATGTGAGTGTGCCAGCGGAGTTGCCGGTTACCTTCAGTGCATATCGCCGTCAACAACATCGGTGGGCAAAAGGAAGCCTTGAATGTGCCCAGAGGTTGTTACCTCAAATATGGGCTCAATCCATACCGTTGAAGATGAAAATTCAGGCGACTTTGCATCTCACTGGCTATGGAGTTCATTTGCTGATGTTTTCTCTGAGCCTTTTATACCCGTTGATCCTTTGGCTTTCCACCAGATTTCCAGATTTGCTCTCTCTTTTCGGCATAGCCACGATTTTTAACGTTACAGCATTTGCTCCGACGGTCTTTTTTGTTGCTGCTCAAAAACAATTACAACGCATGTGGTGGCGTCGCTTGCCTCATATCTTATTCGTCTCTGCGCTCGGAGCAGGCATGATGGTAAACACGCTGCGGGCTGCCTGGCAGGTGGTGGTTGGGAAAAAAGGTGTTTTCGAGCGGACGCCAAAATTCGGCATTCGGGAGAAAGGAGACAAATGGGTGCATTCTGCATATCAATTGGCTTTGGATCCCATTGTCTTCTTTGAGTTGTTGTTTGCTGGGGTAAACGCCGGTACTTTAGCGCTGGCGCTTTCCATGAAAAACTATGTGATCGGTTTTTATTCTGGCGTATTCTTAGCAGGTTTGTTGTTTACGTCAGGCACAACCATCGTTCAATCTGTCATGCTTGCGCGCCGAAAAAGCCGTCAACAACTGGAAGAGATCAAAGCCGATGTTTGAAAAAATTGCCTCAGGTGACATGTTTGCGCTCACCTTGGAACAAGCGGTGTACCTTACGCTTAAGTATGCGCATGTGTTTCATTTCCCTTTGACTTTCGATGAACTCCATCGTTATCTCATTGGTTATAAAATCGGCAAGGCTGAATTAGAAGCGGTCATCCATAGCCTCAGTGTCTTTAAAAAAGAAGCCACCATTTGCGCAGGCTATTATCTTTTGAGCGGGCACGAAAATCATATCCTGCTCAGAGAGCAGCATCGGCAGGTAGCGCTAAGGCTTTGGCCAGAGGCATGGCACTATGCAACCAGGATGAGCGCTTTGCCTTACATTGAGATGATCGCCTTGAGTGGCGCTTTGGCTGTGGGAAATGAAGCAGGTGTGGATATTGACTATTTTATGGTGACCCAACCGGGAAGGTTATGGGTGTCCAGAGCTTGGGTGCTGATTTTTGTGAAACTCGCCCTTCTCCGAGGGCTGGTCTTATGCCCGAATTATATGGTCACTACCAATCATCTTGCTTTCAAACCGCACGATATATACACCGCTCATGAGATTGCGCACATGATCCCCCTCACAGGTAAAGAGGTGTATACGCGGGTACGCGAACAAAACCAATGGGTGAATGAATTTTTGCCCAATGCAGAAGGAGCGCCGCATGTCTTTCCCTTTCCATCCGCAAAAAGAAACGCGTCCATCGCCTCAATGGTGTTCGATAAAGTCTTAAGCACACGAATTGGGGATTGGCTGGAATCCTGGGAAAGTTCCAGAAAAATTAAAAAATTCACACAAAATCATCACCTGAACGGCGAAACGGAATTTAGCCAAGAGGTTTGCAAGGGACATTTTGGAGGCTACCGGACCAAAGCCTTATGGAGTTTTCACTCCAAGAGCACTGCTGTGGATTAGAGATTGTGATGCAAAAGGAGTTTGCCGATGGTCGATTTTTTATTAGGGCAATCTTATTTTTTACGCTTTGATGCCAAGTTATGGCGCGCCAAACAGCCCTTTCCACCGTTGGGCACTTTGTATGCAGCCAGCTATTTACGCGCGCATGGATTTGATGTCGTCCATTTTGATGCCATGCTCGCCGAGGGGGAATCTGAGTGGGAGAAGCATTTGGACCGGTATTCACCACGCGTAGCAGTGCTCTATGAAGACAATTTTAATTACCTTTCGAAAATGTGCCTGTTACGTATGAGAGAGGCAGCATACGCGATGATTGCACAGGCAAAGCGCCGAAATATCAAGGTCATTGTCGCCGGCGCCGATGCCACCGATAACCCTTTGAGCTATTTGCAGCATGGAGCTGATTTCGTCATTCTGGGTGAGGGCGAGGAGCCGTTGCTGAGGCTGGCTCAGCATATTACCGGCCATAGCGCTCAGGCTTTGGAAGATATTCTTGGCCTTGCCTATATGGAGGATGTTGATCGCCAGACCGTGATGAGACAAACCCGGCGTAAACCTCCGATATCAGATTTGGATGCATTGCCTTTGCCTGCCTGGGACTTGATTGACATTGAATGCTATCGGAGCATATGGCATAAAAACCATGGCTATTTTGCTCTGAATATGGTCACCACGCGGGGGTGTCCGTATCATTGCAACTGGTGCGCCAAGCCCATTTGGGGTCAGCGATATAACACCAGATCTCCAGAACACGTTGTTTTGGAATTAAAGACGCTCATTGACCGCTTCAGTCCGGATTACTTCTGCTTTGTTGATGATATTTTCGGGTTAAAACCAGGATGGATCAAGGATTTTTCGGCATGCCTAAAAGAGCATCATGTGCACATCGCGTTTAAATGCCTGAGCCGAGCCGATTTGTTGCTAAGGCCGGGCGAAATCGAGGCTTTGAAAGAAGCAGGCGCGGACTTTGTGTGGATAGGGGCTGAATCCGGCTCGCAAAAGGTGCTGGATGCCATGGATAAAGGCATCCGCATTGAACAAATAGAAGCCGCCACGAAGGCTCTTCAAGCCCATGGCATCCACGTAGGGTTTTTCCTCCAGTTCGGTTATCCCGGTGAAACCTTTGAAGATATCGAAAGCACATTCAGGATGGTGCGCGATTTGAAACCAGATGACATCGGCATTTCTGTGGCTTATCCATTACCTGGGACGAAATTTTTTCACATGGTAAAAGAGCAATTGGGCAGTAAACAGAACTGGTATGATTCCGAAGACCTGGCGATGCTATACCAGGGTCCTTTTTCAACGAGTTTTTATCGACAATTGCATCGCACGATGCACACCGAGTTTCGGCTGCGCATGGCGTTAAATAGGTGGACACAAGTTCACCAGGGTCGTTATCAAGGCGTGTCATTGGGGGAGGTCATTAGAGTATTTTTAAAAATCATCTATCTCGGAGTTCGACTACCCATTTACAAGGTATGGTTGAAGAGATTAGCGGCTCAGCCTCATCGAGGCATTCATGCATTGCCCAGAAATCTAACTTATGAGCAGGCTTCCCTTCCGACTCCACAGGAAGATTAGTTTCTATGCAGGAGATACTTGGAGAAAGTGCTCAAGAACAAAGCGAAGATTACCGCGCAGTGGCGCGCGCTTTTTCCCTGAAGGCAGAGGTTTATGACCTCTTTGCTGAGGGTCATCCTCTTCTTTGGCGCATGCGCGACAAGGTGCGCCATCAGGTGCTCAACTTGCTCTCGCCAGGCGATAGCATCCTGGAAATCAACGCCGGCACAGGTTCGGACGCAGTTTATTTTGCGAAACATGGTTTTCGGGTGCATGCCACTGATATTGCCCCAAAGATGATAGAGAGAATCAGACACAAAATTGCAGAAGAAGGCCTTGGGGAAAACCTGACAACCCAACAGCTCTCTTTTACGCACCTTTCCAGAGTTGAGGGGAAAGATTATCATCTGCTCTTCTCCAATATGGGCGGTGTGAATTGCACAAAAGAGCTAGAGACAATTACCCGGCAAATTGACGCGGTTCTCCGCCCTGGAGGTTATGTGGTCTGGGTTGTGATGCCACCTCTGTGTTTATGGGAATTAGCTCAGGCGTTCAAAGGAAATTTTGCATTCGCATTCCGAAGGCTCACTCCGAAAGGAATCCTGGCGAATATTGAGGGGATGCACGTGCGCACGTACTATCATCCGGTATCTCGTGTTGTAAAAGCCTTTGGCGCTCCATATGAGATGATCAGCATCAAGGGTTTGTCGGTCTTCACTCCGCCAGCAGATCATAAAACTTTTGCGTTTAACCATCCCAGACTATATGCCTGGTTGTGCCGTTTGGATGGTCATCTCAGTGACCGCACTCCCTTCAACAGGTTGGGGGATTTTTATATACTCACCATGAAGTACTCACCCAATCGGATAGCCGAAAAATGATTGAGAGAGAAAGACCGTGGACATACCGTTTGTCTTAGCCTGCCCGCGTTGCAAAACGCCATTGATTTCTTCGAGGGTGGATGGATTCGAGTGCCCGCAGGATGGGATCGCATTTCAAATGGTTGATGGGATTTGGCGGTTCTTATTGGCAGAAGACCACAGCTTGTTCCAAGAGTTTATGCGCGAATACGAAACGGTTCGCATGGCAGAGGGTAGAGGCTCATCGCAACCACAGTATTACCAAAAACTCCCCTTTGAAGATATTACGGGTAAGTTCAAAAAGGACTGGCGCATCAGGTCGATCAGCTTCACGCGGTTGATCGTTTCTGTCCTACAACCAATCGAAGATAAACTCAAATCTCCGTTGAGCATCCTTGATTTGGGAGCAGGTAACGGTTGGTTAGCCAATCGCCTGGCAGCACGTGGGCATCATCTTGCTGCTGTTGATTTGCTCACGAATGATTGGGACGGATTAGGGGCGCTAAAGCATTATCCAACGCACATTTGGGCGTTTCAAGCTACGTTTGATAAACTCCCATTTGCGTCTCGCCAGGCAGATATGGTGATATATAACGCTTCGTTGCACTATTCACCCGATATTCGCCGCACATTGCTCGAAGCGTTTCGAGTTCTAAAAGAAGAGGGATATCTGGTGATATTCGACTCGCCATTCTACACGCAGCCTGAAAGTGGGTTAGCCATGGTTCAGGAAAGGCAAGCGGAGTACAGGAAACGATTTGGATTTCCCTCCGATGCCATCCCCAGCGAGAATTTTCTAACCTTTGAGCGGTTGACCTCCATTGGGCACGAATTGGGCATTTCGTGGAATTTTATTGCGCCATTCTATGGTTTGGGTTGGATGCTGAAACCTGTTTGGGCGAAGCTACGCGGCTGGCGTCAACCGGCGAGGTTTGTGATCGCCGTATCTAAACGCCTGCCGCAGGCTTCTTCTGATTGACCCTTTTGTATCGTTCCCTGAGAACCAAAATACTGCAAAGACCAATGACTCGCGCATCACCTGCGGCGAGCTGAGCGTAGCGAGGCGAAGCCGTCAGATGGATGCACCTATTGGGCGCTTTCTAGGATTTGGCACGACGCGAATCTAACCAACGCTTAAGAGATTGTAGACTCTCGCCACTGGGTCGTCCTGCTAATAATCCCTCTATACCAATGTGCTCGTCAAGGTCGGGCCATTCAATTGCATAGCCATCGCCTAATAATTGCCAATGTTGTCGCTCTGCCTCGGAGGCATCGAGCAAGCGCGGATACCATGCCAAAGGCACAATGATACGGCGACCATCGGCAAGCAGCACAATCAAATCATCATCCGTAACAGTAACTTCTACCGCTGTCGGTTCTACTTCAAGCACCAAAGTACTCATGCCATGCCTCCAAAAGGATCGGCTCATGCTTTGCCACAAGGCGGGCAATGTGGTTCAATTCATGCCCTGGAAAGCCCCGGTTTTTTACTAGTGCTACCGGGTTTAGCCAAAATTTGGCGATTCGACGCTCTCGTTTTACATGAATGTGAGGATGTTCACCTTTATCAGAACTGAAAAAGATGAAACTGTATGGGCCCTCCTCAAGCACAGTCGGCATAATATCTTATCCTAATATCATTGTACACCAAATTTGAGATCCTTCCGATACAACAGGTTGCGCCCAACGGTCTGCGCTTCACCTGCGCCGCGAAGCGCAGCGGAGCGG
>JBBIHC010000022.1:0-9192 GCA_037447235.1 Microcaldota archaeon
GGCGCGAGGAGGTGCAGGGGCGGCTGAAGGAGGCCGGCATCGCCAGCGAAGTGTATTACCCCCAGCCCCTTCACCTGACGGGACCCTGCCGAACCCTTGGATACAGCGCTGGAAAATTCCCAATTGCCGAACAAGCCAGCCGGATGCTGCTGGCCCTACCGTTATACCCCGAATTACAGGATGCGCAAATCGAGGCCGTTTGTTCTGCGCTGGCAAGCATCATCGCCTGACCCGGACGAGCCGAAAGAGAGAGGAAAACAACCTTTTTAACGTGGTGTCCCTCTTCCATAGTGATATGTCCTCCGCCTGGATTTACCGCAGAGCCCCGCAGAGCGTAAAGGGATTTATGGTCAACCTCCGTCTCCGGTGAGATCCCCATTCTTCAGGGATGCTACCCAGTGGATCCATCTGTGCGAACCGTATTGCCGAATGCTACTCATTTGCATTGAATTCAAAGAGAAACCTGATGAAATATATACCTCAGCAGGCTGTCACGAATAAAGATGCAGTCTCCCGTTGGCTCAAGATAGGCGCCTCCGTGTGGATGGCATTTTTTGTGCTACTATCTCTTATTTTTAGTAATGCGGTGCATTTCTTCTTGTATAGCTTGGCACAAATTACAGGAATCCCCGGGATCGAGCAATACTTTGTTCAGGTGCGCGAATTCCTGCTCCAATTTTTTACAGCAAAGTATCTGTTTTAATTGATATGAACATTCTTCTTGACCTGGCTATCTGTAGTTTCTATGTATTGGCAAGCGTAAATCTCGGAGCGGTTCTCTTGGGTTTTCTGAAGGTCAAACCCGCACAGGGACATTCACCTTTTACGTTGATTGCGACAGCGTTTTTGCTGGGGCAAGTGGGATTGGTTGCGCCCTGGACGACTCTGGGCCTGCTGAATACTTTTTCTCCTTTTGCAATTCGAACAATATTGCTCGTCTGTTTTTTCGGCGGTTTATTTTTTGCATGGCCTTTCTACCGCGCTGCGCTTTCTTCTCTGTGGACTGCATCGCGTATCCTGATTCATGAGTTGACTATTTGGAAGATCATCGCCCTGCTTGTCACCTCACTGATTGTTGTGGACGGCCTTACGGCTTTTGTTTCTCCTCCGCATGGCGATGCCGAAGCGTTTTACTTTCCGATCGCAAAAGTCATGGCAGCCGCTGAACGACTTGTGATTCTACCTGGCTACGAAGCTTTCTCTCAAGTGGGTTTGTTCGGGGAGTTCCATTTTGCGGCGCTAATCTCATTGGGCAGCCTGGAAGCCGCAAAATGGTTTGTATGGTTTACAGCCCTGGCTGCCGCTGTGATGCTGGTCGGCATTGGTTCTCAAATTGGGGTCAAGCATCGCGGCCAATTGTTGATACTTTCGATGTTGTTCACGTCCTCCACTTTTTTTTACTATATCAGCGACGGAAAAGTTGACCTTTTTGCTGCGGCTTTGGGCCTGGCTGCTTACTATTGGGCGCTCCAGGTTGAGAGGATTGGCGGCCCTTTTGTCATTGCTTTGGTTGGGTTGTTCAGCGGGATGAGCGTAGTGGCAAAGATCTCCTACCTCCTTGCAGTTCTCCCGCCTGTTTTTTTACTTGTCGTATGGAGGCATCTTGTAACAGTAAATTCGGGTGGAACACTCCGAGATAAAATTTTTTCCACTACCAAATTGATGTTGAGCCTATCATTTTGGGTAGTGCTTGCTCTGATCCCTCACATGGCAAAAAATGCAACGCTCTTTCATCAACCGCTTGCGCCATTTGTTACTTCAGATAGGTCTCAGGATTGGTTAAATCAAACCTGGTTCGATGCAGGTGTCACTCGCTGGATCTTGTTGACATATCCCTTCTCTTTAGTGTTTGGTCAATACCCCATGCAGGGAGGGGGGCTGTCTGTACTTTTACTCATCTTGGTTCCATTAACCCTATTTCTCCCGAAGTCCCCTTCTCTTTCGAATTCTACATCCTTTCAATTGACCCTTGCCGCGGTCATGGGGATTGTGTTATGGAATATATTCAGGGCCTCGGTCTTCGCTCCCCGCTATCTGTTGGCTACGTTGCTGCTTTTTATTCCCCCTGTAGCCTATGGAACCGAAGCATATATGCAGGCTGAAGTAAAGCCCCGCTTACTTTCCGGGATTGCTTTTGTATGTATACTAATCACACTATTTGTGAATTTACTCGAGATGAAGGATCATACAGCGGGTGTTTTGAATGCATATATGGCTAAAGATGAAATCAGTTGTACTTATTCAGGGTGTGGGGTTGGGGTTTGGAAGAAAGTGAATAAAATAGCGGAACCAGGTGAGCGCATTTATATGGCGAATTATTACAGGTTCTGGCTACGGTCCGATTTACTGCAATGCGTATCAACCACAAAAGAAAGAGAAGAATTTTCCTTGTTAGATTCCCCTGAGGCCCGATGGCACTTTATCTTTGAGCATGGATTCCACTTTGTAATGATGGACGAGACAACACATTCTGCAACCATCGAGGCCTTGGACTTGACTCGCGTCCCTGACTGGTTGAATGTGACGGTAGTTGTAGAAGAAGGCCCCAACACTTTATTGTTCATCGAATCTCTAGATCCTTCCAAACATGCCAGGTACGCTTGCCAACAAAAGGAATTCCCTGCTTGGGGAATCTACCCTATCCATTAAACTCATAAACTGTGAAAAAGGTGATTCAATGATCGAAGGAAAAAAAGTTTTTATTACCGGCGGCGCCGGTTTCATCGGCTCGATGTTGATCGGCCGGCTTGTCGAACGCAATAAAATCATTGCGTTCGATAACCTGTCTAGAAATTCATTGAAGAATAAGCCGTTTTTTGACCATCCCAACCTGACTTTGGTGCAGGGGGATGTGCTCGAATATGAGCAAGTAAAGAAAGCCATGCAGGGGGCTCACGTTATTGTCCATTGTGCGGCGATTGCTGGGATTGATACAGTAATCAAGAAACCTGTCAGCACGATGCGGGTCAATATGATTGGCTCGGCGAATGTCCTCGAAGCCGCAGCCAGTCTGCCAAATTGCGAACGTGTGGTGTGTTTTTCCACCAGCGAGGTGTTTGGGCAGCAAGCATTTCGCTCGAACGAGACGGACAAAACCGTATTGGGGAGCGTAGGGGAAGCGCGTTGGACGTATGCGGTCAGCAAGTTAGCCGAGGAACATCTGGCAATTGCATATTATCAAGAACAGGGGTTGCCCGTAACTGTCCTGCGGCCTTTCAATGTCTATGGCCCGGGTCAGGTAGGAGAGGGCGCCTTACGTACTTTTATTAATCGAGCGCTTAAAAACGAACCATTGGAAATCCATGGAGATGGAACGCAAATTCGAGCCTGGTGCTATGTAGATGATATGATTGATGGTGTGGTACTTTCGATTGTGCATCCAAATGCTATAGGAGAGTCGTTCAATATCGGAAATCAAAAAGCCGTGGTTACGATTTATGGCCTTGCAAACACAGTGGTACGTGTATTGAATTCAAAGTCCCCGATTGTGTTCACTCGAAAGGACTATGCAGATGTGGAACTTCGTATCCCTGCCGTTGGAAAGGCGCGCGAGTTGTTGGGGTTTGAGGCCAAAGTTGATCTCGAAGAAGGCATCAAGCGCACCGCAGAATACTACCGGAGTCACCCCTTGTGATCAGGTTGACCATTCCATCCATTGACGAAGATGATTTAGATGCAGTTCGAGAAGCGGTGTCATCTGGTTATCTCGTTCAAGGGGCGCGCGTAGCCGCTTTTGAGCAGGCTGTCGCTAATTATGTGGGGATGGAGCACGCAATTGCAGTCAGTAACTGTACGGCGGCTTTACATTTGGCATTGTTGGCTTTGGATGTTCGGCCTGGCGACCTGGTCATTGTCACAACGTACTCTTGGGTTGCTACAGCAAATGTCATTGAGTTGTGTGGCGCCAGACCTGTTTTCGTTGACATCCAGCCGGATACCTTCAATATGGATCCGGAACGCCTGGCTGAGGTATTTGAGCATCTCAAATCGAATGCAGAGGCAATCTCCCGTGTGAAGGCGATTTTGCCGGTTCACACATTTGGTCAAATGACCAACATGCCTGCCATTATGGAAATTGCTAATTACTATCACGTACCTGTTGTTGAAGATGCTGCCTGCGCTCTTGGCGCAAAATGGCGTGACCAACAGGCAGGGACCTGGGGTCTGATGGGTTGTTTTAGTTTTCACCCTCGCAAGGCTATTACTACGGGGGAAGGTGGAGTGATAGTTACGAACGATGCTGAATTGACACGCAAATTGAGAGCGCTCCGTAATCATGGACAAGATCCTGACGCATCCTCACCGGACTTCATCTTGCCCGGCTTCAATTATCGGATGACGGAATTCCAGGCTGCTCTTGGTCAGACCCAGATGCGCAAATTAGACCAGATAATTGCCGCAAGACGCCAGATTTCGTCCTACTATGACCAATTGCTGACAGACACTTCTATACAGCCTCCAGCCGTTCCGGTGGAGAGTTGGCCGGTTTATCAATCTTATGTAGTGCTGCTTCCCGAAAAGGTCGTTCACAAACGTGCTGCCTTGATTGCTCAATTGAAGGAAAGAGGCGTCGAGACCAACATTGGCACCTGGCATCTACCATTGACCAGTTTTTTCAGTGGCAAATATGGCTATCATATTGGTGATTACCCAAATACGGACCAAGTGTTTGCTCGGTCTTTGACATTGCCATTACATGAAAATTTATCTCAACACGAACAAAGATTTGTGATTTCGGAATTGATCAAATTGATAGAAGGATGAGGGAATGTCTTCGAAGCACCCGCGCTCACATGGAACAGGCGACTTCAGCCCCACACAATTTGCGCGTTTAGGTCACAATGTGGTGTTTGAAGTAGGTGTTTTGGTTTTCCACCCAGAAAATATAGAAATCGGAGATAACGTCTATATTGGGCACTACACGATTCTAAAAGGGTACTATCGCAACAAGATGCTCATTGGCTCTGGCACCTGGATCGGACAGCAATGTTTCTTTCACAGTGCTGGAGGATTGACAATTGGGCGCAACGTTGGAATTGGTCCAGGTGTCAAAATAATAACTTCTTATCATTCAGAGAACGAGATTGACCTGCCCATTCTTCATAGTCCAATTGAGTTCTCACCCGTCGTAATTGGAGATAATTGCGACATTGGCGTTGGGGCGATTATTTTGCCGGGCGTCACAATTGGCGTGGGTGTTCAAATTGGCGCTGGCGCAGTAGTCACTCATTCGCTAGAAGACTATGTGATTGCAGCCGGGGTGCCTGCTCGTGTACTTCGTTGCCGTGGTGAGGCCCTTCATGAATAGATTGACTATTTGCATGTTTAGCAACCTTTATTTCCCTGTCGTGAGCGGCTCTGCAACCCAAACAATAGCGCTCTCTAGAGAACTTTCCCAGCGTGGCCATAAGGTCATTGTCATAACTGCGCGAATCGATCCCGCAAGCCCTGAATATGAGGAAATGGAGGGCGTGATCGTCTACCGCTTACCGGCATGGAAACTTCCAAAATTATCCATTTCACTCAATTTTCCGTGGCTGAATCTAACCTTTTTCCCCTCGAATATTACAGAAATCGAGAAAATCCTAAGGGAACACAATCCAGACATCCTGCATTTACACAATCACATGTTCGATCTGGCCTTGAGCGCTGTGCTAATGCGAAGAAAACTAAAGAAGCCACTGGTAACCACACTGCATACGGTGATTCGTCACAGTCAACCGCTATACAATCTGGTGCTTATTCCAGCCGATCGCATCTTCTTAAAGCGAATAGTGATTGATCACTCCGATCTCCTCATTTGTCCTGACGTAAACATCAAGCGGTACGCAACAGAAGCGTTTGGAAGAGAAGACGGTGCAGTGATCGTGCCGTATGGAATCAGTTTTCACGAACAACCCAAAAAAGAAGATACCGAACAGTTGATAACTAAATTTGGCCTGGCCAAAAAACGCGTCATTTTGTCGCTTGGCCATGTCCATGACATAAGAAACCGCCATGACCTGATTGCTGCCATGCCTGAAGTGCTACGGGTGTTTCCAAATGCTGTTTTGCTCATTGTTGGAGCAGTTTCGACCCCGACACCTGAGCGATTGGCATACAAGTTAGGTGTTGAGCGTTCAGTGATTTTTACAGGGGCAGTGCCTCGCGAAATGGTGCCAAATTTGTTGTCACTGGCAAAGATCGAAGCGCATTGGCTAAATCAGGAGGAAGCCGCGCGCACTTCGCTAGGAATTGCCTCGCTGGAGGCCATGGCAGCAGGCAAAGTAATTTTATCAGCGGCCAATCCAAATACTTATGGCGATGGACTTCTAAAGGATGGGGAGAATTTTATTCACGTAGAGCCTGGAAAACCGACACAATTGGCTCAAAAGATAATCTCACTTCTTGGCAATGAGGAAAAGTGCCGTATCATCGGTTCCAATGCTCGCAAAACGATCGTTAATCACTTCTCTTGGGACAGTGTTTGCGACCAAACAGTCCGGCTGTATCGTCAGGTGATTCTTAGTAGAGGAGCGAACAACCGCTCTTCGTAACACGATTTATTACTCCTGTCGAACTCTATCTTGACAAGATTGCATTTCTCGGTTAGAATTCAGATTCTGAATGCTCGAAGTGACGATTGCTGGCGTAAGTTCTCGCGGTGATTGTGTTTCACGCCACTCTACACGCTTGTCAACGTTGAATGGATACTTTTCTGTCGAAAAACGATTGCTAGAAACAGATAATGAAAAATGAATTGCTTCCTTTATCCAAGAAGTTCAACATTGTGATCGAACCGACACATGGCTGGTCGCCTCTGAACTTGTTGGAGTTATGGCAATACCGTGACCTGTTTTTTTTTCTGGCCTGGCGGGATGTAAATGTACGCTATAAGCAAACATTGCTGGGTGCAGCCTGGGCTATCTTGCAGCCGCTATTGACGATGGTTATCTTCAGTTTCATTTTCGGCCAATTAGCGGGGCTGCCTTCCGATGGAATCCCGTATCCGGTCTTTACATATACCGCCCTTTTACCCTGGCAACTATTTTCTTTCGCACTCACGCAGTCATCGAATAGTTTGGTAGGAAGCCAGCATCTTGTCAGTAAAGTCTATTTCCCGCGTTTGATTATCCCGCTCTCTTCCGTTGTGCCGGGTTTGGTAGATTTTCTGATTTCCTTTTTCGTACTGGCAGGGTTGATGTTGTTTTATGATATTCCAATCACATCACGCTGGTTTGCATTGCCCTTGCTATTGATCTTTGCTGTTACGACGGCGTTGGCGGTTGGTTTGTGGCTCTCCGCGTTGAATGTGGAGTACCGTGATGTACGGCATGCTGTTCCTTTCCTGGCACAATTTTGGATGTACGCTACACCGGTTGCGTATTCGAGTACACTCATCCCCGAAAAGTTACAGGTGCTTTACAGCCTTAATCCCATGACCGGCGTAGTAGATGGATTTCGTTGGGCGTTGCTTGGGGGCAAAGGAGCGCTCAATCCGACGTTTTGGATCTCTGTGGTAATCGTCCTGCTTTTACTGACAAGCGGCTTGTTTTATTTTCGGCGTATGGAAGATACCTTTGCGGATGTGATTTAATGACCGATATAGTCATTCGTGCGGAACACTTGAGGAAGCAATACCGCATTGGCGGTCAACAGGTTGCTTATAAAACGTTACGGGAAAGCCTGGTAGCGGCGACACAAGCCCCTTTCAAATGGCTGCAAGCCTGGGCGAGAGGCGAGAAGCGAAGGGATGAGCGTCTATTTTGGGCTTTGGACGATGTGTCATTTGAGGTCAGGCATGGAGAAGCGATTGGGATCATCGGACGCAACGGTGCCGGAAAGAGCACCCTGCTCAAGATTCTTTCAAGGATAACCAAGCCTACACAGGGCAGGGTCGAGCTTTTTGGGCGGGTGGGCTCTCTCCTGGAAGTAGGTACTGGCTTTCACCCCGAACTCACAGGGCGAGAAAATATCTACCTGAACGGCGCAATCTTGGGGATGGGACGGGGGGAAATTGAGCGCAAATTCGACGAGATCGTGGATTTTGCCGAAGTCGAAAAGTTTTTGGATACCCCTGTAAAATTCTATTCCAGTGGCATGTATGTGCGCCTGGCTTTTGCTGTTGCAGCGCACCTGGAGCCTGAGATTTTGATCGTAGACGAAGTGCTGGCAGTAGGTGATGCCCCGTTTCAGAAGAAATGCCTTGGCAAGATGGAAGATGTGGCTCACGCAGGACGCACTGTTCTTTTTGTTAGTCACAATATGAGCGCCATTGCCTCGCTTTGTAATCGCTGTCTCCTGATTGACAAAGGAAAAATAGTGCGAGATGGTGAGGCAGTGGAAGTCACCTCTTTTTATCAATCTGGCTTTTATACCCTGGCGACGAACACAACAGATCTAAGTCAGGTAGAAAGATATGGAACAGGGAAAGCGAAGTTCACCTCTATCAAGATATTGTCCAAAGGATCAGACGGTGTTGAACGGCCTTTTCATGTTACTGGCAGCGACCTGAAAGTGGAGTTGGAAATTGTTGCCCAGCAGGATATCCGCGGCGCAAATGTCGCGATCATTCTCTACGATATGATGGGATACCGTTTGATAGATGCCAACACTGCCATTCAGGGCAAATTTTTAGACCTGGATGGCGGGCAAACGGCGCGGGTAGAATTTCAACTCTATAACCTTCTTTTGAGGCCGGGTGCTTATTTAGTGGGAGTCTGGCTGGGAAGGGCAAATGTGGAAGATATTGATGGCATCACTTATGTGACCTCGCTAAGCGTCGAACAGGACTTTGACTCGGCAGCGCATTCGACGGTGTTCCCAGGGGTCTATCAATGCCGCTTCTCTCAAAAAATCCATGTTCAATAAGGTGTTAAGAGACAGCCATGAAAACGAAAGTACAAAAAGTTTTCTCGAAACTGCAAAGATACCTGACCGGGCAAGACTTGGAGGGGCGGGTCCTTACGCTGGAAGAGGGGAGGCAAAACCGGCGCTATGCAGCAATCTACGATATGGCAGACTACCTGGTAGGCGCTCAAATCCCCGGCGATTACTGTGAGTTCGGTGTCTACCTCGGCACCACATTTTCTTATGCCAGCAGACTGATGGGCGGCTTGTTTCCTGAGATGAGATTTTTCGCCTTTGATTCGTTCGAAGGCCTCCCCAAGCCTCAAGGGGTGGATGCAACGCAAGGATATACCAGCAATTTCA
>JBBIHC010000023.1:0-8981 GCA_037447235.1 Microcaldota archaeon
ATCTAATCCCGTTCGCTCCCCCAGCTTTCGTCCCTCACCGTCGGACGCGTTTTGGACAAGCGCCTTCGCCACTGGTGGTCCACCCAGGATCAACGGATTTTACCCCTACCCCGGGTGTACCCTTGTCCTCCCCCGCTCCCAAGCCTGGCGGTATCTTCTGCACGCGTTAGGGTATGACCCACGCCCAGCGCCATAAATCGGCGCTGTCGCGTGTTAAGCCCCAACATTTCACAGAAGACTGGCCAAACCGGCTACGGACGCTTTAGGCTCAATATTCGTGGGTACCACTCGAGGCGCTGGTGTTACCGCGGCGGCTGCCACCAGTCATAGGCCACTCCCTACGACTGTCTAATACTCGAAGGGCGTGTTTGCCCACACCCTTATTCGCCGAGCTATTTGCACTCAGCAAAAGACGGAAACTAAGTTTCCGCCACTCGGACTTCCCTTATCACGCTTTCGCGCATTGTAAAGGTTTCGCGCCTGCTGCATCCCGTAGGACTAGGGCCCTTGGACCACGCTTAACCGCCATAAATCGGCGCTGTCGCGTGTTTGTCTCAGTGCCCTTCTGGGGGCCACCACTCCCATGGCCCCTAGGGATTATCGGCTTGGTGGGCCGTTACCCCACCAACTACCTAATCCCCCGCAGTCCCATCCTAAGGCAGACCGGCTCCAATTCACCGGCTTTTTTAGTGATGAGACGTTCCAGTTCCCATCACTTATCTGGAATTGTCCTCAGTTTCCCGAGGTTATTCCCGTCCTTAGGTTAGGTTGACTACGTGTTACTCAGCCCTACGCCATGACTGGAAGTCCAATCATAGACTTGCATGGCTTAATCGAAGTCCGATAGCAGTACCCTCCAGCAGGATCAACTGGAGTTGATCGCTGCAAAGCGAATTCTAGGAGACTATCGCGTTGTCAGAATTGGCTAACTTAACATACCATTCTCTTGAAGCATGAGTCAAACCCAACAGCATCAGGTTTCCACAGATGGAATTGATTGATTAGATTCAATCCCGCAAAAGCAAGAATACCTTATAGCCATACTTCTTTATAAAGATTTCGATTTTTGCCGGCTGCTTGCCAATCCGCAGCAGAAGAAAAGCGATCGGAGCGCAAAGCCGGCCGCCCGTGTGCACGCGTCTATATGTTTTAAAAATTTGCCATCCAACAAACAATCATGGATTTGTCTGCTTATGTGCTAGCAATAATAATAGCGGCAGTTATATACGCTGTTGTAGTCCGCGAAATTCAAAACAGGCTGATAGACAGGAAAGAAACCGAAAGAATACAAAAAGAGTCAAAACGCTTAAGCGATGCCTACAGGGATGCGCTGAAGAGGGGCGACAAAAAAGAAGCGGAAAAGATAATGCAGGAGCAGCTCGACCTTCTTCCGCAAATGAATAAGATGATGCTCGGCCAGTTAAAACCGATGGCCGTGATAATGATCATTTTTTTCGCAGCCACCTGGGCGATAGGCATTTTCAATCCGGCAACGGCAGACGACATAGCGCTTCTCTTGTCTGATGACGGAACCGGCTGCGATATGAAAGCCGGCGACGGCATTTACTCTGCCTGCTACCAGATAAACAATGGCTCAGAAGGCAGATGGACTGCCGCAGTATTTGCCTACGACGAAAACGGTGCGGAATTCGCAAGAAATTCAACGATATTTTATTATGCAAAAAAGACGGATGACAACTATGTTGAGGCGCCGCACGGCGCGATGGCGGTGTGGACGGACAAGGAGATATACGGCAAAGGCGGGGAGATAACAATCACGGCAAAGCCAGACAGAAAAGCAAAGGAAGTCAAGGCAGTGCTCGACTGCGGCACGTATTTCAAGGCAGAACTTCCATTTGCGATACCGCTGGTCTTCATTGAGCTCAAGAATTTCTACCAGCCGACAAGCTGGTTCATTTTCATTTCCATAGTTTTTAGCCTTGCATTCTCGTTAATAACGGGGCGATTCAAAAAATGATAATTGCGGTATGGGGTTTCACCGGCAGCGGAAAAAACACGCTTGGCGAACTCATAGCAAAAGAACTCGGCTACAAATTGGTCAACCCAACATTCAAGGACCTTGCGGCAAAGGAGGGAATCCCGTTGATGGAATTCCAGCAAAAAGCTTCAAGGGACCACAATATTGACAAAAAATTTGACGAACTGCTGAAGGAGGAAGTAAAAAGATCCGGCGGGAAATGCGTGGTTACCACCTGGCTTGGGCCGTGGATGACAAATGCCGACATCCGCATAAAAATAAATGTGCCGGCAGGAGTAAGAGCCAAAAGAATAGCAAGGCGGGACGGAATGGCGATTGAGGAAGCAAGAAAGCACGTGGAAGAGAGGGACAACCAAAACATCCGACGCTACAAAGAAGTGTATGGAATCGACATCACGGATGACAGCATATTCGACCTCCAGCTTGACGGAGAAAAAAACACGCCGGATGAACTATTGCGGATTACGATGGATTTCATAAAGAGCCGGCGCAAAAACCGCAAAAAACAGACGGAATAGAAATCTTGGCAGAGGGCTAAACCAGTATGCAAACCTTGGAGAGGGGCCTTATTATTTTGGACAAACCGTGCGGCCACATCGCGCATGAGATAACCACATATGTAAAAAAATTGCTAAAGGCAAAGAGGGCAGGGCACGCCGGCACGCTTGATCCGGATGTTTCCGGAGTGATGCCGGTTGCGCTTGGAAAAGATACGAAACTTCTCGGATATCTGGCAGCAAAAACAAAGACATATGTGTGCATAATGAAAATAAGGGACCGCACCTTAAGCAACGAGAGACTGGAAACGGCCCTTAAAAAATTTGTTGGGGCGATAACGCAAACGCCCCCAAAAATAAGCGCCGTGAGGAAGGTTGCCCGCAAGCGAACGGTATACTACATAAAGCTGCTGGAAAGGAAGGGAAATCTCGTGCTTTTTGAAGCCAAGACGGACGCAGGCACGTACATCAGGACATTGTGCGAGGACATCGGCGCGGAAATAGGGGGCGCAAGGATGGAGGAATTGCGGAGGGTTGCAGTTGGCGGCATCACCGAGGAAGAAAGCGTTACCCTGCAGGAACTTATAGACGCTGTTTGGTTGGCTGAAAGAGGAAAAGAAAAGGAATTGAATGCAATGATAAAAAACACGCCAGACTACATAGCACTGAAAAAAATAATAATCAAAGATAATGCGCTTGCTTCAATAAAAAACGGCGCGCAGATAATGGCGCCGGCATTTGTCAGGGCTGAAGACGGAATAGAAAAGGGCAGCCACATAAAAATTTATTCCGAGAGCGGTGTTTTTGTTGGCATAGGAAAAGCAATGTACGACAGCGAGGGACTAAGAAAAACAAGAAAGGGCTTGCTAATAAAAATTGAAAGAATGCACCTTGATTAGGCATCAAGTTTTGCCTTAATAACGCAGAACTTGCATATTTCTGCGCTCGCCGGCTCTCCGCATTTGATACAATGCCTTATCCTGAAATCGCCCCTTCCCGCGATGCCGGAATCGGCAACAAACATTTTCCGCATTGTCAAAAAACTATTGACTATCCTGAATCTCGTGCCAGGATAGCGGCGCTCCAACTCTTCAAGCTGGATTCTGACAAATTTCCTGAAAGCGAAGACCGAATAGGGGCAACACTTTTTTTCCAATATTGGAAGTTTCTTCAGCGTGCCGTATGCGATGACTTCCTCTTCCGGAATCCTGAAAAAAGGCTTTATTCTTGGGACGAATTTCCTGTCGCTTAACAGGTGCTCATTATACCGAAAAAGGCGGAGGGGCTCGTTTCTTAGTATGTTCATCATCACCGTTTCAGCGGAGTCGTTCAGCGTGTGCGCTATCGCGAGCTTTCCTGCGCCAAGCCCGCGCGCGTGCCTGTTCAGAAGATAGCGCCTCGCAACGCCGCAAAAACTGCACGGGTTTTTTGTGCCGGTTTTCTCAACCACCTCATCCAATGTGCAACCAAGATCGTCTTTTAGGCGAAATGTGTGGTGTGGTACGCCAAGCCGTTTGCATTCCTCTTTCGCGATTTTAATCGTCTCGCGGTTATAATCGCAGCCGATGCCAAGGTCAATTGTAATGGCTTCCAGGCCATAAGGGAGCTTTTTTCTCAGGGCAGCAAGCATATTGAGCAGCACTACGCTGTCCTTGCCGCCTGAAAGGCCAAGCGCCACCCGCTCCCCTTTTTTTATCATTGCAAATTCGCTTAGCGTGCCGAAAAAAGATTTTTCAAAATGCTTGAAAAAATGGGTTTTGCAAAGAAAGGTTTGGGCGTATGGAAGAAAAACCGCGGCGTCTTTTTTACAATGGCTGCACCGCTTACCCTGGATGCTGGTGTTGTTTTGGAAGCCGCACGCCGCAACGCCCTGCTCAGCTTGTTTTTGACCAAGTGCATCCGTTGCTGACGCATCTGCACGAAAGGCCGTATTTTGACGCTTCATAGCAATCCCGGTACTCGCAGGTTGTCACCACTGCCGGCTCGTTTTTTGACTGGCAGACCTGCCCGCTGCAGCCGCCGGCCATGCAGTCATTGTCGCTACCGCATTCCCCGCCAGTTGACCATCCGCAAAATTCAGACACTGCTGTTTCGTTTTTTCTTACTATCTTGCACTGGTGCGCGACGCACCTTGTCTCAAATATTGCGGCTATGCCGGTGCAATAGTCCGGGCACTGGACAGCAACATTAACGAATTCCTTTGAGCCGACGAAGCACTCGCCGGTCGTGATGTGCGTCCCGCAGGCGCAGTCAGAATCGTCAGCGCAGTAATTCGGCTTTTCAGGCGTGCATTCCCTCCTGAAATATGCCCATTCCTCGCATTTTGCGCCGTTTGCGAATTCGCAAACCCCGTATTCCCCGCCGTCCGCTTCCTTTAGAATCTCAAGCCTGCCGCCGTCCTTGACGCATTTTTCAGACGCCGGATTGGGCAGCTGCGTGCCGTTGGCCGTGCCGCTTTCGCCGGGCGTTTGCTCATTTGTGATGCAGCCGGCAGCAAAAAGCAGCAGCAAACCAAAAATAAATGCCAGTTTTTTTTCCATTAAAATCACCGCTCTTCATTATTTTTATAAAAAGCAATAAATATAAACGCTGATATTTGATTAGCGCGCCAGCTTCTCGAGCGCAACGAGCGTCTTTTGCACTAGGGCTGATGCGACATTATTCAAAAAATTGTACCCTACGGCAAGACGCCACTGCGGTCCGCTATGAAGGAACCCCTGGCCTTCCTTATAGCCAGATTCATTTATTTTTTTGATGGCAAAACAACAGCAAAACAACAGAAAGGAAGTCGTCACGGGCGGCAGTAAAATAAGGCGGCGACTGGTTTTTCGCTATCAGTATCAGGGATAGTTACGGCCATCGAGCCGTTCATACCCGCTTGCCTTAAACGCTATGGATGAAAGGCCGCATGCCGTCCTGATGCGTATGCCCAAACAATCGCGGTCATTTGAGAAAAGACGCTGAAGAGCTTATATGGTCGCTGGCTTCAGAAAAACGCCATGCCAGCTGAAAACCCTATCTCCTTTTTCAAAAAATCGCAGCTCGGATGCCTTTGTTCCGTGAAAACCAAGGTCATCAGGAAGCTTGCGAAGGCTTGATTCGTCCAGGGCGGTGCGGAATCTTGCCCATGAGCCGGTCGGCAGCTGTATCGTCCGCGTCTGACGCCTGCCTAACATACAATGCTCAACCATAATAAACTATATATTGAAACACTTTTAAAACATTTGCGTGAGAGGTGATGCTCCCGCCGAATGCAGAGAGGGTATCTGAGGTCTGAACCTCCAGAACCGGAAACGGGAACCCGAAACTGCGTGGCCGGCGCTGCAAACGGGTGTGTGGCCCGGGCGCGCTGCCCGGGAAAATGGAAGGGAAGGCAATTGTTTTATAGCTTTGTTCTCAAGCCAACTCTGGAAAACGGAAACCGGCAACTTTTCCGCGGCGCCAGCTCAGCTGGCTTCCTCCAACGCCACCCCGTAAGCCCCGCCGGGCCGGCCGTAGCCGACGTCACGCCAGTCGAGGAGGCCGCCGGCGCTGCGGACCAGAGGCCGAACACCTACTCCTGCAATCCTCCAGAAGTACCTCTTTTCATTTTCAGGAAGAGCATCAAAGACCGCTTTCTCGGCTTCCAGCGGCATCCTTGTTGCCTCATCCACCATTCCCCAGCCGTTTTGCTGAAGTATGCCATGCAGGACGACTATTGTCCTTGGGACTACGACCATCCTTCCCTTGTCTTCTACAATGTCTTCGGGGTCTATGAAGAGGCCTGCCGTTTGTATTCCGAATATTTCTCTTAATTGGTGAGCTTTCAGGAGTTCGGAGGCAGGGAGCATCCAGCCTGTTTCCGCGTCTATTGCGTCTACCCCCTGCGTGAATGTTCCTCCCTGCTGGGGATAGACGACTATTTCCCTTGCCCAAGCTGGCCAGAGCTGTTGTATCGTTTTCCAGTCCTCGCTCATTACCAGGTAATCATCATGGGTTATGTTTGAGGGCAGACGTCCTCCCGCCTCCATCGCCTTCTTCCTTGCATCCAAATAGCCGAGGCGTATTATCCGCTTTGTAAGATTGCCATTTCCGTCATCAACGTCTTCTGTGAGTGGAATTATTATCCGTTTGCCGGAAACTGGAGACGGGAAACCGGGAACCGGTTTGGGGCTTGGCTCAGGCTCCGGCTTGGGGTCTTTTGGTTTTGGCACATATACGCCTAATGGTTTTCCGTAGAAATGGCGGTTTGGGTCTATTATGAGCGGCTTTCTCATCAGTAATCACCCTTCCTGCTGTGCTGCTCTGTTATCTGGAGCGTAACCTGCGCCATTCCGCGCACAAGCTCTTCCCCTGTTTCAACAGGGATTACGGTAAAACCGGCCCTGCGGAGGTCGCGCGTCATTTCCGTCTCCCCGCCTATCTGGATGTGGAAGTAGTAGTTCTGCCTCATGAGCCTCATGAACTCGTCCTTTACAGAAGCCCAGTTCTGCACGCCTCCGTCGGAAATCGTCATGAAGACAGATGGCTCATCACCCACGGATTGCCTTATGGAATTCAGGTCAAGGTCCGTGCTTCCCTGGAACTGCGGGCTGGAGAGCGCCTTCTTCAGCGCATCCAGCCCCAAAACGCGCTCGCTGGAGCTTCCGAAGAGAATCCCTCCCATCTCCACCTGGTCGAGTATGTCTTTTTCGTAAAGGCCGCGCACTATCGCGACGGCTCCGAGAAAAAGGTAGTGGTATTTGCTCCTGTCGCCCCACGGGATGGTGGCTATTGCGCCCACGTCCTCTGGATTGGCTATCCCCTCTTCCATGGACTGGGAGCGGTCAAGGCAGGCGATATTTACCCTTGGATATCCCTCCTTCCTTTCCTTCATGGGGACTTGGAGGCTCATCCTGTGCTTTGCAACCCCCAGCTCGTAATCCCCGTAATTGAAAACGGGATTGAATGGGTCTATGTCCGAAGGGTCGTGCCTCTCGGGGTCGAACGGCTCGTGCGTGAGCGGTATGCAGGGCAGGTCCATGCTCTTCAGTTCGCCCTCTGCTATTATGTCAAGCCTTCCGGCAAGCTCCCAGTAGATGCCCCATATTGCATCCTCTGCCTTCATGTACCTTGGGAGCGGCCTTCCTTCCACATACCTCTTGTATGGAAGGCCGGATGGCACCGGCTCCACTTCATGCTCACCCCCGGGAAGCGCCTGCTTTATTATTACCCTTCCTGCGCCGTCGAATTCCAGCAAATCCGCGAGGTTGTGCGCCATGACGTAGGCTGCCCGTTTCCAGTTTCCTGTTTCCAGAAGGGAATCGCAGTTTCCCCTCTTCAGGCCGAGCTCCTTCACTATTTTTGCAACCGCCTCGTTGACCTTCTTTTCATTCCCGTAGAACTTCCCGAGGAGGCCGTTCCATTCGTTTTTTCCGTTTATGAATGCGTAAAGCTTGGAGAACGCCTCGTATATCTTGGTGTATTTTCCGCCTGTAATCCCCTGCTCGTACATGAAGAGCATATCCGCGTCCATGGGGCCAGCCTGCTGGCATGCGTAGTTTGTGATGAGGTCCTGTATGAGGTTTGCAACGTAGTCCGCGGCTGTCCTGCCGCCCGCCATTGCGTTTGGGTTTTTTCCTTTCTCCTGCAGTGCCCTCGTTACCTCCTCCATGAAAATCTCGTAGTGGTTCTCAAGCGTTCCCGGGCAGCCGAATGCTTTTCTCCCAATCTGCATTTCCGTGTGGCCCGCCTCGTGCCTTGCGAGGGCGTTGCCAAGCCCCACGACCGGCTCGGCGATTGATTTCTGGCGCAGGAACCTGAGCAGGCGCCTCTCCCTGAGAATGTATGACTGGTCCGGGTCAAGCTTCATCCTCACCTCCCTGTCGACTATGGTCGTGTGGGCGCTGTACCTCGGGCTCCCTCCGATTACGTCTATTTCCGCCCTTCCGCTGTGCCCCACGGATGAGAGGGTGCGCAGGACCTCCCTCCTCACGCTGGCGGCATCCGCAACCCCGGTGTTTATTTCGTGCCTGCGCAGCTTCTTCATTTTGCATCACTCCCTTGCCCGGAACCGGAAACCGGCAACTTTTCCGCGGCGCCAGCTCCGCTGGCTTCCTCCAACGCCACCCCGCAAGCCCCGCCGGGCCGGTAGCCGAGGACGCTACGCCCGCCGCCGAGGACGCCGGCGCCGCGGACCAGAGGCCGAACACCTACTCTTCCAATCCTCCAGAACAATCTCTTTTCATTTTCAGGAAGAGCACCAAAGACCGCTTTTTCCACTTCAAGGGGGACTCTCGTGCCCATGTCTACTTTTCCTGCGTTTCCGCTTGTTTCAATCATCCCGTGCAGGACTACTATTGTCCTTGGAATCACAATCATTCTTCCGTTGTCTTCTACTATGTCTTCAGGGTCTATGAATAATCCTGCCTTGGCAATGCCGAACAATTCCCTTAGTTGGTGCGCCTTTAGCAGTTCGGAGGCAGGGAGCATCCAGCCTGTTTCCGCGTCTATTGCGTCTACCCCCT
>JBBIHC010000024.1:0-8155 GCA_037447235.1 Microcaldota archaeon
CTACGTTATCCTTCCTGTCAAGCAGCCTCCTGTTGAGGTAGTCGCCAATCAGGGTAGATATAACGTATTTATCTTTTTTATCTTCATTACTTTCAGCATAAGAACCACAGGCCTGGAATGACAGCGATAACGCAGTCAATGCTCCAAGCGCAACTGCAGCAAACGGACCAAGCGTTTTTCCTTTGAGTTTTTTATCCACTTTTTCAAATTCCGCTCTTTTTTTCTCACTCTCTTCCCCACACTTTCCTATCATCCAATTTTTATATTTCAGTTTCATGAAACCCAACCCCTTTATTTTAATGTTGTATTAACAGTATTAATGTAGAACATTTTTTAGAGATTTCTATAAGATAAAGAAGAATTTGGGTTATTGGAACTCAGTCTTTCAGTTTTCTTCTGTATTTTATATATGTAGAATAATCGATGTATATCTTTCTGCCGATGTAATGCTGTGTTTTTGGAGCGAGGTTTCTTTTTTCTTCAATTCTATCGCTCACGCTTATTATGAATGCATCACTGCCCGCGCCGCTTCCGAATGAGGTCGCGAGTATCTTCTGGCCCGGCCTGGCTTCGTCAAGAATGGCGCTTAAGCCTAATGGGACCGCCCCGGAGTATGTGTTGCCTATGTATGGCGTGAGCAGGCCTGTTTTTAGCTTTTCTTTTGGTATCCCAAGCTTTTCCGCAAGCTGAAGCGGAAACTTTGCATTCGGCTGATGAAAAATAACATAATCAAAATCGCTCAGCTTCGCGCCTGTTTTTTCCAGCAGCCCTTTTGTCGCTCCGCTCACGTGCTTGAAATAGGCCGGGGCACCAGTGAATCTTCCGCCGTGGCTTGGATAATCCGCTTTTTGGCGCCTCCAAAAGTCAGGCGTGTCCGTCGTGTAGGAAAAAGTGGCTTCAACCACCGCCAGCGACTCTTCGTTTTTTCCAAATATGTAAGCCGCGCCGCCGGAACCTGCGCTGTATTCCAGTGCGTCGCCCGGCCGGCCCTGCGCGGTGTCAGAGCCTATCGACATCGCGTATTTCGCAAGGCGGCTGTCAACAAGGCCCATGCACATCTGAAAACCGGCCGTCCCTGCCTTGCACGCGAACTCAAGGTCGGCGGCAGTGCTGTTTGGAACCGCCCCGATCGCCTGCGCAACAATGGATGCAGTCGGCTTTACTGCGTACGGATGGCTCTCGCTTCCTACATAAATTGCGCCAAGCTCATCCGGTTTGATATCTGCTCTTTTCATCGCGTTTCTTGCTGCCTCAACAGCTATTGAGGCAGAGTCTTCATCAATCCCTGCAACAGCCTTTTCTTTTATTCCAAGGCCGTTTTCTATTCTTTCCGGCTCCTCTCCCCAAACACGCGCAATCTCGCTCGTCTTTATCCTGTATGAAGGAACATAGGCACCATAGCCGACTATCCCAGCCATGCGTTGCTCACCTCTTCCTTGCCGCCCTTGGTTTCTTTGGGGCATATGGCTTTGGCGGCGGTGCTATTTTCTGTTTTTCTTTTACGAAATAGACGCTGACTGCCAGCAATGCCAGCACCAGCAGGGCACCGACTACATAAAGCGCGTTCAATTGCCTGCTCTTTATTACAACGCTCCCATCTTTCATGTAAGCCTGCGAAAGCGTGAAGGTGACTGTGTTGCCGCTCCTCTCGCCTGTATTTGTCTCGCTAACTTCGCCGGGCATCTGAACGAAGTAATAAATGTCTCCGGTCTTTCTAAGCATCTCCGCGAATTCCCTGTCTTGTTTTGTGAGTTCAGTCGGCTCATCTGCCCCAAAAACCACCGGCTGCCCTGCCGCATTTAAGGCATCAATCGTTTTTGCGGTCAGTGCATCAGTCGCAATAGCGTCAAGCTCAAGCGTGTAAACAATGTCCGCGAAGCCATAATCGGCATAAAACCGGTAGTATTTTCCTTTTTCCAACTCCACTGAGATGCTGAAGTTTTCCCAGTCTGCCGAGCAGGCGTATTCCTTTTGCGCGCATACCTCTGCAAGCTTCCCATAATCAACATCGCCAAGCGCGACCGTCTTCCAGAAAAGCGTGAGCACTGCGCTTCCGTCAGCCCTTTGCTCGTGAATGTAATATTTGCCTACTGCACCGGTAAGCAGCACTGCGATGAGCACCATCATTGGCAGAAAAAAATTTTTTTGCATCCCACCACCGCTTGTAATATCGATAAACTTAATTATTAAATCTTTCTTTTGCCCTCATCGGGCGCCCGTCTGCTTTTTGTCGTAAATTCGCACAAAGGTGTCTATCAGCTGGGCGCTCCGCTGTATCGCTTTTGGGATTAGATGGCAGCACTGCTCGTAGCACTCCTGATCGCTCAGCCTTCCTTTGCGTTTTTGATCATCGCGTGTGCCCTTGCGGTCAACACTCCTGAACTGCTGCGTATCAAAAACAAGCGCGTTGATATATTGGGTAAGTTTTTCATCAATGTTTGATTCGTTCCAGTCTTCCATCGGCTTGAGCGGAGCTATCGGCCCGCTGTCCCATATCCTTATGTTCGGCTTTCCGGCCGGCCTCTTTATGTCAGGGTAATCGCAGCGGATGCACCATTGCTCCAGCGAGTCAAGCTTGCCAAGAATGAAAGTTGGGCCGTGGGGGTCGTTATGCACGTGCGCCGGCACGTGAAGGTCGCCAACAAGATGAAGCAGATGGCCGAGCGCATAAAACGCGCGGGGCTCGTCGCCGCTCTTGTAGAGAACTGCGGCGGTTTTCCAATATGTCTTTATCCTTTCAAGAGCGCTTTGGAATTTTATCTCACCGTCAAGGAGAATCAAACCAGGATTATCTTTCTGTGCTGGATTGTAAAAATGCGCCATATAAGGCCGGTTCAATTGGTCCTTGGCAGGGTCCTTTTTAAACAATTTTCTGAGTATCCTGGCGGTAACGCGAAACAAACCCTCAAAGAAACCCGGAATCTCCTGCCCGCCCGGCATAAACATTTCATCAGCAGGAACAAGAACCTTGTTTTTTTGGATGTGGTCGGCATAGGCCGGCAAACCCGTCTTAATCATGTCATCGAGCTTTTCGCCCGGAAGAAAAACATAGTCCTCCCCCAGGGCGCCAAGCATAAGATGAAGGGTGTAACGGTCGACCTTTGGATTGTCGGAAAGCTTGCAGGCTTCATATACGATGTATTGATGCGATGCGCACCGCTCGCCCAACAGCCTGCCGACTTCTTTCTGCGCCTGTTCAACGGCAATGTAAGGCTTGGGGCTTTTCCTTATTTCCGGGGTTATCTCGTCTGGATAAAGAATCCTGACGGATTCCCAGTTTATTACTTTCGTAGATGGCGAATTTTTATCAGGAAGCGGGCCGGTGTCAAACCTGCAGACTGAAGGCTTGTCAGGCGCACCGAATCCGTCGGCTACAAAAGAAGAAGGGGCGCCCGCAAAAGCGGGTTGCAGCCAAGGGAAAGGAGAATCAAAAGGGGATAGCACGGCATTGAATCTTTCCTTGAACTGCTCCCACCTCTCACGAAACCTTTCGCGGAAAGGTTTCCCCCTCTTAGAAAAGCACGCGAGCGCCATGTTATATATATGTCTGTTAGTGTTTTTAAATGGTGTAGTTTCCATTGTTTTCAGGGTGCTGCGTCGGGCCGCCTTGCGCACAAACAAATATAAATAATGATTCGGCAATATCAAGCAGCAAGGATGACGCGTATGTTGCCTTTGTCCGGGTGGAAACCCGGGGGTGAGCGCAATGATAAGGCTGCAATTGGACAGAAAAAAGATTTATGCTGCAGAGCCGGCTGATGTGACTGCATTGCAGAACGGCTTTTACGGAACGCAGGAAGTTGAAAAGAGGCTGCTCGCCATAGAGGAAGCGCTTTACATAATGGACATAAGAAACGGAAAATGTTTTGACGGGGCCGGCAATGAGTACCGCTTCAACGACATCTCCGAAAGATATCTCAAGAAAAAGAAGCTTCTTGCACGATACCTGACATACAAGGACTGGAGGGACAAGGGGCTCATAGCAAGATATGCCGAAGAAGCGAGCGGCTCTTATGGCAGGAGCATAACCAAAAAATACAAGGCCGGCGAATTGAAGCTTGACAGGATAGTCCTGGACGGGCTTTTTTTTGAAGATGACTTGATAACGATAATAGATGACGAGGCAGGCGGAAGAAGCCTCTACGAGAAATACTGGATCGGCCAGTCCGGCACGTATAAGGCGGCACACAGGGGCAGGATAAGCAAGCTTGACATCTATGAGACGGTCTTTCTTGCGAAAAAAAACATTCTGCGATTGAAGGACTGCGGACTGGACGACGTGATAAGAAAAGCCAGGAAGAGGATAAAATATTTTGACGATTTATACGCGGTTTACGAGGACTGGAGAGATCAGGGCTACATCGTGAAGACCGGCTTCAAGTTTGGAACCCACTTCCGAATATATTTTCCAGGCGCATCGCCTGTCAACACTGGCCAGGAATGGATACACTCAAAGCACGTCATCCACGTGTTTTCAAGAAAGGACAAGATGCTCATATCTGAATGGGCAAGGGCAATCCGCGTTGCCCACAGCGTGAGAAAGACCTTCATACTGGCGATTCCTGGAAAAAAGACAGAGATAAAAATCAACCCGAAAAAACCAAGGCTGGACTTTTTGCTCTACCACAGAAGGAAGGATGGGATAGAAACGCCGAAAACCGGCGCGCCCCAATACCTTATGTATTCCATTACCGAAGATGAATACATAGGCGGCGAGGAGCTTGCAAAGGCTCTTGCGGAATGCGATTATTACGGGCTGGAGATGCTTATGGCCATAAGCGACAGGGAGAGCAGCGTGACATACTACATAATAAAAAAGATAAAACTGCCCGGGAGCAAATACGAGTACTATGAGATAGAATGGACGCAGCCGTAAGGCAGGCGGCAGCGGGCGCAACCGAGATGGTTAAAATACCATCGCAGCAATATTGAATCGGGGTCGGGAAAATGGAAATCAAGAAAATTTTTATTGTGATGGTTGTGGCGGCTTTTTTTTGCGGGTTGTCGAACGCATTGGTGGTATCTGGCGATGCCGGGGCGTCCTTTGCCAAAAACAAGTCTGCGGAGATGTGCCAAAGCCCGATGGTGGCCGAAGTCTACATCTGCTACGGCAATGTGGTGAAGGTCGTTTGGGCTGATGCCGGCAGAGGAGCGACTTTTTATGTGCCTGACGGCAGGGTAATAGACTGCCCTGTTGTGGAAGCTGGGAAGGCGAGCGCGGAATGCGTACAATTTTCCGTTCCTAACTATTGCACTCAAAAGGTTGAATGCGAAAAAAAGCCGCAGGCAGAACAAAGCGGACAGCAGGTAAATGAAAGCAAACCCGCTGAAAAGCCTGCAGAGGAAAAACCAGCCCAAACAGGCGAAGACGGAACCCCGGTGGAAAAACCGGGAACCGATACCGGCCCTGTAGTGATAAATTACACCGGCGCGCCGCTCCAAAAAACAGAGGACAGGGGCTGGCTTGACAATTCGCTGGTGCTGATAGTTGCGGTTGCAATGCTGGCTGCGCTGGCAATCGTATACTTCACATTCAAAAAAACCATAAGGACCTGATTTCTGCTTTTGCTTAATTTTTTTAATTTTTTGCATTGCTATTAGGCCATGGAAGATGTCGCCGCCGTTCTTAACGAATTTTCAAACGATGTCTTTGCCAGGCTTGTCCAGCTTGTGGAAGCCCCGCTTTCCGAGCCGCGGATGCTGTGGTCCGTGGTGCCGCTGGTACTGGCTACGTTTTTTATGACGCTCTATTTCGGCAAGCACAAGAGGGAGGAGCTCGGATGGAATACGGCATTCGGCAACACTATGGTATTTCTCTTTATGGCAATATCAATAATCAGGGAAATGTATTACTCGGACGGCGCCGGCTCCTGGAGCAATGTTTTTTCCAATGAATTTTATCTCTTGACCAGCATCGCGCTTGCAGGCGCCGCGGTAGTCCTGATGCTGATAACATACTACCAGGTCCTGCCGAAAAGGGTTGCCTTCTTCCTGTTTTCCGCGCCGCCAATCAACGTCTCTGTTTATGTCATAATGACGATAATTTACACCGGCGTGCCGGCTGATCACATCACCCTTGTGGCAGCAATAATCCTTTTCCTCGGGATATATTTCATCCTCAAGATGATACAGTTTTTTGAATACGGGACAAGCGAGCCTGAGAAAACCGCGGCCGCCCCGGAATAAGAGAAGGCCGGGAAGGAAAGCATGGCAACAAAAACAAACAAAGGAAAAAAGGGCGCGGCGTGATTGGCCGGTTACTGCCGCCGCGGCTGCAATTTTCCTATCGCACAGCCCCTTATCAGCAGGTGCTTCAGCCTCTCTTTTTCTTCGCTGCTTTTGTCCAGGAGGTCTACCTGCTTGAGCCTGTTTGCGTAATGGTGGAATGCCTTCAGCGCGGCGGCGTATGAATCGCGGACGTGCGGGTCTGTCATACCTCTGCCGGCTTTCTTTTTTTCTTTGACCGAGATGACTTTTCTCGGCTCAAAAAGAGGCGCGGAAAACCTTGCCGCTATTTTTTGCACAAAATAAGGGGCAGGGGTGACATCGGAAGCTATAACCGATGGAGTCCCAAACCCTGATATGAGCCATACCATATGGTCTGCGCTCGCCTCCTTCACCACGCCTGCCGCGAGCAGCTCTCCTTTCAGGTTCAAAATCGCATAACCGGTTTTTATGCCTGCATCAATGCCAACTATGAGATACAAAAAATCACTCGCGGTTTTCAGCGATTTTTCTGAAACTGAGCTGCTGCTGCACAAAAACATAAAGCCCGCTCTGGACATTGCGGTTAACCACCACTCCTGAATGTATCCAGCAACTTGGGCCGATGAGCTTGCCTGGCATAACTGACGACAACACGCCGAATTTTACATTATCCCCTATTACTGCGCCAAGCTTTCTCCTGCCGCTGTTCACCCATCCCTTTTCAGTCACAACGTTTATGTTGCTCTCGTCAAAGCGGAAGTTCGCAAGCTGCGTGCCTGCGCCGAAATTCACATTCCTGCCTACAACGCTGTCGCCTATGTAAGTCAGGTGCTTAGCATCAACTTCGTCAAAAATGACGCTTTCCTTCACGGTAACCGATTCGCCGATGGAGCAGTTGTCGCCTATGGCGGCCGGACCGCGTATGTATGCATTCGGGCCTATTATTGTGTTCTTCCCTATATAGACATCGCCCTCTATGTAGCTGTTTATTATCATCGCCCCTTCTTCCATGATGACTTTTCCCTTTATGGTTGAATTGTGTATGTCCCCTGCCTTCGGCTCCATCCTTGCGAGCATCTCCCTGTTCGCTTCAAGCAAATCCCACGGATAGCCCACATCCCGCCAGTAGCCGTCAACCTCAACCGCTTTAGCCCCAACGAGGATATCGGTCAGCTCATATTCGCCCCGGGGGGACATCTTTATATCCTTAATCGCGGAAAAAACCGAATGGTCTGCGCAGTATATTGAAATGTTTGCAAGGCTGCTTCTGGGCTTTTTTGGCTTTTCCTCTATATAGCTGATGCGGCCGTCAACAACTTCTACAATTCCGTATTTTTCCGGCTGCTCAACCCGTTTCAACGCTACCGTTATCCGGCTTTCGTGCGCCTCAACCACTTTTTTTATTATTGAAGAATCGAATAAAAGGTCGCCGCCGATGATGACAAATTTTTCCTGTCCTATCTTGCCTTCTGCTGCCTTAAGCGCCGCAGCGGTTCCGTTTTCCGGCCCTTGCTCAACCAGGAAAAGCCTGAAGCCAAACTGCTGCTGGAGCGAAGAGACATAGGCTGCTATCTGCTCTTTTTTTTCCCTTACGATGAAAATAAATTCATCCACGCCAGCCGCCAGAAGTTCTTTTATCTGATGGTAAGCTATAGGCTTTCCGGCTATCGGAAGCAGGCATTTCGGCCTTGTTTCCGTAAGCGGCCACATCCGCGTGCCGCTCCCTGCTGCCATTATAACCGCTTTCATTCCTCCCACCTATCTTATTGGACGGGCGCAATTTTTAATGATTTACTATTGAGAGCGAGTATATAAAATCTCGCTTTTTATTCTGATTTATACTATTAAGCGAATATTTATCTCGCTTAATAGTTGTTGTGCGAAATTCCTCGCGCGCGCTTTTGAAAACATTTATTAAGTTTTGAATTGTTCCATTATATATGAGAGA
>JBBIHC010000025.1:0-8000 GCA_037447235.1 Microcaldota archaeon
AGGAATATTTTGAAGGTCGGTTATCGTCGGGAACTTCAAACCGCTAAACAGATACGATTGCCCTAGTCGGCGACCTGGAAAGGAGAGATTACGCTGAATATACAAAGTATGATTTCAGGGTCATTCTCAAGATGTTCTACAAATGGCTTAAGGGAAATGACGCGGTTTTCCCTCCTGAAGTTGCCTGGCTCAGGAAAAGCATGAAAAACATAAGGCACAAGCTGCCGGAAGAGCTGCTGACCGAAGAGGAGGTACTTGCGATGGCTGAGGCTGCAATCAATCCCAGGGATAAAACGCTGATTTTGGTTCTCTATGAGACTGGCTGCAGGGTGGGCGAGCTGCTGTCGCTGCAAATGAAGAATGTCAGCTTTGACCAATACGGCGCAGTCCTGCGGGTAACAGGCAAGACAGGAGACAGAAGGGTGAGAATAATCAGTTCAGCCTCGGTTTTGGCCTCTTGGCTCAATGTCCATCCAAGGGCAAAGGATCCGGATGCGTGGCTCTGGTTCCAGTACCAGAATAACAGGAAAACAGACAGGTGCATGAGGCATGCCACTGTTTATGCAACGCTCAAAAAGATTGCCAGGAGGGCGGGCATTCGGAAGAAGGTGTACCCGCATTTATTCAGGCATTCACGGGCGACCGCCATGGCCGGGAGATTCACTGAAGCCCAGATGAAGGAGCATTTCGGATGGGTGCAGGGGTCGGACATGGCAGCCACCTACGTCCATCTCAGCGGCAGGGACGTCGATAACGCCCTTTTGAAGCTGCAGGGCCTTGTCCAGGAAGATGGCCACGAAGAGGAAAAAATCAAGGTCAAGGGCTGCCAGAGATGCAAAATGCATAACTCGCCGACATCAAAATACTGCATGAGATGCGGCCTTCCGCTGGATGAGAACCTCGTTGTTTCCCTGGAAAAGGACCGGCAGGCAACGGACGGCATCATGAACAAGCTCATGCAGGATAACGAGTTCAAGGACTTGATGCTCCGCAAGATTTTCGAGATGGGGCTGGAGAAGGCGGTTGTCTGATTTGAAAGCTCTAAAAAGAAAAGAGAGGGCTAGAGCTCTTGCCATTTTGCGAAGAGTTCTTCGGCCTGTCATGGCTCCACCCATCTCACTAACTCGAAGCCTTCTGCATACCTCAGGCCTGCCATTCTCCCATAATAGACAGCGTTTGCTTTTACGTAATCCAGCCCAAAATTATCCTGTGCATTCTGGGATTTGAAGCAGAGAAGGGCATCGGCTTTCACCTTCAACAACTTCTGGTCTATCTCTGTAAAGTAGTTTGGGCTAAAGTCGCTATAGAACGGGGTTCCACGATACGCAAGAACGACTGGAACTGTTCTTCCCATAAGCAATGCTGCCTTGGCTACTGTGGCGTGATCCGGTGCCATATCCCTCAATGAGTGGGTCAGTAACATTTTGGGTTTCACTATCTCTCTTATCAATTTTCCCAACATCTGAACAATTCTGTTGAAACACTCTGAAAGCCGCGTATCGGGAAAGCCCAAGAAATAGAGTTCGGTTACCCCCCTGATTCCAGCGCTTTCTATTGCTTCCATTTTTCTTACCCTGGCACTTCCAGCTGCACAGCCATCGCTGACGATAACTTCTATTGCAGCCGCCCCTTTTCGTATCTCCTTAATCACAGTTGCAGCACAGTCTATTTCTATGTCATCTGCGTGGGCTCCTATAGCCATGATAGCATCAGCACCTGCCCTATCCTTAAATTTTACAAACTCGGCCTTGGTTCTTCCGATATTAATTTTCCCCACCTTTCTGGCACAATACATATCCTCACCTAAATGAAAAAGATGCCTGCTGCCATAAGTCTGTACTGGCGCTCGCCGTCTAGAATTCTGTTCATGGCATCATAACGGCATTTTGGGCAGCACTGCGGTTTTATATCCGACTTTAGCCTTGCCGTATTTGCCAGCAATTCCTCTTCCCCATCAGAAAGGTTTCCAATTCTCCAATTTCCAGATTGTGGCGTAGTATCGCAGGGATAGACATCCCCATTGGGCCTTATTACCGCCTCAAGAATTGGGAGATAGCACCTGTCTGCGGTATTTGTTTCAGTATCGCTAGCGAGCAGGGAGCGCCCTCTATCCAACCATTCGAAAAGATTCGTAGCTGTTGTTAGGAATTCCAAAAATTCTCCATCTGAATCAGAAAGTTCTCTTTGAATGCTTTCCCTCACGTCCGAATCCCTGCGATCCGGTCCAAAAGTTCTTAAAACTCTTATCTGTACATTCAGCTTTCTCCACGTCCTCCACATCTGCTGGTATTCCCTCAAGGCGTCGAATAATAAGGAGATGCTATCCTTGGCAGGGTCAAAAAGAATGCCAACGCCGCAATATTTCACAGGGCTATTGAGATAACCAGTAAGGTTTCTCAGCACCTTTTCCTCTTGCGTTTTTGACTGATATGAAGCCGGTCCATAAAAGGAGATTCTCACCCATTCGAATCTTTCCCACAGCAGTGAATCAACAGAAGGCAGAACGGTCCCATTCGTTATCATCCCGATTCTCTCTGCTTTTTGAGAGATGAGCCTCACCGCATCTTCGAACCACTTGTAAAGGGCTGGTTCCCCGCCGCCAGTTAAAATGACGAGGGACGGTGAGAAAATTTCCAGTGCTCTTTCAATCTGTTGCATGGAAAGACTTGTGTTTCCCCTCAACTTACGATAACTGCAGAAAGGGCATCTCAGATTGCAGATATCGGTAAGCTGGAGCTGTATTTGGGCCTTCTTTAAAGAAGGGGTTCTCGACCACCTCTCGACCAGCGGTCCCCACGAAAGTATTTTTGATGGAGAACGAATTTGTTCGAGGTAGGTTTTGGTGAAGTAAATCCCTTTCATTTTTCATTTCATTCATTTTTCACACCTCTTTTTTTGTTTTTTTACATAACCCGCATTTCGCGAGTATGCGCATGATTCGGCATCTTCCGGGGCTCTCGCTAACTCTATAACAACCCTGCCGTCTCCTGCAGCGCTGACGCTAAGCAGAATTTTATCCCCGGTTTTGATTCCGATGGCGTCCCTTATTTCTAACGGTAAGACTAGACGCGCCTTGCGATCAAGGCGTATGAAGCAAATCCCTTCCTGTGAAGGACACCCCTTCCCTGGTTCACCATCATAATCACCTTTATTACACAATTATTATAGCTTTCCCACTATAAATAACTATCGGTTGTCAGGGGGCTTTCCTCTTTCCATCCCGTACCTTATGAAGTTGTTCTCAAACTTCAACTGCTCGTAAATCAGCAGGCTCCTGTATTGCTTTATTATGTTTGGGAAAGCCCTCCTCATCTCCTGCATCAGTTCGTTATATTTATGATGGCTTTCTACCTCGCATTCAAATTCCATGTCCCATGGCCCTGCCGCCCGGGAGATATTGATGATATCCGGGTGAGACCTGCAGAACTCGATGAACTTTTTCTCCTTTTCCTATGTACTCTCCTTGAAATTCACAAGCGTTTTGTAGTACTCCCTTCCCAGCTTGGAAGCATCCAGAATTATCCTATTCCATGTAAGGACCTCTTCTTTTTCCCATTTGTCCATTTTGTACTTGATTATTCTGGGCGTGGAGCCCAGCTTCTTCGCCATCTCAGTAATCGGCATCCTGCAGTTCCTTCCCAACAGGTCGCTGCTGGTTGCGATAATGATTCCAGCGTACCCCATGATTACGACCGAAAAAAATACCGCAACCAGCCTGATTGACGTCGCAATATCCGAAAGGTCAATCAAGTAGTCCACCCGCAGACGCTTCCGCTGGCTCCTACGAGGTTGGTTACAATCAGCGGTGCCAGCCAGATAACGATCAGGCCTATGGCAACGCCTCCCAGAAGGGATTTGGCCGCATTCCTCTCCGTGAGCTCGTGCGTGCTGGCCAGGATAAACCCTGCATACGCCGCCACCAGCACCCTCACAATCGTCCCGATGGTCTTGATTATCCCGTAGAGGTTGCATATCGGCTGGTCTGCCGGTATGCTGAGGGGCGCGGCAGCGGAGAGCCCCAGCAGTGCTACCACCACAAACAATTCCTTAGTTTTCATCCATATCACCTTGCCTTACAATAATGCGAAAATCCCGGTCGCCTTGCCAGTAGCCAGTTTTCTTCTTTATCGCAGGGAGATAAGCCGCGTTGATCTCGTAGCCTATTGAATCGCGCTCAAGCGCCTTAGCGACCTTCGTGGTCGTCCCGCTTCCGAGAAAAGGGTCCAGGACCGTTTCACCAGGATAAGTGTAAAGCCTGATTAGCGCCTCGGGAAGCTCCTCAGGGAACATGGCCGGGTGCGTGTCCTTCGTGTATTTGTTCTTGATTTCCGGCACCATCTCCCAGATATCGGTGCTCCAGCGCCTCTTGGCCTCCTGAACGTCAATTCTGGCCTGTTCTTTCTCTTCCTTGCTTACGGCCTTGAAGTCGAACTTTCCCTTCCTGAAAAACAGGATGTGCTCGTAGATGTTGTTCGGATAGTAGTACATCGGGTAGGGATTCTGGATGAGCGTGCCGAACCGCTTCCCGGTCCCGCCTGCGGACTTCGAGCCTATCCCGCTGGGCGTCTTCCACACAATATCGTCCCGGTAGTCGAACCCGGCCCGCTGCAGGAGAGCGACATAGTGGCATGGGGTAGGATATTTCATCTCCCCGCTTATCACGTCCGAGACGTTAACGCAGCAATAGCGGCCCTCCTCAAGGACGCGGTAGCACTCGCTGAAGACCTGCCGCATGGCCCGGAGATAGACGCCGTATTCGTTTATCGAGCCGATGTTGTCCAGGCCATAGTCCTTCACGTTAAAATACGGCGGGCTCGTTACAACGAGCTGAACCGAGTCGTTCTCCACTTCAGCCATGTTCCTGCAATCGCCGATCACAACAAGATGGTTTGACATGGCTGATAAGAGTTCTGTTCTGACCCGAACCTGTGTTACAATGCAGGGGGCAAATATCGAACCTACTGCTCGGGACTGAAACGGCTCTGTTCCGAGCCCTGGGCTCGGCAGTCTTCCCCGGCATTTTCTTTACCCAGTATTTCTTTCGGGATTTCAACAAAATTTTCAATGCCGTGTTTTTTGGCACAATCCATCGCTTCTTCAGCGTAGGAGCGAATCCTTTTCAGCGCACGGCTTTTTGCCAATTGCCTGAAAAAAGGCGTTTCCATTACCTCTTCTTTTGCATACTGCCTTGCGCGATAGATATTTAATACTCCGGCTTGCCCTTCTGGGTTAACGTATTTTTTTATCGCTTCCGAGGCGTCTGACAAAGTTATATCGTAAAGCCCTGCCAAAAGGCAGCTGACCGTGAGCCGGTCAAGCTCAATGCCAGCGACCGACACCGCGTAGGCAACGGCATCATCAATGGTTTGTATAAAACTATCTTTTCTGTAATGCCGAGGTCGAACAGCAGAAACAAAATCAGCTGTTTTTGCTATTCTGCAATGGAGCGGCAGGTCCTTGCCGCATATGAGGGAAGGGTAGCTCGCGGCGCCGTTGTCCATTCCATTATAGCTGACATGATGAAGGCCGGTCATGTCAAAGACTATCCTTATATGGGGGTCGCCTCCGAAAAGCCTTTCAAAGGTTGTCCCTGCCACTATGTGCTCGTATCGCAGCACCCTTCTTTCAATATCTTTTAGCCGGCTTCCTTCTAATAGGGAAAGAAAAGGCACTCCAACGCCAAGCTCCTTCATCACGATCGCGCGTGGAAGAAAGGTTTTTCCGATGTCATGGAGAAGGCCGCCTATAAAAACTATGTCCTCGTTGGCCTTTTCGGCTTCAGGAAGACCATGCCGCCGTGCCTCCTTTATCATCAGATAGGAAAAAAAGCCAACTTCCATCGAATGTTTTTTAGTATAGCTCCAATATTCCTTGTTTCCGTCGGTTGCTGCGAGCCTTGCCATCGCGGCTTTGACAAGCGCCGTTATGTTTTTATCTGCCCGTTTTTCCCTTTCGGCAATCATATGCCTGCTTACATACGCCCTTGTCAATCCTTCCAGGGCCGGCTCATAGCGGGATGCCAGCCTAAAGATCATTGCCTCAAGAGGCTTTGCTCGCGCATGGGTCTTGTAACTCGTTGATGCCATATTTTCACGTAAGGAATAAAATGCAAGTATTTATATATTTTTTTATTATTTACGCATCATTTGCATTGTTTTACAATCATCACAATACCCTGATTACAACAAAATATTTATATATCCTTCCTTGCAATAAATACTTCTATGATACGGCTGTTTAAAAGGAACAAGAATAATGAAAACCAAGCAGCGGATCGCCAGCGCATTGCCTTTAATCACCTGGCAGAAGAGTTTGAGAGCAGGATTGTTGGCGATCTTGTGAAAGAAGATGGAATTGTTGATAGCGAAAAGCTGCAAAAATTAAGAAACAAAAAATACGAGATAGGGCGGAAGATAGATGAATATGTGAACGAAATGATGTCCTTTTCAATCAAATATGCCATAAAAATGTACAACGACGGAAAGCTAGACTGGGACGGGATACCAAAAAGGGAGTCTTACGCTGCGTTAAATGAACCGGGCGGTGAATTCCATAAAGTAATCATGCTTTTTGCCCTGAAGAAAGCCGCTGAAAAGGGATACGAATCAGTTGAAAAAAGCAGGAATGCGGGTGACGCGGCGCTGCTCGAATACTATTTCGTGCGGCTCGGAGCATTGCTTAAAGACGAAAATACGATTAAATATGACCGCTTCATGTATTGTTATATGATATTTACTTCCCATCTGAGCCCGATTTTTGCCGAGTTTGGCAGGCTTGGAATAAATGCAAAAAACTTAAGTGAAATCGGATCCTGGTTTATGTTAAATTTTAATGAAGATTATGTTGATCCGTTTAATAAACTGATTAACGAGTATTGCGGTTTGGACATTCCGTCAGATCTTTTAGAATTGCTGAACAAAACCCTTAACCTCGGCGCGACAAGAGGAAAACCACAATAACGCGGGCCTTTGCCGGCTATTTTATCTCTATTTTTCCGCCTTTTTCCGGACGGATGGCGTTATCGCCTTTGAAGAGGTGCGCCCCGGTTGTGTGGACCACCATGGCTTTTTTCGGTTTTATGATGTCAATAAACTGGAATATCTCGCCCATGGAAGCGTGGCCGGACGCATGCAGCTGGTGGTAATCAAGGCCAAATTTCCTTGCCCATCGCCGTAAAACATCGTCCGAGACCTGCGAAATCGGGTCTTCCTCAACAGGCTCGCTCATAGAATGGATGCACCCCCCTCCTTTGGGGTTTATGTCTATCAGTTCCGGCAGCTGGAAGAATTCAAGCTCAAGTATTATGTTGTTCTGATGCTCCGCCACGTATTTTGAATCAACGCACTTCGGGAGCATCTCCAGTTCCCAGTTCTTGTATTTTTGTTTTTCCCTCCCATAGACCTTTATCGTCTCGTCTTTGTATGGGGATGGCAGGCCTATGGGGTCTTTTTTTAGCGAAAGAAGAAGGTGCGCCGTTTTCATTGTTATCACAAGTTCTTTTCCGGTTTCCTTTGCTATTGAATAAAATGTTCTGAACCGGTCTATGTCCTTGGGGTATCTCATCGCCAGCACGAAGCCTTTTTCTTTTGCTATTCTTTTGCTCTGGGCCTGCACCTGGTTTTCCGTGTAATTTGCCCTGTTCTCATTTTCGGTAAGCCTCGTGCCCTCAACTATGAAAAGAACCGGATCACATTCCGCTGCTGCCCTTATGAAATCTTCAGTCATATCAGCCCGTGGCCCGTGCTTCCTCAGGTCCCCGCTGTAAACGATGTTTCCTTCCGAAGTTTCCACTATGAACCCGTACGCACCCGGCACCGAATGGTCAACATGGATCGGGCGTATGGTGAAATCGCCCACCGTGAAATCCTTGCCGGTGCGAAAGGTATTTACCTTGTTTTCCCTGGTTATGTATTGCGTTCCTCCGTAGGCAGTCTCCTGGCTGGACTCTATTATTAGTTTTGTTGCTTCCCACATATATATGGGAATCTCCGGATGAAGGT
>JBBIHC010000026.1:0-7782 GCA_037447235.1 Microcaldota archaeon
TTATGACAGCCCAAGGGGGCTGCTCCGGTAATTCTCAGCGCCCCCTTAGTCCGTCACGTCAGGAACGAATCGTCGTTCCTGAGCGCCCAAAGAACGGTTCGCCGTTCTTTCGGCCGCCCAACCCCTGTGTTTTAAGTGAATGTGTTTCTACAGCAGAGCCGATGCTCGCACAATTCACTCCAGTGTATTCTAAATGAAATGCGATTGACTGCACAAAAAACAAATAAAAGAAAAAACAAAAAACTACTTTGAAGCCAGCTCGTAGATAAGCTTGAGCGAAACGACCAGCGCCGCAGGCCCGACAAAGGCAGCCAATGCAGACATCACGCCAGCCAGCTTCTCAACAAGCACTGCACCGGCATTGACAAAGCCGACCTGCGCGGCAATGCCGTTTATCAGGTTTGCCAGCGGAGCCCAGGAACCAATGACGCTCAGAAGCGCTATAGTGGCTACGAGGAAAGAAACTGTTTCCTTTTCAGGAATGTTCATAAAACCGACGATAAGACCAAGCAGGCAAAGCAAGCTTATTATGTAAACGGCGGACCAGCCCAGCTGCGTTGAGAAAAGGCCGACCACGAGGGCCAGGACCACGCCCAGCAAAAATGCCCATTCGCCGTATTTTGGCTCAAGGCCTCCCTTTGATTTTTTTTCAGCCATAGCATTCACCTTTTTTGGATAAGAACCTCACGCAATATTTATAAACTTAACTAAAAAACAAAGCGGCAAAAAGATATGCAAGCAGGCCGATGAAAAAGGCGGCAAGGCTCAGCAAACGCGATTTTCTGTAATCGCTTTTCAGCGAGCAAAAAATGCCCGCAAGAACCAGCAGTATGGCGATGGCGAGCAGGACATAGGAGACCGCGTTGCCTTTCAGGCCGTAGGCAAACGGAAGGAATGAGAGTGGCAGAAAAACAAGGTAAACCGCTATCGCTGTTGCGAGCGCGTATTTTTCCCCGATGATAACCGGCAGCGTGGCGGCTTTTCTTGCCGCCCGGTCCCCCTCAATGTCTTCTATTGACTTTATTATTTCCCTGGCCAGCCCTGCAAGAAAGCCAAGCGCGAACAGCAGAAGATTCACGGCAATGATATTGCCGGACACGACAAGATTGCCGAAAACGAATGGGATTCCCATGGTGAAGGCGATGTATGCATTGCCTATAAGCGGCAGCAGTTTCAGCTTTGCGTTATACAGCAGCGCGAGCGCGTTAAGGGCAAGGGTAAGCAGGAATATGCTTTCATTAATGAAAAACGCGCAAATGAGGGAAAGAAGGATTGAGAACGCGCCGAACGCAAGCGCAAACGATGGCGAAATCCTGCCGGACACCAGCGGCCTGTCCATCCTTCTGTTCGCCCGGTCCGCAGCAATGTCAAGATAATCATTTATGGCAAAGGCGCCCATCTCGCTGAAAAGCGGCACCAGAAATGCCAGCAGGAGGGCATACAAGGATGGAAAAACTCCGGTCACGGCAATGCCCACCAGAACAGCAAGGGCATACATTATCCCGTGCTCTATCCGGGTGAGTTTTGCGAGCGCTTCAATGTCCATGAGCAGCTTACGCATCAATAATTAAAAAACTTACATATGCATAAAGTGCAAAAAGGTGGAGCATATGCCGAAGCTTGTTAAAAAAGAGGAGGCCGTGCCGCTTGAGCAACTGAAAGAGGAGCTGAATCCGGAGAAGCTAAGCAAAATGCTGGAAGCAAAATACGGCGAAGCGCTGAAGAGGCTCGCAGCCGCGATATCCGGCGAAGCGAGAAAAATGGCGAAGGCAAAAAGCGACCCGGATTCCCTGAGAAAGCTGGCAGATGAGATTGAAAGTGCCAGATATCTTGAAATAACTATAACCGAACTGAGATTTGTTCCGAGAAAAATTCCAAAGGAATACCAGGAGAAAATCAATGCATTGCTTGAGAAAGCTGCAGAAATGACGCCTGCTGAAACATTGCGGGAAATCGCGGACATTGCGGAAGAAGCAGAAGGCAAAATCCGGTTCACCCCCATAATAAGCGCCAAACCAAACGAGGAGCTCATAAAGGAACTGAAGGATAGCATGAAGGATTTGGTTGAAGATAGCGTCAAGATTATTGTCGCAGGTCTGAACGGCAAGGTTGCCGAGCCGTTCAGCATAAGTTTTGATGACGAAAAAACCGCCGAACTGCTGTTCGAGTCATTAAAGGGAATAGGTCTTGAAAAGCCGGAAAGTGAAAATAGGATAGCATTCAAGGATGCAGCAATACCGAAAGGAAAGCACCCCCTGGAGGTCCGGTTAGTCGGCAAAAAAATAGAGATACGCTGGCCGAAATGGCTGGCAGTCGGAAAAAGCTATCTGGCGGACATCGTGCCGGAGAAGGCTAATCGCCGATAACCTTGACAAGCACCCTTTTCGTCCTCTGCCCATCAAACTCACAGTAGAAAAGCTGCTCCCAGGTGCCAAGCTCCATCCTTCCGTTGCGGACAGGCATGATGACCTGATGGCCCATCAGCTGCCGCCATATGTGCGCCGCGGCGTTGTCCTCCCCGACATTGTGCTCGTACCGCTCATCGTACGGCACAAGCTTCTGGAGCACGCGGACAAAATCCCGCTTGAGCCCGCTCTCGTCGTCGTTCACTATGACTGCCGCAGTTATGTGCATCGGGTTGACAAGCACGAGGCCGTCCTTTATCCCGCTTCTTTGGATGACATCGTCAACCTGCTCGGTAATCCTGACGAACTCTATCCTGCTCCGGGTATTGAAAAAAAGATAATCGGTGTATGTTTTCATGGGAAAGAATTAAAAAAAACAAATTAATAATCTATCGCGATGCGTGCTTAATGGCCGCCGGAGCGCCAGCAATGAAGGGCAGGTTGAACGGCACGCATCACTCTTCATTTGCCGGCCCTGCCGCCGTGCAATCCTGAAAAGCGAGCCTGCCTGCCCGGCGCAGCCATTCGCTTTTCCGCGAAAGCCTGGCGGATGCGATTTCGCCGAAGCCAAGCCACCTGAACCCGGAATAAGGCGGGCTTACTTTTGCGTTTTTCCTCTTTGCGCTCGCCGCAAACAGGAGCGCCGGTATCCATTCCTTCCGCCTTCTTGAGCCGGCGTTGTACCTTCCCTCAAAAACAATATTGCCGACCTGCGCGTCTATGCCTGCGTATTCGCGGAAGACTGCTGAAAGCGCGGCTACCGGGTCATCGCCGCCAAAAAGCAGCACCGAAGGCAGCTCCAGAAACATTCCGCCTTCTGTCTTTACGCAGAGAAAAAAAGCCCTCTTGCCGTCCTGCAGGAAGCCGGCCGCGAGCGCTTTTGGCGTTTTATGCGGATCCAAAACGTGCATTGTCAAACAAGGCAAAGAAACAAATATATACCTTAGCCATAAAACATTTTCAGGAGAAAGAGATGGTGAGCCGGCCTTGAAAATTCTTGAAGCTGTTTGGCAACGGATGTTTCCCCAGCCGAAAAAAAGAAGGCATATGACAAGGATAGAGAGGTACATGCGGCTGGCAGGCAACGTCATAGAGGTCTCGGAAATGAAAACCGAGGACCTGATGAAGAAACTGAACACCACTTTGCTCGGCCTTACCACAAGGGAAGCAAGGGCGAGACTGAAGACATACGGGGAAAACAGGCCTGTGAAGGTGGCGAAGAAAAGCTGGCTTGACCGCCTGGCAGAAGCCTACGGCAATCCGCTCAATCTTCTTATGACGCTGCTTGCGCTTGTTTCCTATTTGACGGAAGACCTGACTGCGGCGGCAATAATAATGTTCATGGTTGCTGTTGCCGTGCTCCTTCGTTTCATACAGGAAACAAGGGCTGACGAGGCTGCGGAAAGGCTTAAGGCGATGGTCAGAACCACCGCAACCGTGATGAGAAATGGCCAGAAGCAGGAGATCCCCATATCGCAAATAATCCCCGGCGACATCATTTACCTTTCGGCGGGGGACCTCGTGCCGGCAGATGTCCGCCTGATGGAATCGAAGGACCTTTTCGTGAACCAGTGCACGCTGACGGGAGAGGCCCTGGCTGTGGAAAAGCACGCGGCAGTGCTGGAGAAAAAGGGGGTGCGCAGCCCGTTTGAACTGCAGAACATGTGCTTCATGGGCACCACGATTGAGAGCGGCAGGGCAGTCGCAATAGCGGTGGCAACCGGCGAGCACACTTATTTCGGCGCGATAGCAGAAAGCGTCCAGCAGACCCCGGTAAAGACGGATTTTGACAGGGGAATAGAAGGATTTACATCGCTGATGATAAAGTTCATGCTGGTGATGGTGCCCGTGATATTTTTCGTCAACGCGCTGACGAAAAACGACTTCGGGCAGGCATTCCTTTTCGCGATAGCGATAGCGGTCGGCCTCACTCCTGAAATGCTTCCGATGATAGTAACGGTGAACCTTGCAAACGGTGCAAAAACGATGGCCGAGCGCAAGGTAATCGTCAAGAAGCTTAACTCCATCCAGAATTTCGGCGCGATGGATGTTTTGTGCACTGACAAAACCGGCACGCTCACACAGGGAAGAGTAGTGCTTGAGCGGCACATAGATGTCGAAGGGGACGAAAACGACGAGGTGCTTCTTTACGCATTCCTCAACAGCTACCACCAGACCGGGCTCAAGAACATGATGGACATCTCGGTGATAGAGCACGGAAAAAGCGACAACCTTGAGCCGCTCATGAAGGATTACACGAAGGTTGACGAGGTTCCGTGGGATTTCAAAAGAAAAAGGATGTCTGTTGTCGTGAACCATAAGAACGAGAAGCAACTGCTCATATGCAAGGGTTCTGTGGAAGATGTGCTGGGCATAGCAAAATTCATCGAGTATAAGGGCGAGAGAAAGAAGCCGGACAAAAAGAAGATTGGGCAGATGCGCTCCCTTGTCCGCTCGCTTTGCGAGGATGCATTTCGCGTCATAGCGATTGCCTACAAGGAAGTGCCTTTGGAGCAGAAGGTCTATTCAACAGCGGACGAAAAAGACCTTGTCCTGATTGGTTTTGTGGCTTTTCTTGACCCCCCAAAGGAAAGCGCCCGGGAAGCGGTTGCGACACTGAAGAACAGCGGCGTTGAGGTCAAGATACTCACGGGCGACAACGAGCTTGTCTCAAACAGGATTGCAGGACAGATAGGCATGGAAGTGAAGGGAATTCTGGTTGGAAGCGATATAGATAAGATGGATGATGAAACTTTGAGGAAGGTCGTTGAAGAAAAGACGATATTCGCCAAGCTTTCGCCTTTGCACAAGGAAAGGATAATAAAGGCATTGCAGAAAAACGGCCATGTCGTTGGCTATCTGGGAGACGGGATAAACGATGCACCTGCGCTCAAGGCAGCCGACATCGGCATCTCAGTTGACAACGCGGTTGACATAGCAAAGGAATCTTCTGATATCATACTTCTTGAAAAGAACCTGCTTGTGCTGGAAGACGGGATAGTTGAGGGAAGGAGGACCTTTGGCAACATCGTGAAATACACAAGAATGGCTGCTAGCTCAAACTTCGGAAACATGTTTTCCGTTCTCGGCGCCTCCGTGCTTCTTCCTTTCCTGCCGATGGCGCCGCTGCAGATACTGATAAACAGCCTGCTCTACGACATGTCGCAGACTGCCATACCGACCGACAGTGTTGACAAAGAATGGCTGGTTAAACCGAGAAAATGGAACATTGAGGGCATAAAGAACTTCATCATATTCATAGGCCCGGTAAGCTCTATTTTTGACTATGCCACCTATGCTGCAATGTGGTTCGTGTTCGGCGCGAACAGCATTGACAAGGCGGCTCTTTTCCACACCGGCTGGTTCGTGGAGTCGCTTGTAACGCAAAGCATCATAATACACGTCATACGAACAAACAAGATACCGTTCATAGAAAGCAGGGCGTCAATCCAGCTGATTCTTGCCTCATTGGCGGTTTCACTTATAGGCATCGGCCTTGTGCTGTCTCCTTTTGCGGCAGCGCTCGGCTTTGTTGAGCTGCCGCCGCTTTACTGGGTTTTCCTTGCAGGGACTGTTATTTGCTACATTGTGCTGACGCAGATTGTCAAGATCTGGTATGTGGCAAACTTTGAGAAAGAAGGCGCAAACAGCAAGACAAACTAATTATGCCTGCGGTGCGTTGTTGTGTAAGGGATAGGCGGATGGTGCGCAGACCGCAAAGGTCTGGCGCTATGGCGAAGAGCCTGAAAGAGCAGGAATGTTGCTGTATTTGTTTTAGGACAAAATGCCAAGGCTCCTTAAATAGAGCCAAACAAATGCAATTATAAGAATGATAATAATAAGAAGTTCCAGTATTGGTACGCTGAGAGTTATTATCGCGGTTTTCAAAGTGTCAAGTTTATGCACGACCTTGAACGCCCGGTATCGTAGGTAGATCGCATAGATATGAACAACTGCGAACAGGATTGACATGAAGTATGAAATTATGTTGCACACAAAACCGGCAATTGGAACCATGCCTAACACACCGAAAACAGAATGTAGGAAGGCTGCTGGTAAAAGAACGACTGAAAGCGAAAGAGCCGGAAGTACGGATGCGTTGAAATGGGTCTTGAAATCTGCAGTGCTCTTGAGTATTTTCGCAATGACATATTCAATGCCTGCCGGTATCAGGAAAAATAGCGGGCAAAGTATGATGGCTGCAGAGATGGATATCAATAATGCCGTTCCAAGGGTCGTTGCCGCTAATACACCGGCAACTGGTCTTGCAGATGCAAGCAACAAAAATACAATCCCTGAAACAATCAACAGGGGCATTGCTGACAGAATGTTCAATAAGAAATAGACATAGATATTTTTTATGTTTGAAACGATTGTTTCCGGCTCTTTTGAAATCACTTCTTCTGGTGCTAAAAAGAACTGCTTCCACCTGGGAAGCTTGTCATAAGGTATTTTTGATATTACCCAGTCAACAACACCAAAATACTTTGCAATCAAATTTTCTATGTTTGTGTCCTCAGTCATGTTAACACCCGAAGCAATGCCAACAGCATATACAACAATATGACTATGGAAAACCCTATGCCAAAATATGCAACTATTGCAACTATTGAACGTTTTTGCGATAAGCCATAGACCTGCATGAGGGACTTATACTGGAGGTAGATCGCATACGCCCAACAAGCATAGTTTAACGAAGAAAACAGCAAGCCTATGAGTATCGCATATAGAAGGCTGAGAGGTATGCTGAGCAGCAGGGATGCCGCACTTGAAAGAACCATTATTGATAATGCATCGTTGTACCTTCCTTTTCCGCCAAGCAGTTTCGCCAGCACGTGCAAAATCGCCGCATTAATGAGATAGGGCAGCGGGGATAGAAGCACGCCCAGAAGCAGTATGGGGATTGAAAAAAAGAAAAACGGCACGGTTAGCCACCAAAACGCAATAAATACCAATAAGTAACCTATTGCTGCAAGAACAAAAATGTCCTTTATGTTATTGGAAAATGTCCTTTTCTCATCAGCGGCAACAGCAACATCACCCTGCGTAAAACGCTTCCATTCCTGGACAGAAGAATACTTCAAATTATCGATTATCTTGAAACATACGGATAGGTACTGGTTGAAAAGCTGGCGCAGTGAATCTGTAAAACGCGAAACATCTGTTTTTGGCGCTTCAGCCTCTTTTGCTTCCTCTTTTGCCTTTGCCTTACTGTTCACGGACTTTATTTGCGAGGTATCTTTTTAAAATATTGGCATCCGACCTCAAAACAGGCATGTGGGAATGGAAGAATGCATTCTACGAAATCCGCTAAAAAAATCGGCTAAAAGAGCTGCAATAACGCGAAAAAACAAAAATAAAAAACAGAAACCTGCCG
>JBBIHC010000027.1:0-7228 GCA_037447235.1 Microcaldota archaeon
AATATCACAATAAGTGCAAACTGCAGCCATATGGTCTACAAGAAAACCGGCTTCCCGACAACAAGGGCGGACATAGCAGCAAACGGCACCATAGTAAGTCCATCGTATTTCACTTGCACAAACAGCATGGCAACATTCTCAACAGTCAATAACTTCTCAGGCTATACAATGGACGAATACACCGGCTGTGTCAACCTTTCAAACCCAGCAACATACCAGAACAAGGTAGTAAACCTGAGCTGGACATTCTATGTTAACAATGACACGGTATTGTGCACGGATACCTACTCAACCAACCAGACACTGCTTGTAATGAATGCCTCAAACATCTATCTTGACTGCAATGCTTCCATACTAAACGGCGACGCCATAGACCTTGATTACGGAGTTAATCTTACCTCCAAAAGCAATGTAAACATATCAAATTGCTTTGCCCAGAACTTCTATGGCGGCTTCTATCTCTCCTCGAGTGCCAACAATACTCTAACAAACAACACGGCATATAATAATTCAGTTGGTATGTTTATTTCTTCAAGTTCTAATAACTCTATAAATGATGGTTTAGTATATTATAGTTTCACTGGAGTATATCTTGAATGGAGTTCTAACAACACCTTAAATAATATCACGGTATATAACAGCTCTCAGTATGGTATCTACCTTGTGTTGAGTTCCAATTATAATGCTATAACAAACACTACTGTCTATAACAGTTCTCAGTATGGTATTTACCTTACTTCCAATTCTAATATCACTCTAATCAACAACACTATCCACGACAACTCTCATGGTATTTATCTATCTTCAAGCTCCAATAATACCATTATTAATAACACTGCTTATAACAACTTCTGGGACGGAATCCTTCTTGAATTAAATTCCGTTAATAATCACATTACGAATAACACTATTCATAACAATCAATTTGGTATAGTCTTTTCTTCAAGTCCAAACAACATCATCATAAACAATACAGTATACAACAATACTAATGCCGGTTTCTATTTCTTATCAAGCTCCAACAACAACCTCACCAACAACTCGGTTTATAACAACTCGCAGACCGGAGTTCTTATGGATGGGGCCAGCGCTTTCAACAACCTCACCGACAATTACGTGTGCTTCAATACCATAGATGTGAACAATTCCAACGCCTCCAATCTGGGCCAGCTTGACAGGTGCGATTCATGGTACTTCTGGTTTGAAAACAATCATCCGGGATGCACATTCTCGTGCTCAGAGATATGGCATAGGTTCTTCGGCAATGTGAGCGGCAGCCTTATTCTGGCTCCAAACAGCACTGCCATGTTCTATACCTGGGTCTGGAACGCGTCAAACGGCGGAAACGTGTATGTCATCAATGGCGATGCGGATATTGATTGGGCGGCAGTGCTTGCCCTTGGCAGGAACGTGTCAGAGCAAAACTCCACCAATGACTTTTCCGAACTTGACACCCTTCTCGGCACGACCGGCTACTATGACAGCATAGTGAACCTGTTCGCCCCGGATGGCAGCAATCCGCTTTACACGAGGAACATATATGTGTATGGCAGGCTGGTCAACTACATCCCAATTGCCAACTCCTCCTACCAATCAGTCCACAAGACAGGAATTATGTGGGACGCGTCGCAGGGCGGCCCTCAATTCAGCACAGCCCAAAACCAGGACGTGGTATTCGTCAATGAGATTAACGGAACCTATGACCCGCAGTACGACATAAGGGTCCCGGCAGCCCTTAGCACCTACAAGGGCACGAGCGGCGTCGTGGAATTCTGGGTAGAGCTGAAGTAAATCAAGCAGCAACGCTTTTCTTTCCTGAATTCTGCACCTGTTTTTAAGTTTTTTCATTCATTTCTAGTTTATGCTGATTGCGGTAAAACTCGGCGGAAGCATAATAACCGACAAGGGGAGGTTCAGGAAACCGAAACTTCGGTCCATAAATGCGCTGTGCGGCGTTATATCGCGGCTCCACAGGAAGGGCTACACGTTCATAGTGGTGCACGGCGCAGGCTCTTATGCGCACATTCCGTCAAAAAAATACGGCCTTGCTGAAGGAATACGCGGAAAGAAGAACGGAAAACTCGGATTTGCAGAGGTTCACGCGCTCTGCGAGGAGCTCTCCCTGCTTGTCGTAAACACCCTGATAAGAAAAGGCGTGCCGGCAGTTTCCTTCCACCCTGCAACCTTCCTGAAGCAAAAAGACAGAAAGCCGGCGAAAATCAACGACAGTATGATCAGGGAATACCTGGAAAAGGGCTTTGTTCCGGTAACCCACGGGGATGTCGTGCTGGACGACGCCTCAATCACATCCATAATATCGGGCGACAGGCTGATGGAGCATTTCGGCAAAAAAATCGCAGGCAGGCTGGTTTTCGTGAGCGATGTTGATGGTGTTTTTGGGAGCAGCGGAAGCAGGAGAAAGCTTATAAAAAAGGTTGGAAAGCGCAACTTTAGGGAAGTCCTGAGGAGTGCGGGCAATTCGCAGCATACTGACGTAACCGGCGGGATGGCGGGAAAAATAAAGAACCTTATGCGGCTAAAGGCCAGGACAATAATCGTCAACGGAAGTTACCCGAAGCGGGTGGAAAACGCGATAACAGGGAAAAAGGATATCTATACCGAATTTGTTCCAGGGCCGTGAGATGCTGGCGCGGCACTTTAAAACAAAGCATTATAAATAAATGCCGGTTTACTAAAATTATGCGGTTTTTGGTGGCAGTAAGCGGAGCCTCCGGCATCATATACGCAGAAAGGCTGGTGGAAGAACTGAAGAAGAGCCACGATGTCAGCGTAGTGGTGAGCAGGGGCGCCAAAACTGTTGCAAAGTGCGAAAATGCAAGGCTTCCCAGAAGCGATTATCAGGAAGATGACCTTTCGGCGCCTTTTGCATCCGGCTCGCACGAGTTTGACGGGATGGTGATAATTCCGTGCTCTGTAAAGACGCTGGGCGAGGTTGCGAACGGCATAGGCGACACACTGATTACGCGCGCAGCGGAGGTTTGCCTGAAGGAGCGCAGGAAGCTCATCCTCGTTGTTCGCGAAACCCCGCTTTCGCTGATTGCAATTGAAAATATGAGGAGGGTGGCTTTGGCAGGCGGCACAATACTGCCGGCGTGCCCGGGCTTTTACTCCCGCAACCAAAGCGCGGATGATCTTGTTGATTTTGTGGTTGGCAGGGTGCTTGACCATCTCGGCGTGAAGCACCGGCTTTACAGAAGATGGGGTGGAAAATGATGGTGCGGTCATTTCGCGATTTCGTTGATGAGCTTGAGCGCGACGGCACCTTGCGGATCATTGACAGGCCAGTTTCGCAAAAATACGAGGCAGCCGCAGTGCTGAAGAAGGCAGGCGAAATGCCGGTTAAGTTTAACAACATTGAAGGCTGCGGAATGAAGGCAGTGGGAAATGTTTTCGCAACCCGCGGGCTGGTTGCAAGATACCTCGGCGTCAGCAGGAGCGATTTGATTCCAAGGTTGGCCAAGGCGATAAACAGGCCTTCAGAGCCGGTTGAAGTGCCGAAGGAAAAGGCGCCGGTTCTTGAGAATACCATTTCCGAACCAAATCTTGACATTTTCCCGATGCTCACGCACGCAGAAAAAGACGGCGGGCCCTATATTGCATCAGCAATAGTGATCGCAAACGACCCGGAATACGGAAGGAACTGCTCCTTCCACAGGATGATGCAGATAGGGAAGGACAGGCTGTCAATAAGAATACTTCCCAGGCACCTGAGCACATTTATAGAGCGGGCCGGCGGAACGCTTGATGTAGCATTCATAATAGGCGCGCCGATAAATGTCATGCTCGCTTCCGCTATTTCTGTTGAGCTTGGAATGGATGAGTTGACAATCGCGAATTCGCTCGCTCCTGTCAGGACGGTTACCCTTGACAACGGCATAAGCGTGCCGGCAGACGCTGAAATCGCAGTGGAGGCGACGATAACCAACGAAATGCACGATGAAGGCCCTTTTGTGGACCTCACGGAAACATACGACATAGTGCGCAGGCAGCGGGTCATCAGGATAAATAAAATACACCACAGGAACAACGCGGTTTTCCACACCCTTCTTCCGGGCGGCTTTGAGCACAAGATACTTATGGGAATGCCGCGCGAGCCTACGATATTCAACGAAGTAAGCAAGGTATGCGAATGCAAAGGCGTTAACATAACTCCGGGCGGCTGCTCCTGGCTGCATGCGGTCGTGTCAATCAAAAAGAAAAACGGGGATGACGGCAGGAAAGCCATAGACGCAGCGTTCAGAGGGCACAAATCGCTGAAGCATATTGTCGTTGTTGACGAAGACATAGACATTCACAACCCGCTTGATGTTGAATGGGCGATTGCGACCAGGGTGCAGGGAGACAAGGATATAGTAATCAAGCCGAACGAGAAAGGCTCATCGCTCGACCCGTCTGCTGATCCGAACACTTACGCAACCTGCAAGGTTGGCGTGGATGCGACAAAACCCTTAATGGCTCACGGAAAGAATTTTGAAAAGGCGAGGTTCAGGGATATCAATCTGGATGAATACATAAAAGGCAGGTGAGTGGCAGATGAAGCTCGCGAAAGAAGAGAAGGAGATGCTGGAGGGAAAACACGGAAACGCAGCCAGAATGGCAATGGAAATACTTGTAGCGCTTGGCGGGATTTACGGCGCGAAAAGGCTCGTGCCCGTCAGCTCTGTTCAGGTAAGCGGCGTTTCCTACCACAATCTCGGCGACGCCGGGCTTGAGTTTCTTGAGGATCTCGCCAGGGACGGAAAGGCGCGCGTGCTTGCAACGCTCAATCCTGCGGGAATGGATATCGAGGACTGGAAAAAGCTCGGCATAAGCGATGACTTCGCGCAGAAACAGCTCGCCATCATAAACGCATTCGCAAGGATGGGCATAGTGGTGTCCTGTACCTGCACTCCCTACCTTGTGGGCAACCTGCCAAGATTCGGCGAGCACGTTGCCTGGGGCGAGTCGTCAGCAGTTACATTCGCAAACTCTGTGCTCGGGGCACGCACGAATCGGGAGGGCGGTCCGTCGGCACTTGCCGCTGCGCTTACCGGAAGGACGCCGGAATACGGGCTTCATCTGGATGAGAACAGGCAGGCGCAGATTCACGTTGCTGTCAAAGCTCGGCTTGGCGGAACATCGGATTTTGCGGCCCTGGGCTATGTTTTGGGAAAAAAGGCAGGAAACAGGATACCCTATATTACGGGGATAAAAAAGGCAAGCATGGAGGAGCTCAAGGCTCTTTGCGCAGCGCTTCCAACCTACGGCGGCCCGTCAATTTTTCACATAAAAGGAATAACGCCGAACAAAACAAGAAAGCCAAAAGAGACTATGGAGATAACAGAGGAAGACATAAAGGATGCGTATGCTGCCTTGAATGACGGGGACGAGGAAGTGGATTTCGTTTCGGTCGGGTGCCCGCACGCCAGCATAAACGAAATCAGGAAAATAGCCAAATTGCTTGAGGGGAAGCGCGTGAAGGTTGAGTTTTGGATAGCCACTGCCCGGCAGACGAAGGAGCTCGCGGACCGGGCAGGATACTCAAAAATCATAGAAGATGCCGGCGCGAAGTTTGCTTGCGACACCTGCATGGCTGTCGCGCCGCTTAAAGGGAGGTTCAGGGTGATGGCAATAGACTCGGCAAAAGGATGCTATTACGCCCGCGGCTCAAACGCGTTCAGGACAAAATTCGGCACTCTTGAGGAATGTATTGAGGCGGCGATAACCGGCAAGTGGAAAAAGGGGTGATGTTTATGGATGTCATAAAGTGCAGGAAGATAAGCAAGGGCTTTGCCGAAGGCGAGGTGCTTTTCAGCAGCGAGCCGATTTCTTTTTATGGTGGTGTTGACCCAAACACCGGCGTCGTGATTGAGAAGGGACATCCGCTTGAAGGCAAAAGCATTGCCGGAAAGGTGCTCGTTTTCCCTTATGGCAAGGGCTCCACGGTCGGCTCCTATACACTCTACAGGCTGAAGAAGAACAGCGTCGCCCCGCTTGCGATGATAAACAAACAGGCTGAAACGATAGTCGCCGTCGGCGCGATAATCTCCGGGATACCGATGGTTGATAAAATCGAGGACGATGCGTATTCTTTGTTAAAAGACGGAATGCGCGTCGAAGTTGATGCCACTAATGCAGTAGTCCGTTTTAATCCAAAACAAACCGATTTTTGTAAGACCGCATAACCATTAAATGTGAAAGCCATGGATTTTGATTGGTGGAGTAGAAACGAGAAAATTTTCCTATTTCTTGGAATTCCACTAATTCTTTTTCTGATCTATTTTATACCAAGCAACATAAAAGACGCGTATTTTGTTCTCAACAAAAATAACGTTTCTATTCTGAGTATGTTCCTGTCTAACTATACTCATACGGATTTTTGGCATCTTGTGGCCAACGTAAGCGCATACCTTATAGTGATTTACTTAATCTTGAAATTTGAACCGAACAAAGCTAGTTTCTACAAAGCAATGAGTTTTCTGTTTATTGTTCTACCGTTCATTGTTTCGGCTATTACGGCCATTTACGTTCCGGTCCTTAACTCACAAGGATTTTCTGGAGTAGTTGCCGGGTTATTTGGCTACTTTATGTATGTTACTTATCGGTATGTAAAGGACATATGGAAACTTAACGCAGACATAAACTTCATTTACCTCTTTCTTTGCATAAACGCCCTTATCGGAGTAGCCAGTTACTGGCTAGCCAATAATCCAGCGTTCGCGGCCGTTTTATTTATCTTGGCAATCGGTCTTTTGTACTATAATCGCCATCTGCTCAAAAGCATAGTCGTTCTTCTAAGGAATGAAGAAAAAGAACTCAAAGCTCAGCGCCGTTTACCGATCAAAGAATGTCTTACGTTTATGCTTGCCCTGTTCGTTCTGTTTTCTCTTCCCTCATTGATGCAAGTTACAGTTCAAAATGGAGGCGTGACAAACGCAATCGGACACTATGTGGGTTACATTGCAGGAATATTCTTCCCAATACTATTTATAGAAATTAAAATTATAGAAATTAAAATATGGAAGTAGAACTGCATTTCATTAGAAAATGCACTCGTCTAACTAAAATTACTCAGACCGCACGTCAGTCATCACCGGACCAAAAACCTGTTTTAGCCCTCAGAGATCACCTTGGTCATCACTGATGGCATAATGCGCTGTTCCGGCTTATAAGCGTTTTGGTGACTTCCGTATTCATAGTATTTGTATTCTTACTGGACGCTCGTTCC